>JABAZY010000026.1:5323-8557 GCA_018608245.1 Alphaproteobacteria bacterium | reverse complement strand
TTATTATTCTAGGGCGCATAGACGCTTTTTAATATTCTTAGGATTAGCAGAGCAGGAAGTAATCAAGGTGGATGAATTATATAACAAGTACAAAATACAAAAAACCCCTCTTTTTGATGCTGTTATAAACTTTAATCTGATAGATAAAAAAATATATAAGGCAATTCACTCAAGTGTTCATAGCAATTCTTTACACTGAATATAAATGTTGGGAACGGCCAATAGCGGACATTATTGTATCAGAGTTCTCAAATGTTGATGATATCTTATATTAAAATCCCACCAAAGTGATCATCTTTAGCGTTAGACTATAATGTTTCCATCATTGAAAAATGTTACTTCGTCTAATCCTGTTATACCGTCTAAAAGCCCAATGGTCTGATAAATTGTTCCACCAGTTGTTCCATTGCTATCTACTTGAACTAATGTGTCATCACCGCTCGCAGAAAAATTAACATAGTCTGTAATTGTTCCAGAGAAGACTCCCACTATTAAATCGCTAATATCTAGTGCGTCACCATCAATAGACGAAAAATCCATGATTGTATCTGTATTAACAAAGGCACTTGCTGACTCAAAAACAAAGTAATCACTACCACCACCGCCATATAATATATCTGTTCCAGCACCACCAGAAATGATGTCATCACCATCTGATAGAGGGCCTGCTTTGAAAGGACTACTGACGTCAGCATAATTTTCTAAGTTAACAAAAACATTACCCGTATCTGGGCCAGACATAGCTACATCCATAACCTCACCACCGCCTCTTTCAAAGAATGTTGCCTCTAAAGTATATGTCCCTGCCGCCAGTACCTGCCCGGCACTTGTCACGGTAACAGCGCCGTGTAAACCGTCATTATCAACGATCTGAACACCATCTAAATAAAGTTGGCTACCGTCATCTGATCTTGTTGTGAAAGTGTAAGTTCCTCCAGTGGTTACCGTTAAAACAGTTGTGAATTTCAACGCATAATTACTTGTTCCATCAAAAATAGAGGGATCCGTATCTTGTGTGATACCTGCCGCATCCGCTGCATTTGTGTTGTCTTTACCACCATTAAGTGTAAAGCCAGCCGTTGCAAGATTGCTCGGTGCTGATGCTAAATCATAATATTGGTAAAACCACCCTTGTGAAGAAGAAGGTGTAGATCCAGAATTAAAGTCTCCATAAATTACGTCATCACCTGCACCACCATTAATAATGTCATCACCTGCGGCAGCTGATTGCAATAGAGTATCAGCGCTCCACTCAATAACATAGTCCCTGCTGTTCGTTCCTCTCAGATCATTCCAAGTACCATTTGTTCTAATAGTAACGTGATCTTCATTTCCACCACTATTGTTTGGCTCTCCTCCAGCCCAATTTTCATAGAAACCACCAACAGATGATCCTGCCGCAGCACCTGCCCAAAATTGCATACCTGATTCTAGACCATCTTCCCAAATCCATACCCCCTCAGCCGCAGAGTCACTTCCACCAATCCATGTATCTGCAACAATTAAATTATCAAGAAATGAATTTTCTCCTGCACTTGTGATATTGGCTAAATGTCCACCAACTCCATTAATTGTTGTAGCCAATGCATTTGCTCTGGCTGTTATATAATTCGTACCTGCTGTGATTAATTGGTAAAAACTATCAGCCGCAGCGCTATAAACAACGCCTGTATTTGCTGAAAGAATATTATCAATTAATGCATTACGGTCAGTACTACCATCGCCATATATAATGTCATCACCACTACCCGCCGTTACTGTATCGTTACCAGAACCACCATCGATTAAATTATTGCCACTGGTGTCTGTAATCGTATCGTCATCATTACCACCATAAAGGGAATCATTACCCGCACCACCATCTATATTGTCATCACCATCACCACCAAGGACTAAATCATTATCCGCACCACCTTGAAGAATATCATTCCCTCCATAACCGTACAGCACATCATCACCTGCACCGCCATTAAGTGTATCAATGGCGTTATCATCTGACATCAAACCAACGTCCCACTCAATAATATAGTAATTAGTAGTAGTAGAAACTTGATCTGCCCATTGCGTATTCTGTGAAGGCGTTCCTGAATTTGTAATTAAAACACTTACATTTTCAGCCGTCCCCCCTTGCGGATTATTGGCTAAAAAATTTGTATATTGATTATTGGTTGGGTTACCAGTTTCATCACCCTGCCAGAATTGTAGGCCAGCTTCTGCACCACCTTGCCACGTCCAAACACCTTCGTTGCCTTCATCACTTCCACCTGTCCAAATGAAATCTGTCCCTAAATTTGTAAGACCTAGATTATTCAAATAAGCATCTTCAGTCGCGCTAGTAATATTTGCTAGATGCCCCGCCACACCATTTAAAATAGTTGTATTTGCTGCGGCTTTTGCAGTCGCATGATTAACGTTTGTTGTTACATACTGATAAAAACTATTGGTCTCTGCGTTAAAAACCACACCCGTATTCGCCCGTAAAATAGCACCTATATCATTAGCATTCAAACCATGCCCATGAAGGATGTCACTGTTATTATCACCGTTTAAGGTATCTGCGCCCGCACCACCAATGAGGAAGTCATCACCATCGCCACCATTCAATGTATCGTCACCATCTTCATCAAACAGTGTGTCGTTACCCGTACCACCGCTTAAGGTATCATCACCATCACGACCTAAAAGTAAATCGTCATCCGCGCCACCATCAATGGTGTCGTTACCGCGCCCACCATCTAGTCTATCTTCGCCGACTTCACCGATCATATTGTCATCGCCGTTACCACCAATCAAACGGTCATCGCCTGTGCCACCCTCCATAGTGTCGTTACCAAGGCCACCGTAAAGCGTGTCATTGTCAGCACCACCGTAGAGGAAGTCTATGCCGTTTCCGCCGTTTAGAACATCATCACCTTCTTCACCATACAACGTGTCATCATCGTTATTACCTGTAAGCTTGTCATCACCTATACCACCGTAGAGAATATCATCACCGTTACCACCCGATAGACGGTCATTATCTTCCTCGCCCCAAAGTGCGTCATCGCCATCATCACCTTTGAGTAAATCATCCCCCGTCCCACCAACAAGTGTATCGTTACCACCACCACCATAGGCACGGTCGTTACCTGCGCGTAGAAAGATAGCATCGTCGTTTCCATGACCACGCACCACGTCATTACCCGCAAGCGCATCAATCACTTCTAAGTCGCTATCAACCACATCGCCACCAAG
>JABAZY010000026.1:4103-5313 GCA_018608245.1 Alphaproteobacteria bacterium | reverse complement strand
GGTATAAATCTTGCCCCGCCGTTCCTGTTAAGGTAGCACCACCAAAGCTGGCAATTGTGGGGGCTGCGACTGCGAAGGTTCCGCCATCTGGTAGGATAACGCCAAAGCTAGCACTCTCAGATGCGGTATCAATGTTTGCTAATTCTTGTTGGAGTAACATGCCTTTGTCGATGCTTGTACCCGCTACGCTCACACCATTAATGCGCACGTCATTAATCAGGACGGAGCGTCCACCCTCGCTAAAGTCATCTTTAAATCTTAACTGAATGGAGGGCACGGCGCTCACTGAGCTAAAGCTGTAATCTGTGGCAGAATAACTGCTCGTAACGCTAAAACTAGCCTCTAACACACCATCAACCAACACCTCAAAACTGGGTGCCATAGACGCATATAGCGCGCTCAAATCTAGCGTTAGTGTAAAGTTAGGCATTTAAGCGAGGCTACTCCTCTGTTTTTATTATATAAAATACTCCTGTATTCATTTAATATAATACCTTAATTCACCCTAAGGAATAGTTAAAATTTTAGGTAATTATCTTCAAATATTACACGCGAATATTGAACGTCCGCTTTGGGTCGGATACCAGCCAAAAGCGGACTTATTTAACGAGACTAGGAACTTTTGCCTCAAGAAGATTAATTAGCCCCTCATCCATGTATCCATAGTTATCTGCTATTCCTAGGCAAATGACCTTTTGTTTGTTTAGTGTTGTTCTGAATCTTTCTTGTACCTTCTTCTTATGGATGTTCTCCATGACAAAGATGTAGTCAGCCCACTCGACATCATCAGCCCCTATCTGCACATCAGAGTTATTTTTCAACCCTGCTGATCTTACATTCCAGTCAGATCTTGATGCAAACACAGTTTCAGCAGTTGGGCTTCTCAATTTATTCTGACCACATACAAATAATATATTTTTCATTTTTTAGTCTTTAGGCCAAAAGCGGTCATTCAAGTTTTATTAAATTTATAGCGTCCTGCATTTGAAGGTTAATTCGATTACTTTTTAAAATAGAAAAATAAGAAGCTTAAAATAGATAACAATAGAACAATGGCAGGACCAGCAGGCCAATCAAATAAATATGAGCATAGTAAGCCAAAAAAGTAAGCTAATACGGATATTAAAATTCCTATAGTGATTTTATGGTATGTCAGTTTTGCAACGGCTAGAGCTGGAAAAATTAAACTCGCAAAAACAAGATACACGCC
>JABAZY010000026.1:3078-4093 GCA_018608245.1 Alphaproteobacteria bacterium | reverse complement strand
GAAAATGGGATTGTGATTGCAAAGAGAGGGTAGAATAAAAATGATCTCTTATTCTTAAAAAACATCCAAGCTATATAAACAGCCACAAATATTGGCGCAACAAATAGTATATGTCCCCAGCTTATCCACAGAACTTGCCCTTCGAGAATATCTTTAATTTCTTCGCCTCCATGCGGACTATTAGCCACTAGTAAAAGCCCCATAGAGGCAGCTAAAACAAAGGCACAGCCAATTAAGGCTTCTTGGTATTGCCCTGACCTCTTTTCAAGAAAATGGAATATAATGGCGCATAGAATAGCAGCAACTAACCCCGCCCCTAATCGTCCATAGCCAGCTAAAAGACTATACTCATCAACGATAATAAATGTTTGAAACGCTATCATCCCTAATGCTGCAAACTGCGCTACTGCCAAATCAAGAAAGATGATATTTCGTTTCAGTACCTCTTGCCCCAACGGTACATGCACAAGAGATATAAGCGCCCCAGCTACGAAAGCTGGAGCAAGTAAAGATATTATGTTGATTAAGTTTTCCATTATTTTAATCGTTTAATTGTATCGTCAAACATGGTCTTTAAATCAGTTGATTGACTATTGCCACCCACAGTAAATGGAAGCTTTATAATAGGAATTCCCGATTTTTCAGATAACCATTTTGCTCCTTTTTCATTTTCAAAGGGTGCAACTAATATAGCCTTCACTTTTTTGCCTTGAATATCTTGAAGCACTTTTTCAAGATGAGACGCATTGGGAGGTATGCCTGGTTTGGGCTCTAACGAAGCGACCGCTTCCATACCGAGCCAGTTTAATAAATACGTCCAGCTTTTATGATACACCACAACCTTTGCGCCCTTTAAACCACCAGCTTGTGTTTCCCATTGCGTGATGGCCTGCTTCCAATTTGTATCAAAAGAGCTTTGTTTATTTTGGTAGATACTGGAATTAGGAATATCTATTTCGGATAGTCTGTCGGCAATCACTTTTGATATAATAACTATATTATTAGGGTCTAAGTG
>JABAZY010000026.1:0-3068 GCA_018608245.1 Alphaproteobacteria bacterium | reverse complement strand
GAGGGTTACCTTCAGGATGAACATGACCCATAGAACGATCAACTTGTCGCATCTGATCTAAAAGTGGCACATAATCAGAAGCCATAATTGACCCTATGCCTCCTTCTTGTACTTGGTTACTTCCTGCTTTGTTAAGCAATATAGGGAGCCAGCCAATCTCCAATGACGCACCACTACAAATCACCATATCCGCTTTACGCATAGCCGCTAATAAACTTGGCTTTGCACGCATATGATGAATATCTTGATTAGCATTGGACGCGGTATAAACATCAACTTTATCGCCACCAATTTCTTGTGCTAACGCACCCCATTCAGGGGCGCAAGCAAATATATTAGTTTTTGCGGAGGCGGATGTTGGGGACGCAACCAGCATCCCCAAACCTAATATCATTAAAGATAATTTTTTCATTTCATTACCCCTTAATAGTTATGTGCACCATGTGCGCCAAGGCTCATGATGTACTGCAATGTGAATTGATTGTCTTCTTGATCTTCGGCAACTTCCTCACGACTAAATTGGGCACGAACGCGTGAAAATTCACTATTCGTCCAATCAACCATGGCTGTTGCTGCCCAAGGACTATGGCCACCATCATCCAAGGCACTGCCAACTAAACCTGCAGGAACATCGCCTGCATAAAGTTGGCTGTATCTAGCACCTGCGCGCCACTGAGGGTGAAACTTATAGACGCTTTGAGCGTACCAGCCGCTTTGGCTATCATCATAATTAATAGCGCCTGTACCTGCATCGCTATCCTCATACGTTCCATCTTCATCACGCATAAAGTACTCACCTTGGAAGATAATTTCTTGATTGGCATTATTACCAGTTGGAGCGAAAACGGCGCGTGCATCTGCAATGTATAAACTGCTATCACCACTAAAGTTGACTTCATCTTCATTTGCATCACGGCTTATGCTATCTGCTTGTAAAGTTGATAGTCCAACGCGCCAGCTTGTCTGGTCACCAACATCACCACCCACACGACCATAAGCCGTCCATGCGCCAATATCATTACCATCAGCCCCTCCAGCAGGATTATCATCCCCACGGAAAGCACCTGCACCAACTTCGGTATAAATAGGCGTTGGAAGCACAGCAGAGACCTGCACCCCATCATCCCCATAATTATTATCGAGGAACGCACGGTTAGGAAGTGGACGATCTGCAAAATCATCTGAATGACCATGATGAGAGTTTAAGTACCCAAGCTCAGAAAAGAAACGCCCAGCTTTTACTTCAACTCCAGCAGGGAGAGCTGTTGTTGCAACATAAGCCTCTTCAACCTCAACTTCAGTTTCTCCTTCATGCTCATGAAGAGCAATAGTAGCAGAGCCACGGAACTTATCATCAACACTCGCAGAAAAATTTATTTCTGTTTCATCAATGCCTAAGCCTTCTTTGCCACGCTCACCTTCTTCGCCAATCGCAAAGCCAGCAATGTCGCCTTCTTTTTCAGAAAAATTGTTATATTTACCATTCAGAATAATACCAACAGCAGGGTTAAAGCTCGTATCTCTAATACTTCTTTGAGATGTAGCAGGAGCAGAAGCTGTTGTATCTCCAGCCGCTCGTTCAGTGGAGGCAACATTTTTAGATGCCTGTTCTTGCTTGGTTTCGAGAGTTTCAAGCTTACTTTCTAGTTGCTCAATCTTACTTTCATACGCATCACGCATGGATTGAATTTCGGCCTTAACAGCTTCTAGGTCTGCATCACTTGCCGCTAAAGCAGGAGATACGTTTAATAATACGGCCGCACTAGCCGCCAATAGGAGTTTTTTAGACATGGATATGCCCTTTCTTATCTAATAAAATTTTATAAAATTAAAGTTTTTGAGTTAGATAAGAGTTACGGGCGGTGCTCGTGGGGAGTTTGAATTATAACGGTTTACAACAGTTGCGAAAGAATACTGCTGAGGAAGTGGAACTTCTGATTGTAAAACAAAAGCCAAAGTAACTGGAGTATTATAAAAAGCCGCCTGTAATGATTTAGTCAGTAAGCATTCAGGGCATTCATGCTTCTTATTATCTTTATCGTGCTGGTGTTCGTCATTAGTACTTTGAGAAACTGTTATTTCTTGAGAAAAACCATGATCAATATGTGACGCACTATGTTGAGCAAGAGTAACTTGCCCAAGCATTAAAGCCAATAAAGCCCATACTGATATAAATTTCCTAAAGTCCATTATCTACAGCTATCAAATAGAAATATGAAATACAAGAAAAACATTGCCTATTAAAACATCTTCAAAAATGTGTGACCAAATTTTATAACAGTAAATTAATGTCTGCTTTGGGTCGGAAACGACTTTTACCGTTTCTACGATCAGGTTAAACAACTTACCGAAAATCCACAATCCAAAACGACACTCTGTAGGAAGCTTCGTCAGGATCAATAAAAGGGCAACCTTGTACCGGGCAAGATGACTTATGGCTCTCATCAACGATTTGCGTGTTTTTGACTTTTTATGAGGATAGGAAGTTTTATTCGCATTTGTTTAAAAACGTCTGAAACGCGCGATTTAAAAGGAAAAAAACAGAGTGTGCGTCTGATAGTGAGCACACCCCTCGGTAATCGGTGTGCAAGAGAATATTCCCCAAAACGCCTCACCAAATTGTAACAGCGGAGTGTAACAAAACAGTGCAACGGTCCCTACAAAATGTCGCTTATTGTCTTGTTATTCCCCCAATTTTCACTTACTTTCACAATCACAAATCACACAACTGATTCAAGGCCTTGCCATGAACAATGACATTATGACCATACGTATCGCGGGTTTACTTCCGATAAGAAGGAATTATCCAATTAGGTAAAATCCTAACCACATAAAGCTACGGTTTGTCGCTCAATATCTAAAACTTAAAAATTTGTAACCAGTCATTAGATACCTGAAAGAATTTGATGGCGGTGCTGCCCTTAGGGGGTGGGTAGGGTCCGGCATTTTCCACAATCCGTGAGTGTGCCAAATATTTTTTGAGTTTTCTTAGAGCTCTGGTTTTAAAAAGCTTTGTGCTTGAGCCCATCAGGTTGTCCACCCGAAGATTGTAGGTTAAAATCCCTCTG
>JABAZY010000013.1:644-8634 GCA_018608245.1 Alphaproteobacteria bacterium | reverse complement strand
CAATTTAAAATAAGTTTTTGGAAGTCTGCGAGAGAAACGTAATTATGATTATATTTGATTTATATCAAGGCTCTATTCTCGATAAAAATTATAATAATGAACAGATAAATTTTAACAATGAGGTCAAATTATGATTACTAAAGTTCAAGGGGATATCCTTTTAAGTAAAGCACAGGCAATTGCACATGGTATTGCGCCATTTGATCATTTCAATCAAGGGTTAGCTCTAACCCTTCGTGAGAATTACCCCTCAATGGCGAAAGATTTTAGACATTATTGCCATCAATATAACCCTAAAGCGGGTGGAGCATGGCTATGGGCTGGACCAGAGAAAATAATCATTAATCTAATGACGCAAGAGGCGGCATTAGATATGAAATCAAACCCTGGTAAAGCTTCTATAAAAAATGTTAATCATGCCCTTAAAGAGTTACGTAGCATCATTGAAAAAGAAGGTATTACCTCAATAGCTTTACCTAAAATAGCTACTGGTGTTGGTGGGCTATCATGGGATGATGTTGAACCTTTAATTGAAGACAATCTTGGTGATCTCAAAATATCTATAATGATATATGATACCTATCAAAAGGGTAAACAGGCGAAAGAATGTTTTCTTAAAGCGGCTTAGATAATAGAGAATTCATAGTATATGCAAGAGAATAGCCCTGATTTATGGCGACATTTATTACCTGAAAAGGTAAAAGAAACTCATAAATACGACTATGGCTGGGTCTTAATATATGGTGCTGATGAATTAACGGGGGCAACGCGATTAGCAGCAAGTGCTTGTACTAGAATGGGGGCAGGGCTTGTAACTGTATTGGCGAATAAAGAAATAGCCAATGTGTATAGAGTTGCTTTACCCGCGCATATTATGGTTAGGAATGATTTACAATGGTTTCATCACAAAGTGAATGTTAAAATATATGGGTGTGGTGGTTTACCAATCAAACCTGATTACAAATCAAATATTACAACTATTCTTGATGCTGATGCTTTAAAAAAATTGCCAAATAAACTGTCTCCTAATTATATTTTAACTCCTCACGATGGAGAGTTTGATAAAGCCTTCCCTGAGTTGCTAGGAACAAGGTTAGAGAGGGTTTTAAGTGCAGCTAATAATATAAACGCTCATATTGTTTTAAAGGGAGCAGAAACTATTATTGCCTGCCCTAATGGAAAATATTTTATTAACCACCATGCGCCGCCCACTTTAGCGACAGCAGGTAGTGGCGATGTTTTGGCTGGTATGATAGGTGGCTTGATTGCTCAAAAAATGCCTGTCTTTGAAGCGTGTATGGCAACGACATGGATACATGGGGAATGTGCGTATGAGTTCGGCAAGGGGTTAGTGGCAGAAGATATTGTTGATATGATCCCTAACGTTCTAAATGCCCTATAAGCCAGTTCCTCTCATAACCATACCAGGTGTGATAAAATCAAAGAGTGTTTTGCTAGATGAATTATCAATCACACCACCAGAAATGATTGGTTTTTCATATAAATAGTCGTTTTGAAAGATGAGAATAGCTGAATAGTCGAATCCGACTTGATCTGTTTGGACGGTGATAGGGTTTTTGATCCCGTGCTTTCGTTTTATAATTTTATAGTTCAAACGATAGCCAGATAGAGATTGAATGAAATATCTATCATTTATAATACCACTACCATTCCAATTATTTGATGCGGGTTTATCTCCTCCAAAAAGAGCTGTAACAAGCTGTTCTCTGTTTAGCAAAACAAGCTCCTCTTTGTTACGTCCTAATGTTGAAAAAACTTTATCTTTACTCATACCTATTTTCAGTTTTTCAATACGCTCTTTCATATCGCCTTTTGAGATATAGAAAGATTTATTGGTCGTGTCTGAACCGCCAGGGACAGGTAAAACGCCAGCGCATGCAGTTAATAATAACGTTGATAAAATGATAATTAGAGAGTGCAATATATTAACTTTCAGTTTTGTAGATAAGCCATTTTTCTTGGCCATTGGGTTCATCCATCATGGCAAGTACATAATTTCCCTTAAATTTGTGACCATGAAGGTTAAACTTTATAGCACCTGCTTTGAGGCCTTCGGCTATTGTTTTGTCTTCTAAGGCGGGTTCGTAAGTTCCTTTATCGAATATTTTAATCTTTCCTGCGTCATATTCATTTTCGGGCATGACACCTTCAAAATTTAAGAAAAATAATGGTTGGTTCTTTGTTCTGAGAGCTAGATGCTTTTCGTTAATCTTCTCGGACAACTCCTTAGGAATGAGCCACATAATTAATTGACTGTTGATTTCAAGCCCTAAATCATAATGATGCTGTCTTGCCTCATGTTCTTGAATAACGAAATGGGGCTGATTATGTTTTCTATTATACATTTAATATTTCCTAATTTCTTGAGATAATAAGGAGAATATCTTTTAAGTGTTTGATTTTTATCAATTATATAGGATTGTACAAAATTAGCCTTTACGGGTATGTTAACGGTACATTTCTTATGTTCTTACAAGGCTATTATACATTGGCATTAGATAAAAATAGATATGAAGATTATCTCAAAAACCATCCATTTTTAACGAATATGGATGAGAATCTTATTGTTGAGATTATTTCTAAATCCCAAATCAAAGAATATAAAAAAAAATCAGCGCTTTTCATACATGGTGATAATGCAGAGCATTTTTTTATTATCATTGAGGGATGTGTTAAATTGCATAGAGAAACGCCAGAAGGTGAAGAATCTATTGTGTCTCTTTTAATAAAGGATGATGTATTTGGTGAGACGGCTCTTTTTGGTAATGCCCAGTATCCATTTTCAGCGCATATTGTTGAAGATGCTATATTACTAGAAATACCAGCCTTGATATTAAAAGAAAAAGTGCAGAAAGACTCTAATTTAAGAGCATCGCTTATGCGCATGATGTCAGATGAAATGGGGCATTTATGGTTAGAGAATGAGCATATGGCATTAATGAGTACGCCTCAACGAGTGGGATGCCTATTGTTACAAATTTCTGCCCATATGCAAGGGAAGGGAGGCACCTTTACTTTTCCTTACGATAAATCTTTAGCGGCAAGTCGTTTAGGTATGAAGGCTGAAACTTTTTCTAGAGCGTTGGGACAGTTAAAACCTTTGGGTGTTAAGGTGAATGGATCAGAGGTAACAATTGATGATTTTGAAAGCCTAGTCGCTTACACGTGTGGGCATTGTTCCGCAATGCCAGGGGAGTGCAGAAAAGCAGATTGTTGTACGTATGAGTGTGCTAAGAAAAAACTATGTTCTGATAAATAACTAGAACCAGAGAATTTTATTCAATTCTTCTTTTAAATTTTCTTCTTTAAAACCAGTTAAATCTTTGTATATTTCAGCAACAATTTTATTTTCTACTAGCTTGCTAAAACTGATGTTCAGTTCATGTAATATTTTAGGGATGGCAATAATTATAAGCCTGTCAAAAACGTCAAAGGTTTCAACTTGCTCTAAAAAATTTGTAATATCATTAGCAAAGTGAATATTACCGTTTTCTATTTCTTGGTTATCAGCTTCCGCCTCGCCAATAAGCTCTACAATGCCATTTTTTTTACTATAAAAACGAAAAAAATGATTAACACCAATGAGAATCCATATGCGCGGAATCGGACGGCTGTTAAGGCAGTCTTTTTTGGGGAAGAAGGGTATGATTCCTTCTGTTATTAATTTTCCAGTAAGCTTCATATTATCTACAAGAGAAGGAGACCATAAGTGAATCGAGTGATATTTGATAAAAATCAAGAAAAGTATAATTTATTGGTACTATCACGTTAGCTTCTAGAGAAAAGTTAGCGACAGACTGCAAGCACTGCCATGAAACCGCGGAAAACCGCGTCTTCCAGAACATATCAATCAGTCAAAATACTCGGGGCTTACCGACCTTTAATGCAAAGCATTGCATAGTAGGGCTTAGGGGTGCATTTTGTATATTGCGTCAGTATATAATTCCGTGTTTTAATTAGCATTATTATAAAAGAAACACTTGATTTTTACGCTCAGAATATATAGAAACACCTAATCTTGAGCGTTTTCGAACACGTCCCGTTCGTCTAGTGGTTTAGGACACCGCCCTTTCACGGCGGCAACACGGGTTCAAATCCCGTACGGGACGCCAGTTATTTCAATGACTTAGCTGATTTTAACTCTCTCTGTACGTAACTTATACGTAATATATGGGGTCAAATTCGTACGAATTTCTGCGAATTTCAATGAACAATTCATCACCAAAAATATCATTTAAGCCTAGCAAAAGTTTTTGGGGGCATATTTGGGGGTATAAAATTCTTTTAGAGCAACACGAGTTATAATCACTTTTGGGGATTTGAACTGGTGTTGCTATAGCATGGGTTCGTATCCGCGCCTGAAAAACCCTAACTGGCGCTGCATAAGCAGCCCACTCCACCCCCTGGGGGCGGCCCCGCCATCAAAATTTTTCTAGTACCTGATCGGTGGTTACAAATTTTTAGATTTCAGATATTGAGCGACAGATTGTAGAAAAAATCTAAGGAGTGGTTTTATCTCTTTTGATAAATTTACTGTTTCAGGATTTGAACCTACAACCTTCAGGCTATGAGTATTGTCCAGACAAATAACGACAACGAAACACAACTAATTATAACAATTAAATCAAATACTTAGCAAGAAGTAAGTGCTGTCACTAATCGCACATTATTGCTGTTTTTTAAACCCAACTGTGCCAGGAGTGTGCCATGGAAGAGTCAAATCCTCAGAAAACAGGTTTGCAGTCTGTCGCTAACTTTTCTCTCAAGGTAAACGTGACAGTACCTTATTACGGGCTCCATATCTTTATATTAAATAAAAGGATCATAAGACCATTGAAGTAAAGCTTGCCTTTGGCGTGGACGGCAAAGAAAATTACCAGGATCACAATTTGCTCTAATTTGCCCAACGTGCCGCGCAAAAGCTCTCCAGCGTTTTACTTGTATATTATCAATTTCAGGAAACCTGCGTCCTTGATAATAACGACAATACCATTGAAACCACCCTCTTGGATCGGGCTCTATAATCCATTCTTTTTTCTGCCAGACTTGCAACGATTGGCGGCTTTTTGTATTAAAATAATTGAGGGAAATATCAGGGGTCTTGTTAGTTTTGGCACTCTCAAACCAATCATCGGGAAACTCACTCTGACAATCATTCATGTATTTTCCTTCAAAAACGCCAAGTTCCAGCATCTTTTTAGGTGTGAAATATGGTGTAAACCCTATATCAAATCCTTCGCCAGCAGCAGCAACAATTTTATATTTGTAATTGTTTTGCATGAGATCATTGACATTAATCCATGTGCCAATTTTGTGCATTCATTATACCTTTTTATAGATTTGAGTTCTCGGCCTGCGATTTTGGAGGCTTTCTTAAGCAAGTCATAACAACAAGCTACTTACTGAAAAGATTAGAAAAAAATAGCAGTGCTTGCATTGCCTATCGCTAACTTTTCTTTATATTTATTATCATTAGCCCTAAGACTTCATACTGTTTTTATTTATAATCACATTTGAAATAATAGAAACAATATCACGCATTCGTATTGGCTTACTTAAATAATAGTCCATTCCTATTTTTAAACATTTTTCTTTATCTCCAGCCATGGCATTTGCTGTTAAAGCAATAATGGGGATATGCTTGCCTGTTATTTTTTCTCTTTTACGAATTGTTTTTGTTGCCTGATAACCATCCATATTAGGCATTTGACAGTCCATAAGTACGACATCATAATCTTTTTCTTTCAGCCTATATAATGCCTGTTGTCCATCTTCGGCCTGATCAACATTTTCAATACCGATCTTCTTTAAAAGCTTTCGAATAAAGAGCTGATTTACGGGATGGTCATCCACTGACAATATATGTAGCTTACTTAATTCTTTTTTGTTTACATTATATTCCTGTTTATACGGCATTATATTTATGATTGTATCTTCTTTTGAGGCTTCCACTAAGGGTAGCGTAAACCAAAAAACTGAACCTTGACCCTCTTTGCTCTCAACGCCGATTTCTCCGTTCATAAGCCCAACTAGTTTTTGTGTAATCGTTAACCCTAAACCTGTACCACCAAACTTTCGATTCACTGAAGCATCGGCCTGCATAAATTTTTCAAAAATTTGATTAATTTTTTCTTTAGGGATACCAATTCCTGTATCCTTAACCTCTACATAAATAATATCTTTATTGTTTTTACTCTGTTTTTCTTTTTTAGCAGAAATTTCTATTGTTCCTTTATCTGTAAATTTAAGAGCATTACTAATAAGGTTTTTTAAAATTTGCTGAATCCGACCTAAGTCACTTACAATATTTTCCGGGATTTCTTTATTAATTTTCCAATCAATCTTTATTTCTTTTTCCTTAGCCATACCTGAGAATAGTTCTACACTTTGTTCTAAAACTTTTTTTATACTGAAAGAAACATATTCGAGTTTTACTTCTCCAGCTTCTATTTTAGAAATGTCGAGTATATCGTTCAAAATAAAAAGCAAATCCCTACTAGAGTTATGCAATATTTCTACATTTTCTTTCTGTTCTTTATTCAAATCAGAACTGTTTAATATTTCAGTCATCCCCATAATGGCATTCATGGGTGTTCTAATTTCATGACTCATATTGGCCAAAAACTCACTTTTTGCCACATTAGCTGCTTCTGCTTGTTCCTTTTTCTCTTTTAGCTCTTTTTGATTATTTTTCTGTTGAGTTATATCGCGCTCTATAGCAGCAAAATGTGTAACTTTTCCATCATCGTTTTTAACAGGTACAATGCCTATGTCTAACCAGTAAGGAATTCCATTTTTTCTATAGTTTTTGAGTTCTGCTTGAAAAGATTGTCCAGAATAAAGGCTTTCTCTTAGATTATCTAGAACACCGCGATCAGTATCGACCCCTTGTAACATTTTAGGATTTTGGCCTATAAGTTCGTCAAGGTCATATCCTGTAATATGAGAAAAGGCTTTGTTCGCATAGATAATTTTTGGGCCATCATTATCAAAATCAGCATCGGTAATTACTATTCCATCTTTAGCATTAATAACGGTCGCTTCAAGTAATCTAGCTTCTTCATGAAGTTTTTGATTTAGTTGATAAATTTCACGGCTTTTTTCTTCAAGCAATTTTTCGGCTTCAGCACGCGCCTTTTTTTCGCGTACTATCCTTTTTTTAAGCCTAGATAGTTTTTTCTCTGCTTCCTCTGATTTATTCATTGCTTAGTTAACGTAAAAACTCTGCAAAATTCACTATCACTATTTTTATCTTCAGTTTTTATTTGAATATCGTCTTTATAAAAATCAGCAGTGCCTTGAATTAACCCTTGCGCAAAGTCTGCAAAAGGACACTTAGATGTGTAGATCATAATGAGTGTATCGCTACTCTGCCTATGTGTTTTAAATGATGGCAGAGCCGCATCTGGATAAAGTTTTTTTACTTCCACATGAATATGATTATGTACGCTTTCTAAAAATTCAAAAGCAGATTTTGGCCCTTCGAAAAACTCTGGCATGAGCTTATTAAATCGAAAAAAAAGATGATGACCATATTGGATGACAATGTCTTTTACAGAAATTTCAGAATGCTTGCTTAGGGCAGTAACAATTTTTATAAACTCTTTATGATCGTAAGTTCCTACAGTTGTATATGCACCATCAGATTCAAGTTCACAATCATCTAAGATATCTTCAACCATATCCTCACCAAATTTGCCCTCAACCATATCTAAAAGTTCTGTAAATACAACACCCTTCATCTATTCCCCCTCGCCATTCTATTCCATGTAAGTTCTGCTAGTTGATTACTATAAATATTTATAAACATAGCACAATATTTATTATTGCGATTGCTTTAATAACAAGTGTAAAGACACACAAAAGAATATACAGCCAAAAATTATTTCTCTATTTATAGTGTATATATTAAATTTAGTTAGGCAGAATAACCTCCCATCATCCACTCAATAACCATATCTTTTTCTCC
>JABAZY010000013.1:0-634 GCA_018608245.1 Alphaproteobacteria bacterium | reverse complement strand
ATCGATTGCACTCCAAATCTGTCCGGGATTTTTCTTGGCCGCAGATTTGTTAATGAAATCTTCAACTCCATTATCTACTAGGTAAGAAGCTAGATCCTGATTGCTTTCTCCAGTAAGAACAACGACTGGTATTTTGCGAGGTATACTCTTTATTCTTTCATAGGTATCAAGCGCATCCTTCGTATCTGGTAAGCCTAAATCCAAAAGGATGATGTCAATATCAACCTCACTCTTTAAAATGGCTTCTGCTTCTTGCATATTCAAAGCATGCTCGACATTACATTGACAAAGTACGTGATTTTTTAACATAATTTTAAGTATATGGGCGTCAACCCTAGAATCTTCTAGCAACAATATATTTAAAGGCTTTTTTTCTTCTACTTTACTACTACACATATATTCCTCCACTGTTTTTTTATTTTAAAATTGGATTTTGTTTCATTCTTTCCTCTAAAAATTGTGAAACATCTTTCATTTGTTCCTTCATTTTCAAAAAAATCTTGCACGGCGCAATCCACCTCTGCGCAAGGCACACCAGGTTTAATTAAGTCTAATGCCAATTGTTGCCCGCTTTGTACAAGATCAAATAGCTCCGCGTGTTGTGGCGTATAGTCTCCGGTTAAAATGGTGCGTT
>JABAZY010000008.1:47484-47800 GCA_018608245.1 Alphaproteobacteria bacterium | reverse complement strand
AACAGCATGCTCTGACTCACTTTAAACATGGACTCCTAAATGGGGGTTGACACAAGAGCTGGTGATATTATTGTTATTAAAAGACGTTGGTTTTAATAATGAACCATATCTGTTTCTTTCACAGATATGTGAAAGTTAATATCTATAGGACGTCAGGGCTTATGGCACAAATTTAAGCCTGTGCTAAGAGAGGATTTTTGTTCATCATAACTATAGGAGTTAAAGATGAAACATAAACAAACAGAGCGGTCATCAGATCGTGTTATTAAAGACATTAAACGTAAAACCCGTAAACATTATAGTGCTGAGGAGAAGA
>JABAZY010000008.1:41391-47474 GCA_018608245.1 Alphaproteobacteria bacterium | reverse complement strand
GCTCTGACTCACTTTAAACATGGACTCCTAAATGGGGGTTGACACATTCTTGGGATGGTACCCACCCCGCAGGTTGAAAATGCTGTTTATATATTTTCTCTTCGCTAGATTTATCCATCAAACCTTCGCCTCGAACTTACCTTCAATCACTTTCCCATTGCCTGCCAGGGTATCAATATAATCTGACCAGTCCTGCATCATAACTTTGCGCTTATCTAAAAATTGCGTTCTGTCATATGCTTCCCCTAAAGCACCAGCACTTTTATGCGCTAATTGCTTTTCAATAGACTCACTATCATAGTCTAACTGCTCTCTAATCGTAGTGCGTGCCAGCGCTCTAAAGCCATGAGCTACCATATCATCGCCGAAACCAAGGCGTTTGATTGCTTTATTTACCGTCCCGTCACTCATAGGGTTCTTAAGTTTGTATTGAGAAGGAAACACCCATTCCGTATTAAATAATTCTACTTCTTGTTTCTGTTCTTTGAGTATTTCAATGACCTGCGCACTTAAGGGTACAATATGGTCACGTCTCATTTTCATACGTTTCGCTGGGATTGTCCAAAGCTTCGTATTAAAATCTAGATCTTCCCAACGTGCAGAGCGTATTTCTATCGGTCTACAAAAAGTGTAAAGAGAAAGCCATACGGCACGTCTAGTCCGTTCAAATATTCTAGCTTTATTAGCTTTGAGGGCATTTATAAAATCAGGTAATTGTTTTATATCCAGCGTACGAAAATGAGTTACTTTGGGAGCGGTTAAAGCTCCTTTTAAATCCGCTGCTATATCTCGCTCGCATTTTTCTGTTTGAACGCCATATCTAAAGATTTGACCGCAAACCTGAGTAGTTCTTTTTAAGACATCATAAGCACCACGCTTTTCTATCTCCCTAAGACAGTTTAATAGCTCAATGGTTTTGATGTCAGAAATTGGTCTATTTCCTAATCTAGGGAAAATATTTTTTTCAAGGCGATTGAGTACTGTCTTAGCGTATGATGTGCTCCATTGATTGTGTTGAGTCTTATGCCATTCGAGAGCAACCGCCTTAAAAGTGTTGTTTGCTTCTATGATAGCATCGCGCTTTACTTCCGCTTTATGCTCCATAGGGTCTTTAGGAGGTGTTTGGGCTAGCAGCGCTTTTGAATTTTCTCTGCCTTTACGTGCGTCCGCTAAGCCAACGTCTGGATATTTCCCAATTGAAAAGGTCTTTTCCTTACCTAAATAGCGATATTTCAACTGCCATAACTTCGAGTTGTTGGGTCTAACCAGTAAATATAATCCACCACCATCAAATAGCTTATATTGCTTATCTTTGGGCTGTGCATTTTTACAAGCTGTGTTGGTTAATTTCACTGTTACCCCCAATGTTTTTTTATTACCCCCAATATTACCCCCAAATATTCAGGTTGTAAATGATCAATAAAGAGCAATAAAAATCACAAGTGGAATTATAACCATTGATAGATAAGGGATATGCGGTCTATAATGATTGATAGTGAATGTAGGAGATAAGAGAATTGGTGGCGGTACAGAGATTTGAACTCCGGACACAAGGATTATGATTCCTCTGCTCTAACCACTGAGCTATACCGCCACGCTTTTGAAGAGGTTTTATCGCTTAAATGACCCCATACTGTCAAGAAACAAATCAGCCTAGGCTGCTATTTTTAAGTTGGTGTTTTGGCTATCAATAATCCAGCCACCACCAATGACGCGTCCTGCATTTTCACCTGTGGTGTAACACACTGCTGCTTGACCAGGAGAAATCCCGTATTGTGCTGTCTCTAGCTGTATTTCTGCACGCCCATTATTTGATAAATATAACTTGGCAGGTGATGTTTTGCTAACGGAGCGTAATTTAACGTCCACGTCTAAACCATCCGCGGGAATATCGCGTAGCCAGTTGCAGTCATTAATGATAATCAGGTCACGCGCAAGCGCTTCTTTAGGGCCAACAATGACTTGGTTGCTCGTTGGATCGACACGTACAACATAATAGGGATCGTTGTTATCATTGTGTCCGCCACCAATACCTAAGCCTTTGCGCTGACCAATTGTGTAATGAATAACGCCTTTATGTTGGCCGAGTACGTGTCCATCTACATGGATGATATCGCCAACTTTTTCGGCCTCTGGTCTAATTTTTTTAACGATAGAGGCATAGTCGCCATTTGGCACAAAGCAAATATCTTGTGAATCTGGTTTGTTACAAACGAGTAAGCCTAAGCGCTCTGCATGTTGACGGGTCACATCTTTTGTCCACGCCCCAAGCGGGAAGCGTAAAAATTCTAACTGTTCCTGCGTGGTCGCAAAAAGGAAATAGCTTTGGTCTTTGCCCGTATCTTGGGCGCGGTGAAGCTCGGCCTTACCAGTCTCTGCATTTATGTCACGTTTAATGTAATGGCCTGTCGCCATGCAGTCTGCGTTTAAATCTTGGGCGACTTTTAGTAGATCTCTGAATTTAACCGTTTGGTTACAGCGTACGCATGGGATTGGCGTTTGTCCGTTCATGTAGCTATCGGCAAATTCATCAATGACGCTTTCGCGGAAGTTATCTTCATAATTGAGAACGTAGTGCGGAAAGCCTTTTTCTTCGGCGATGCGTTTTGCATCATAAATGTCCTGTCCCGCACAGCACGCGCCTTTTTTCTCAATCGCTGCGCCATGATCATATAGTTGCAAGGTTACGCCGACAACATCATAGCCTTCCTCATGCAACAGCGCAGCCGTGACAGAGCTATCGACGCCACCAGACATGGCAACGACAACGCGTGTGTCTTTCGGGGCTTTAGCGAAGCCTAATGAGTTAAGTTCTTGTGTCATAATCGGGGTTATACAGTAGATACACCTAAAAATTCAAGGAAAACCGTCAAAAGGCTCTTAAATTAAAGAAATTTACCAGTCAGTCTTGGCACCTGGCACAGCTACTTGAAGCCCGTCTAGTTCATCATTAACGATGATTTGGCAACATAGGCGGGATTCTGGGCGTACGTCGAAGGCAAGGTCTAGCATGTCTTCTTCTTCTTCAGAAATCTCACCATCTTCAGGCATGGTTGTGTCTTTGAATTCGGGCTGTACGTATAAATGACACGTTGCACAGGCCAAACCACCACCACATGTACCTTCAATGGCTTCAATGCCTTCTTTAACGGCAACTTCCATTAAGGATAGACCGTTTGGTGCATCAATCTCTTGTTTTGTTCCGTCTTTCAACGTGAAGGTAATGGTAGGCATGTATTAAATCCGTTAGTTTTTTGCTTTGGCAATTTTTGACCATGCTTCAAGGAAGCGATCAATTTCGTCAGCAGTGGTAGCCCAACCAATGGAAATACGCAAGGCACTTTTGGCCTCAGCCTCGCTAGCGCCCATAGCGGTTAAAACATGGGAGGGTTTGAATGACCCGCTGGAACAGGCTGATCCACTGCTAACCGCAATGCCGTCTAAGTCTAATTGCATCATTTGTGTTTGCGCTGGGGTGTCAGGCAGGCCAACGTTACAGGTATTCCCAACACGCGGGGCATTTTCACCATAAATAACGGCTTTATTCGATATCTTGTGAATTTCGCTTTCTAAATGATCGCGTAATTTGATTGTTTCTTCATAGCTTTTGATATTTTCTAATGCCATTTTTGCCGCCAAGCCCATACCAGCAATTCCTGCGGTATTGTGCGTGCCTGCGCGACAGTTTTTCTCTTGTCCACCACCTTGCATTAATTTGGGGACATCTTGACCTTCCTTAAAGATGATAGCCCCTACGCCTTGAGGACCCGCCATTTTATGGGCGGATAGACACATGAAATCAACGCCTAGCTCATTAAGGTCTATATCAATACGTCCTGCGGCTTGCACAGCGTCGGTGTGGAACAGAGCGCCTGCCTCATGCGCCATCTGCGCTAGTTTTTTAATAGGCTGAATAACACCTGTTTCGCTGTTCACCATCATGATAGACACTATGGCAGGGGTGGGAGATTGCTTCAGCAAGGCTTCATATGCCTCCATATCAACCAAACCATCGCTGGTGACAGGGATCATTTCAGCATGGGGTGCCGATTGAAGCACCGCAGGATGCTCAATCGCGGAGACCAACACGCGTTTGTCTTTATAGCCAGATAATACAGTGTTGTTAGACTCTGTGGCACCACTGGTAAAAATGACCTGTTCAGGCGTAACATGGCACAATTGCGCCATTTGATTGCGGGCATCTTCAATATATTTACGCGCACGCTGGCCGAAACGATGGACAGAAGAGCCATTGCCAACGTCGCCCATGACTTGCGTGACCAGAGATAAAATCTCAGGTTTGATGGGGGCAGTCGCATTATAATCAAGATAAATTAAACTCATAAGGTTGATCGTAGCCTATTATCAACAATGAAATCAATCACTTATCAGAAATATTTGGACAAATGCCAATCAGTTCTTTATAAACGACATAATCATTGTTCAGTCTATGGAAACTGAGAGCGCTAAAGTGCTCATATAAAACAAAAAGTTTAAAAAGAAGGTTGATATACCCATGCCCGAGATTATTTTTAATGGCCCAGAGGGTCGCTTAGAAGGCCGCTATTCCCACTCAAAAACTCCTGATGCACCGCTTGCATTAATTCTTCATCCAAACCCAGAACATGGTGGAACGATGAATAATAAAATCAGTTACTTAATGTTTCAAGCGATGGTTGCTCGTGGTTTTTCAACATTACGCTTTAATTTTCGTGGCGTTGGTCGCTCACAAGGGATGCACGATCGTGGCGAAGGTGAATTAAGTGATGCCGCATCTGCGCTGGATTGGATGCAAGAATTAAACAAAAATGCGCCTTATGTTTGGGTTGCTGGATTTTCATTCGGTGCTTGGATTAGTATGCAACTTTTGATGCGCCGTCCTGAAATTGAAGGATTTATTTCTGTAGCACCGCCTGCGAATTTATATGACTTTAGTTTCTTAGCACCGTGTCCTTCTTCTGGATTAATTATCCAAGGGGACAATGATGATCTTGTACCGCAAGAGCCAGTTGAAAAATTGGTTGAGAAATTACATTTGCAAAAAGGAATAGAAATTGATCACCGTGTTATTAGCGGGGCTAATCATTTCTTCCATGATAAAACAGATGATTTGATGGGCCATATTCATGACCATATGAACAAAGCACCATTATCTGCAAATGAAGTTCCAGTAACGGTCAAAGACGCTTCCGTAGTAAGAAAAGCAGCTTAATTATTTAGGCTGCTTTTGAATTTTCTTGTATTGCGTCGAGCACTTCCTCGACGTGATTAGGGACTTTTACCTTACGCCATATATGCGTAATGATACCTTGTTCATTTATAATAAATGTTGAACGCTCAATGCCCATATATTTTTTACCGTACATGCTTTTCTCAACGAAAGTACCATAACGTTCACATGTGTCGTTATCCTCGTCTGAGGCGAGCGTAAAGTTAAGGCCGTATTTTTCCTTAAACTTATTATGCTTTTTAACACTGCATTTGGACATACCAATAACGTCCGTATTAATCTTATTAAACGCGCTTAAATTTTCATTAAAGCTACAGGATTCTTTTGTACATCCTGGCGTGTCATCTTTTGGGTAAAAATAGAGAACAACTTTTTTACCTTGTAAATCAGATAACGTAATTTCACCATCACCGTCGGTTGCTAGAGTAAAATCTGGGGCCTTATCGCCAATCTTTAAGTCGCTCATCTTCGCTTTCCTTATAAATAGATACATATAATGACTGACAAACTACATATAAATCGGTATCAATAATAGGTGTAAATTTTAATTTTCGGGGTTGCCTGTGTCAAAATCTTTTATGTCATTACTAAAGCCTATTTCCTTATTTTTGGTCAGGACATTATTAATCCTATCAATTATCATCATGTTTGCGCTTGTGGGGCTGATTATCAGATTGTCGCAAGGACCGATTGATTTAGCCTTTGCTAAACATCACATAGAAAATGCGGCTAGTGACCCTGCTAATAATTATCAGGTCGCCCTTGATAAATTATTACTCACATGGCCAGATTTTAAATCATCTATGCAATTAGATTTAGGGCGCGTGCAGGTTAAGCAGTTAGATAGTAAATC
>JABAZY010000008.1:0-41381 GCA_018608245.1 Alphaproteobacteria bacterium | reverse complement strand
ATCAATAATGTATCGATTGGGTTACTGAGCAGTGATTTTTTTGAGGGGCGTTTTTTAAATTTTTCAGTCATAATTGACAGCCCGCGTATTCCACTTTCGCGTGAAGAAGGATTGATTACTTTATTTAGTGAGTCAGAACAGAAAAAAGAAATTCCTAAAGCACCACCAATAAATATAGCGGAAGAAATTTTTGTTCAAATGGATGCTGAGTTCTTTGATTTAGACATGGAGCCGTTAGAAATAGAATATATAGTTTCGACAGAAGATACTAAAGAGCCTGAGCCTGTTGCTAAGCCGACTAAATCTACACGCGAACAAATAAAAGCTGTTCTTCAAAAGCTTGCAGATCCTAGCTATCAAGACGCACAAATTGTATCATTTATTAAAGAAATACGTATTAAAAAAGCGCTGATAACCGCAGAAAAAAATAATAATGACGCAGAGGCTCAGAAGGGGTATTTGGCGTTGGCAGATATGAATTTACGCCGTCATAAAGAGGGTATTGAGGGTGATTTAGATGTTGTATTGCCCAGTGATGATGAAGCAGAAAGTCAAGCAAGTTTAAAAGCGGATATTCTATACCGTAGAGAACAAGAAGACTTAACCTTTACCTCATTTATTAAAGGTATTAATCCAGTTAAGTTTTCTACCTTCTTCCCTGAGTTGAGAATATTACAAGGGCAAAATCTTATTTTAGAAGGGGAGGTTCTAACAGCTTTTGATTCTGATTTAAGACTAAAAGATGCCTCTCTTATTTTGCGTATTCCACAGGGGCAAATCGTCTCTAAAGAATATGATCAACCAATAGAGATCAAAAACTTTATTTTTCAAGCAACCTCTATCCGTGATTTAGGTCAGTTAGAAATTAAAAAACTAAATGCGACTATTGCTGATATCCCATTTAAAATTTCGACAACAACAACCATACAAAAAAATAAAATAACGGCACCTATTAAATTAACGATAGATAAATTCGCAGCAGATAATTTGGTAAAATTATTTCCGAAATCTCAATATGATACGGTTGCAGGTAAATGGCTAACAAAACGCCTAAAAGACGGTAATTTCGTGGATGTATTAGCCACGACAAATATAGAGATTAAGCGCGATACCAAGGATAGCCTACCTAAATTAATCATGGCTGATACACAAGCCAGTTTTAAGGCTGAGGATATGACGGTTAAGTACAGCTCAACCCTGATGCCAACAACAAATGTATACGCGACAGGAACATATAAAGATGACCGTTTAGAAATTATGGGTGATCGCGCCAACATTGCTGATGTTAAAGGCTCTGATATAAAAGTTATTCTTAACAAAGTATCTGTCGCAGGCGATGGTGATGCACATATTACTTTAAAAGCCAAAGGCCCGTTGAAAACAGTCTTTGATTATATTTCTGATGAACCAATTTTAATGGGACAGAAATTAGGCTTTGATGGAACGAAAGCAAAGGGCGTAGCAGAATTTAACTTAGATTTAAAATTCCCACTTCTGAAAGACTTACCAAAAGAAGATGTTATTGTTGTTGTTGATGGGAAAGTAAATGATCTCTTATTGCCTAATATCGTAAAGGGCATGAACCTAACTGGGGGTCCTTATGATTTATCTTACAAAGCAGGGATGATTAATTTAAAAGGAAATGGTCAATTTAATGGCTATCCTATTACGTTGGATTATGCGGAAAATATCAGTGATTCCTCTAAAGATTTTGATACAAAAATAACAGGAAAACTTAAGACTGATAACACTTTAAGACGTAAGTTTGGTATTAATTTAGATGATTATGTGATTGGTGATTTACCTGTAGATTTCACGTATAAATCCAAAAATAAAAAAGCCGTTATTGATGTGAAGGGTGATTTAAAACCGACCTTATTATCAATCAAACCGTTTAGATATAACAAGCCAGCAAATATTGAAGGAACTTTATCCTTAAAAGCTTATTTAGAAAATGAGTATCTAAAAGAAATTGATAATCTATCTATTAAAACAACAAATTTGAATTTTGAAAATGCGCGCTTGTTATTTGCGCAAGATGCTAAAAAAGAAACAGATTTAAAACGTGGTAATTTGCCTAAATTAAATATTGGCCGTACCAATATATCAGCAGAATTTGAAGTTATATCAGGCAGTCTTTTAAAGATTGTTGCGAAAGGTACGGCATTTGACGCGCTACCTTTTATGAATAGTTCGGAGCAATCAAAATCGCAGGTAGAAAAGCCTGTTACTTCAGTCGTTAACGCCGAAGATGATGAATTGCCGATGGAGATTTCTTTAACAGCAGATCAAATGTTCTTAAAGAATAATCAAAGCTTTAGAAATGTTCAACTTTATTTAAAAACAGATAAAGATTCCGACCCAACTCATATCGAAATGGATGCGCAAGCAGGCACAGGCCCTATGTATGTGCGCTTTAAACCTAACGCTGGCAATGGTGAGCGTCAATTCATGTCAGAATCCCAAGATGGTGGTGCGGTGCTAAGGGGCTTGGGTATCTATAAACATATTCGTGGTGGAAAATTATCAATTGCTGGCCGCCCTAAACGTGGTAATGAGCGTGGTGATTTATCAGGCGTCGCAAATTTACAAGATTTTAAAGTTGTTAACGCACCAGTCTTAGCAAAATTGTTAGACGCGATGAGCGTCAAAGGTGTTAAAAATATTATGAAAGAAGATGAAATTTTCTTCACCAAACTAAATTCAAAATTTGAATGGCGCTTCCGTGATGGGGGTAATTTACTTGTCCTAAAAGATGGACGTACATCAGGTTCTGCTGTTGGTCTTACATTCGAAGGGCTGGTCGATCAACGTGATGATAATGTTGATGTATCAGGCACAATTATTCCTATTTCAAATGTAAACACAGCGCTTAGTAAGGTGCCGATTATTGGTGAGATCATTGGCGGTAAAAATACGGCTCTGTTTGCTGCAACTTATAGCCTAAAAGGTATGACCGCTGATCCTAAAGTGGTTGTAAACCCTCTGTCAGTGCTGGCGCCAGGCTTTGTTAGAAAAATATTATTTGAAGATAGTGTTGAGCAAAAATTAGAGAAAAAAGAGAAAGAAAAGTAGTTTTTACTTAACCTTCACTAACGCATGACGTTTTTTTCCTGATGATAATTTAATGTAACCATCATCCGTTAAATCATTCGCCGTCAAAATTAAATCAAGACTGGTAACTGATTTATCATTATATTTTGCGCCACCACCTTTGATGAGGCGTTTTACTTCACCTTTTGATTCTGCTAATCCTAATTGAATAAACAAATCAACAAAATTGGCACCAGTTTCAAGTGCGCTTTTATCAATTTCAATACTCGGTAAATCATCACCAACGCTACCTTGCTCAAAAACTTTTTGTGCAGTTTCTTCTGCTTCAATAGCTGCGTTCTCTCCATGACAAAGTTTTGTAGCCTCATAGGCTAAAACTTTTTTGGCTTCGTTAATTTCTTGGCCTTCTAAAGCTTCTAACTTGGCAATTTCATCCATAGGCATCATGGTAAAGCGTTTAAGCAATGTTCCAACCATAACGTCATCAACGTTACGCCAATATTGGTAATAATCATATGGGCTCAACATTTCTGCGTTCAACCATACGGCACCGCCCACAGTTTTACCCATTTTAACACCATCTGGCGTAGTCAGTAATGGCGCAGTTAGGGCCATTAGCTTCATTTGGTGGGATTTATGTCCCAAATCAACGCCGTTAATGATGTTACCCCATTGATCAGATCCGCCCATTTGTAAAATAACATTGTGACGTTTATTCAACTCAACAAAGTCATAACCCTGCATAACCATATAATTGAATTCAAGAAGGGATAGTGGGCTTTCACGTTCCAAACGTGTAACCACTGAATCAAATTTAATCATACGGTTGATTGTAAAATGACGACCATAATCACGTAAGAAGTCTAGATAATGTAGATTGGCTAACCAGTCATCATTATTAACCATTAACGCATCTGTTTCACCATCGCCGTAATTTAGAAATTGTTTAAAGCACGTATCCTGAATTTTTTGAATGTTGGTGTTGATCGTATCATCATCTAATAACTTGCGTTGTTCATCTTTGAATGATGGATCTCCAATTTTGGATGTACCGCCACCCATAAGCGTGATGGGCTTATGCCCACATTCTTGGAACCATTTCAGCATCATAATGCCAGTTAAGTTTCCAATATGCAGGGAGGTCGCCGTTGCATCAAAACCAATATAGGCGCTCTGGACGCCTTCCATTAACTTGGCATCAAGCGCGTCAAAATCACTACACTGGTGGACAAAGCCACGTTCTGTTAATATATTTAAGAAATCTGATTTATAAGTCATAATAGGGAAATTTATACGCATGAGTGACCATAAAGTCTATACCGTAATTGGTTTAATGTCTGGAACTTCGTTGGATGGTATAGATGCTGCCTTGATCGAAACTGACGGTCATAAACACTTAAAAGCTCTTGATTTCGTTAGTTTAGAGTATGAAGAAACGGATCGTGAGGCGATAAAAGCCGCCTTTGGCCAATTTGACCGTAGTTCAAATTCCGTTAAAAATGCTGAAGGTCTCTCCACAGATCGCCATATAGAGGCAGTAAAAGCTTTGCTCACTAAGTCTGGTCTCAAAAGCACTGACGTAGATCTAATTGGTTATCACGGACAGACAATTTACCATGCACCTCAAGACCATGTGACCGTTCAAATTGGTGACGGTGCACGGATGAGCGCTGAGCTGGGTATTGACGTGGTAAATGATTTCCGTCGCGCTGACGTAGAGGCAGGGGGCGAAGGCGCACCGTTAATTCCGCTATACCATCAGGCCTTAATGAGTAATCAACAAGGGCCAATCGCCGTTGTAAATATTGGTGGTGTTTCAAATGTGACATGGTTAGGTGAGGGCGCGGAAGATATTCTGGCGTTTGATACAGGGCCAGGTAATGCGATGATCGATGATCTTGTCTCACAAGGGACAAAAATGCGTTGTGATGAAGATGGACGTATCGCTGCAAAAGGCGAAGTACATGATGCGTTATTGGCCAAATGGATGCGTGCTGATTATTTTAAACGCCTACCGCCTAAATCATTAGACCGTGATCAATGGAATATTTTAGATGACTTGAAAGAGTTGTCTTTAGAAGATGGTGTGGCGACTTTAACAGCCTTCACCGTGGCATCTTTGGTTGAATCAATTGATCATATGCCAGAGATTCCTCTACGTTGGTTTATCTGTGGCGGCGGTCGTCATAATAAGACGTTGATTGAATGGCTACAGATAAAATTACCGTCGGCTATTATTAAACCAATTGAGGCGCTAGGATTTAACGGCGATGCGATTGAGGCAGAAGGGTTTGCTTATCTGGCTGTACGTTCAGTACTTGGACTACCGTTAAGCGTCCCCTCAACAACCTCCGTCCCTAAACCAATGGCAGGCGGATCGTTGTATCGTCATGAGGCTTAAATGATGGCTTCTGATATCTTGGCTTTGCGGCTCATTAGAAGTAAGTAAATATTACAGATAAAGATAATAATACCGCCCATCGCAAGACCCCAATTGAGGGTTGCTTCGCCCGCGAAGTAAAGCCATATAACGGCTAAAATTGGTACGAAATAATAGATGATATGAATAGTTGGGCTTGTGGCTTTTAGCAGTCCAAACGTATATAACGCGCCCCCTACAACAAACACAACAAAGCCGATATAAAATGCTGACCACCAGTGAATGTTAGAAAAATCTAGATCGTCTTTTAGAACGAAAAAAGCAATGAGCATTAAAAGCATACTTATAGATCGACTGACAATCTCACTAACCATAGTGGAGGCAATATCATCGTTTAGAGAATTAAAATATTCTGAATAACGGGCTTTGGTCACGACTAAAATGGCGCACATATAACCACCTGCAAAGGCTAGAATATAACCGCCTAAAACAATCATATCAAATTTCTTAATGCTATCTGGGTTAGATTTTAAATCGCTATCTGAGAGTACAATGATAGCAACACCAACTAATGCAATGACACTGATTAAAAATTCTTTAAAGCTGACCTCTTTCCAACGCTTACGCATTAAAAAAGGTGTGGCGATCACGGCAATGACAGGCCATGATTCATATAATACAGAAACTCCGCCTTTGTGCGCGAGCGTTAAAGACACAATAAAAAAGCTATGGCATAAAACACCTGAAAGACCGCTAATAAAAGCGACAGCATAGCCATTTAAATCTATTTCTTTTTGAATGGTAATAGTTTTTGTTAGTTTTTTTTCTTTGTAGAGATAATAGGTGCCCATTAAAATTGCACCCAATCCGGAAAAGAAATAAACAATAATGATCATCTCTAAACTACCCATTTGTTCTAGTCCTATTGCCGCGGCGAGGGGGTATAAGCTCCAAATAATAACAGCAAGAGCCATGGAAATAATAACGGGCATAATAAATCTCTTATGGTTGGTTGTTAGAAATAACAGCTACAAAGTTACAGCTTAAGTCCTTATTTTAAAAGAAATTCTTTTCCCATACGCAAAAAAAGTGTTTTATAGGCTTTATGAGCATTATTAAAACAGCCAATGAAGCAACAATCGCCGAAGCCGCCCAGATTATTCAGGATGGAGGCTTGGTTGCCCTACCGACGGAGACCGTTTATGGGCTTGGTGCAAATGCCCTTGACGGGCAGGCTGTCGCGCGGATATTCGCGGCGAAAAAGCGTCCTTCCTTTAATCCTCTGATTGTCCACGTGGCTGATGTCGCAAGTGCGCAAAAAATTGTGAAAATGGACGCACGTGCGCTTGGACTGGCGGATGAATTTTGGCCAGGGCCTTTGACGCTTATTTTACCAAAATTGGATACTGCAGGCATTAGCGATTTGGTGAGCGCAGGCTTGCCGACAATCGCGATCCGTATTCCTGCTCATAAAGTTGCACTGGCATTAATTAAAAAATCAGCTGTACCTATTGCAGCCCCGAGTGCCAATTCATCAGGTGAGCCAAGTGCCACCACACCGCGCCATGTTGCAAAAAGCTTAGGTGATAATGCGCCATTCATTTTGGCCGCTGGTGCTTGTGATGTGGGGTTGGAATCAACCGTGCTTGATTTAAGTGGTGATGTGCCTATTATTTTAAGACCGGGCGTTTTTACGGCTGAGGATTTAGAACCTTATCTTGGTAAGGTTGATTATGATCTAGGTCATAAAGATGCCAGTAAAGATCAAGTGAAATCACCAGGACAAATTTTAAAACATTACGCACCGTCAATTCCAGTACGTCTTAATGCAGTTGATCTTGAAAAAGGGGAGGCATTACTCGCTTTTGGTTCAACAAAATTTATGGGTATTCGTGGTGGCGGCAGTGCCAAGGATTTAACCGATACAGCCTGTCGTAATTTAAGTGAAGAAAGTGATCTAACGGAAGCCGCAAGTAACTTATTTACCATGCTCCGTGATCTGGATATGCCTGAAAATAAAGGGATTGCAGTGATGTCTATCCCTGGTCAGGGCTTGGGTATAGCAATTAACGACCGTCTATCACGTGCCGCACAAGGCTAAATTTAATCGTTAAATAAAGATAGCAATAACGCACTTTCACTCGATAAGTTGCCGTATAATGATGTTGGAAATGCGCCAGAAAAACTTTGCGTTGGTGTACTAAAAAATGCATCCAACTGACTCTCTAATTGGTAGAGAGAATTCATCGCATTGTATTTCTGCATTGCAATAATTTCTGTTGGCTGTTTCAGTGATGGTGTAATATGTTGATAGCCTTTACGAATAGCGCCAGCATCATCTGTTGGCTTATGCGCTAAAGTTTTTGTTCCGTTACTATCGAATTTTTTATCAAAGAAACTATAAATTTCTTGTAATGATTTTGGCTTACCTGCGTCTCTGTCGTAAAATACATTGCGGTTTGCGCGTGCCTCTGCAGGGAATAAATCTGCACCAACGGCCAAAGGGTTTTCTTTTAATTGATTTAAAAATGCGCTGGCGCCACCTGCACCCATGAAATGCGCAAAATACATTTCTGTGTTTCCAATATTACCACCAACGGTTTTCTCTAAATGGGCTTTGTTGCCTTCTGCAAATTCAGCGGCCATAAGGGACGCGATTTTTGGGTCTTTGCGTAAATTTAACAATGTTTGGCGGTCTTGATCGGGGGATATGCCGTGTTTTGCACCGTGGCGGTCAATCATGTCCATCCACGTGCTTTCGATGAATTGAAATAATCCTGTGGCTGAGCTGGTTTTGGCTTTTGCGCTTGCGTCAAAATTGCTTTCAGCTGCTGCTTTTTCGACCAAATAGGTAAAATTAACCCCTGTTTTGGTGCTAGCGGTCTGAATTGCCTGCATCACGCCCTTTGGCGCATTTTGGGTCAATTGCGCTAAGTGGTTGTTTTGTAATGAATTTAATGGATTAACCATGATTTCCTTAACTTTAAATCTATTGTTCTAGTAATATATATTTCAAATGCCGTGCCAGTTTGCCTACATGTTTGTGTTTTCAGGGGCTTATGGATGATTTATACTGGTTTTTCAAAATTCTAATTCCTCAAGATAAGGTTCTCAAAATGTCTGATTACACGCCTCCTCTCAAAGATATGGCTTTTTTACTCGAGCATGTGGTGGGATTAGATAAATTGCCTGAACATCCTGATTTGGGGAAATTGGACATGGATATGGTCGGCAGTATTTTAGAACCTGCCTCTAAATTGGCGTCCAATGTTTTGGCACCCATTAATCATTCTGGTGATCAACAGGGTTGTCAATTAAATGATGGTGAACTGACGACGGCCGATGGTTTCAAGGAAGCTTATAATGAATATAAAGAGGGTGGCTGGAATGCTGTGCCATTTGATCCTGAACATGGCGGACAGGGTCTGCCGTGGCTACTGGCTTTTCCTCTGCAAGAAATGTGGCAAGGCGCAAATATGTCTTTCGGTTTATGCCCGCTATTAAATCAAGGTGCCATTGAAGCGATTGAGGCACATGGGTCTGATGAACAAAAATCTTACTACCTTGAAAAATTAATTTCAGGTGAGTGGACAGGGACAATGAACTTAACAGAACCTCAAGCAGGATCTGATTTATCTGCCATTCAATCAAAAGCTGAACCACAAGATGATGGTAGTTATAAAATTTCTGGTCAGAAGATTTATATCACTTATGGTGAACATGATTTTACCGATAATATTATTCATTTAGTGCTGGCCCGTACGCCCGATGCACCAGAAGGAGTGAAAGGAATTTCACTCTTTATCGTCCCGAAGTTTTTGGAAGATGGCACGCGTAATGACGTTATCTGTACTGGGATAGAGCATAAATTAGGCATTAACGCGTCGCCCACTTGTACCATGCAATTTGGCGATAAAGGTGGCGCGATTGGCTACTTGGTTGGTGCGGAAAATGAAGGACTGAAATACATGTTCACGATGATGAATAATGCTCGTTTGAGTGTTGGGCTTCAGGGCGTTGCTGTTGCGGAACGGTCTTATCAACACGCCGTTCATTACGCCAAAGATCGTGTTCAAGGTGTTTCACTCAAGGACAAAAAATCGAAAGTTGCGATTGCTGAGCATGCTGATGTAAAACGTATGTTGCTTTCGATGAAGGCACAAATTGAGGCTTGTCGTGCATTGACTTATGAAGCAGCCCTTGCGCTTGATCTTGCAAATCTTGGTGATAAAGATGCTCAAGCAAAAGTTGATTTGCTTACGCCAATTGTTAAATCAGGCGGGACAGATATGTCGTTGGACGTGACCTCTACTGGTGTGCAAGTGCATGGTGGTATGGGCTTTGTTGAGGAAACAGGGGCGGCGCAATATTACCGCGATGCCCGTATCTTGCCGATCTATGAAGGAACGAATGGTATTCAAGCGGCAGATTTGATGTTCCGCAAAATTATTCGTGATGAAGGCGCTGCTGTGAAAGCATATTTGGCTGAGGCAGATGGTGTTTTGCGTGATTTGGACGCCGTTGGTCATAAGGATATTTTGCCGATGCGTCATGCGCTCGATCAAGCTATCAATGCCGTGGCTGAGGCAACAAATTGGGTTGGAACACAGGCGAAGAGCCAAGCGCTTGAGCATATCGCGGCTAGTTCCGTGCCGTATCAACGTGCCTTTGTACTCATGGCTGGTGGGGTGATGATGGCACGGTCGATGATGGTGGCGAAGCAATTAATTAACCAAGGCCATAGCGATGTGAAATTCTTGGAAGAGAAAATTAACACCGCTAATTTCTATGCCGATCATATGATGCCGATGGTTGTCGGTCATGTTCATGCCGTAACCAAAGGCGTTGATAGTGTGCTGGCGTATGAAGCTTAATTAGCATTTTCATTATTTTCTTTTTTTTGTAAAAACTCTAAATAGTCTTCAAAAACCGTGTCTTTTTCCTTGGCTATACATTGCTCTGTAACTGGCTCTAACTGAATTCTGTTATAGGGCTTATTTACACATTTTTTCTTTGCGGTAAATTCAAGAACGCCACATATGTTATTTTCCCAGCTTCTTTGGTTAGATCCAGCTAACCTCATTTTGGGGTCTATTGTATCTTTTGACAGTGGACCAATAATAAATCCAGACCCCTCTGAAGTGTTATAGCTATACACTGTAAGCCATGTAATCATTTGATCTGTTCCCAGACTAAGTGAAAATGCGGATTTATCTGCAAAAGAATAGCTTTGTTTGAAATATAAAGCTTGTTTATGTTCTGCATGGATTTCTTCTCTAGATTTTGTTGTGTATTCAAAAGAAATATTTTCTTCTTCTAAATATGGTTTATATTTGTTCATTATTGTCTGAACTACATAATCCCAATCAACTATCTCTGAAAAAGGCAGTTTTTCTTCGTAAGCAAAAAATATTTTATCTACATCACTGTAAAATTCATTACATATGTAGCGCTTATCTTTGACAGCTTTAGCTTTTACCTGTTGCGGGCTAACTAATAATCCTAAAATAAATAATACTAAATATAATTTTCTAATCATGAGTTGTTATCTTTTCTTACAGACATAGGGCGTGTTGTGGAGTTTGTTTAGGGTTTGGATTAGTAATCCTAAAAGCACAAATGCGCCGGCTTGGTGGAGGGCGGCGAGCGGGATCCAGACCATGCTGATTAGGGTTGAAATACCTAAAGCTACTTGGAGTAGAACCATTCCGGCTAGTGGAAAATTTTTTACCCGTATGGCGAAGGTTAGGACAAAGAACGCTGCAAAAATGGCTATCCATCTGTGAAAAAATTGAACGGCGACGGGGTCGAATAAAATACTGGTGAGGCTGTTCAGCTCGGATGGGATTAGTTTATCGCCCATTAAAGGCCATGTGTTATAGACCAATCCTGCGTTTAATCCTGCGACATATGCGCCCCAGATGACGGTGATGAAGGTCACCGTAAACGCAATCCAGCCGTGGCGTTTCAGACAAAATCTAGATTTCTCAGCGGCCACATTTTTCAAACTAAAGGCAAGCCATAATAGGTAGCAGAAAATGACGGCGGCGAGGCTCAGATGTGCGGATAGGCGAAAATGGCTGACGCTTGGGCGATCGACTAAACCACTTTGTACCATGTACCAACCCATTAATCCTTGGGATGCGCCAAGTAATAATCCGATGAATAATTTTAGCTTATAGCCATCAGGAATTTTTTTGGCGATCCAGAAATAGATTAGGGGGAGGGCGTAAACCAATCCGATCATACGACCCCAAACGCGGTGGAACCATTCCCAGAAAAAGATGTTCTTAAATTCCTCTAGCGACATGCCCGCATTAATTTTTTGATATTCGGGACTTTGTTGGTAGAGGGTGAAAACGCGTGTCCATTCCTCCGCATTTAATGGGGGGAGCATACCGATGAGGGGACGCCATTCAACCATAGACAAACCGCTTTCGGTGAGGCGCGTAATTGCGCCGATGATCGCCATCGCAAACACCATGAAGGCAGATAGGAAGAGCCAGTTAATGACTATTGTGGGGTGTTGTTTACTCATTCTAAGCTAAATCCATTAGTTCGTTCTGCGTTTGGGCATTTTATGACAGGCATTTTATTGCTTTTCAATGGTTTATCCATTAGTTCGTTTTTGGGGGTGAACCTGTTACAGAGGGCGTGCTGTTTTTCTCGATCGTAAATCATAGGGTAATTTAGCATAAACAGGCTTGTGTTTATAGGTTTATTTTCCTATATTGGGGTATGAACAATACTAATGCCTTCAATCGTTATAGAGTAATTACCTTGTCTATTAATAAAAATTCCTTTTTTACCAGTGACAATTAGATCTAATAAAATTCCTTTTTTAGATTCTGTGCTTACCAATTCACATCCAATTATCGATGTTATGTTAATATTATTGACATCAAAATATCCTACATCTACGGATTTTAGAGAGTAACTTGATATTTCAGTTTTTAATTCTTCTAAAATTTCAGTGATATCGGCATGAAATGCATCTTCTGGTTCTCTGTTATGGCTTAAAGCATAACCAAAACGATTGACTAAAGTCTTATAATTAGCAGAAACAAGTAAAGAAGAAGCCTCAGTGCCCATTTTCTTTAAAAATTCATTATTTAATTGTTCTTTGGTAATATCCATTTCAAACTTTTAAAATTATTAAGCTATATTTGGCTATTATAAATGTTAAAAAAGAATTCACAATCATTAGTCTATAATCTTGAAATTTTAAATAATAACCGCTAAAGCTAATTCCATTATGAGTGATGAGCAAAATTTTGAAACAGATGTGATTATTATTGGGGCGGGGCCTGTGGGGCTTTTTGCTGTGTTTGAGCTGGGCTTGCTGGATATGAAGGCGCATTTGGTCGATATCTTGGATCGCCCTGGGGGGCAATGTGCGGAGCTGTATCCTGAGAAGCCCATTTACGATATTCCGGGCTTTCCAGAGATTTCTGGGCAAGAGCTGACGGATAATTTAATGGCGCAGATTAAACCGTTTGAGCCGACCTTTCATTTTAATCAAATGGCGGAAAGCCTGACGAAGTTAGAGAATGGCCATTGGCGTTTAACCACGGATATGGGGGTGACGTTGGACGCACCTGTGATTGTGATTGCGGCGGGTGGCGGATCGTTTATGCCGAAAAAGCCGAGCATTCCGAATTTAGAAGAGTATGAAGGCAAGTCTGTTTTTTATGCGGTGCGTAAGCGGGAGCAGTTTGAGGGTAAAAATATTCTGATAGCGGGGGGCGGTGACTCGGCGCTGGATTGGACGAATAATTTGCAACCAATTGCTAAGTCTATGGCGCTTATCCATCGCCGTGATAATTTCCGTGCCGCGCCTGATAGCGTGAGCAAGATGCATCAGTTGATCGCTGATAAAAAAATGGATTTACATGTGGCGAATATTATTGAGCTTCATGGGTCAAATGGTCAATTGGAAGCGGTGACGGCTCAACGCAAAGGCGAAGAGGCGTACAGAATTGAATGTGATACGTTGTTGGCGTTTTATGGGTTAACGATGAAGTTGGGGCCGATTGCCAATTTTGGGCTTAATTTGCATGAGAACTTAATCCCTGTTGATACGGAGAAATTTCAGACGAGTGAGGCGGGGATTTTCAGTATTGGTGATATTAATACTTATCCTGGTAAATTAAAGTTAATTCTGTCTGGGTTCCATGAAAGCGCGCTGATGGCGCAAGAGGCGTTCCGTATTGTATTTCCAGATAAGAAATTACGGTTTCAATACACAACATCCTCATCATCGCTCCAAGAAAAGCTTGGTGTTGGCGAGAAAGCTGCTTAAAATTAGCGCATGGCACAATTTGATATCACTGTTGCAGCGGGAAAAGCGTACACCACCATTTGGGAGGAGCGTACGTATTTAGCGCGCATGGCGATGGTGCCGATCCTACTTAAGATTATTTGCGTACTGGCCGTGGTGAGATTTGCAGAAGACGGCAATTTGCTTCAAATCACGTTAATTATGCTTCCTGCTTATTTTGCAGAAGGGTGGATGCTGGCGCATTTGGTGCGTTTGGTGATTTTGGGCAATCGCTGGCCGTTTCAGTTGACGGGTGATGATAAGGCGGATGCCGTGAGTTTGAATAACCGTGCGCGGGGTATTTTAAGCGGTATGGTTAGCTTTGTGTTGATTAACATGGTGATTGTGTCTTTCTTTACTTTCTTTAGAATTTTTGTACCGCTGGATATTGATCCAGAGCAAGCAGATCCTGCGACTGCGGGTATTGCTTTCATAGTGCTACTGACGGCGTTTTTTGGATTTAAGTTTGTTTGGTTTTATGTGCCGTTAGCGGTGAACATGAATCCTAAACTATACTTACATCAGTTTAAAAAATTGCCCATGACGTTTTATTTAATTGGTCTTTGGTTGGTGTGTATTGTGCCTGCAAAAATGCTGATGCAACTTATCACATCTACTATTTTGGAATCAGCAGGGGTGGATTCAACACAGGAAGCGTTGCCTGTTATCACTGAGAATTCAGTGGCGGTTATTCGGGTGATTTTTGACTCGCTCAAAAACTTATTTATTACTGCTGGGATAGCCTATGCGCTATTGGAGATTTTTGGGTTGAGTGACCCAAGAGAAGCGGCAAAAAAGAATAAAAACTAATCATGCAAATTCATGTCACAGATCAGGATGGTAAAGAGCATACGCTGGAAGGTCTTGAGGGCTGGCGCGTGATGGAAATTATCAAGGATTACGGCCTGACTATTAAGGCGGAGTGTGGCGGTGCGTGTTGCTGTGCGACGTGTCATGTCTATGTTGATGGGGCTTGGGTTGATAAGCTCCACGCGATGCGTGATGACGAAGAAGATATGTTGGATGAAGCTATCGACGTGCGTGATAATTCACGACTGAGTTGCCAGATTATTATGAGCGAAGAATTAGACGGCCTGAAAGTCACCCTTGGTGGTGGGACGGAGATAGATTGAAACTTCTTCTTACCTCAACAATGGAACATTTTGGCGCTAAACTTCCGCTTGTTTTTGGTGATGATTTAAGTGAGATGAATGTTCTGTGTATTCCTACTGCTGCTTATGTGTAGGAAGGTTATGAAAGATGGTTAACGCCTGAGTTGGACAATGTTAAGACCCGCGTAAAAAGCTTTACCGAATTTGATATTAAAGATGCAACATCAGAAGCATTAGTAAATGCGCTTAAAGGAAAAGATGTTTTATATGTAACGGGTGGTAATACTTACCATCTGTTGGCGTGTATGAAAAAAATTGGCTTTGGTTAAATTCTCAAAGGATTTTTTGCGGGTGGAGGTATTTATTTCGGCTCAAGCGCTGGCTCTATTGTGACGGGCCCTGATATTAGTTTTATTGGTAGTTTAGATGACCCAGCAAAGGCTGAGTTAACGGATTATTCTGGCTTGAGATTAGTTGATTTTCTAATTATGCCCCATATGGATCAAGAAAAATTTTCTGAGCAGGCGCATGCCGAAATTAAGAAAATAAAGGCGGATATAAAAGTTATTGGATTAAATGATGACCAAGCTTTATGGATCAAAGATAACTATGTTCAGTTGTTTTAACGTTTAACCACATCTTGGGTTACCCGTTGGAACAGCAGGGGCTAAACCGATAGCTAGTTTTCGCGTAGCAATTGCTGACCTATTATTTTCATCTATACCAAGTGCTTTGTCACATGCACTAACGGCCTCTTTAGACATCCCATTAAATAAATAGCTTCTTCCAAGTTCAGCCCATAGAGGTCCATGCTGATCAAATTCTGTTGTTGCTTGTTGTAGTAAACGAAGGTTAGCAGATTTTGCTCCGCTCAATCGTAATGTTTGAGCTTGTTCCATATAACTTTCTGGTGTAGCTGCCATACTCTGATTTAAATGTTTTTCAATTTTGGAGCGTAAGTTAAGGGAGCCAATAACATCTGGAGTAATTTTTAAAGATTTTTCAATTGCTTCGAATGCTTGTGGCATTTCAGTTAAATCATAATGTGTTCTGGCAGTCTGAAACCAAGCCATAGAATTACCAGAAAATTTAGTAGCAGTAGCACTGAATAATTCGTTGGCTTCTCTTAAATATCCAGCATCCTCTAACTGATGTGCTCTTCTCATTAATTTTGTAGGGTGAGATGCTCTTTTGACAAATTCGGCCATATCTTCAGATACTGACGCGTGCTTACCTGCTTCGTGAAAAGTTGATCTGGCTCGAGTTCTTTTTGGATGTTTTTTGCTCATGGGTTCTACCTATAAATATATTTTATTGAATTAATAAAGTGTCTTTTGTGACTAACCGCATCTTGGGTTGCCAGTTGGAACAGCGCTAGTTGTTGATTCTAAGTTGTTTGCAGTTGGCTTTTCTAAAAATGCTTTAGCTCTTATCGCGGCGCTATCTTCTGGATCTAGATCTAGTGCTATATCTATAGCTGTGGCTGCTTCATCACGCCTATTAGCAAATATTAAGCTCTGGCCGAATTGAAGCCATAATGGCTGATAGTCTGGAAAAATTATTGTGCCTTTTTCTAATAGAAAAAGACTTGCTTCACGTGCGCCAATTAACTTATAGCGTTTTGCTGTCGCTTCACATTCTTCGGGTGTCGAGAATTCTATAGAGGCGACTACACGCTTTGCCCTTTGCAAAAGCTCTTGTGTTTTTTGGTCATCAGGATTTAATTCAAGTGATGTTTCTAATGAATTTATAGCTTCTGGAATTTGATCTAAGAAAAAATAGCTTTTTCCCAATGTGGAGCATAGGAGAGCATCTTCTGGAAATTTTTCAACACCCCTTTTTAATGCTTCAAGCGCTTCACCTGGTCGCCTATCGTGTACTCTAAGGTCTTTAGCTATAGATATATAATGATGTGGCTTAGAAGCTCCTTTTTCACCTGAGTGCCTACCATTTGTTGTAGGCGGTCTGTGACCTGCTACAGCAAATTTGGCGTTGATACGTCGAGGTGACCGTCTTGGTTTTAATTTAGGCATAAGCCTTATCTATAGACATAAGGGTCAAGTAAATTTTATGGAATTACTGTAAGGTGAATTCTGTGTCGATGATTTCGAGGTCAGCAGGGGAGATTAGCTCTTTTTTGGCGACGTAGACTGAGTGAAGTTTGCCGTCCAGCTCATTTGTCCAAAATTGTAGAAATTGGGTGAGTTCTGGGAATTTCGGCGCTAAATCAAGCTTTTGCCAGAGATATTCCTGAAGCAAAGCGGGGTTATCTGGCAAATGATAGAAAATCTGTGCCGTTGTGAGTCTAAAACCATTCATTTGAAGCTCTAAATCGCTCATTTTTAAATTATACCATAAAAATTATTACAAATCATTTAACGTCACTATTTTTATCCCTCTAAGGCAATTCCAGTAACAGTTAGGGAATCTTAAAAATATCTTGAATTTTTATGAATGAGGGTGCTATAACAACAAGCACTCTCCGTAATGGGAGTGCTAGTATGCTCATAATGAGGTACTAGAAATTTAATAGAATCAATATCTTAAGGAGATAAAAAGATGAAATTTCGTCCATTACATGATCGAGTTCTCTTGCGTCGCATAGAGCAAGAAGAAAAAACCGCTGGTGGAATTATTATTCCAGATTCAGCGAAAGAAAAACCAATCAAAGGTGAAATTGTTGCCGTCGGTACAGGCCACGTTAACGATAATGGTGACGTTCGTGCACTAGCCGTTAAAGAAGGTGACGTTGTTATTTTCTCAAAATGGGCTGGCACAGAAGTAACTATCGATGGCGAAGAGCTGATGGTTATGAATGAATCAGACCTAATAGGCGTAATCGCCGCTTAAGCCTGTTTTTTTCATTTGGTGTGCGTTGCGTCGTCGCTCACATAGGTTTCCTAAGCTTCGCTTCTAGCGCCTGCCCCAAATAAAAAATCCATGCTTAAGTTCTACTTAATATTAAAACTAAATTAACTCGCCCCGTAGGTCGCTTGCGACCCTGAGGGCAAAACAAAAAAGGAACTAACTATGTCAGCTAAAGATGTAAGATTTCACGAAGATTGCCGTGATGAAATGATGAAAGGCGTTGATATTATTGCCAACGCTGTGAAAGTAACATTGGGTCCTAAAGGCCGTAATGTTGTAATTCAAAAATCTTATGGTGCGCCACGTACAACAAAAGATGGTGTATCTGTTGCGAAAGAAATTGAATTGAAAAACCCACGTCAGAATATTGGCGCTCAGCTTATTCGCGAAGTGGCTTCAAAAGCCGTTGAGCATGCTGGTGACGGTACAACGACTGCGACTGTTTTAGCACAAGCGATTGCTCGCGAAGGCATGAAGGCTGTATCTGCTGGACGTAACCCAATGGACTTAAAACGTGGTGTAGACAAGGCCGTTGCGGCTGTTGTTGAAGACCTTCAAAAACGTGCTAAGGAAGTTAAAACCAACGAGCAAATCAAACAAGTAGGAACTATTTCTGCGAATGGTGATGCTGAAATTGGTGAAATGCTTGCTGAAGCAATGGAAAAAGTTGGTAACGAAGGTGTTATCACTGTTGAAGAAGCAAAATCTTTACACAACGAGCTTGAAGTTGTTGAAGGTATGCAGTTTGACCGTGGTTACTTATCACCATACTTCATCACGAACTCAGAGAAAATGACTTGTGAACTTGATAATCCATTCATTCTGTTCAGCGATTCAAAACTTGGTAACTTGCAAGCAATTGTTCCTGTATTGGAAGCAGTTGTTCAATCAGGTCGTCCATTATTGATTGTGGCTGAAGACATTGAAGGTGAAGCGTTAGCAACTCTTGTTGTTAATAAACTTCGCGGTGGATTGAAAGTTGCGGCTGTTAAGGCTCCTGGGTTTGGTGATCGTCGTAAGGCAATGATCGAAGACATGGCTATCTTGACAAAAGGTCAAGTTGTTTCAGAAGAGTTAGGCGTTAAGCTTGAGAATGTATCTCTTGATATGCTTGGTACTGCGAAGAAAGTTCAAATCACTAAAGATGAAACAATCATTGTTGATGGTGCTGGTGCTAAAGGTGATATCGATGCGCGTGTTGCACAAATTCGTGCGCAGATCGAAGGAACGACTTCTGATTACGATAAAGAGAAATTGCAAGAGCGTCTGGCTAAATTGTCAGGTGGTGTTGCTGTTCTTCGTATCGGTGGTGCGACTGAAGTTGAAGTGAAAGAGCGTAAAGATCGCGTTGATGATGCAATGCACGCAACACGTGCTGCTGTTGAAGAAGGTATTATTGCCGGTGGTGGTACTGCGCTTCTTTATTCAACAAAATCACTAGACGGCCTAAAGACAGATAATGAAGACCAAGCAGTTGGTGTTGAAATTATCCGTCGTGCGCTTCAAGCACCTATTCGTCAGATCGTTGAAAATGCAGGTAGCGAAGGTTCAATCATCGTTGGTAAATTGCTTGATCAAAAAAGCAATGATTTTGGTTTTGACGCTCAAAACGATAATTATACTGACCTTGTTAAAGCCGGTATCATTGACCCAGTGAAAGTGGTGCGTATTGCATTACAAGATGCTGCATCAGTTGCGGGTCTAATGATCACAACAGAAGCAGTTGTTACTGATGTTGAAGATGAAGGTTCAGCTGGCGGTGGTATGCCAGATATGGGCGGTATGGGTGGAATGGGCGGAATGCCTGGCATGATGTAATATTTTTGCGCCTGACGTCGTTAGATTTCGCCTCATCTGCCTAGTCAGATCACAAAAAAAGGTTAACATTGTAACTCAATAAAGAATTTTAAAAGGCCAGAGTCATTTCTCTGGCCTTTTTTTATGGTTGTGAAGAAGTTGGGGTTGCTTTATTGACTTCCTTTTCTTCAATGCGTTTTAGTAATGTGTTTAAACTGTCACCATTTTTTTCTTCATGGCTTTTGATGTCTTCAAAAATAATATCAATTAAATCATCATCCATTGTTGGGCAAATTGACTTTAAAGATTCTCTGGTAAAGCCTGCTTTGGTAGAGGGCTTAGGATCATCTTTATCATTAGTCTCTGTATTTTTACACGTAGCAATTCTCCACCAACATGCTAAGGCTCTAATTGGAGCAAAGCTCATGCTGTCAGGTAAGTTGTTAAGGTAGCTATTAGGTAACATAGTATTTTATTCCTTTCTTAAGCTGCGGTTAGGCATCTTTGTGTGACGCGTTCTATGAGGTTAGCGCCGCGTTTAACTTGGTCTAGTTCGATGAACTCATCGGGTTGATGCGCTTGGTCTATACTACCAGGGCCACAGACGATTGTGTTCCAACCTGCTTTTTGATAGACACCAGCTTCGGTACAGAAAGGGGCGACGAGAACGTTCTTATCAGCAAGCAAACTGATGAGAAATCGTGATCCTGTGTGGTTTTCGTCGCCGTTGAAGGCGGGGACTGACACATATTCTCTTAGGTCTAAATTTAAAGATAAGCCTGACCCCTTTGAGGCGTCAGCAAAGGCCTGTTCAATTTGTGCCTGTTGCTTAATGACTCGTGTCACTAATGTTTCACCTGTGTCGCCAGGAACAGGGCGGGTTTCGAAAGTAAAGACACATTCATCTGCTACAACATTGATAGCGCTTCCCCCGTTTATTGTCCCTACATTAACGGTGGAGTAAGCGGGATCAAAACGGATATCTTTGACGCCATTCTTTTTTAATTCATCACCGACGCGGTAAACGAAATCGACAAGCTTTGCATTATAACGAATGGCGTTGATGCCTTTATCAGGAGAGCTGGAGTGACAGCCATGTCCTTTGGCGTGTGCTTCAAAACATCTGATTCCTTTATTCGCGCTGACAGCCCGTAAACTTGTGGGTTCACCAACCAAGACCAACTCTGGTTTTGCCAAAAGATCACCATGCGTATCAATTAAATTTTGCGCACCGATACAACCTACTTCTTCATCATAAGTTAGAACAAGGGATAGGGGGCGTTGTAGCTGACCTGCATGTTCCTTGGCAATATGTTCAAACTGAGCGAGAGCTAAAGCGCAAAATACTTTCATATCAGCACTGCCGCGAGCATATAACCGCCCCTGACTTTCCGCTATCTTATAGGGGTCTGTTGACCAATTTTGTCCAGCTACAGGCACGGTATCTGTGTGTCCCGATAAGATAATGCCGCCCGCTTGATCTTTAGGACCAATAGTGGTTAGCAAGTTTGCTTTGGTTTTATCGGGGCTATGATCTAGCGTTAAGTGGGCGCCTAACCCATCTAGCCTGTTTGTAACATAAGTAATGAGATCAAGGTTGGAATTGACGCTAGTGGTGTCAAAGCCGATTAACTCTTCAATCGTCGTTTTTTGGTTTTGTGTAATGCTCATGATTTATATCCCCCTTTCTATCGTGGTGCCAGAACATCTAATGTTCTGTTTTTCGCGGTGGCGTAGGAGATAAAGATCCCTTGATCATCGCTTGCAGGTTCATGGAAAATATTTTTAAAGGTTTCTAAGATTTTTTTTCCGTCAACATTGTCCTGTATTTGATCAGGGTTGAAAGTTGCGACAACTTTTCCTGAACAATTATCGGTTATGCAATATCGTTGGGTGCTTCCTTCTTCAAAAAGTAAGTCAATTCGAAAGTGATTTTGTAACATTATTATCTCCTATACGTTAAAGTTAAACGCATAAGAAAAGATGTGTATTTAATGGGTAGAATAAATGACTTGTACCATTGTCGTTATCTGACCACATTTTCTAGTTTTAGCAGCGTAGCGTGTTTACACGCCTGAGCCATTGAAACAAGAAAGCCACCTTACGCAAGTTCGCAGGTTGGCAAAGACCGAAATCTTTTCTTAATGCAACTTCACCATGACAGCGTTGTAATAAAATTTCAATAACTTTTTTGCAAAAAAAGAAAAGACCGCTAAATTTCACGTAGTTTCTTGTTGGTTTATAGGTTTTTGCGCTATAATAGAAAGATGGACGATGAACAGCCTCAAACGTTTGAAAATATACAGAAAAATCCGCCTCAAGATCCATCTAAGTCGCGGAAAAAGAGACGTCTCCAAAGCGTGAAAATGTCACGTAAGCATAATATAATTGGAATTGCTGTTTTACTGGTTGGGTTGTTGGCTTTTGTCGGTGTTGGTTGGTTTGCTTATAGTAATTTCTTTAGTGAAGAAGCCCAAGTGGAGCAAGCTCAGAAAAATCGTCAAAAAGAAATTCAACGCAAAATTGAGCGTGGTGAGATAAAGCGACAATCTCTTCGACCTAAAAAAATTGAAGAAGTCAGTCAATCACTGACAACCTTAAAAGCGCAACCACGTCAGCCAAAAATTTCATTTAGTTCTATGGATGGGCAATGGATTGCTAATACAAAGGCAGGTGTTGCTTTATTACGTATTGGGCGAGATTCAAAATACCGAATTGTATTTATCAATGATGGTGAAAATGGCCAACGTCTATATTCAGAAGGAACGTTTAGTAAGCGCGGGGATATATTATATTTTACGCCAGACCGAAAATTTAAGCCGCCTAAGTCAATTAAGGGGAAACGCATTAATTCCCGTAAGCTAACAGCTTCGCCGTTTCCTGTGATGGCGGCTAAGCATGGTGATAATATTATTTGGACGCGCCCCACCCGTGAGGCCAGCCGTGCGGCAAAAGTATTCACCCCCAATCAACATGCGGTTCTAAATAAGGTGCAACAAGAGATTGTTGTTTGGAAGCGGATGAAGTAAGTATAGTTCTATGCCTGAATTACCCGAAGTAGAAACAGTGATGAAGGGGCTGACGCCCTTTATGTTAGACGCGACAATTGCAGAAGTTGATCAGCGCCGCCCAAATTTACGCGTGCCATTCCCTGATAAAATGAGACAGCGCCTAGAGGGGCGCAATGTCACGCAATTATACCGTCGAGCGAAGTATATTATTATTGTGTTGGATGATGATCAAAATTTAATTATTCACCTGGGTATGTCGGGGCGTATTTTAATTGTTCGTGCTGGTGAGGATTATGAGATTAAGAAACATGATCACTTGATTTTAACGCTGCAAGATGGCGTGCGGATTGTTTATAATGACCCACGGCGTTTTGGGATGGTCTTTATGGTGGCTGGTGATGAATTGAACAATCATCCAAGCTTTAGTGCTCTAGGGCCAGAGCCGCTGGGGAATGAGTTTTCTGCCCCTATTTTGACGGAGCGGTTAAAAGGTAAGAAATCTAATATTAAGCAAGCTTTGCTGGATCAACGTGTGGTTGCGGGTGTGGGTAATATCTATGCCTGTGAGGCTTTGTTTCAAGCGGGCATTCATCCAGAAGTGGAAGCAGGGAAGATTAAAAGCACAAGGGCAGAGGCTCTAACGCATGCGATTAAGGATGTTTTAGCGCGTGCTATAGAGGCAGGGGGCAGTACCTTGAAAGATTATCGTCATGTAAATGATGAGTTGGGGTATTTTCAACATAGCTTTAAGGTGTATGATCAGGAAAAGAAAGCATGTGGGGCATGTGATTGTGATGTAGACAAAACATCCGGTATTAAGCGTATTGTGCAATCGGGGCGTTCTACTTTTTATTGCCCCCAAAAGCAGAAGAAGACGGAACAGAAGAAAACACAATGATGAAGCATTACTTATATATAGTGACATTTATCCTGCTTATTTTAAGCGCTGAGCGTGCTTTAGCGCAGGAAACGCGGTTCTTTGATGAATTATATGATGTGCCCGTGATGGCAGGGTTGGTTGCGCTGCCTGAGCAAGCGATGAGCTATGATAAGCCAGAGGGGCGTATCTCCCAAAGTATGGCGTATGCACCAAATGGGAATTGGGATGCTATCACTTTGTTTTATAAGGAAAGTTTGCTTCAAATGGGCTGGAAAGCTGTCGCCCCTAATAAATATGCACGTGAAGGGGAATTATTGGAGATAACCCATGAAGAAAGTGCTGAAGAAGGGCGAAACGCCAGCAATTCTGGACTTATTATTCGCTTTTTATTGCGCCCAGTATAGGGAAAGAACAGATTTTCACAGATTTAGGGTGTTTCTTGCTTGACAAAATGCCCCTTGAAGACGTAAAACACAGCATAATTTAAGAATAACCATATCAATAGAGAAAAGAGTTAAAGAAATGGCTAATCATAAGTCCGCTCAAACAAGAATTCGTCGTAATGACCGTCGCGCTGTTATTAATAACAACCGTCGTAGTCGTATCCGTACTTTCATCAAAAAAGTAGAAGCTGCTTTATTAGAAGGTAATGCAAAAGAAGCTCAAGAAGCTTTGAGAGTTGCACAACCAGAAATTCAACGCGGTGTTGCAAAAGGAATTATGCATAAGAACACAGGTGCTAGAAAACTTTCTCGTTTATCAGCACGTGTTAAAGCGATTAAATAAGAATTTATCTGTTCAAGGTATTTTAGAAAGCGCAGATTTTATCTGCGCTTTTTTTTGTCTTTTTTTTACCTATGGTTGATTCAATTTCCCTAAAATTTTTTATAGTTATAATTTGTGCATTATAGGTCGAAACCGTTGTGAATAAAGGCGATAAGAAAAATCACTGACAAGGATTTTGAGGAACATAAAAAAAGTAAAAAAAAGAAATTTTATTTCTTTTGTAAAGCGCCGTATATAAATTTTTGTTTAGAATCAATGTCTAGTTTTTTTTCAAAATTTATTTTCACTTTTTTACTCATATTGCCATTGCGTCTAAAAAAAAACCTGTATAAGGTCATTTTTGTTGTGAACAACTTTGTGGAGCTTTGAAAATAAATCCTAAAAGTTGAACATGATTTGGAGGGGATTTTCCCAATAGTTTTTTTAAAAACTAATCATGATCTGGTTTAAAGATCTTTATCATTTTTTAAATGGTAATTTATGAAGTGGAATTTGAAATCATATAAGACGGTCGTCATATATATTTTAAATAAAAACTTTTTATTAATTCGCTATAAAGCACATGAAAAAACGTAAGAAACTCATTTCTTGCGGTTGCGTTCTGTTGTCTTATTGCGTGTGTTTAACAGTTAACATTGAGTGGAGAAAAAAGTAGATGTCGAAGAATGGAATAAGTAAAGCTATTGACCTTAATAATAATGAGGTGAAAGACTACAGCGCAGAAACGTTAACGCCGTCACCAGAAGTTATTAGTGCTTGGAAATTAGTTCATAAAGCTTTACGTGGAGAATTTGGCGAAGCTGTTTTTCGCAGTTGGTTAAAGCCTCTAACGCTTCAAGCATCTTACCATGGTACATTAGAAGTTTCTGTTCCTACACGTTTTATGAAAGACTGGATCCAAACACATTATTCAAAACGTATTCTTGAAATGTGCATTGAAAAAAATGCAGACATCAAACGCCTTGAAATCGTTGTAATCCAAAGCGCTACAATGCCACAAGATGATGTGCCAGAAGAAAAAAATAAAAAAGCCAATGGCAATAAAAAAATCCTAATTGATGATCTTGATATTGCGTCACCACTTGATGAGCGTTTTACGTTTGAAAGCTTTGTCGTTGGTAAGCCAAATGCATTGGCACATGCCGCAGCGCGTCGTGTGGTTGAAAGTGCAAAAGTGCCGTTTAATCCATTATTTATTTATGGTGGTGTTGGTTTGGGTAAGACCCATCTAATGCACGCCATTGCAAAAATGATTTCTGAGCAAGCACCAAATAAACGCGTTCTATATTTATCAGCTGAGAAATTCATGTATCAGTTTGTAAAAGCGTTACGTGCCAATGAAACAATGGCATTCAAAGAATTTTTCCGTAGCGTTGATGTGCTTATGATTGATGATATTCAATTTATCGCTGGTAAAGAATCTACACAAGAAGAGTTCTTTCACACATTCAATGCGCTTGTTGATCAAAACAAACAAATCATTATCTCTGCTGATAAAGCACCAAGTGATTTAACAGGTGTTGATGAGCGTCTAAGATCACGTCTTGCGTGGGGCTTGGTGGCTGATATTCAACCAAGCACATATGAGCTTCGTTTAGGCATTGTTCAGGCAAAACGCGATCAATTACAAGCCGATGTGCCAAATGCAGTGCTTGAGTTCTTAGCCCTTAAAGTAACGTCAAATATTCGTGAGTTAGAAGGTGCGCTAAACCGTATTGTGGCGCATGCTGATGTGAGTAAGAACCCGATTACGTTGGAAAGCACGCAGGAAGTCTTACAAGACCTTCTACGCTCACATGATCGTCGTATCACGATTGATGAAATTCAACGTAAAGTGGCTGAACACTACAATATCCGCCTATCAGACATGCATTCTGCCCGTCGTGCGCGCCAAGTGGCTCGTCCAAGACAGGTTGCTATGTATTTGGCAAAACAGCTGACTGCACGCTCATTGCCAGAGATTGGCCGTAAATTCGGCGGACGTGATCACACAACAGTGATGCATGCTGTGCGTAAGATTGAAGAATTGACAGGTGATGACGCATCATTTGCTCAAGATGTAGAAGTTCTACGCCGTGCGCTAACTGGTTGATTTTTAAACTAGATACAAGAATACAGAAAAGGAGCCAATTGGCTCCTTTTTTATTATGGGGAAACTACGCTGAAACCCTTAGAAATCATTTGGCTTGAGCCCTTGTAATTGCTATATTCTGATTCTTAATAGTTAACATATCTAACACACACATTTAATTAGGATTTGATTATGAAATTCAGCATTGACCGTGCCACTTTTCTCCGTTGTTTAAACCACGTACAAAGCGCCGTGGAGAAGAGAAACACTATTCCGATCCTATCTAACGTTGCGATGAAGGCTGAAGATGGCATTTTGACGCTATCAACGACCGATATGGATATTGAAATTAACGAATCTGTTCCTGCGAAAGTGGATACTGCTGGTGCAACAACGGCACCTGCGGGCACGTTGTTTGATATTGTGAAGAAATTATCTGATGACAACGATATTGAAGTGACGTTAGATGATAGTGGTAACCAAATGAGTGTGAAGGCTGGTCGTTCGAACTTTAAACTTGCTTGTTTACCAGTGGCTGATTTTCCAGAAATTGGTAAAGGTGATTTGCCTGTGAGTTTCACGCTTCCTGCGAATGATTTACGCGCATTGATTGACCGCACTAAATTTGCGATGTCGACTGAAGAAACTAGGTACTACCTAAATGGTATTTATATTCACGCGGCAGAAAATCAAAATGTAAAAGTTTTGCGTGCAGTGGCGACTGATGGTCACCGTTTGGCACGTTTTGAAATGCCCCTTCCTGCTGGTGCTGAAGAAATGCCTGGCGTGATTTTACCACGTAAGGCCGTGGCTGAAATTCGTAAGCTTGTTGAAGAAGCAGGCGATTCTATTCAGATCAGTATGTCAGAAAGTAAGATCCGCTTTAGCTTTGATCATATTGTGCTGACGTCTAAATTAATTGACGGAACATTTCCAGATTATCAACGTGTTATCCCGCAAGGTAATGACAAAGTTGTTGAGGTGAGCCCGAAATTATTTACGAGCGCTATTGACCGTGTATCAACCATTTCTGATGGTAAATCACGTGCGATTAAGATTACTTTCGAAGGTAAGCAGATGACAATTTCTGCAAGCTCTCCTGAGGCAGGAAGTGCGACTGAGGACCTTGAAATTAATGGTAATGATAATATCGAGATTGGCTTTAATGCCCGTTATTTGCTTGATATTACAGGCCAAATAGAAGGTGATGGTTGCCGTATGACGTTGATGGATTCTGCAAGCCCAACTATTATCGAGGACACAGGCGATACATCATCACTATATGTTTTGATGCCTTTGCGTGTGTAATCTGGCAGGGGCGTGTCTTATTTATCGCTTCTAGATATTCAACATTTTCGCTGTTATGAACAGGCACGGCTTGAGGGGTTAACCTCGGGTCTTGTTGTTTTGTGTGGGCCAAATGGGGCTGGTAAAACAAATGTGCTCGAGGCTATTTCTATGTTTGTGCCTGGACGGGGTTTGCGGAGTGTACCTGTTGGTGAGATGCAACGCCAAGATTCTGGGACGCCGTGGGCGCTATCGGGAAAAATTGAAACGACTGGTGGCACTGTCAAAATTGGCACTGGGCTAGATCCCAAAATTGAAAAACGTATTGTGCGTATTAATGGTGTAACGGCGCGTGGGCAAATTGCGCTATCAGATTATCTGTCGTGTCTTTGGCTGACGCCGCAAATGGATCGACTATTTATTGAAGGCGCGTCGGCACGTCGGCAGTTTTTAGATCGGCTAATTTTCTCCTTTGATTCTGGACATTCTGGGCGGGTTAGGCGGTATGAAAATGCGTTGCGTCAGCGTTCAAAATTGCTTCAAGAAGAGAGCGTTGATGGCGCTTGGGTAACAGGGCTTGAGGCGCAGATGGCGGAAACGGGTGTGGCGATTGCGGCAGCTAGACTGGATTTTGTGAGCAAACTTCAAAATACATGCGATCACATTGATAAAATACAGGCGCAATATTTCCCCAAAGTATTGTTGCAGGCAAAGGGTACGATTGAGGAATTATTACAAAATACGCCAGCTTTAGAAGTTGAAAAAATGTTTACTTATCAGTTGCAACAATCTCGCGCACAAGATGGGCGCACAGGTGGCGCGGCAACAGGACCGCATAAAAGCGATTTAAATGTTATTTACATCGACAAAAACATGCCTGCATCACAATGTTCAACGGGAGAGCAAAAGGCATTATTAATCGGCATTATTTTGGCGCATGCACAATTAATGAGCGCGGAAAGAGGGGCGCCACCAATTTTGCTGTTGGATGAAATTGCCGCCCATTTAGATGAGGATCGCCGAGCTGTTTTATTTGATATTTTAACCGCGTTGGGCGGACAGGTATTTATGACAGGTACTGACCCTGTGTTATTTTCGTCTATCGCCGAAAAAGCGCAATATTTTAATGTTGAGCAGGCGGAAATTACACATGAAAACACAATGAAAAGGGCTTTAAATGGTTGAATATTTATGGGCGTTTTACGCCTTGGGAAGCGCGTTGGCCTGTGCATTTATGTTTTTGGCGAGCGAATATTTTAAGCAAGGTGGCATTGGCTATTTGATGATCATTCGTGGTGGTACTGCTTTAACGCTTTTACCATTTGTGCTCTTCGCTGAATTCCCAGTTGAGCCTCTTTTTTATCTATATGGCGCTATTGCTTATATAATGTTTCCGATAGCGGATATCATGCTTTTTAGTGTTAATTTAAAGTATGGTTCGGGCGTTTTAACGCGCTTTTTACCACTGACCGCCATTATTACATTTTTTATATGGCTTTTATTAGATATAGAGACTGTCAAAGATTTTGTAGATAAACCTGTTCTGGCTGCGGGGATCATGTTGTGTTTGGTGGGAATTGTTTATTGTGCCTCATCTTTACGTAAGTGTGAGGTGAGTACAAAGGCGTTTAAGACGTTGCTGCCTGCTTTGTTTCTTTTGCCAGTCGGGGGGATTTTTATTAAATTGGCGATGGATCAAACGGAGCTTTCAAGTGCCGCGTTGGTTAATTTGTTTATTGGGTCCTTTATTGGTGTAATCACGTATGGGATTTTATATAAATTTTCTAAGGCTGTCCGTAGCGACTTTGTGATGAGTAAGGTCACAGTAAAAGCAGGTATTATAGCGTCCATATTCTCAACATTATTGATTTATCTAGCGACTGTTGCGTTTGATTTATCGTCAAATCCAGCTTATGTAACGGCGGTATCGTTCACTTCTGCATTATGGGTTTTGGTCATTTATAAGCTCATTGGACGTCAAGATGATAGCCGTATATTACCTGGATTAGGGATTGTATTTTTTACGGCTGTTTTGGTTGTTTTATCATCTTTGTAGAAAAATACTAACATACTGAAATAAAACAATTTTTAATGTGAAAAAGATTGCTTTTTTACTGTCTGTTTGGCTCTCAAAATGCTATAAATAAAACATTATAAAATACCAATAATGGAATAATAAAAATGAGTGAAACGGCCACAAAAATGACAACAGATATCGAGCAAGAAATCAAAGATTACGGCGCCGATTCCATTAAAGTTTTACGTGGGTTAGATGCGGTTCGCAAGCGTCCAGGTATGTATATTGGTGATACGGATGATGGGTCAGGTCTTCACCATATGGTGTATGAGGTCGTTGATAACGCGATTGATGAAAGCTTGGCAGGGCATTGTGACCGTGTTGATGTGATTTTGAATTCCGATGGCTCTTGTACTGTCGAAGATAATGGTCGTGGTATTCCTGTTGATGAGCATGCGGAAGAAAAAGTATCTGCGGCGCAAGTGATTATGACTCAGCTTCATGCCGGGGGTAAATTTGACCAGAACTCTTATAAGGTTTCTGGTGGTTTGCATGGTGTGGGTGTGTCTGTTGTTAACGCCTTATCTGAATTTTTGGATCTAACTATTCGTCGTGATGGTAAAGAATGGACAATGCGTTTTGTTCATGGGGAAGCGGGCGAAGATTTAAAGCCTGTGCGTGATTTAGAAAAAGGCGAGCGTAACGGAACCAACCTTACGTTCTTGCCGTCTCCTAAAACATTTACGATGGTGGAGTTTGATTTTGATACATTAGAGGGACGCTTGCGCGAGTTGGCGTTCTTGAATTCTGGTGTAAATATTTACCTGACGGATAAACGCGGTGAAGAAGAGCGTGTGTCGCATCTTCATTTCGAAGGTGGTATTGACCGCTTTGTTGAGTGGTTGGACAGATCGAAAAAACCAATTATGAAAGAGCGTATTTCTTTTTCTGCCTTTGATGAAGAGTTGGGCACGACTGTTGATTGTGCGTTGGAATGGACGGATGCTTATCATGAAACGATGCTATGTTTTACGAATAATATCCCTCAACGTGACGGTGGAACGCATTTACAAGGGTTTCGTTCTGCACTGACCCGTACAATTTCAAAATATGCTGATGAAAAAGGTATTTTGAAAAAAGAAAAATTAAAGCCAACGGGTGAAGACATGCGTGAAGGTTTGACGTGTGTTTTATCAGTTAAAGTGCCTGACCCTAAATTCTCGTCACAGACAAAAGATAAGCTTGTGTCATCGGAAGTGCGTCCTGTCGTTGAAGCTGCGATTAATGAGCATTTTGGAACTTGGTTAGAAGAAAACCCAGCAGAGGCGAAAGCTATTGTTGGTAAAATTGTTGAAGCGGCCTCTGCACGTGAAGCGGCGCGTAAAGCACGTGACCTAACCCGTCGTAAAGGCGTGATGGATATTTCTAATCTGCCGGGTAAACTGGCGGATTGCCAGTCGAAAGATCCAGCTGATAGTGAAATCTTCATCGTTGAGGGAGACTCAGCGGGTGGTTCTGCGAAGCAAGCACGCTCACGTAGAAACCAAGCTATTCTGCCACTTCGTGGTAAAATCCTAAACACTGAACGTGCGCGTTTTGATAAAATGTTAGGCTCTGAGCAAGTTGGTACGTTGATTACGGCGCTTGGAACAGGGATTGGTGCAGAAGAATTTGATATTGAAAAAGTGCGTTATCACAAAATCGTTATCATGACCGATGCGGACGTCGACGGATCACACATTCGTACATTGTTGCTGACCTTTTTCTTCCGTTATACACCAGCCATTATTGAGCGTGGATTTTTATACATCGCGCAACCACCGCTTTATAAAGTGAAGCGTGGGAATAGCGGTGAGACTTATTTGAAGGATGATGCGGAATTAGAAACTTACTTGATCAATGGCGCATTGGGTGACCTGAAATTACGTGATGCACAGGGTGTTGAGCGTGCGGGTAATGACTTGCAAGATTTATTGATGAAAATTGCTTCTGCCCGTCCACGTATTGAAGCGTTAGCGCGTAAAGTTAGTAACCGTAATGTGATAGAGCAAGCGGCGATTGTCGGTGCTTTTGATCCAGCAGTTTTGGAAGATGCGAAGCTAGCGGATAAACATGCAGGCGAAATTGCGGAGCGCATGAATGCGTTATCTAATAAAAATGAAAAGACATGGAAGTGTGGATTTACCCCTGTCGGTGGCTATGCGCTTGAGCGTACTGTCCGTGGTGTGAAGGAAACTTTGCGTATATCGATTGATAACATTAAATCTCGCGATGCACGTGCATTGCATGAGGTGCAGGAAATGTTGGCGGATAATTTCTCTGGCCCCGCCGAAATTATTGTTGGTGACAAAATGGCCGCAAAAGTAAATGGCCCCGCAGGATTTTTCCAAGAGGTATTGTTACAGGGACGTAAAGGCTTACAAATTTCTCGCTATAAAGGTTTGGGTGAAATGAACCCTGAACAATTATGGGAGACAACCCTTGATCCAGAAGCACGTACATTGCTTCAAGTGACCGTGAAAGATGCAGAAAAAGCGTCAGAGCTATTCTCAACCTTAATGGGCGATGTCGTAGAACCTCGTCGTGACTTCATTCAGGAGAATGCGCTTAAAGCTGCTGTGGATGCTTAAGAACAATGAAGTTATTCATATTAACATTTTTTGTTCTATGTTTATCAATAAGTAATGGTTCTGCAACTCAAGATCATGTTGTATTTGTTTATATTCCAATTATTTATACATCAGAAAGTCAGCCTGAACTTTTTAAAATTGGATATGGAACATATTCCAGTAGTCCTGAAACAGAAATCAGTGCATTATTTAGACCCTTTCATTTTCAACTTATAGGTTATAAAGTTGATGCAAAGTTTGAAGATGAAAATCTTATAACTAGAAGTAAGATTAAGTTAGTGTCTTTTGATTTAATAGGTGAAAACTCTTCAGGAAGATATATTACTTTAGATGTTTCAAATGTTGAAATACCAGAGGGGATGGAATATTCAAAATCAATTTTATTAGAAGCTACACAAGAAGCAATTAAAAAAACATTGTTGGAATTGAATATAGATAACTATGAATTAAACATATTAGGCTTAGAAAAACATCCAGAGTTAAAGATGCTGAAAGCTCAGTAAAGTTAGCTAATTTTATTAATACCTACAGAGAATAAAGATGACATCATTATCACAAAAATTATCGGGGATTGTTGGGCAGGCATTTGAGGCGAGTGAGTTATCTGCGGATTTGGGTGCTGTGCGGGTATCTGATCGCCCTGATTTGGCGCAGTTTCAGTGTAACGGCGCGATGGCGGCGGCGAAGGTGGCTAAGAAAAACCCACGTGAAGTGGCGCAAGTTATTGTTGATGTCTTATCTAAGAATGAAATTTTTTCAAAGATTGAGATTGCAGGACCTGGGTTTATTAACCTGAATGTGACAGATGAATTTTTGCAAGAATATCTAGCGGACATTGTCCAAGATAATCGTTTTGGTATTGATGCCCCTGATACAGCAGAAGAAATTATATTTGATTATGGTGGCCCAAATATTGCGAAACCTATGCATGTTGGGCACTTGCGTGCATCGATTATTGGCGATACGTTACGGCGAATATTTTCATTCGTTGGGTATAAAACTTATGGTGATATTCATTTGGGTGATTGGGGTACGCATTTGGGGATGTTGTTCAGTGATTATGAACGCGATGGAAAAATTGACTGGATTTTGAACCTTGATCTGAATAACGAAGCGGATTGTGATGCTTTGTTTGAAGATATGAGCGAGCGCTATCCCAAGGCTTCTGCGGCGTGTAAGGCGGATGAAACCTTTATGGTTGAGGCGTTACGCATCACAAAAGCTCTGCAGGATAAACAAGATCCATATATTAGTGTGTGGGAAAAAGTGTTCCAAGTATCCATTGCGGGCATGAAGAAAAACTTTGCGGCGTTAAATGTTCATTTTGATTTATGGCAGGGAGAGGCATCCGTTCAAGATTTAATTGAACCGATGGTTGAAAAATTAAGAGCTGATGACTTTACCGAAATGAGTAATGGTGCGACTATTATTGATGTAACGCATCCTGATGACAAAAAAGAAATGCCGCCATTATTGTTGTTAAAAACAGATGGGGCGGCAATGTATGGCACGACAGATTTGGCCACAATAGTTGATCGTGTTGAAAAATTTGATTTGGCGCGTATGGTCTATGTGGTTGATCAACGCCAAGCACTACATTTTGAACAAGTTTTCCGCGCGGCCTATAAGGCAAAATTAGTGCCTGAAAATGTAGAGATGACCCATGCGGGTTTCGGTACGATGAACGGCACAGATGGTAAACCGTTTAAGACGCGTGCTGGCGGTGTGATGAAGTTGGAAGATTTAATCACTATGGGCGTTGAAAAGGCGCAGATGCGCTTGAAAGAAGCCAATTTAGCCAGTGACATCGATGAGGTTGAGCGTGGTGAGATAGCCAAAAAAGTGGCGATTGCGGCGATTAAGTTTGCAGACTTACAAAATCAACGGACATCAAATTATGTGTTTGATTTAGACCGTTTGACTAGTTTTGAAGGTAAAACAGGGCCGTATTTGTTGTATCAAGCTGTACGTATTAAATCACTTCTTAGAAAAGCGGGTGAGTTTGATGAGAGCGCACCGCTTATTATTCAAGATGCGGATCGTGCGTTGGCGTTAATGTTAACGGAACTTCCTGATGCGCTTAATTTAACGATGCGTACATATGCGCCACATCATTTATGTGAACATGTTTATAAATTATCGCAAGCGTTTAGTTCTTTCTATGGTAACTGCCATATTTTATCTGAAGAGAATGAAGCTTTACGCAATAGTCGTTTAAAATTAAGTCAAATCAGTGTTACGCAGATTGAATTAATTTTATCTCTGCTTGGTATAGACGTTCCAGAGAGAATGTAATTAAGCAGCTTGCTCAGTAGTGTGACTAGCTGGTTTTCTGCCTCTTTTCTTGGGGCGAACGGTGCGTCCAACGTAGTTTTCAACATTATCCAAAAACATCTCAGACCCGCGTGGACGACCAGTTTGAAGGTGCGTCTGGATGGATTTTAGCTCACTCATATCCATCGGGCGGGCGAGGTAGTCGCTCCAATTATGAATGCTGTTTAGCGTGACACCATCGTCATTAATTAAAGGATTGTTGGTTAATTTAATACGGGCTTTGGCACTGCTCCAAAGATAATTCTCTGGAGCTGGGGCGATGCCCATTGTAATAGGCATTGTCTCAATGAAACGAATGGCGCGTAAGAAACTTGGTTTATCCATTGCGTAAGAAAAGAAACGGTTTTGAAATAAATTTCCTTCGCGGCTTTCACGCGAATTAACTTCACGGGTGTAGCGACGGTTTGTCTCACCTATGGAACGGGATAAATTTTCTTCACGCGCGGCAGGTTTTACGGTTAAATGTATTTGATTGGGGAGCAAGCAATAACTGCTGACGGCGATGTTATAATGAGCGCATTGTTCCTGTAATAAATCTAAATATAATTGATAGTCAGATTTTTGGAAGAAGATGCGTGCGCCTTCGATACCACGTTGTGATATGTGGTGGTCGGTATTGGGGAGGACGATACGTGCTTGGCGTGCCATATTGGTTCCTTATCGTATGCTAAATCCTTTGATTGATGCGCTAGGCTGTGTGGTTAAAGGGTTAAGCGAGGTCGTTTTTGAGGTAAGGCGTTCAAGAATTGAGCGCTTATATTGATTTGAATGCATGGCTCAAGAACTGAACCATAAAGATATTAGAATCCTATTCGGCCTTTTTGTCAAGAATGGTGTCCCTGATATTATTTTAGCGGGCGAGGAGGATATGGTAAAATCCATAGACACCTGCTTGATCGCTATCCGCGTAACACGCACTGGTTACGTTTTCTAAGGGAGCGCTACTTACTTCATCGCCCATTACAGTAGCAGGTACCAAAAAAGATCCTGTAAATAAGTTAGTTATAAGAGCTACTCCTCCATCTTCTGGAGGGTTAGTTGCAAGTGATAAATTTAATGTATTATTAATTTGAATGCATACTTCTTCGCTTGTTAAAGCGACTAACATGTATAACTCAGAGTTAGATTCAAGAATACCGTTGGTTCCTATACCAATAAAGTCCGCATCTCCAAAGAAGTTATAATGTGTCCATGGTGATGAGAAAAGGTTTAAAGGGTCAATATTATTTGGTGGAGATGAATAGCTGATTTTTCCGCCTTCTAATTCAAAGATATGGCATGAACTGTCATCTGGGGCATCTGTATTTGAATAGCCGCTAATAACGGCATTTTCAAAGCTGATTTCACTTTCGCTACACCCGTTACGACGAACGCGATTAACGGCACCTTCAACAAGGCGGGCGTAGTTTAGGATTTCTTGCGCGGCGATTTTGGCTTGTTGTTTTGAAATGTTGTTTGTGCCGTCACGGGCGCTTCGGGTGAAGGTGTAGGCGAGGGCGCCGAATAGGAAGACAGCGATTAGGATGAAGATAACTATGTTTCCATGTTCGTTTGTGGTGTCATTGCGAGCGTAGCGCGGCAATCCAGTGATTGACGAAGGGATTCTGGATTGCTTCGTCATTTTGTTCCTCGCAATGACGGTGCTATGTCGTTGTTATTCAGTGGCATTGGTATCAGACCCTTGTTTGTCTGTAGATTTCAGGAGAGATTTTTTAAGCGCATCGTGAGAGCTTGTTAAAATATCTTCGTCTTTTTTATCTAATTTTTTCTTGAATATTGCAGGCACTTTTTCCTCTACGGCAGGGGCGGTTACTGGTGTTGCTACTGGCGGTGTTGTGACGGGAGGCGTAACGGGTGTTGCTGTAACAGGTGGAGTCGTTGCTGGTACTGGCGGAGGGGTCTGTGTAGCAGGCGGCGTTGTAGGCGGTGCCACCGGTGGTGTTTTAGCAAATGGGCTAGCCGGTGATGTGGCTGGTGTAGCAGTTTCGGCAGGCTTTGCTGGTGGTGTCGTTGCCGTGGGCTGTTTGGGTTCATTTAATTTGTGTATGGCTTCTTCAGCTTCTTTAGGGAATTTTTTGGCATGAAGTCCACATAGGCCAATAATGCCGTGATCAATAGGTTCATCAAATGCTTTTGCACCAAGGGCAAAACCATCAATGATTGCTTGAATTTCATCAGGCGTGTCATTGGCGACATCTGCCTTCATGGCTGTCCAGTCTTTATTCACCATACAGTCACGAAGTTTTGTGATGTTTTCACTATGGTTAATAATAGTTTCATCAGGTGGGGGTAGGGCAAGATAGCGTGTTACACGCATCGCCTTGGCCATGCCTGGATTAGAGTAGAAAATATTGGCATCAAGCACATCCATAGCGAAGGAGATAATGGCTTCCCCCTCTTTCATGTCTTTCAAGTCATCGTAATCGGCACGTGTACCTGTATCGATACTTACCTGTTTGTTATCGGCGTAAGAACCAGAGGACATACCACCACTAAGTTGTAGACCAGAAACTTTTGCCACGTAATCACTACCGATGTGGTTTTCAAAAAACTCACGGGTCTGTGTTGGATCTTGAAGTTTACCAAAAATTTTAATGTTACAGTTGGCGGTGATAGAACGTGCTTCTTCTTTCACACGTTTTTCCATCGCTTGTAAATCTTGCGCGGCGAAGATAAGGCAGAAACCTAATGAACGCGCCTGAGCGGCCATAACAGCCATACCTTGCGCGGTATAGTAACCAACCTCATCGAAGACGGTCATAAATGGAGTTGCGGAGTGGGTTGGTTTATTCTCAATAACGGTGGAGCTATCGCCCTCAAGGGTTGCTCCCAAGGTTGATCCCATCATACCTTTAATGGTTGCCGCAATAATTTTACCGAGGTTGGCGGTCTCATCTCCTGATTTTTCCAAAGCAGGAATAAGCACGATTAGAACACGACGGTTAAGAACGACATCAACCATGTCAATGTCGGCAGCCTGTGTATCAAAGATGTACCCGTAATCATCACCCAAAGATTGTAACGCACGGGTGAACTGCATGGTCAAATACCCATGTTGTTGACGCACAGTTGTTGTATCCATTGGAGGTTGATCTGGCCCCATTGGTTTTTCTTTACCTTCATCATCAAATGCGGCATGCATAAAGCCCGGTAGCGTATCCAAGTAACCAACAAGACCTTCACGAATTTTTTCTGGCAGGGCTTCATCACGGGATAATTTAACGATGTAATCTAGTCCTAGATAATTACGAATAGAGTTAATCGACATTGGAAAATCTTGGTTATCACGTTTCCATGTAAGGGCGGGCATGATCGAGCTCATCAAGGAAACCGCACGTTCTTTCCACATCGCGTTATCACCCTCAGCCTCAGGCATGAGGGATACGAGCATTTGTGTTAGATAAGAAGCGGAACCACTGGAAAACGGGTTCATGGTGTTGGATGGCGCACGTAAGTCAGAGTTACCTGTCATATAGTTTAGCGCAAGTAAGTCATCGTCACGTCCAAAACGACGGACAAGGTTGGATAGAGATGACCACAAGTCGGTATCAGCTTTACCATCGACATACACAAAGCCAGAGCCCCATGACATGGCACTGGTGACCATAGATTTTAACCCTTCAGTTTTACCAGAACCTGTTGTTCCAAGATAAAGGATATGTGTTCTAGCGTCGGAGTTACTATACCAAATTTGTTGATTGGTTTTCTTTTCATTCCCAATAAAGAGAATACCTTCGGCTTGCCCGCTTTTTCCAGGGCCCATATTATTGGGGTCTTTATATTTTGATCCTACGGGTAATTTCCCAGGCAAGCTTCTTTTTCTGGTTAATAGCCACCATAAATAAAGAAGGTAGATGAAGAAAATAACATCTGAAAAATAAGTAACGGTTGGAAAAAAAGTTATCAGTAATGCGCCCGTTAAACAGAAAACAAACGCGTTGGTTGGGCGTTGCATGGCATCGCCAAAACGCACATATAGTGGTCGTATATCACGAACAACTGCATGCTTACCATATCCAAACCGTTTTCTATCGAGTGCCATTTATATTTTTTCTATTATTTAAGCGTTTATGGTTTTACTAGTTTAAAGATTATAGACCTTTTAAAAAATCATCGGCGGATACAGGGACACCTGTTGCTGTTTGTGGCGATGATTTTTGAATAGATGAAATTGTCTGTGCGTTTAAGGTTGTGTCTTGTGGAGCCTTCCCTGATAGATAGGCAAATAACCCAATTGTCACAGCTGTGCCCAAAATGATAATTAACCAAGTAGAGCCTGCTTTGTTGTCGTTAGTTACGTTCGCGGTATTGTTTTTAACCTGTTTTTTTGTTGGTTTTGTATTGCTGCCTACGCTTACGGTTGTTGCGTCTGTAGGAGCATTTTGTAAGGCATTAGAGGCAGCCATCAATGCATCAATTGCATCTTGTTTGTCCTCAAAAGGGGCAATCGTTTCTGATGTTGTTTTTGTAGGTTTAACAACCAGAAGATATGATCCATTTTTATCTTCTTTTACCTCAAAAGAAGCTGCACCAGTTTTTTTAAGTTCCATACGCCAAAGAACCGGGGTTTCTGCGTTTGGAATTGATAATATGAGATGATTGTCAACGACGTTTGCTGTTGTTACGTTGTCATTTTTTTTGTTTAAGAAATTCATATGCTTTTTACCACCATTATTGTTTTAAGTTGTTTTGACCTTTTTAATACCTCTTTTATTTGAAGCGTTACTATAATCTAGCGCTGGAATTGGGCGTGCCGTATTGCCTTTCATATACTCAACTATAGATTCCATTGCTGCTTCAACTTTTGGCTTTGGCACTGGGCGCTCTGCACGCTTTTCAATTCTGAAATGTGCCATAGCACCAATTGCTTCTGTATGTGATGACTGACGTCCCAAGTTATTTAAAGGGTACCAAAGCTCACGATCATGGGCGCGAAGCCACACAAATTGAGCGGGCGCTAAAACCCCACCTTCATCACGCGCAGTATGAAGGGCACGAAGTAGAGCCGTTGTTACCCAAGCATGTTGGTTACAATTTTTTATAACGGTTGTAGAAAGTTCTTTGTTGTTAAGAATTTTTCTAGCTTCTCTTAACAGACTTGTATCTCTTGATAATTGAAGGCCTTTGTCATGTGACCAGCAATTTGCGATGCGTCCCATAATTTCATCTGACAGATCACGCTTTCTCGATGCTTTACAACAAAAACCAGCTAATAAAACTTGTTGGTATGGCTTTAAGTTTTTCCAGCCTTTCCATCTAGGTCCTAGCTGTCTAGAGAAAGCGATAAAGACAGATTTTTCATCTAATTTACCATCAGCAATTGGAATTTGATGATAGGCAAGCCACTCTTCTGGCCCCAAAGCTTCGGCGAATATTGGTAATTCAGCCGGAACCGGCATGCCAGGCGCACGGGGTGGCTGCTTGGTTGGGTTAAATTGAACAAAGGGTGCGATGATAGGAAAAGCATCAGCCTGAAACTTTAGAAACCTGTCTAAAGTAAATTTTTCAATATTATGCGTGCCGGGTCCACGGTTATAAGCCCACAAGCCGATTAAAATCATGATCGCCGCAAAAACCCATTTCATTGGTTGTAAGGCAACGCCTGTCATGGCCGTTAAAACGGTAAAGCTAATTTGTTGTTTGGGTAATGTGCGTGTAGCATCTAACCATTCTTTTAGGTTCATTTCACCACCACTGGGGAGTACAACCATGTAGTCATCATCTGTAAACAAGGATACAAGCCACATTTCGGAGTATCTTATCCATCTGACGAAGTCATGAAGTTCAGGCCAAAAGGCTTTCCACATAAACCAAGATAGAATGGCCAAGAAGATTATAATAAATCCCCATCCCATCGCGGAATCGGCGCCGCCTTCTGGTTGACCATCAGCCATTAAAAATACCCTTTTATCAATATGTTATGGTGTGAAAACATCCATACACCAATCTACCAGAAAAAAGTTAAAAAAGCCAATCTAAGAGATATGTCCTTTATGTTCAGAAATATATGCAAAAAGGTGTAATTTAGGGCTATTCAAAGCAATTATTTTTTGTTACTTTCCAGCACGATTTTAAAGTAAATAATTACAGTTTATATAATTATTATTTATTATCAGTGGGTTACAATCTTACCTCAGTCCGTAAAAAGGCTATAATAAGGTTGACGATAGTTTTGTGTGCCGCAATAGCTCAGTTGGTAGAGCAGTTGATTTGTAATTAAAAGGTCTACTGCGTATTGTGTTACATTAATAAGGGGTTACAATCTTACCCCAGTCCGTAAAAAGGCTATAATAAGGTTGACGATAGTTAGTGCGCCGCAATAGCTCAGTTGGTAGAGCAGTTGATTTGTAATCATCAGGCCCCGAGTTCGAATCTTGGTTGCGGCACCATCTATCTCTTTTTAAGCATCTTGTTGGGGTGTAGCCAAGCGGTAAGGCAATCGGTTTTGATCCGATCATGCGCAGGTTCGAATCCTGCCACCCCAGCCATTTTTTCTTTCTTTTTCATTGAAATCGTTATATAATTTAACTCTAAAGCCGTTTATTTACAACACTTATACGGTTCATTGCTGTTCATGGGTAGCCATATTAAAACTTAAGCTATTTATGAATGATGCCATCCGTCAATTTTTTACTATTTATGTTATTTCAGCTCTCTTGACCTCACCGAATAAATCTAATTGGTAACATTTCTCAATTATTTTATCAGTGATGTTGGTGTCTCTGAAGAAGGTGTAATATGCTGGTTGACCTTCTTCTAAAAGGGATTCAGCTATAAATCTTGACCTGCCCCCCATGATGGTACCAGTTTAAGAGTTAGTCTCTGGTCATGGTT
>JABAZY010000030.1 GCA_018608245.1 Alphaproteobacteria bacterium | reverse complement strand
GGCGTTGCCCTTCGGCATAGATGGTATCAAAGGCGAGCGAGGATTTCCCAGAGCCAGACAGCCCTGTGATAACAATTAATTTATCGCGCGGAATATCGATATCCACGTCTTTAAGGTTATGTTCGCGCGCGCCGCGTACTGAAATTTCTGTAAGCATTTAGTCTTATCACTTTCCTTTATGACGTCGTTGCTTCTCTCTTCAGGTAGCTTTACTACCTGTCATCGTTTGCGTCTAGTCATAAAGAAAATTGAAACGATTAAAATAAAGTTACCGTTAGTGATAGTGAAGACTTTCATTGACATAATAGAGTTTTTATTGTAGGTTCATTTTTTAAGGAGAGAAGATATGAGTTCAACAATAGCAGACGACCTTGAAAAGACTTTATGGGCAGGGGTTGGGATATTAACTCTTTGGGGAGCGGCAGCGATAGTGCTTCAAGATAGCCCCGAAGTTGAGGCGCAAAAGGATCTTGCTTTGACTAAGGTCACAGAAATTCTAGAGTCGCCAGATAGAGAAGGGCTTTTAGGTAAAAGTACACCTTATCGTGATGATGACCATACTTACTCTCATGAAGGTCAGGAATATAACCCCTCTGTACGCGCTTATGGGTTGCATTTTAAGGAGATGGAAGATGGTTCTAAACAGGCTTGTGCTTTTATTGAGGCTGCAAATGATGAAGGTTATAATTTGTTCTACGTTGGAAAAACGCATTGTATTCCAGAAGGTAGTGCAGAAAACTCGAAGTTTTCCACGAGCGCCTTGGATATGCAATAACCACAAAAATTTAGTGCTTTGAAAATATCAAAAAACCCCTAGGCAAATTAATGCAAAGGGGTTTTTCTTTAGATACTAGATCTCTTGGACTTACGCTAGGCTTACATTTTTAAGTGCCTCAGGCGGGTAAACCCGCTACGGCTGATAAAATGGCTAACGACCTCGAGAGTATTTCTTATTAGGCGCGTCCCTTTAGGGAAGCGCGACAAATGGAGATACCTTTCGACGTTAGCGTTGTATAAGCCTTGTTCGTAAATTCTGGATCATTCATTTGATCACCTCCTTTCACTTGTTAAAATTACTCTTTAAGCATACCCGATTCTGCGTAAAATTCAATGAGCTTCAATATTTCCATAAGGTGCAAATTGACAATATTTGTAAATATGGTTAATAGTTATTCATAACTAAGGAGATAGAGATGATAAATAAAAGTTTAGCAGCGGACTGGGCGTTGACTCGAGAAATGTGGGCACCTGCTATTTTAATTACGGCTGGTATCTTTAATGCTCTTTCAGGAAGCGGTTTAAGCGACGCTGAAATAGCAGAGCAAGTAGAGCTAAGAGAGCGTACAGAGGCCTCTGCCGAGAGTATAAAAACGTTTTTAAGTGGAGATTTTGAACCTTTTAAAGAAGGAGCGAAAGAAGCGGGGCTTGCTTTAATTGAAGATGCTAATAATTTTGTTTGTAAGCATGTTGATTCTGCTGATTTAGATTCAGATGATGCTCTATTTTACTGTTCACGTGTCGTCGCTAGTCCAGATTCTGGACCAGAGTAATATCTGCTTCTTATTGTTATGTGTACAAGCTAAGAGAAAAGCTTTTCAAATCTATTAGGCACGTTATAGTGACATCATTATAACAATTTAGATTAGGGAAGAACGATGGCTGGTAGTGTCAATAAAGTAATTTTGGTTGGAAATTTAGGAGCGGATCCAGATGTGCGCACGATGCAGTCAGGTGACAAGGTTGTGAACCTGTCGATTGCAACGGGTGAAAGCTGGAAAGATAAAGCAACAGGCGAGCGCAAAGAAAAAACAGAATGGCACCGTGTTGTTGTGTTCAATAAAGGTCTTGTCGGCGTGTGTGAAAATTACCTGAAAAAAGGGGCTAAAGTTTACATCGAAGGTCAAGTTGAGACGCGTTCATGGGAACAAAACGGCGAGAAGAAATACACAACTGAGATTGTATTACGCCCTTACCGTGGTGAATTAACGATGTTGGATTCGCGTAGTGGAGGTGGAGATTCCGCTTCTTACGGTGGCGGAGCATCAGATGGTGGCTTCAATCAAGATAATGGCTTTAGCCAAGGTGGAAGCGGTGGAGCTCAGAATAACTCACCTGCGCCGATCGACGAACTTGAAGATGAGATACCATTTTAGGTATAATAGATCCATGACCCGCATTTATATAATTCTTTTTGCTTTGATGATCACTGTTGCGCCCGCGATGGCGCAGGAGGCTGTTGAAAAGAATGATGCGGTAGCAGAAGAGGTCGTTAGTGGTGACGCTGTAGAGGGTGATGCTGAAACGGTTCAAAGCGATACGGGCAAAGTCTCACTTCCTACGGATTATGAAGAGCGTTTAAAGCTTGCGCGGGAAATGCATGAGATTTGGCCCATTCGTTTAAAGGTTGAGCAAGCGATTGAAATGATTAGTCGTCGTGTCATGGAGGGAAATCGCCCAGCATTCAAATCTAAAATGCGTAAAGTGATTGAATTTGATGCGCTTGAGAAGGCTTCTATCGATGCTATGGCTGAGATTTATACGGCTAAAGAACTGCAGGCGATGGTTAAGTTCTATGGCTCTGAAGAAGGGCGCTCTATTAATATCAAGAATTCTGACTATGAAGAGGCGTTAAAGCCAGCTTTATCCAAAATGCTGGATAAGGGCATGTTAGATACTAAATTAGGCCGTTAAATATCATCATTCCTTCCTTTGCGTTGTTACAGCGCGCCTCGGCTATTAGCATAGCCTTCGTTACTTGTGCCTAGCTAAGAAAGAAAGCATGATATTTAATGCTTTTAACCACTAATCATAATAATTAAAATTCTTTAAAATACATTCGATAAATGTAGAATTTCTAACATGGGGAAAACATACGTTTTTCCTTTTGTTTCCTTGTGTTTCACCCGGTTTTCTTGCTATAAAAACATAACAATTTAACACGTTATTTTAGCTAAGGAAAAACGTCATGAACGACGCCGCAGATACAGGTTCAACAATCCCAGAAAATATTGGTACAATCACCATTGAAGAGGAGATGAAGCAATCATACCTCGATTACGCGATGAGCGTGATTGTCTCTCGTGCGTTGCCTGATTTGCGTGATGGATTGAAGCCTGTGCATAGACGTATTTTCTACGCGATGCGTGAGGGTGGTTATACCTCCGATAAGCCTTACCGTAAATCAGCCCGTATTGTCGGGGATGTGATGGGTAAATATCACCCGCATGGTGACCAAGCTATTTATGACTCGCTTGTGCGTATGGCGCAGGATTTCTCATTGAGACTTCCTCTGATTGATGGGCAAGGTAACTTTGGGTCAATGGATGGTGATCCACCTGCTGCGATGCGTTATACGGAAGCGCGCCTGAACAAAGCGGCGGAAGCATTGCTTGAAGATATTGATAAAGACACCGTTGATTTTCATCCGAACTATGATGAATCGACCAAAGAACCAGAAGTTATTCCTGCGCGTATTCCGAACCTGCTTGTGAATGGTGCGGGTGGTATTGCTGTTGGTATGGCGACAAATATTCCGCCGCATAATTTGAACGAGGTGGTTGATGGGTGTTTGGCTTACGTTGATAATCCACAAATATCCACGGAAGAGTTAACCGAGATTATTCCAGGTCCTGACTTTCCAACGGGTGGTCAGATTTTGGGTCGTATGGGAATCCGTAGCGCTTATAGCACGGGGCATGGCTCTGTGATGATGCGGTCAAAAACATCTGTTGAGGAAATTTCAAAAGACCGCGATGCGATTGTGGTACATGAAATTCCGTATCAGGTGAATAAGGGTAAATTGCTTGAGCGTTTAGGCCAAGTGGCGCGTGAGAAAATTATCGAAGGCATGAGCGAAATTCGTGACGAGTCAGACCGTGATGGCGTGCGTATCGTGATTGATTTGAAACGTGGTGTTGTTGCTGAAGTCGTGCTTAATCAATTGTTGAAACATACAGCGCTTCAAACATCGTTTGGGTGTAACTTGGTGGCGTTGGATCATGGTCGTCCAAGATTGATGATCTTGCGTGATTTTATTAAAGCATTTGTTGAATTCCGTGAAGAAGTTATTACCCGCCGTACAATTTTTGAACTGGGTAAGGCACGTGATCGTGCGCATCTATTGGCTGGTTTGGCAGTCGCGGTGGCGAATATTGATGAGATTATTAAACTAATCCGTAATGCGTCGAACCCTGTTGATGCGCGTGAGGCATTGCTCGCGAAGCGCTGGACAGTTGGTGATGTGCGTCCGTTGATTGAATTGATTGATGACCCAGAACATCAAGTTGAAGAAGATGGCACCTATCAAATGTCAGAACTACAAGCGAAGGCGATCCTTGATCTACGCTTGCATCGTTTGACAGGTCTTGAGCGTGATAAAATTGGTGATGAGTTGCGTGGTATTACAGATATTATTGCGGAGTGCTTAGCGATTTTGGCGTCACGTGAAAAATTGTTGGTGGTTCTGCGTGAAGAGCTTGAAGAAGTAAAAGAAAAATTTGGTACACCGCGCCGTACAGAAATTTGTGAAGCAGAATTTGAATCTGATATTGAAGATTTAATTCAGCGCGAAGATATGGTTGTGACAATTACGCATGGTGGTTACATCAAGCGTGTGCCGTTAGATACTTATCGTGCGCAACGCCGTGGTGGTAAAGGGCGTTCGGGTACGGCTCTGAAGGATGAAGATTTTGTCTCTGACATGTTTGTGGCGTCTACGCATACGCCGCTCATTTTCTTCACTAGTCGCGGGATCGCACATAAAATGAAAGTATGGCAGTTGCCACTTGCTTCACCACAAAGTCGTGGTAAGGCTATGGTGAATTTACTTCCGCTTGAGTCAGAAGAAAATGTTTCTGTTTATTTACGCGTGCCTGAAAATGAAGATGTTTGGGATAAGTTGGATATTATGTTCGCGACCTCTCATGGGTCTGTGCGTCGTAATAAATTGACGGACTTCCAGAATATTCGCTCTAACGGGTTGATTGCGATGAAGTTGGATGAGACGGAAAGCTTGGTCTCTGTGAAAATTTGTGCGGAAGATGAAGATATCTTGTTAAGCACGAAGATGGGTAAATCTATCCGTTTCCCAGTGACCGATATTCGTGTGTTCTCTGGTCGTACATCGACAGGTGTGCGCGGGATTAAGATGAAGGATAAGAATGACGCGTTGATTTCTATGTCTGTTCTGAAACATGTTGATGCAACACCGGATGAGCGTACGGCTTATTTGAAAGCGGCGAGCGCGTTGCGTGGTGCTGATGAAGAGGGGGCAGAATATGAAGAAGGTGGTGATATCTCCTTGAGTGAAGATCGCTTCAAAGAACTTCAAGAGCGTGAGCAATTCTTGCTGACTGCGTCTAACGGTGGGTTTGGTAAGCGTACGAGTGCGTATGAATATCGTATCTCTGGTCGTGGTGGTATGGGTGTGACCAACATGTCATTGACGAAGAAAAATGGTGGTGAAGTTGTTGCCACTTTCCCAGTCACAGAGGCGCATCAGTTGATGTTAATTAGTAACGAAGGTCAAATGATCCGTATGCCTGTTAGTGGTGTGCGCTTTACGGGGCGTTCGGCGCAAGGTGTGACGTTGTTCAAGGTTGCGAAGGATGAAAAAGTTGTTTCCGTTGCTTGGCTCGTCGAAGATGATGACGATGAAGAAGACATCATTGATGCCGAAGCTGGTGAAGTAGTGGAAGGTGAAGCTGTTATTGCCGCCGATGATGCTGGCGACGCGGTTGAAGAACCTGTTGAGGGTGATGCGGAAGAAGGAAAAGAATAATGTTTCTTTATTATATTGGAATTCTTTTTCTAGCGTTTTTCTTGGGCGTGTTACTCACGCGCACGATTAGTGTTCAAAAACGGATTAAGCATGCGCTTGCCTATGGGCGGTTGACCTTTGATGTTGAACTGCCAGAAGAGTTGAGCAATAAGGGCTTAGCGGAGATGAAGCGCATCGAAAATGTGAACCGCTGTTCGCAGGAAGAATTTTTCTTTATGTTCGTGACCGCACAATTAGGGCGTTTGCCAAAGGAAAAACGCGAGGCGTTAAAGGAAGCTGCCGATCAGCTTGTCGCTGAAATCAAAATGAAGAAAAGCATCTATAAAGCTTTCAGCGAAGAATATGATCTCTACGAAGGTTTAGGCGACGAAGAAGCCAAAGACAAATGGCTGAAGCGCGAAGACGAAAAGAAGTAGTTTTGTCTCAAGACAGGTTTTTTATCATATTAACAGAATCAATTCGACCGCCACAGTTCGTCGTGTACTTTCTATACTGCTCAACTAAAAACCCTTTCGACCTATAAAATGCTTCTGCATTCATCGAACCGTTAAGTTTAAGCGTTTTTAATCCATGCTCTTTTGCTATTGTCTCGAGCGCATCCATGATTTTAGATCCAACGCCCTGCCTTGTAAAACTTGGTGATACGTAGCAGGCGTGCAATTCATTTTTTGATGGGATGATTGACCCAAAGCCTGCTATTATTCCATCATTATCCGCTACGATCATAATGGCTTCTTTCATTTCATTTAAGACCTTATCAATGCGACCTTGATCGACAGGTGGCGACCAGCTTTCACGTTCTTCTAATGAGTAATAATCTTTTGCTAATTCTTGCACGGCTTGACGGTGCAAATGCGCTATCGTTTCGGCATCATCGGGCGTAGCAGGACGAATTGTAATCATTATTTAATTTACTGCAGAAAGTATATAAGAAGCAAGTGGCTTACCAACCATACCCTAATTTAAGCGCGTAAGTGGTGTCGTCTTCTTTTGTACCGGCTAGGGGGTCGTTGTCCCAGTCGAAGTCTACTTGGGCGGTGGCGTCTAAGCGTTTGCCGATGGGCATGTGGACACCTGTTTCACTTTCAAAGAGGAAGGCGGCGGTGTCGTCGAAGGGTGTGTTCAAGTCATGCTTGTGGAAGATTTGAACGGCTTCATCAATGATTTTTTGATCATAATCAAGTGCCCAACCAAGGGCGATGTTATCGTCGCTTGTACCATTTTCGAATGATTCACTGATGTAGCTAGGCCCTGCTTTTACTTGCAGGTTTAGGTTGTCTTGCTCGTAGAATTGATGACCGACGAAAAGACCTGTTTTGCTACGGAGGTCAAGCTGTTCAAATTCATCTTTTTCAAATGTTTGCTGTCCGCCGACAAACCATTTTTCCGTGATGAAGCGGTCATATGTTCCGTATAATTGTTGATCGTTTTCGGTTTTGTTTCCTGCGCTTTCAGCCCAGTTGGCTTCACCACCCATTGTATAACGGTTTTTAAGATCGCGGGCTTTGATGTCGGCATCGGCGATAAAATCTTTTGAGCGGGTATTACCGTCTTGGATATTACCCCCTGCGCTAACGCGACCTGTCCATTTATAGACGCCTGCGACATGTTCTGGTTTATCGCCTGCGGCAGGTTCGATTGACGCTACGGCTGGTACTTCTGGCGCTGAGGCAACTGGTTGAGCAACGGGCGCTGTTGGAATACCAGAGATAGGTTGTCCTGTGCGGAGCTCACGGGCGAGAACTCTTGGCGCTCTACCTGTGTGGACAGAGGCGATCTTGCTTTGTGGGATGCTGACGCGCCCCATAACGCTGTGATCCATGGTAACGGTGGCCGTTGTTTGTTCAACGATATTCCCACTCATGCGGTCACCGTTGGATAACATGATCCAATCGGCGTGTGCGCTCACGGAGACCACGGTTAAGGGAAGGGACATAAGGGCTATAAGCGGTATAATTTTTTTCATATAGGTACTATATATAAGTCTTTTTTGAAAATCTAGCTTTTCAGCATGAAAAAAATCCTTTAGTAGTAATAATATGACACAGCGTATCGGTATATATCCAGGAACATTTGACCCCATGACCATGGGGCATTTGCACATTATAAAGCGCGCCAGCAAGTTGGTTGATAAGTTAATCATCAGTGTGGCGGCGAACCCGAATAAAAATCCGTTATTTAACTTGAAAGAGCGGGTGGCGATGGTTGAGGCCGATATTGCGGCACTTGATTGGGTCGCGGCGGGGTGCGAGATTGAGGTGCGCTCGTTTGATCAATTATTGGTTGATTACGCCCATGATGTAGGAGCCACATGCATTTTCCGTGGGCTTCGTGCGGTGTCGGATTTTGATTATGAATTCCAAATGACGGGCATGAACCTGCATTTAGCACCAGAGATTGAGACTGTGTTCTTGATGGCGGCGGATAAATGGCAGTTTGTATCCTCTTCCTTCGTGAAGGAAATTCATGTGCTTAAAGGGGATGTTAGCGATTTTGTGACACCTAAAACCTTAAACGCAATGGATCAGAAAAGGGCTTAAATGGCCTATCTTTTTTTCACTTATGCTTTCTTTGCTTGGACGGCCTTTTTTGCATCCTTATCGATATTTTTGAAAGAAAAAGAAATCCGTGCCGATGTCCATATGGAGCATAAGTCCAAAGGATTGGATCGTGTGTTGGAGGTGCTAGCAGGCTATCCTGTATTTGGCGCGACTATTGCCTTTAGCTTTTTCTATGTTCATATCTCACCGTTCTTTTTTGTGCCTGCTTATATACTGATTGGGGGGATTTCGGGGTTGATGATTAACAAGATTTACGCGTTTGAGTTTTGGAGCGATAAAAAGCCCACAATCGACGTGATTTCGGTCATTTCGGGTGGGGTAATGCTATTTATTGTAATTTTCTTTAATATTTAATATTAGCGCCAATATTACCCTTGCAATCGTAAGCGAAAACCATTATCAAGGCTTTTCGAAGCCATTTTCGGCTTTATATTAAATGTGCGACCGCTTAGCTCAGTTGGTAGAGCAACTGACTTTTAATCAGTAGGCCGAGGGTTCAAGTCCCTCAGCGGTCACCATTTA
>JABAZY010000024.1 GCA_018608245.1 Alphaproteobacteria bacterium | reverse complement strand
AATATAAACCAAATACTAACTTATTAAATGGACCGACTTTTGGGGGCTTTGTCAGCTCGCCTGCTAAATGAGAGACCAAGAAAGACGCTGAACTTTGAAACACCAGCAGAACGATTTAACCAATGTGTTGCAGCGACCACTTGAGATCACCGCCGAAAGTGTAGCGTACTACATATCCTCAAGCTTCGGTCATTTCAGCCATTTCAAGCGCGTCATCAACTTCTATGCCAAGGTAACGAACAGTACTCTCAAGTTTTGTATGACCAAGAAGAAGCTGAATAGCTCGGATGTTTTTGGTACGTTTATAAATGAGAGTTGCTTTGGTTCTGCGCATAGAATGAGTTCCATAAGTCATTGGATCAAGGCCTATCTCCTCAACCCATGATTTTACTATTCTGGCATATTGTCGCGTGGAAATATGGTTAGTTTTATTAACCCTACTTTTGAATAGAAAATCATCGCTTAACAATCCGTCATGTTCAATCCAAGCAGATAAGGCTTTGCGAGTTTTGTCAGTAATTTCAAAGCGCACGGGCTGCGCAGTCTTCTGCTGCATAATCATTGCTCTCTTTTCAATTTGAGACCCATGTGAGATGTCCCTAACGCGTATCTTTACTAAATCACAGCTTCTTAGCTTGCTATCAATAGAGAGGTTAAATAATGCTAGGTCACGAATGTTATTTGACAATTCTAATCTAATACGGATAGACCATATTTCGTGTAGTTTAAGAGGAGCTTTCTGCCCCACAAGTTTCCCTTTGTTCCATGGTGATGATTTATTCATAGCTAGTTCCTTTCTTATTAAAGACTAACTATGTTTCAAAAAAGTTATTAATTAGTTACCTGCTTGGTAAAGCTTATCTGTTGGAGCTTCATAGTCTTTTTCAGGTTAAACAAAATTAACCTATAGGTTAATTATTACTGATAAAACTTAACTTATAAGTTAATTCATGAAATAGTTTCATAATCAGGTCTATTCGGGTAATAATTAAGGTTGACAATCGGGTCTATTCGGGTGATTATTGGGTATGATTAAATCTGATACTATAAATATTACACCTGAATTGCTTGCAATACTATCTGAAATTGACGAGTTTAAAGGGGCTTGGCGTGCTTTAGGCACTCTTGCACCTGATCGTTTAGTGGCATTACGCCGTGTTGCAACGATAGAAAGCATCGGGTCTTCCACACGTATAGAGGGAAGCAAGCTAAGTGATAGTGATGTTGAGCGTCTATTAGGTAAGTTGGATATAAAAAAATTTGAAACTCGAGATGAGCAAGAAGTCGCGGGTTATGCGGATGTGATGGAGATGATTTTTCATTCATGGCAAGAAATTCCAATGACCGAAAACCATATTAAACAACTTCATCGAGATCTTCTTCGTTATAGTAAAAAAGATGAACGACATAGAGGAGAATATAAAACATTAAGGAACGATGTTGGAGCATTTGACTCAGAAGGGAAAATGATAGGAGTTGTGTTTGAAACAGCAACTCCTTTTGATACTCCCGCTCGTATGAGTGAGCTTATTTCTTGGCTTCAAGAAGTTCGTGAAGTTGGTCGTATGCACCCACTATTAATTGTTGCGGTATTCATTGTAACATTTTTGGAGATTCATCCATTCCAAGATGGAAATGGTCGTCTTAGTCGTATCCTTACAACGTTGTTACTATTACAAGCGGGATATGCTTACGTTCCATATAGCTCTTTGGAAAGCATTGTGGAAAATAGTAAGGAAGGTTATTATTTGGCGTTGCGTCAAACACAAGGAACAATAAGGACTGAAGATCCTAATTGGCAGCCATGGTTAATGTTCTTTATGCGGAGCTTACAGCAACAAAAGCGTCGTTTATCTAAGAAAGTAGAGTGGGAAAATAATGCTATTGCAGCCTTACCAGAACTCGCGGTTAAAATACTTGATTATGTTCGTGATCATGGACGTGTGACAACACGCGATATGGTGAGAGAGTATGATGCAAGCCCAAATACTTTGAAATCTACTTTTAGCTCTCTAGTTAAGAAGGGGCTCTTGGTAAGGCATGGTGGTGGTCGTTCCACATGGTATGGTAGATTGTAGGTAAGTCTATTTAAATCATCCCAAAAACACAAAACGCGATTAACTAGAAACTGGCCGTATCCGACCCAAAGCGGTGATTGTGTTGTTTTCGTCAAGTAATTTGTTTAAAATTATCTTCCCAAGGTCGTTGTTCTTTAATTATATTATTGGCGATGATGATGAGCTTACGCATCACAGCTAGCCTACGGCCAAAGCCCCATACACACACGTCCCAAGTGATTGTTCGAAGCAAAATAAACACGAAGAGCCATAGACCGCTTTACGGTTCGGATATAACGAAATAACCTCCAACCTGGACATTTGCATGACCTCTTCGCTAAACGCTCATATGGTAACAAAATGAGTGCCTTATGAACACATAGGACATTGAATAATGAGATTGATCTCTTTGATTGCGGGAGTAGTAACTGAATTGCACGCACAAATTATTGACTAATATAGATTTTATACCCAGAACTGTACTTCTGTACTATGTCCTGTACCGTAAAAACTTATCCGGAAGAAATTGCTACAGAAATGAAGTTATGGACCACTAAAAGCATCCTAATGTGGGGAGCGTAAAAAACATTGTAAACCCTTGTGCTTCGACAACTATACCTAAAAGAATCTTGAAATATGTTCTTTTCCTTGGAATCTTACTGGACATAAAGTTTTGTTAGTTAGTTTAATATCAATGACTTAAGGGCGTTTTAGGATGTTTGGAAAGATCTATTGGTTGCGCCATTAACATGTATGGTATAAAAAGTTCTTACTTCTTAGAAAAACTGGAGATTAATATGTTTCGTAAAATTTTTGCCATAACCGTAATGCTTACGGGTTTAGGAATATCACAAGCGCACGCAGACACTAACATAATGTTTATTGTTGATGCGTCCGGTTCCATGAAGGAAAAAGTTGAAGACCAAACACGCATGGAAGCAGCAAAAGACGTTTTAGGAAAAACTCTGGAACATATGCCTGAAGATGCCAACCTTGGCCTAATGGTTTACGGTCACCGTAAGGCAAAAGATTGCAGTGACATTGAACTTGTATCCCCTATAGGGGGTGATAATGCTGCGGCATTACAAAAAATGATTGCAGGATTAGAGGCAAAGGGTGAAACCCCCATCGCAGAATCCATTACACAAGCCGCCAAATCTTTTTCCGCCTTTAAAGATCAAGATAACAAAATCATTCTTGTGACAGATGGATTGGAAGAATGCCAAGGAGAGCCCTGTGCAGCAGCCAAAGACGCAAAGGCCGCCGGTTTGAATGTAACTGTGGATGTTGTTGGTTTTACTTTAGGTGATGAAGAAGCGAAAGCCGTGCAATGTATCACAGAAGCAACGGGCGGTAAATATTACGGTGCTGCTGACGTAGAAGCGCTCACGACAGCGTTACAAGAAGCAGCAAAACCAGAGCCCGTAACAACAATCATCTTTGAAGATGACTTCAGTGGTACCGAACTGGCCGATCATTGGGATGTTTTAAATCCAAACCCTGATCAGTATATTGTTGAAGACAACAACCTTCTACTTATTGGAAAAGATGTCGGTGGTTTAAACAACGCTGAAAGCTCCAATATTCTTCAATTGATGGAAGATTTAACTTCTGGCGATTGGACAATCACAGTTGAATTTACCCCTGATCTACAAACTTCTAAAGATATACTTTCTTTTGGTTTGTATAATGATAATGAAAATTATGTTGCTGCCTCTTTAGTGAGTCATGAAAGTTTTTGTTGTGACGTCGGATCGTCAGGTTATGCTGTTGTTCTGACCACGTCAAAAATGAGTAACGGTGAACAAACCAAATTTGAAACACCTATAGCGGGCCCATCTTTTAGCCCTAATCACACTTTTAAAGAATATATAGAAGGTTGGGGTAAAACGAATGTCAAAACAACCGTTGAGCTTGTAAAAGAAGGGCGGAGCTATAAATCGCGTTTACACCAAGATGGTAAAATAGACGATGCTGGAAACCCTATTTGGTTAGAGACAGATATTGTAACATCTCTGCGCGCACCAAAACAGTTTGTAATTAATGCGGGCCAAAGAGCTGAGACTAAAGGTGAAAGCACATTCGAAATCCACTCAATTAAAATTAAGAGTTTGAAATAAAAGGAACGGATTATGCGCCTTAAATCCGTTTTAGTTGTATTTACAACGTTCTTAATATTTCAAACGCATGACGCGCTCGCACAGAAGATTCCGCCGCATATATCTTCTATGACAGCAGGGATTACGAATAAACTCAGAGGTGAAATAGAACACACACAAGACCCTGTTCTTACAGATGCTGGGCGTATTTTAAAAGAAGAACGCATTCATCAATGGTCAAAAAAACCCGCCAAAATCAAAGGTGGTGCAAAGGCTCTTGCCGATGCCGTCGGTCTGGACATCACAAAAGCAAAAGACTGGTTGGCAATTAAAAAGATGCTTGAAAAATCCGATATATCAGATCGTCTTTCCCATATGAAAAAAGTGCTGGAGTCTCGTGGCTTGCCTTCTGATGAAAACACGGTTTTGGAATCTTTGGCAAATTTTGATCTGGCTAAAAAAGATCTGTTTGAAAACATGGAAACAGAGCACGCGTATAAAATAAGTAAAAACGAGAAGGCTTCTATGCAGTGGGACCCCGAGAGTGGTCAGTACGAAATGCGGATAACCAGCGCGCGCGATAAAGAGGGAAAAGAGCCGCAGCAAACCATGCTATTCGGGGATATAAAACTTCAACCTTCCAAAGATGGCGACGATTTGGAAATGATTACCAAGCCCTCTGGTAAAGGGTATGAAACACTCACATACGAAGAGATTAAGGCCAAAGAAAATAGTATTTTCGGAGAGTGGCAAATGAACGATGAAACATGGTTTATTCGTTTGGATGAGGATACCAAAAGCTTCCAAAAAGGAAGCGGACTGCCTGTTGATAGCAATAACCCCCTGAAGATTAATACAATGGCGGCTGATGGCGCGCTACCAATTATAATCACTGTTGTGCGTGCTGATGGCTCAGAATACATATACCGTAATGCCTATCTTAGCGGTCTGATGATTAAGGCAGATAGAACTCTTACTGACGGGCGTGATATCACAAGCTTACCTCAAAGCGTCATTAATCAATTGATTTCATCATGGTCACCACCGGAATGGATAGATCTAGAAATTGTTCATGGACGCTCTCCCCGTGACACACATATAAAAGGGCATACATGGCGCCTACACGTGACATATAAGAGCGGCATTGCAGGACCAGGGCCGGTCACAAAAATTGCTAATCCTTATAAAGAAAAGCAGCTTCATTTAACGCGCGATATTGAAAGTCAATATAAAAAAGCGCAAGGTGCTAAGGATAAAGAGTCCCTCTAATCATCATCATTAGGATCTGGTGGAGTTGGGACATCCTTCTTGGTTTTTTGTGTTTCACCTTTGAAACTTTGACTGGCTGGATCTTTAGACGTTCCAACGTTACTACCGGATGACTCCACTGCGCTTTGTGCAGAAGGAACATCAAAGTCTTCCTCTACCCACGTTTCATCTAATCCTTTTTTCTGCGTTTGGGCTTTACCGTTATCACTACTGTTTGCACGGTTACTCTTGACTGCCTTCGGCGGCGGCATCGCATCACCATCAGACCATGTCTCGTCTAAGGACTTAGAGGAAGGAGTATTTTCATTAGCAGCGGGCAAGTCATGCCATGTTTCATCCAGCCCTTTCGTTGCGGGCTTATTAGGTTTAGGACCTTTGGAATGACCCTTGGGATAAACGATGGTCGGTTTATTGATCGATCTATGTGCACTTTTCATCAATTTATTCAGAGTAGCTTGCTTTGTTTTATGCAACATAAAAAGTCCATATCCATCCATAGCGATTGCTTCATAGTCTCTGACATCCATAGTGATTTCACGCCCAAAAGCGGGATCATAAAATGTAACATCTATAATATCTCCAGCAGCGTTACGACCAAAACCAACGAAGGCAACCGCATGGTTTCCTTCTTGTCCAACTGCCTGCCCTTTTGGTTTAACTGTGCCACGAACGATATACCCCTCTTTTTCTACAAGATAAGCATATGTTTCCCAATCAAGTCGTTTCGTCATATACTTATTATAAATAACCTTAAAACCTAATTTTTCAGCAAGCGCAACGGACACTTTATCGGTCATGCCATACTCTAATTCAATAGGGCGATCACCAGGCACCAGTTTGCGCCCCATGACAAAAGCCAGAACCTCGCTTATCGCGGTTGATCCTTTTTTAGCAAGACTCTTCATCCAGAACATGCAATTACACATACCAAAATCCTGAGGCTTGTATGTCTGTTTGCCTATGGACTTGATATTAGGGTAAAAGTTCTTGATCTCCGACATGTCTTTAGCGGTCACATCATCGGCGATATTGGGCTTATCAGCGGGTGTAAATTCTGTCGGGCGCGGCGGCACCTTGGGCGAACTCATAGGTACTGCAGATTTAGGCGGCGGCGATTCTGTAACACTATTTGTTTGTGAAGATTTTGCTTTTTTTAGATCACGAAACTCATAAGGTATCGCGCGTTCCGCAGTATTCACACGTTCAGTTAACGGCGTATTTGTTTTTTTAGTCGAGGCGCATCCAATGGGCGTATTCCAACTATCGAAGGCATGAGGTGTACTATAATTAATCTTTGGTTCAAGCGCAAGCATCTGCGCATCTGTCATTTTATTAAGACGCGCTTTAGCTTCTTTATATTTTTTTGCACGCCCTTGGGTAAAAGCTTTTCTTTCGCTCGTTCTCGCAACTTCACGCATGCGCTTAATACGCGCTGTTGCGTTTGGCTTATAAGGATTCGTTGCTGATGGCCCTGTCATCACCTGCGGCAGACTAAAGCTCAGAACATTACCCGCTGTGAATCCTACGGCGGCTGTACCAACCTCCCAATCTTGAACCTTCTTACCCATGATATTGCGACCAACACCATCAAACTTGTCTTTTTTCATCTTGTTCTCGTACATAGAATAGAAAAATGTATAAACTGTCATGCCGCTATCCACATTACTCGCCGCCGCTATACCAGTATAAAGAGCATATGCCGCCGCAAGCGGAAGCTCGTCATAGGCGTCCTGACGTGTCTTATCACGCATAATTTCAGCGCTCCTGATAATTAATGCCATTTCATAAGGATGTGTCCACAACGCCCCATCGAAATACCCACTTTTGTGATTACTGCCTTTGCGCTGCTCATCCGATAATTTTCCTGTTAGCTCCATAATACCAATGCCATCAACGCTATCAAAGTTTGTCGTCTCAACCAGGTTTTTTATATAAGCTTCGCTTTTTCCAACTAGCCCAGGGCCCTCCAATGTATCGCCCTCTTCGTCTTCAAGAACACCGAATGTATCGGCAGTAACTTCCAGAGACCCAAAATATTTTTCACCCACGGCGTATTTTATTTTGTCGTGCGCAGTTTTTGATGTCAAAATAGATTCATAGTTTCTGATAATGTTAAGTCGTCTTTGCGCATCGTTTCTAACGGCATTACTAGCCTTAACATTTTGAACGATATGGCTATAATGCCCACGTAGGGTATTCATTGCGTTAACATGTCGGGCAATGCCGCGCTGTGCGTAACTGTTATAAACAGGAACGGTCATACTGCTCCCGTCATAATAAAACTCAACCTCTTCGCTGTTCTCTATATTCAGACTCAGGCGCTTTCCAGGGTGCTTATTACCCAAAACCCAATTAAGTGAAAGGGGTGGTGCATCACGGTCTTCAACACGCTGATCCCCGCGGGTGGCGATTGTGACTGGTACGCGATGGGAATACGTTGTCATCTTGTCCTTGAATATTTTTCCAGCCTTGAGTTCCAATGTAGTAGCACTGGCATTCTTAAGGCCTTTAATATCAACAGTTAATGATCGACCGCGCTGCTTCGCTAAATCAGGCGGCAGAAATACTTCCACGAAAAATTCCTGTCGTTTGGTCAGGGCTTCGATTAAACGCTTATCCCCTTCCGGCGCGCCTGTCATGCGTATATGCAATTCTGGTGCACCATATCCATATGCAACAACCTCATGCTGTACCGGCTTGTAAGTATATTCACGCGGCTTGCCTTTACCAATGACCCATGCACTTTTCTCTTCACTCTCTAGCGCTTTTTCATCCCACTCCACCTCACCGGGGTAAAATTTAGCGATAAATCTGGGCGTGCCCCACGTACCATCTTGATGTAGCTCCATTTTCCATTCAAGCTCACCTTCAATTTGCTTGCGCGCCCATTTGGGAATATCAGAGTTCATCTCTTCGGATTTAGGGGTATAAGAAAGCGTAACCATCGCCTCGGCACCGTGCTCCTCTGCCGCGTGGTATTTTCCTTTCCAAATACGCTGCGCATCATTTGTATAAAGCAACACATTATGCGCGTAAGATTCACTATCTGGCTGTTCGGGAACCAAAGTTATAATACCTGGGTCAAAGCCCCCATCTAAATTTTGGATCTCCCACATACCGATCAATTTTTCTAAAGGAAACTGAAATAACCTTTCTGTGTCTTCTTGATCAGTCAGTGAGAATGCGTTTTTAGATCTTTTTTCAGGTACAGCATTGCGCTCCGCATGCTCGCGTTGTGCGCTTTGCTCTTTGCCTTTTAAATTTTTCCTTAAAGTATTGATTTCATCTTCAGTTTTTCGTGCTTTAGCTAAAATTTTTGCAGCATCATCGCGTAAATTTTTTGCGCGCTGTGTTCTTTTTTCAGCGTTGGCTTTCCAATGATCTTTATCGGCCTGATGTTTAGATTTTTCAATTTCGGCCTTGGCATCCTTTGCCATTTTCTCATAACGCGCGGCTCTATCTTCTATTCTGGTCGCTTCTGTTTTCCAAGTTGACACGTCATCCTGTAGACGTTCAATCTCATCGCGCATGATACCAAGCTCTTGCGTCGTAAGGTCGGCTGCGTAACAAGGGTGAAGCTCCGCACTTAAAAAGCATAGAGCGCATAATATACATAAAATTCTGAGCAATCGACCAGCCATCTTCTTACCTGCTATATTCTAAGATAAAACAAATTAGACCATTTCAATATCGTTGAATAGGGATAATTAATATATACGAACTTATGACAATGAGGAGTCCCTTCTACAGAAAAACTTAAACCATAAGTGGGTTTCTCGGGTGGTAACCCAGCTAAAGACGCATCTGTTTGGAATTGTTGGTATGTGTTGAAACGGTATGAGGTCTATACCCTGTTATGTACCCTAAAAACTCAGGACCTTCTGTTGGACAAGCCTATGGGTGCCGCAACAAAGCCCTTAAAAATCACAGCAATAAGATCGAGCCAAAGAGCTCTGGCATACTCATGGCACAGAATGTAAGTTGAATCCAAATTTATTGAAGTTTTCAGTGTCCGCTATTGGCCCAGGCTGTGTGGAAACACAATTTATAGGGTGAGTT
>JABAZY010000038.1:9506-9872 GCA_018608245.1 Alphaproteobacteria bacterium | reverse complement strand
GAATGAACGTAATATCAATCCACTATCTGATGATTATATCAAATTTATTCGTATGTCTGAAAACTATGTAGAAAAAAATGGTCAAGGCGTGGTTGCCATGATTACTAACAACTCTTTCATTGATGGCGTAATACACAAGCAAATGAGAAAACATCTGTTGGAAACTTTTGATCAAGTACATATCTTCGATTTGCATGGAAGTCATAAAAAAAAGGAAACTTCGCCTGACGGATCAAAAGATGAAAATGTTTTCGATATACAACAAGGAGTTTCGATAATTGTTGCATTTAAGAATACAAATAATAAATTGTTAGGGCAAGTTTATCATAAAGATTTTTATGGACGTAGAGAGGAAAAGTATGACGC
>JABAZY010000038.1:0-9496 GCA_018608245.1 Alphaproteobacteria bacterium | reverse complement strand
AGTAAATCCCCAGATTATTTATTTGTACCTAGAGATTATGAGTTAGAAGGTGAATGGAAAAAACATTTTGCAGTAAATTCTATCTTTTCTTCTAATTTAAGCGGTATTAAAACAGGCAAAGATAAAAGCTTTGTTTCTTTTGATAGGTGTTTCTATGCTTTGGAATACGTAAAGCATGATCATATACGTACTTTTAATTATCGACCTTTTGATAACAGAAGAATATATTATGATAAAAATTTGATACAAAGAGATAGGTATGACTTAAGTAAATTTTTTATAGATAAAAATAATTTAGCTATTTTATTTTGTCGCCAATTATCAATAGAGTCTTATGCTCATATATTTTGTACAAAAGAATTAACAGATTTGAATTCTGTCTCTATAAATTCCAAAGAACAGACATATTTTGCACCATTGTACTTATACAAAGATGATCTGGTTGCAGAAAAAGTTCCAAACCTTGATCCTAAAATTTACGCTCAAATCAAAAAATCTATTTCTGACATAACGCCTGAAAATTTGTTTGATTATATTTATGGGGTATTACATGCGCCTGCTTATCGGGAACGCTATGCCGAGTTTTTAAAGTCTGACTTTCCGCGTATTCCATACCCTGAAAACCCCACCATCTTTCATGCCTTGGCGGATAAAGGGGCGGAGCTTCGAAGCCTGCACCTAATGGAATCCGATACGCTGAATGAGTTGATAACAACCTACCCTGAAAGCGGTAATAACGAAGTGACCGCCATCAATAAAAACAGCTATCGGAACAGCAATGTCTATATCAATGAAACTCAATATTTCGGCAACGTGCCAAGCGTGGCGTGGGAGTTTTATATCGGTGGCTACCAACCTGCTCAAAAATGGCTAAAAGACCGCAAAGGACGCGAGCTATCCGTAGACGACATTATGCACTACCAACGCATAATAGTAGCCCTTACCAATACTGATAGCATCATGAAAGAAATCGACCAAATCGACTTTTTGCCGAAAGGGGATGATTAATGGCTAAGGATGATCTCATTAAATCTGAAATACTTTATTTTTACGAGAGGCTTCAAGATGATCCTTATCACCGTTTTCGTTCGTGGGAACATTGTTTCAAATATTTCCAATCAAAAAATATAGACATTGATATAGCGTGTCTTCATTTAGGTTTTTATCTGGCAAGTTGGGGGATGTACCGTGGCTCAAGCTTTTTGTTACAGAAAGACTATTTAATTCATATGCCAGCGGTAGAAGAAATTTTAAAAGATAAATATAAACCGTTACGCAATGCTAGTTTTGCTCAATTTTTGGATGCAGGTGGTGATGAAAACATTGAGTTGCTCTTTGATCTAATAGGAAAAATTAAAATTTGTTATGAAGATATTGGCGATTATCAAAAGTTAAATAAGAAAACACGAAGATATAATAATAAGAAAGCATATGTAACAGATACGCTGGTAACAAAAATACTTCTTGGAACATTAGGTTGTATTCCTGCTTATGATCGTTATTTCATTACAGGACTGAAAAGTCATGAGGGTTTAACCTACTCATATTTGAATAAGACTAATTTCAAGAAAATGGTTAAGTTTTGCCATGAAGATTTAAAAGAATTTGAGCAGGCTCAAAAAGTGATTTCTAAAAATAATAAATACCCGTTAATGAAGTTGGTTGATATGTATTTTTGGCGATTAGGTGAAAAGATAGAAGGTAAAAAGGTGGAAAAATGAAAGCTGTAATTTTAGCTCGCGTATCAACAAAAGAACAAGAAGATGGACATTCTTTGGATGCACAAATAGCCAATTTACGGCGTTATGCTGAAAGAGAAAATCTGGATATTATTAAAGAATATACGGTCATTGAGTCCTCTACTAAAGGGGATCGCCCTGAATTTGTGCGAATGATTGATTTTATTAAATGCCAGAAAGAAAGGATTGCAGTTGTCGTTGATACGGTTGATCGCTTGCAACGTAGTTTTAAGGAAACGCCTATTCTGAATGAATTGCTACAAAAGGATATTCTTGAGCTTCATTTTGTTAAAGAAAATAATGTTTTATCAAAAGATGCTAATAGTACCCAAAAGCTTATGTGGAACATGGGCGTTGTTATGGCTCAATCCTACACGGATTCTTTGTCAGATAATGTTAAGCGTAGCGTTAAGCATAAGATTAATAATGGGGAATGGATTGGTGTTGCCCCATTGGGCTATTTAAACGCGCTAGATGGCATGACAGCGAAAAAGACTGTCATTGCTGATCCTGAACGCACTTATCTAATCAGACAGGTTTTTGAGCAATATGCTACGGGTGTTTATTCCCTTGCCGAAATGTGCCGTAAAGCAAATGAATGGGGACTTCGAAGCTTGAAGGGGAATAAAATTAGTTCACAAACTATGCACGGAATTATCCGAAATCCATTTTACTATGGGATGATGCGTGTAAAAGGGGAATTATATCCTCATAAATATGAAGCCTTGATAACCAAAGATTTGTTTGATGCCTGTGAAGTGGTGAGAACGGGCAGGGGGCGCGTTAACAAGGTTGTTGAAACAAAGTACCCTTTTATTCTACGGGGGCTTCTTAAATGTGCCGTATCAGGCAGAAATGTCACTTGTGATATTAAAAAAGGTAAGCACATCTATTTAATTAGTCGTGACCCTAGTAATTCTGAACGGAAGCTTTGGACGAATGAGAATATTGTGCTTGAGCAAATTGGTGAGGTGTTCAAATCTATTCAAATTCCAGATGATCTGATGGGTGATATAACTAAACATCTTAAAAAGACGCACCAATCAGAAAAAGATTTTCATCATGAATCTATTAAAAGTTTACGTAAGGAAGCTGATCTAATAACAAGCAGATTAGATAAGTTATTAGATATGCTTATGGATGAGAGTATTACAAAGGACATGTATAGCAGAAAACAGACTCAACTTATGCAACGCAGGCAAGAAGTTAATGATTTGCTCGAACGTCATCATTCTGGTGATGATCAATTTAAGATTGCAGTATCCACGCTGGTTACACTGGCATCGAAGGCTTATGAAATTTTTGAGCGTTCGACAGTTGATGAAAAACGCCAATTGATGGGATATGTGTTTTCGAACCTTGAATTAGAAGGCTCAAAGGTACGGTTTTCCTTGAAAAAGCCGTTTGATATGTTCGTCGATTTAGGGAGTTATAAAGAATGGCTCCCCAGGAAGGGGTCGAACCTCCGGCCTGGTGATTAACAGTCACTCGCTCTACCACTGAGCTACTGGGGAACACTGGATAGTAGAAATAATGGGCTTTGACTTATTTGTCAATTACGAATTTGCCCATTAAATCATTTATTTAGGCTATTTAAGCGACTTCGCTTTCATCGGCTTCATCAACAGAGAAATAGGCCTGTAATGGCTTCACATCCATCTCACGGGTTTTAAGCGCTCTAATCGCCTGTACGCCTGCTTTTGCGGCTGTCAGGAGCGTGTAATACGGGATTTTATGCGCCAAAGCTTGTCGACGGATGCTAAAGCTATCAGCAACGGCCTGTGGGCCTTTGGTTGTATTAATCATAAAGTCGATCTCTTCATTAATAAGCGCATCCACAATATGAGGCTGGCCTTCCATCACTTTATTAATGCGTGTGACGTCTAGCCCAGTTTCTTTAAGGAAAGAGCACGTTCCGCCCGTGGCGATTAACTCAAAGCCCAACTCTTTAAGATCTTTGGCGAGAGGCACAAGCGCTTCCTTATCGCTGTCTTTCACAGATAAGAAGACTTTGCCTTCTGTCGGCAGAATAGTACCTGCTGCCAACTGAGATTTGGCAAAAGCTTGCGCAAAGTCAGCATCAAGCCCCATAACCTCACCAGTAGATTTCATCTCTGGCCCTAAAATAGTATCAGTGCCAGGGAAACGACCAAACGGGAAGACAGGCGCTTTCACGGCGGTGTGATGTGGGTCCATACCAATCAGTAACGGTCTAAAGTCCGCTAATTTTTCACCAGCCATCAGCCTCGCCGCGATTTTCGCAACGGGCACATTTGTTGCCTTGGCCACAAACGGTACAGTACGTGATGCACGTGGGTTAACTTCCAAAATATAAATATCATACTCACCAGTTTGCTTATTCATCTTAAGCGCGAATTGAACATTCATCAGCCCATTAACTTTTAAGCCCTTGGCAAGTTTCTTAGTTTGATCTTCTAACTCACGAATTGTTTTATACGGCAACGAGTGGGGCGGAAGCACGGACGCAGAATCGCCAGAGTGAATACCGGCTTCTTCAATATGCTCCATGATACCCGCGATATAAACTTCCTTGCCATCACACAGCGCATCAACATCAATTTCAATCGCACCTTTAAGGTAGCGATCAAGTAGCACTGGGTTTTTACCCGACACGTTAATCGCGCGGTTCATAGATTTCTCAAGCTCGCCTAAGTTCTGGACAATCTCCATCCCTTGACCACCCAACACATAAGACGGACGGATAACAAGCGGGAAGCCAACGCCTTCCGCCATGTCCATTGCTTCTTGTTTAGAGAAGGCAAGACCGTTATGCGGCTGACGTAGTTTTAATTTTTTCAGTAGTTTTAGGAAACGCTCACGATCTTCGGCAAGGTCAATCGCATCAGGATCCGTACCCAAAATTTTGATGCCCGCATTTTGCAAATCATGACAAAGTTTTAATGGAGTCTGCCCACCAAGTTGAACAACAACGCCATGAACTTTTCCGTTAGCTTCTTCTGCACGAATAATTTCAATCACGTTTTCAGCTGTTAAAGGCTCAAAATATAATCGGTCTGCCGTATCATAATCCGTCGATACCGTTTCAGGATTACAGTTAATCATAATGGTCTCATACCCAGCTTCTTGCAAAGCATAACACGCATGAACACAGCAATAATCAAATTCAATCCCTTGACCAATTCTGTTCGGACCACCACCTAAGATAACAACTTTGTTTTTATCCGTCGGCTTGCATTCGCTCTCGGCAGGGTTCACGCCGTCACCTTCGTAACAGCTATACATGTAAGGTGTCTCAGACGGAATTTCTGCGGCGCAACTATCAACACGTTTGAAGACAGGGCGTATGTTGTGCTTATGTCTCGCGGCAGTGATAGCGCTTTCTTTTACATCGACCAACTTGGCTAGGCGTAGATCAGAAAAGCCCAATTTCTTAACGGTCATCCAGCCTTCACCATCAACAGGTAGACCATTATTAATGATATTTTGTTCAGCTTCTATAATATTTTGAATGGCGCGTAAAAACCATTTATCAATCTTACACGCTTCGTAAATTTCATCAATACCCATACCATGACGCATGGCTTGTGCCACATATAATAAACGGCGTGGTGTTGGGTTGGAAATGGCAGCACGCAATTGATCCTTGTCTGGCTCTTTACCCTCTGTACCGATGATAGTGTTGTTAAAGCCTTCAAGCCCTTCTTCCATTGAACAAAGTGCTTTTTGTAAGCTCTCTTCCATTGAACGACCAAAAGACATGACTTCACCAACAGACTTCATTGCTGTCGTTAAGTTTTTATTCGTGCCTTTGAATTTTTCAAAGTTAAAACGAGGGATCTTTGTCACAACATAATCAATTGTCGGCTCGAACGATGCTGGTGTCCGACCATTCGTAATATCGTTATCTAATTCATCAAGCGTATAACCAACAGCTAACTTCGCTGCGACTTTCGCAATCGGAAAACCTGTGGCTTTCGATGCAAGCGCAGAAGAGCGTGATACACGCGGGTTCATCTCAATCACAATCAATCGACCATTGTCAGGATGCACCGCAAACTGAACATTTGATCCGCCAGTTTCAACACCAATGGCGCGTAGAACTTTGAGTGATGCATTACGCATGATCTGATATTCTTTATCCGTCAACGTCATCGCAGGCGCCACGGTAATTGAATCACCCGTATGCACACCCATTGGGTCAATATTTTCGATTGAACAAATAATGATACAGTTGTCGTTTTTATCGCGAACAACTTCCATCTCATATTCTTTCCAACCGAGCATAGATTCTTCGACTAGAATTTGATTGATAGGGGAGGCTTCCATGCCCTCAGTCGTGATTTGTTCATATTGATCTTTGTTGTATGCAATACCGCCACCTGTACCACCCATGGTAAAGGCTGGGCGGATAATACAAGGTAGACCAATTTCTGCCAAAGCTAGTTTCGCTTCTTCTTTGTCGTGTGCCAAAAATGAACGGGCTGATTCTAAACCAATTTCGGTCATACATTTTTTGAATAAATCACGGTCTTCGGCTTTTTCGATGGCTTCTTTATTGGCGCCAATTAGCTCAATACCCAAACGCTCCAACGTGCCATCTTCGGCCAAAGCGAGCGCACAGTTAAGCGCTGTTTGCCCACCCATCGTCGGAAGCACAGCATCTGGTTTTTCTTTTTCTATAATCTTCGCTACAATCTCTGGCGTGATTGGCTCAACATAAGTCGCATCTGCCATCGCTGGATCGGTCATAATAGTCGCTGGATTGGAATTCACCAGAATAACGCGGTAGCCTTCCTCCTTAAGCGCTTTACAGGCTTGAGTTCCGGAGTAATCGAACTCACAAGCTTGCCCAATAATAATAGGGCCTGCGCCAATGATGAGAATGGATTTTATATCGGTACGTTTAGGCATTTTTCCTACTATCTTCTTTTTGGGTTTGAGTTGTTTTGATTTCAAATTGGTCGGTGCTGGCGTTATGTTCCAAAAGGTCACCTGTATTCATGTCAAATAACCAAGACTTAACGTCTATGCGTTTTTCTTCTAATGCTTTGGTCACGGAAGGGTAGTTTTTTAAATTTTCTGTGCTGGCTAAAATGGTTTCCTTTTCTGTGCGCGCTAGAAGTTCATCGGGATTGTTACAGCAACTCTTTGCTTTTTCTAACGCCTGTTTAGCAACACTAATGAAACTAGTAATTTCTGGGTCTTTTAAACTTTCGGCGAGTGCTTTGACCGCACCGCAATTTGTATGACCGAGAACAATAACTGTTTCAACCTTGTTGTAATTAAGCGCGAATTGTAGAGCGGCAGCAAGGGCTGTCCCTTGTTTATAAGGACGGACAATCGCACCCATGGCTTTATGTGCAAAAAAACTTCCCGGTGGCGCACGAAAAATTGTGCCAGGGTTACAACGGGAGTCGATACAAGAAATAATAAAATATTTAGGGTTCTGACCAAGTTTAACAAGATCAGACATTAGATCGTTATCACCCTCATAGTGATAACGTTTAAATTCTCCTGCACCGTCGATTAAATCTTTTGTCATTGTTTATGCCGCCTTATCTATCATTTCAACAAACCGCCCGAATAAATAATGGCTATCCTGTGGGCCGGGGCTTGCTTCGGGGTGATATTGAACGCTGAAGGCTGGCTTTGTTTTGTGGGCGATGCCTTCGTTGGTTTTATCAAATAAACTTACATGCGTGATTTCAACATCATCGGGCAAGCTGTCAGGGATAACCATGAAGCCATGATTTTGGCTGGTGATCTCAACCTTATTGGTTGTTAAATCTTTCACAGGGTGGTTTGCGCCACGATGCCCCAAATGCATTTTCTTGGTTTGACCACCAAGAGCGAGCGCCAATAATTGGTGCCCTAAACAAATCCCAAAGACAGGAATTTTTTTCTCAATTAATTCCTTAATCATCGGCACAGCATAAACACCCGTCGCGGCAGGATCACCTGGGCCATTCGATAAAAACACACCATCTGGCTTAAGCGCCAAAATATCATCCGCAGATGTATTCGCTGGTACAACCGTCACACTGCACTCTTCAGTGGCTAGGCAACGTAGGATATTACGTTTCGCACCAAAATCAACGGCAACGACGTGACGCTTTGGGGATGTTTGCTCGGCATAGCCTGTTTTTATATTCCAACCACTCTCGCTCCACGTATAGGATTTGGTGCAAGAAACTTCCTTGGCTAGATCCATACCTTCTAGTCCTGCCCAATCAGCCGCTTGTTTTTTCAACGCGTCTAAATCAAACTTACCATCAGCCTTGTGACAGATAACCGCATTCGGCGCACCATTATCACGGATGAACCTTGTCAGTGCGCGTGTATCAACACCACAAATACCCGCTAGGTTATGCTTTACCAACCAGTCATTGAAGTGGGAGAGGGCACGCCAGCTAGAATCTGTTGTGATGGCTTCGCGAATAATCGCGCCACGGGCAAATGGATTTAATGTTTCGATATCTTCATCATTGGTGCCGACATTCCCAATATGTGGAAAAGTGAAGGTGATGATTTCCCCAGCATAGCTTGGGTCTGTCAGTATTTCTTGATAACCAGTTAGGGATGTGTTGAAACAAATCTCACCAACTTCGCTGGTCTCCGCGCCTATGCCTTGGCCGTAGAACGTTGTTCCATCAGCAAAAATGATAACAGCACTTGCGTTTTTAGGGGGCTTAGATGTATGTTGTTTTTTGTCTTTTGAGGGGACTTCGGTTGCCATCAGAAACTTTCCAGTTATATTGCTAATTGTTTAATGCTACTGGAAAACATTGTAATAAATTAAAAACGCCAAGAACGGAAGTAAAAAGTGTCAAAAAGAGAAGAGTTTACCACAGCTTTAAAAATCGCCCTTAAAACTAAGGATCAAGTATCCATGTCTACAATCCGCTTAATTACAGCGGCAATGAAAGATCGCGACATCGCTGTGCGCGCGCAAGGCAATATGGACGGTATCCCTGATGCTGAGATTTTATCGATGATGCAATCCATGATTAAGCAACGCCAAGAATCATCAAAAACATATGCAGATGCAGGACGTGATGATTTGGCAGAGCGTGAAATTGACGAAATCGCTGTGATCAAACAATTCATGCCCGCTCAATTAGAGGATGACGAAGTCACCAAAATTATTGACGGTATTGTCACAAAAGTAGGCGCTAGCTCAATCAAAGATATGGGCAAAGTCATGGCTGAGCTCAAGAACGACTATGCAGGCCAAGTCGATATGGCGAAGGCAGGCGGCTTGGTTAAGCAACGCTTGGCTGGTTAGTCACAAAAGGCTGAATGTCGCCGTATTTCCGCTGGAGAATGATGGCGGAGTAGAACCGCGTTAATTCCCCTGGTGTTTTAGCTATGATGCATTTTGCGCCCGGAAATGAATCTATGGCCTCTTTAATGCTTAAAAACCCGTGTTCTGCTGTTGTGTAGACGCGCCCAAATTCGTTTTGAAATCCGTGATAACCTGGAACATATTCGTTAGCTTTATAGTTAAAAGCTCTTTTACAGCCAGCTTGTTCCAAGAGATCCTTACGAACTTCGTCTAGGCGCCTGACTAACGTCATCTCTTGATCCTCTCCAACTGGTTCATATATATCTTGCGCAAGAGTAAAGACAAAAATTTGATCTTTTAAGGCGTCTTCAGGGATTAATAGTTCCCTATTATCAAAAACGATAAATGTAAGTTGGCTGTTCATGGCGTAATATAAATATTATTTATTTCTTATGTCAATAAGAAATAACTGGTTTGAATGGTTCAGGCT
>JABAZY010000051.1:14623-52137 GCA_018608245.1 Alphaproteobacteria bacterium | reverse complement strand
ATTAAAAGGTAATCCCCTTCTTAAAATTCAGTATAGTTAGTGTTCTTGTTTATAAAATATACTTAATAAATCAATCACTTTAGTACCCTTTTTTAAATGACTAATATATATGGGGGTAATATTGGGGGTAATGAGAAAGATTGAATTTATTTAAATGAGTCAGATCAATGGCCTATTGCTTTAATCCTAATCTCCCTCGTAAATTATTTATTAAATTTCTGGTACAGGGCGATTATCTGAAATACCTCTATTGAGGCTAATACCAGAATTATCTAGATCTCTTCTTGAATTATCAATAACTAAGCGATTAGCTTCGTCTTTGATGTCTTGCCAATTAATACTATCATTACCGGCATTCTTTTCGATATTAATGAGTTGATCAACATTAGTGTGGTACGTATCAATAGCTACATCAAGTTGTACGTGATATGATTCTAACATTTCAGGATCAATATCTTCTGGCGCTTGGTCTATCGTTTCTTGAATAATGTCGATTTGATGAACTTGCTGAACTAGTTAATTCCGTTTTCTTCAAGTTGCTTGACAAGCTGTTGGAATTCAAATGCTTCTAAAATATTCATACACTACATACCTTTAATTTACACACCAATTTATTTACATAAATATTATCTCATGTTTTATGAACATGGTGCAAATATTTCATTTATCTTGGCAAAAATGAGTTAATATTAAGTGAATACAATTAGTTGAATTAAAATAAAGGCGCGAGGGATTGATTAAAAATTCTCTATCAACATTATTGGTCATTTGTGTAGTGTTAGGATCGTTAATCGCGATTAGATATTTAAATGTGCAAGAGCAAGATCATGCTCCTGTTTTCTATGTAGATGCGGTTATTGATGGTGATACGTTTATTTCGGGCAATCAACGTATTAGATTATGGGGCATAGATGCGCCAGAAACTGATCATTTTTACTTTTCAACGTCTAAGCTTTACCTTGAAGCCCTAATAGAAGACGCTTCGTTAAAGTGTGTGTGGGTGAATAATGATAAATATAAGCGTGAAGCCATGCGTTGTAAGCTTGGAGAGGGTGATATTGCTGCTATAATGGTGCGTGAGGGTATGGCTGTAGATTACAAAGACTACTCAAATGGATTTTACCAAGGCGAAGAGAAAGAAGCTAAGCGTAATAAACGCGGTCTATGGAAGGAATAAAAATTGGAGCGGGTGAAGAGATTCGAACTCTCGGCTTTAACCTTGGCAAGGTTACGCTCTACCCCTGAGCTACACCCGCTCGATGATGCATAAGGCATCTTTTAGATAGATGAATGATTTATAGGGGATATATTTTGAAAATCAAGTGCTAAATTGAGGAAAGTTGCTCTAAACACCAATTTGTATGAGGGGGCTGACATACCCATAAGGATCTGCGTCTTCATGTTCTTTGACAATGACGAGTATGTCTGGGCTACCTTTGATGATTTCTGACTCTGTGTCATTCATTTCACAAGGCATAAGGTCACTGCCATCTTCAGTGTCTTCGTAAATTAACATAAAAAGTTTTTGATCACGGAAATATTCAACGCGTGCTACATCTGACGGGAAGGGTTGGTTACTGGCGAGGATTAATCGACCATCATTGCTTTGCCCCAAACTAATCATCAGCCAAGTCCGAAGTCAGTCGAAGGTGCCGTTGAAATTGAAGCTGTTTGTGAAAATCCATCTTTAATACCAAATTCTTGACCTATGTTCATACTAATAGAGCCATCAGGGGAATCAATACCTTTCCAAGTATTAACGCTTTCAACTCCATGCTCTGCTAAAGGTCTTCTATTCATCCTCTAATTATGGCAGAAAAGTGTTAACAAAAGCTAAAAATTGCCTAATTTACCTCTATAATTTAATCTATAGTATGGTTAAAGCGTAAAAAAATGCAAAATTATGAAGAAATAAGGACGTAAATGACTGAAAATGCTGTGAAAATTGAGAACCAAGGCGAGATGCCAACGTCTCCGGAGCAATTAATGGAAAAGTTCGATAATTTAGGAATTTCCTACGAATTGCACCATCATAAGGCGGTTTATACCGTCGCAGAGAGTGAATCTGTAGATGCCAAAATTGCTGGAACGCATTGCCGGAACTTGTTTTTGCGGGATAAAAAGAAGAAAAACTACCTTCTTGTGCTGCCTGTAACGGTTGATGTTGATATGAAGAAGTTACCAGATGCCCTTGGCTCTAACCGTCTTTCTTTTGGCTCTAGTGATAGGCTTTGGGAATATTTAGGGGTGCGTCCAGGCTCTGTTTGTCCCTTTTCAATTGTGAATGATACCGAAAATCAGGTTCAGATATGCTTGGAAAAGAGCATGATGGAGGCAGATATCGTGAATTATCATCCTTTGTTAAATACGATGACTGCTTCGATTAAGCCATCAGACTTAATAAAATTTATTGAAGATTGTGGTCATGAAGCGCATATTGTCGACCTTAGCGAAGCAGGAAGTAATTAAATGAACGATCTTATTGAGAAGATAAAGAGAAAGTATTATGCAGACACGCATGATCGAAGAACTGTTGAGCGTAATTTCTACAGAATAGTTTATTTGGCTCATGCTGTTATATTGGCGCCTTTATTACTTTTCGTGGCTATTATATTGGATAAAATTATCTCTGTTCCGTTTAACATTTTAGTTATTGTATCGTTTATAACCGCTTTGGTTATTTCGGATCATATGGCTAAAAAAAGATCACACGAAAAATTTGAAATGGCTGACGAGGAATAAAATGACCCAAGAAATTGATCCAAAATTATTAGAAATATTGGTTTGTCCATTAACTAAAGTGCCATTGCGTTATGAGGCAGAAGCACAAGAGCTTGTGTCTGATCAAGCGGGTTTAGCATATCCTATTCGTGATGGAATTCCAGTCATGCTGATTGATGAAGCCCGTCAGTTAAAAGATAAAGAAGTGAAGAAATAATTGACTCTTTAGGTTAAAATCCGTTAAAAAAAACTATGCAACAAATTTCGATTAGAAACTTACTGCTCCTAAACCTCCTTATCGCCCTCTGAACGGGCATGAGGCGCAAGTATATGCGTCTACGTTCAGGGGTTTCAATCATGAAATAAACATAAACTGAATTGATATAGCCGTAGTGGGTTTACCCACCTGAGGCAAAACGAATAAGGAAAGAAAAATGTCTTCTACAAATACTGATCAACAAGATCCCAATAATCGTGTCATTATATTTGATACGACCCTTCGTGATGGAGAGCAATCTCCTGGTTGTTCCATGAATTTGGACGAAAAATTAAAGATAGCTCGTTTTCTTGATGAAATGGGAGTCGATGTAATTGAAGCTGGATTTCCTATTGCTTCTCAGGGGGACTGGGAAGCGGTCAATGAGATTGCGAAAGTTCTAACTAATTCTGTGGTGTGTGGCTTGTCTCGTGCAACCAAGAAAGATATTGAAGCGTCAGCGACAGCGCTTAAGCCTGCGCATCAAAGCCGTATTCATACCTTTATCTCAACATCACCGCTTCATATGAAGCATAAGTTACAAATGTCGCCAGAGACTGTTTTGGAAGCAGTTGCCGAGAGCGTCACATTTGCGCGTAGTTTTACTGATGATGTGGAATGGTCTGCGGAAGATGGTAGCCGTACGGAAGATGACTTCCTTTGTCAGTGTGTTGAGACTGCGATTAAATGTGGTGCAACAACGATTAATATTCCAGATACGGTCGGCTATGCGGTGCCAGAAGAATATGCGGCGCAAATAACTATGTTAATGAATCGCGTGCCAAATATTGATAAAGCGATTTTGTCTGTTCATTGCCACAATGACTTGGGGTTAGCAGTAGCAAATAGCTTGGCAGGTATTCAAGCTGGGGCGCGTCAGATTGAATGTACTATTAATGGTATCGGCGAGCGTGCAGGTAATGCGGCGCTGGAAGAAATTGTGATGGCCATTCGGACACGTAATGATAAAGCACCGTTTCACAATAATATAAAAACTGAAATGCTAACGCGCGCGTCGAAGATGTTATCAACGACGGTTGGATTTAATGTACAGCCGAACAAAGCGATTGTAGGCGCGAATGCGTTTGCCCATGAGAGCGGTATTCATCAAGATGGTATGTTAAAAAATGCGCAAACTTATGAAATTATGACTCCTGAATCAGTGGGTCTTACAAAATCAGAATTGGTGTTGGGTAAACATTCTGGTCGTCATGCGTTAAAAGAAAAAATTAAAGAGCTTGGCTATGATATTGGTGATAATGCGTTCCAAGACTTCTTTAAACGCTTTAAAGATTTGGCAGATAAGAAAAAAGAAATTTTTGATGATGATTTAATTGCACTTGTAGACGATGAAGTCGGTCGTGATCATGATCATATCAAATTTAAATCACTACAAATCGTGGCGGGTACTGAAGGTCCACAAACAGCAGAGATGACTCTGATTGTTGAAGGTGAAGAGCAATCTGCAAAAGTAGAAGGAAACGGATCGGTTGATGCAATCTTTAAATGTATCCGTGAGATTATTCCACATGAAGGTGCAAAGCTTCAGCTATACCAAGTACATGCCGTAACAGGTGGTACAGACGCACAAGCGGAAGTGACCGTGCGTTTAGAAGAAGATGGTAAGACCGTGACGGGGCAGGGAGCAGATAAAGATACGCTTGTATCCTCCGCTCGTGCTTATGTTCATGCGCTAAATAAATTGATAACAAAACGTCAGAAATCTAAGCCTGCGGATGATTAAAGTTTAGTGTTATCTTCGACCCACTTTAAATAACTATCTTTACCCTTTTCAATTTTTATTTGCTCAATGGGCGGTACTTCATAAGGGTGAAGATCATCAATAATTTTTTCTATGGCGTTGAAATGATGGTTCATGGTTTTGATGTTCAAAACATATTCAATACGCTCATTGATTTGACCATCCCATTTATAAATGCTTTTGACATTACTAATTTGTATGCCTGCGGCTAGATTTTTTTCAACAATATCACGAGAAATTTTCTCGGAAATGTCTTCTGTTGGTACGGTAACAATTATTATAACTGGGTGGCTCATTTATTAACCTATAAGTTAGATTTTATAATCTCAAACACATCATGGAACATTGGTTCTGTCAGGCGACGTGTTGAGGTGTTGTATTTTGAGCAATGGTAGCTGTCTATTAAGGTTAGACCATTACCTAATTCGTGCTGTCCGCCATGGGTGAATTTATAGGCCGATAATTTTTCACCACTGGTTTTTAAAACAGCGTTATGGGCGATTAGACCGAGCGCCATGACGATCTTTAAGTTTGGCATGTGATCAAACTGGCTTTTTAAAAAAGGCTGGCATTGGTTGATTTCATCGCCAGTAGGCTTATTTTCAGGAGGGAGGCATCGAACAGCGTTGGTGATACGGCAATTAATCAGCTCTAGGCCATCATCTGGGTGGGCTTTAAATTCACCTTGTGCGAGACCGTATTTTAGCAATGAGCTGTAAAGTAGCTCACCTGCAAAGTCGCCTGTGAAGGGGCGACCAGTGAAATTAGCGCCTTTTAAGCCAGGGGCTAGGCCCACAATAAGCAATTCTGCGCTCTCTGGCCCAAAGGACGGAACAGGAGCATTGAATTTATCTGGATATTTAGCACGGTTTTCCGCCCGAAAAGCCGCCAAGCGAGGGCATATCTGGCAATCAGGCTTGGGCATTAAAAGGGGCTTATTGGTCTGCATTTTTTGGCTCATATCTATCCATAAGGTGCTTTTTGTAGAAAATAAAGCTGAAAAAAGCCTTTTAGGGTGGGATAATGCCCCTTTAAAGGGCTTGCGGTTTTAATCAAAACCCTCTATAAAACCAGATTATTCAGCCCATATATTAGAATTAAAGGTAGAAATCATGGCACGCGTTACCGTTGAAGATTGTATTGATAAAGTAGTTAACCGTTTTGAACTTGTTTTAGTGGCCTCTCAACGCGCCCGTAAAATTGGCTCTGGCGCTGCATTAACGATTGAACGTGATAATGATAAGAACCCAGTTGTTGCTCTTCGCGAAATTGCTGATGAAACAGTAGAAGTTGCAGAATTGAAAGAAGACCTAATCCGTAATAACCAACGTGTTATAGCGCTTGACGATGATGGTGAAGACGTTATTGACATGATGGATGGTGAAGAAGAATGGGGATCAATTGGCGGTGAAGAAAAAGCGGCGGCTCCCGTTGAAGATGAAATTAAAGGCTCTGCTGAAGATGAAGAGCCAAATCTTACAGATTTAGCAGGCGGACCTGTTAGCGAATAATCTGAGATTAAATATTAATATGAAAGGCTGGTTATCCAGCCTTTTTTTATGCCCTAAAAGCTATTCAGAAGGTGATTTTGAGCCTCAGCCGTGTTACTCTAATGGCTGTTATTAAATCGATTTAATCATAAGAGTTACGTAATGCAATTACTGCAAGATTTATTGAAGATTATGCGTTCTTATTCGCCTGATCTCAATGAAGATAAAATCAAGGAAGCCTATCTTTTTTGTAAAGAGAAGCATGAGGGGCAAAAGCGTGTCTCGGGCGAGGATTATTATACGCACCCTGTTGAGGTTTCGATGATCTTGGCAGAGATGCGCCTTGATCCTGATACAATTATTACGGCAATGTTGCATGATACGCTGGAGGATACGTCAGCCACCTATGAGGAATTAGAAGCTAAGTTTGGCAAAGACGTTGCTGATCTAGTCAATGGTGTGAGTAAGTTGACTAAAATTGAGAGCCAAACTTTCGAAGGCAAACAAGCTGAGAATTTTAGAAAATTGTTGCTCGCTATGTCAGAAGATATTCGGACCCTTTTAGTAAAGCTTGCAGACCGTCTTCACAATATGCGCACGCTTCATCATTTTGCAGACCGTCCCGATAAGACATTTAGAATTTCGCGTGAGACATTAGATATCTATGCGCCACTTGCTGAGCGTATTGGTATGCATCAAGTGAAGGAAGAGTTGGCTGATTTATCTTTTGGGTATATCAATCCAGAAGCACAGGACAGTATCAGTAAACGTCTATCGTTTCTGCGTAAAGAGGGCGGTAGCGTTATTAAAAAAATCATCTCTGATCTTGATGGTTTGATGAAAGCTGAAGGTGTTAACTGTAAGGTAACAGGGCGTGAGAAAACGCGTTATTCCATTTGGAAAAAGATGCAGCGTAAAAACGTTACGTTTGAGCAGCTTTCCGATATCATGGCGTTCCGTATTGTGGTTGATGATGTGGGTGAGTGTTATCATGCGTTAGGCGTTATTCACTCGAAATTCCCAACAGTGCCAGGGCGGTTTAAAGATTTTATTTCTACGCCGAAGCCAAACGGTTATCGTTCGATTCACACAACGATCATTGGCCCAGAAAGTCAGCGTATTGAAATTCAAATCCGTACGGAAGAAATGCACCGTGAAGCGGATCTCGGGGTGGCGGCACATTGGGCATATAAAGATGGTCAGAAAAAAGTTGACCAACGCGATTTAAAAAATTATCGCTGGTTACGTGAATTGTTGGATATTTTAGAACAGGAACAACGCCCCGAAGATTTCTTAGAAAATACAAAATTAGAATTATTTCAAGAGCAGGTTTTTGTTTTCTCACCTAAGGGAGATTTGATTGAACTGCCTAATGGCGCAACACCCGTAGATTTTGCCTATGCCGTTCACTCGGGCGTGGGAGATAAATGTGTAGGTGCTAAAGTTAATGGACGTATCGCGCCGTTAAATACAAAGCTTGTGAATGGTGACCAAGTAGAAGTTATTACCTCAAAAAGCCAAAACCCTTCTCCTGCGTGGGAACGTTTTGTTGTAACGGGGAAAGCACGCTCACATATTAAGCGCTTTATTCGCCAGCAACAACGTAGTGAGTATATAAATCTTGGACAGGTTATGTTGAAGAAAGTATTCCAAAAAGAGGAATATGAATTCACTGAAAAAGCAGTAGCGGGTGTTGTAAAGCAATTACGCGTTGAAGAGGCCGATGATATTTATGCCAATATTGGTTCTGGCCACTTCTCTGCCCGTGATGTGTTTAAGGCAATTTTCCCTGCGCATAAGGCTGAGATGGCGAAAGTACCGTCTGGTGATATTAAAGATTATGCAATGGCGCGCCGCAGTGACACAGATAAACCTGTGCCAATTAAAGGCCTTATTCCAGGGATGGCAGTCCATTTTGCACGTTGTTGTCATGCGCTTCCGGGGGATCGTATTGTCGGAATTGTGACAACAGGTAAGGGTGTTACCATCCATACAATTGATTGTGAAACGTTAGAAACATTTGCGGATACTCCAGAGCGTTGGATTGATGTGGCGTGGGGAGACGGCCCAGATTCACCAGAATCTCATGTTGGTCGTTTAGAGATCACCTTTATGAACAAGCCAGGTGGTCTTGGGACTGTATCTACTGTGATTGGTAAGAGCGGTGGGAATATTGTGAATTTGAAAATCACTAATCGCTCGCTAGATTTCTGGGATATTCTTTTGGATGTTTATGTCACTGACACAAAACATTTAAATAATGTGATCGCGGCTTTACGCGCAACACCAGAAATTACGTCCGTTGATCGTGCCAAGGGTAGATAGGTGATCGCCTATGTTATTTAAACGCCGTGATAAACAAAAAATACATTCACGTATTCGAAACATATTTTGGCCATCCATGGGGTGGAAACGTACGTTAAATTATTTTAAGCATCGTGTTTTAAGAATTCCCGCTACAACATCGTCAATTGCATTTGGGTTGGCGATAGGGTGCAGTATTTCTTTTACGCCAACATTAGGGTTCCATATCCTTCAGGCTTTATTTATCTGTTTTATCTTTAAATGGAACTATTTTGCGGGTGTTATTGGCACGGTGTTTGGCAATCCGTGGACATTTCCTTTTATACTGACGGCATCATATCAAGTCGGGAAAATCATATTTGTCATTCTGGGGTATGAAGATTTTCTACTTAAGGAAATTAATGTGTCTTTATTGCAGGGTATACGAGATTATCCATATAAAATTCTTTTGCCTACTTTATTAGGTGGGTATTTTCTGGCGATTGTGACTCTACCACTCTTTTATGGGGCTTTTTATTGTGCCATAAACAAAGCACGCTATTTGAAGGATAAAAAATGATTATTGGCACAGGGATAGATTTATTGGATGTTCGTCGTCTTGAAAAAATCATGGAAAAGCACGGTGAACGCTTTCAGTCACGTTATTACACGCAAGCAGAAATTGATAAGGCGAGCGCGCGAGCAAAGGCAAATACAACGATTTTGACCTTTGCTAAGCATTATGCGGCGAAGGAAGCCTGTGCAAAAGCGCTGGGAACAGGCTTTATTGACGGTATTTACATGAAAGATATCGAGATTTTGAACGATAATCTAGGAAAGCCAGAATTAAAACTTTATAATGGCGCGTATACGCGCTTGCAAGCGATGACGCCAGAAGGTAAAACAGCTTATCTGCATTTGAGTTTAACGGATGAACCGCCCTATGCGCAGGCACAAGTACTAATTGAAGCCCTATAGGCAAACTGATAACTAAGGATAATGATGAGCGATACTAAGCCCAAAGATGATCAAGAAAATGTGCTGAAGGCAGACCCCAAGAAAAAGCCTGATAGCGTCGATGCACCTTTAAATGCAAAGGAAGAAGTGAGCGAGTTTGTAAAGACAGCCATTATTGCAATTATTCTTGCTATGATCATTCGTACATTTCTATACGAACCGTTTAATATCCCTTCAGGATCAATGTTTCCAACGTTGAAAGTGGGCGATTATCTCTTCGTGAGTAAACCTGCTTATGGCTATAGTAAGCATTCATTTCCTTTTGGCTTGGCTGACTTTCAAGGGCGTATGGCGGAGAAAGATCCTAAACGCGGTGATGTTGTGGTGTTTAAATTACCGACTAATCCGTCAATTGATTATATTAAGCGTATTGTTGGAATGCCGGGTGATACAGTCCAGGTTATAAAAGGGCGCCTATATATAAATGGCGTTCGGGTTGAACGTGAATTTGTTAGCCTTGTACGTGATCAGGGGTCAGATTTTGATAATCAGACATTGAAAGAATATATTGAAACACTTCCAGGTGGAATTATTCACCGCATTTATGAAGAAAGTGATATTGGTCCGTTAGATGATACAGAATTATTTAAGGTGCCATCACGTCATTTTTTCGTCATGGGTGATAATCGTGATAATTCTCAAGATAGCCGTGTAACTCAATTTGTAGGGTATGTTCCTTTTGAAAATATAGTCGGTCGTGCAGATATTTTGTTTTTCTCTGCTGAAGAAGAAGCTGTTTTATTCAATCCAATGACATGGTTCCAGAATATTCGTTACAGCCGTATCTTGAGAAAAATTGGCCCTGTTCGTCCTAAAGAAGAAGCTCAATAAATTATGGCTAAAAGCAACGTTAGTGATTATGATTTTACAGAGATTCAGCGAATTTTAGGCTATGAATTTAAAGATCATAAATGGCTAAAGCGCGCACTCACACACTCAAGCAGTGGTGAGTTGACCAATTACCAACGATTGGAGTTCTTAGGGGATCGTGTTTTAGGGCTGGTTATTTCACATGCTTTATTTGTTCAGTTTAGGGGTGAAAATGAAGGTGGATTAGCGAAACGCCATACGGCGCTTGTTCAGGGTAAAACCTTGGCGATTATTGGTCTTGCGCATAAAATCAATGAACATATTATTTTGTCAGATGCGGAGAGTGCTTCTGGTGGACATCTTAATGAAAATATTATTGCGGATGTGGTTGAATCTTTATTAGGCGCTATTTTTGTTGATGGCGGTTATGAGGCGGTAGAAAAAGTTGTCTTGGCTTTATATGGTGACAATATCCAGACATTAAAAGAAGCACCGCAAGATCCTAAAACAGAATTACAAGAATGGGTGCAGGCACGTGGACTTGATCTTCCTGAATATAAAATTGTTGATAAAACTGGGCCGGATCATGCTCCAGAATTTAGCATTCAAATACTTATTGAGGGGCAAGAACCTATTTCTGCGACGGGACCATCACGTAGGCAAACAGAAAAAACTGTGGCACTAAAAATGTTGAAATATTTAAAAGGTAAGAAATAATGACTGACACGCAGAACACAAAATTTGGTTTTGCAGCCGTTATTGGTGAGCCTAATGCAGGTAAATCAACCTTAATTAATAATATCATTGGTACTAAAGTTTCTATTGTATCAGCGAAAGTGCAAACAACGCGTACTAGAGTTTTAGGGATTGTGATTGAAGATCAGACACAAATTGTATTTGTTGATACGCCGGGGATTTTTCAACCTGATAACAAGAATAAATTGGAACGCGCTATTGTGGCCTCTGCTTGGGAAGGTGTGGCTGAATCAGAAGTGATTTTGTTGCTTGTAGATGTCTCTAAAAAGATAGGTGGCAGCACAAAAATTATCTTGGAGCGCCTACAGCAAGAGACAGGCAAACGTTGTATTTTAGTGTTAAATAAAATTGACCGTATTAACCCGCAAGCGCTGTTAACCATCTCACAACAGCTTAATGAAGAATATGATTTTGAAGCAACCTTTATGATTTCCGCGTTAAAAGGAAAAGGGGTTAGTGATCTTTTGAAATATTTAAAAGATAAAATGCCAGCAGGGCCATGGCATTTTCCTGAAGATCAAGTGACAGATATGCCGATGCGTTTAATGGCTGCGGAAGTAACACGCGAAAAATTGTTTAAAACATTGCATCAAGAATTGCCATACCATTTGACGGTCGAAACTGAAAACTGGGAACCGTTTGAAAATGGTAGTATTAAAATTGATCAAACTATTTTCATTGCCCGTGAAGCCCATAAAAAAATTATTTTAGGCAAGGGCGGGGCGATGATTAAAAAAATTGGCCAAATGTCCCGTGAAGAGTTGGAAGATATTTTAGAAACCCAAGTGCATTTAAAATTATTCATTAAAGTGCAAGAGAACTGGTTTGACGATGAAGATCGTTATGAGATGTGGGGATTAAACTCTAAAGCCTAAAATAAAAAACAAAGTTTTTTTGTTTATGTGGATAAAGGGTTTTATTTTGGCTCTGACTCTAGTCAGAAAATTTTTTGATTGATAAGGTATTTTTAGTTTCAAAATATAAAAAATATTACTTATATAAATCAGCGATTTAGTCGCTATTTTATTAGGTTGCATCAGGAGAATGACTAATGAGTTGGAGTGATGATCGCGTAGCGCTTTTAAAACGTCTTTGGGGTGAGGGAAAAACCGCTGCTGAGATTGCTAAACAATTAGGTGAAGGTGTTACACGTAACGCGGTTATTGGTAAAGCTCATCGTTTGAAACTTTCAAGCCGTTTATCTCCTATTCAGCAAAATGTAAAAACTAACAAGAAAGTTAAGTCTGATAACCCTGCCGCGACGCCGCCGAGACGTGTCGTCTCTAAAGAGCCTATCTTTAAGGGCAAGGAAATCAAGATGGAAGACTTACGTGATAAAATGTGCCGTTGGCCTCATGGTGATCCACAAAATGACGATTTCACTTTCTGTGGCTGTGATAGCATGGAAGGACTTCCTTACTGTGAGACACATGCAAGATTGGCTTACCAAGTAACATCACGTGCGCGTGAATTGAACGCGAAAGACTTTGTTGCTGATGCAGGCGCGCCTGTTGATCTTGAAATCAAGACAGCTGTTAGCTAGTAAAACATTACGTAGCGTTATTATTTAATGAACTGCCTATAACCATATTACTGGTTTAGGCGGTTTTTTTATTTTTGACGCTGAAATCCCCTATACAGGGGAGCCATTTTCATGTTTTATAACATCTTCACATTACAAGCTGGGTTTAATTATGAAAAAGTCATTTTTTATTGCTGTTATTATATCAATTTTGGCAGTTGGCTGGATTTTGAGCGGGGTTTTAGGTCAAGATAAGACGGATGCTGATTCAGATACGAATAGAGCAGAAGCGCCAGCAGAAATTAAAGCTGAGAAAATCCCAGAGGTTCAGGTTGAAGATCTCAATTTTCAGTTACTGAAAGATAATGTAATTGTCACTGGCCGAACGCAGGCGTCACGTAAAGTAAATTTGAGCGCAGAAATTAGCGGTCAAATCGCCTCTATCATTGTTGAAAAGGGAGGGATGGTCAAACGTGGTGATGTTATTGCTAAATTGGGTCTTCAAGACCGCTCTGCACGTGTCGCAGAGGCTGAACAGTTGCTTAACCAACGCCAAATTCAATATACGGCAGCAAAAGATTTATCAGAAAAAGGATTTAACTCAAAAGTTCGTTTGGCTGAGGCACGCGCGCAATTAGAAGCAGCGCGGGCACAACTAAAACAAGCACGCGTAACACTCTCCAATATCAACATCAAAGCGCCGTTTGATGGCGTGGTGAATGACCAGATGGTTGAGCTAGGTGATTTTGTGTCTGCGGGTAGTCAGGTTGTAGGGGTTGTTGATTTGGACCCAGTTGAGATTTCTGGGTTTTTAACAGAAAAAGAGTTAATTGGTGTGAAGCAGGGAAGCCCTGCTAATATTATATTATTGGATGGGCGTATAATATCAGGCGAGATTAGCTATATTGCGTCTGTTGCAGATAATCAGACAAGAACATTTGAAATGGAAGTGTCTATCCCTAACCCTGATCACTCGATTAAGGAAGGGCTGACGGCGAAGATTGATATACCGCTTGATGAAGTTAAAGCCTATAAAATTTCACCATCTATTTTGTCTCTGTCTGATAATGGCTCAATTGGTGTCAAAATTTTAGATGAGAATAATGCAGTTAAGTTCGTTCCCGTTAATCTGCTAAAAGACACACCTGAGTACTTATGGGTTGGTGGTCTACCAGATCAAATTCGCCTTATTATTGTTGGGCAGGAATTTGTTTTGGACGGTCAGACGGTCAAACCTATTGTAAAAAATAATCAAGAAATGGGCACGCCTGAATAATGAAAGACATCATTCATGCAGCATTGGCACGGACTAGAACTGTTTTATCAATATTAGTGTTCTTGCTTATTGGTGGGCTTTACGCCTATCAAGCTATTCCAAAAGAGTCATCGCCTGATATTGATATTCCTATTATTTATATTTCTATGTATCTGGAAGGAATTTCACCAAGTGACTCTGAGCGGTTATTGTTGCGTCCGATGGAACAGCATGTCAGCTCAATTGAAGGTGTGAAAGAGCTAAAGTCTACGGCCTATACGGGTGGAGGCAATGTTGTTTTGGAGTTTCAGGCAGGTTTTGATAAAGATGAAGCTATAGATGATGTTCAAAAAGCGGTTGATGAAGCAAAGGCAGATTTACCTGATGGTCTAGACCGTGAGCCTCAAGTGAGTGAGGTTAATTTAAGCTTGTTCCCTGTGCTTGTGGTGACACTTTCAGGCGAAATTCCTGAGCGTACGTTGGTTAAAGTTGCACAAGATTTACAAGAAAAAATTGAAGGTGTTGGCACTGTTTTAGAAGCCAAGATTGCTGGAGATCGTGAGGAACTCGTTGAAATTATCGTTGATCCTAGCTTGATGGAAAGCTATGGCCTGCGTGGAGGTGACATCTTACAATTCTTTAGCCGTTCTAATTTGCTTGTCGCCGCGGGTAATCTTGATACAGGTGTTGGTAGTTTTGCGGTTAAATTGCCAGGGCTATTTGAGAGTGCTGGTGATATCATGGATATGCCGTTACGTACGCAAGGGGACTCCGTTATCCGCGTTCGTGATATCGCAGAAATTCGCCAGACATTTAAGGACCCTAAAACCTTTGCGCGGATTAATGGGCAGCGCGGAGTGGCGCTTAATATTGTGAAGCGCACGGGTGAAAATATTATTGAGACAACTGAAGCTGTGCGGGCAGTCGTCGATGAACAGAGTAAACTATGGCCCGAGGGCATCAGAGTTCTTTATACATTAGATCAATCTGACGACATCAAAACACGTTTGACTGATTTACAAAATAATATGATTAGTGCGGTGTTGTTGGTGATGATTGTGGTCATTGCGACAATGGGCACACGGGCGGCAGGTTTAATTGGGGTGGCAATTCCAAGCTCATTTCTATCAGGGGTGCTTATCATCTTTATTATGGGCTTAACCGTGAATGTGGTTGTTTTGTTCGCGCTTATTTTATCTATTGGTATGTTAGTTGATGGTGCAATCGTGGTGACGGAATATGCAGACCGTAAAATGAATGAAGGCGCAACGAAGTTAGAAGCCTATCAAGAAGCGGCAACGCGTATGGCATGGCCTATTATGGCTTCGACAGCGACAACGTTGGCGGCATTTGCGCCTCTATTATTTTGGCCGGGGATTGTTGGACAATTTATGCGCTTTATGCCGATTACGTTGATTGCTGTGTTGGGGTCATCTTTGGTGGTGGCGCTTATATTTGTACCTGTGATGGGAAAGATATTCGGTAAGCCTGTTAAGGGCGCCTTTAAAAAGCCTTTGACGGCAGGCGATTTAAAAAATATTAAACAGATCAAGGGCGTAACTGGAGTATATCTTAAGTTTCTTTCAGGTGCTTTGCGCATACCTGGTTTTGTTTTGCTGGCGACAGTTATTCTGCTTGTGGCTGTACAAGTGTCGTATGGCAAGTTTGGAAAGGGCGTTGAGTTTTTCCCTGATATTGAGCCAAGTGCCGCCAGTATATTAATCCATGCACGTGGAAATTTATCTGTTTATGAGCAGGATAAGCTCGTTAAACAAGTTGAGAGCCGCGTCCTTGATCGTGAAGGGATTAAGCTCTTCTATACAGAGGCAGGAAAACAAGATCCGGGCGGTAATGATGCTGTTGCCGAAGATGTGATAGGTAAAATTACGATTGAGTTTGAAAGCTGGGGAACGCGTGATGGCGTTGAGACAATTCTTCAAGACATTCGTGATCGTACAAATGACATTGCTGGTATCTACGTTGAAGCCCAGAAGCAAGAAGAGGGACCGGGAGCTGGTAAGGATATTCAAATAGAAATTAGCAGTGATTTTCCTGAATTATTACCAGATATCGTGGGGAAGTTGGTTAAAGAAATTCAAAATGACGAAGATTTTATAGATATAGAAGATAGTCGTCCATTGCCTGCCATTGAGTGGGAGCTGAATGTTGATCGTGCGCAAGCGTCTAAATTTAATGTCGATATATCCCTAATTGGTGATTATATCCGCATGATTACCAACGGGTTAAAAGTATCTGATTACCGCCCTGATGGTGCGGAAGATGAGGTTGATATTGTTATCCGTCATGATGTAGGTGACCGGACATTAGATCAATTAGATAAAGTTCGTATTGAAACAGATGGCGGATCAGTGCCGATTAGTAACTTTGTAAAGCGTGAAGCGAAGCCTGCTGTGGGGATTATTAACCGCGTAGATCAGAAACGTGTTTTTGAAGTAAAGGCTAATGTGAAAGAAGGTTTGAATGTTAATGCCAAGGTTGTTGAATTAACCCAGTGGTTAAAAGATAATCAAAGTGATATTGATCCACGTGTTTCCATTCAGTTTGCTGGTGATAATGAAGATCAGGCAGAGGCAAGTAAGTTCTTGATAAAAGCATTTATCATCGCGCTCTTTATGATGGCTGTTATTTTGGTAACGCAATTTAATAGTTTCTATAGTGCGTTCTTAATCTTGTTTGCTGTGATCATGTCAACAATTGGTGTGATGATTGGCTTGCTTGTTACGGGGCAACCATTTGGTATTGTGATGTCAGGCGTGGGCGTTATTGCGCTTGCTGGTATCGTGGTGAATAATAATATTGTTTTGATTGATACTTTCGATACATTACGCACAGAAGGAAATAGTGTTAGAGAATCTATTTTACTGACGGGGGCGCAACGGTTGCGTCCTGTTTTATTGACAACAGTGACAACCGTTCTTGGGTTAATGCCGATGGTATTACAGCTCAATATTGATTTTATTGGCCGTACAGTTTCTCAAGGGGCGCCGTCAACACAATGGTGGGTACAGCTTTCGACAGCTATTGTATTTGGCTTAACATTTTCGACAATATTGACGTTAATTGTTACTCCATGCGCGCTTATGCTACGCGAAAAAGTCGGTAGATTAAAAAATAAAATTATTGGAAGATTTAAACGGGCAAAGACAGCTTAATAAATTAAATATTAAACAAGTTCAAATTTAATAACTTCACGCCCTTTAGTCACAGTGCGCACAACCATGTTTAATTTTTGACCTGGAATTAAAAGATCAATATTATTTTTTTCTAAACAAGTTTTATGAATGAAAACGTCTTTTTGCCCATCTTCAGGAATAACAAATCCAAATCCTTTGTCAGGCTTGTACCACTTAACAGTACCTTCCATTGTTTCAAAAGCTTCTTCTTCTTCTTCATTTACACGGAAAGTAATTGGGGCTGGATTTTCACCAAGCTTGATTAACTCTTCTACTTTTGTGATTAATGCACCTTTTGGGCCTTTAACAAAATGGCATAGGATAACGGCACCTTCACCTAATTCTGTGATACCCGCATCTTGTAAGGTCGTAATATGAATGAAGGCATCGCATGGATCTGCGTCAGGAACAGCAAAGCCAAACCCTTTGGTTGTATTGAACCATTTAAGGTGCGCCTGCGAAGGTTCACCAGTCGGTTCTGGTTGATCTTTTAAAAGTGCTTCCATACTCACAACTAATTTCTCCTGTGACTTAGTCTAAAGCTATAACAGTTGTTAACATATTAAGAGCATTAGTTACTAGTAATTTATATGATATACACAGAATAATCTAGTTTTTTCAACCATAGATGATGCCGTTCAATCCGTTGTGGTTATATTTTTTTTCTATTATTATTATATAACAACATGTTACTGTGAAATAACTTGTAATAAAAATTAACCTGCTCTATACCATCTTTTTCAATAATTAGGATTTTTATACCCATGTACCGTATTTTAACAACGTCTTGGCCAATTTTCTTTGGTCTTGCGATAATTATGGTAGGTAATGGCCTACAAGGAACATTACTTGGTATACGGGCAAGTATTGAAGGATTTGATACCGTTTTAATCGGTCTAATCATGTCTTTGTATTATTTTGGGTTCCTGTCTGGATCTTATTATGTACCTAAACTAATATCAAAAGTGGGTCATATCAGAGTTTTTACAGCGCTAGCATCCTTGGCATCTTCAACTGTATTGATACATGGCCTGTATTCTGACCCTTGGCTATGGGCAATTATTCGTGTTTTCACAGGCTTTGCTTATGCTGGGTTATATATTGTGGTTGAGAGCTGGCTAAATAATTCGGCAACAAATAAAACGCGTGGAACAATTCTGAGTCTATATCTGCTTATTACCTATGCTGGTTTGGCTTTAGGGCAGTTTTTGATCAATATCGCTGATCCCGCGCAGATTGATTTGTTTGTTATGACGTCTATTTTGGTTTCAATTGCTATATTACCAATTTGTCTAAGCACGCGACCAGCACCACCCTTTGAAGAAACTGAGCATATTTCCCTTAAAAGCTTATTTAAAATATCGCCACTAGGATTAACAGGCGCTTTTGTTGTTGGGATAGGTAGCGCCGTTATTTTTGGTCTTGGAGCTGTTTACGCCAAGGCAAGCGGATTTTCTCTACCTGAGGTTTCGTTTTTTATGGCGTTTTATATTATGGGTGGCGTATTCTTTCAAATCCCTATTGGTAAATTATCGGACCGCTTTGATAGACGGTCTATTCTTTTAGGGCTAACGCTAATGTCTTCTATATTAGCCGCAACATGTTTTGTATTTGCAGGGAATGTCCTACTTTTAAATATTTTTATGTTTTTATTTGGTGGTGCTAGTTTGGCTATCTACGGGCAATGTTTAGCGCATACAAATGACCATTTGGAGCCACGTCAATATGTGGCGGCAATTTCTTCTTTGATTTTGGTCAATGGTGTTGGTGCGGCATTAGGGCCATTCTTGGTGTCGATTGGTATGTCGGTGGTTGGAAATTTTGTCTTTTTCCCACTTATCTCCTTTATTTTCTTTGCATTTTTTATCTATGGTTTGCTCCGTATGCGGGCAAGAGAGTCTGTCCCATTGGAAGATCAAGGGGATTCCCTTATCATGCCTGCGCGGGCATCGTCTATTGCGGTGATGATGGCTGAAGAAACAAATGATACACTTAAAAAAATGGAAGAAGATAATTAATAATTACTGAGCCAATTTACTTATCTGGTCCATCCATTTTTGTGTATTCCAATTATCTTCTGCGCCAGTAATTTTTTGCTGGATAGTTAGATTAGGTTTAACGATTATTGTTTCTGGTAGCTTATATATGCCAAAAATACCTTCTGATATTTTATTATCCTGATCCCAAATTAATTTTATGTTGCTGGGGAGTGGCGTATCCAGTTTATCAAGAAAATGTTTTATATCATCTGTATTTTTGTCTTTAGATATAGCTAATACAATTAATTCATCTTGATTTCTCTTTGTGAGCTTTATTAATTCAGGTAGCTCAACAATACAGGGAGCGCACCATGTTGCCCAAAAATGTAAGAAAACCACTTTCCCTTCATGGTCAAACAACACGCCATTATTACCATTTAAATCTTTGTAAGAAAAATCACTAATTTTTTGTACCGCCATTGGAGGCATATTTGGTTTTTGCGTATTTGACCAAATCGTCCAAAGGGCCGTTAAAGATAGAATAACCGTAAGTATAGCCAAATTTGTTTTCATGCTTTTTTAGCCCACCAGTAAAGAAAGGAAATTAAGGCTATTTCAAAGACGCTAAAGGCTACAATGCTCCATGCTATACCGCTGATAAATCCATATGAATGAAGCCCAACACTTAATAAATTTACGCCAAACCATGCAAGTGTGACGACGATTGATAAGAAGGCACAGCCAATGATGAAACCTGTTTTTGATATATGCTTGCTGATCCGTCCGTGTAACAGCCATACAAGCCATAAGACAATTAAAAGCGCACCATTTTCCTTTGGGTCCCAGCCCCAAAAACGTCCCCAAGATTGATCTGCCCAAATTCCACCTAAAATCGTTCCTATGATCGTAAATAAGAGAGATAGAATGACAAAACTTTTGAGCGGTATTTCAATTGATTTTAGTTTCTCTTTGGTCGGTTTGAAAAAAGCTTTTTGAGCCAAATAGAAGTGCGCTAGTAAGGATGTAATGAAGCACCAGCTGTAACCGAGCGTAATACACAGCACATGTGTGTAGAGCCAGAAGTTAGTGTTGAGGACAGCAACAAGTGTGCTCATATTATCAACGGGCGCGAAGCTATTTGCCGTGATTAATAACAGAGCGCCAGAGATACTGCCTATTAACGTGCCGAGGCCATTTTTTTGACGCCATTCAATAAGGAGTGCGGCAATAACACAACCGAAGCTGACAAATAGAATAGACTCGTATAATGTGCCAACGGGCGCACGTTCAAGGATATAGACGCGTAATATTAAATGAATGAAGTGAGCAAGCGTACCAATGACTAAGGTTGCTACAATGGCCTTATTAAGCTTAACGTTTTTAACGAAGCTAGTTTGGGCAATGATTAAAAAGAAAGATAGGATATAAAATATCAACGCACATCCAATAAAATTGATTTTGTTGTAATATGTTTCAATTTTAACGCGCTTGGGTATTTCAATATTATCTAGAGTATCATTCCATGTATTTAAGTTTTTACTGCGATAAGCATTACTAATATCTGCCCAAGTGTTTAATTGGTCTTGTTTGCCTTGCTTCACAGCCTGCCAAGGGGAGATATATTGATCATCCTTTGCGGGGATAACACGCAATAACGTATTTATATTTTCTTCAATGCCAATTAATTTTTTTAGGCCTATAGCCAGTTTATTATCCTGATCTTTATAATCCAGATACGTCTTATCTTCACTTTCATCGATGCTGAGCGGTAGTATCGCGGTCAAAGAACGGAGTATTTGGGTATAGAGAATATAATGCTCATACAGCTCCATCAAATGCTTTTGAGAAAGTGACCAAGAGGCTTCATCTTGTTCCATTAATTCTAGAATAACTTTATTCTGCGTTCTAATTAATGTGCTTATTTCTATATAGTTATAAAGATCATTTGGGTTTTCTTTTAAATCAAAACCTTGCCAATCACGAATTTTGAAAATAGGGCGTTCTGCGGCTAAGTCTGGGGTGAAAATACTCTCAGCTAACCACTCAATGGCGGTGAGTCCCTTCAGACTAGATTGACCAGAAAATGTTTCAAGATAAATTCGAGCAAAGCTATCTAATGGTTTTACACGCCCTTCATGAAGAACGGGTAAGTTCGAAAAGTTATCTAATTTAATATCTTCTGCTTGCGCTTTCATTGGCGTAAACAAAGTTATCATAAGCATCGTTAAGATAAATAAATGCTTCATGCGCCTCTACCTTTTCTAGAAAGGTTATTTAGGCGAATGATCAAATGTAGTAGTAAGCCAATAAAGATAATAAGGGAGGATATATAAGGAAATGCGCGACCAGAATTTTGGACAACATTTAAAACTGTGGCTACCTGATCAGGATTTTCAACAAATGAAGACTGATAGAAAGTATAACCTTTGTAACGCCAAGGTTTGTTCATACTAACGTGTACTGGCCACTCAACGCCATGATCATAGATTATAAGGTCAGATTTATATTCACGTGCTTTATTGGTCGCGCTGTAATTTATCTTCCTAAAATCATTTAGTTTGATATCAAACCCAAGGGGTGTTTGTGCGCGGGTGAGTGAGAGAGTTGCTGTCTCACTATCACTGACGGATAGTTTAGGATTTTTGGGAATATCTTCTAAGAGAATATATTGCCCTAGTTCATCCTCATTAGTAGAGTTCACAACAGAAATGGTAATTCCAGATAAATTGGCTTCTTTTTCCTTTTCGGAAGGTACGGAAATAAGCTCCATATTTACCGCTAACGCTTTTAGGGTTTCATCTTCTGGATTGGTGGGTGCCTGAGCTGAACAATTTTGACAAATTTTATAAATTTTAAAGGACAAATCAGAGACCGAAATTTCTTTGCCAATCTTAAGCGTTTCAAAAGGTATTATGATGGGGGCAGATTTTTCAGGTGTGATTTTAAAGATGCGCTCATGGTAGCTAGAAAATGATGATGATTGAGCGTCTTCTGGGATAACCATGTATCCTTCAACAGTGGTGATGGATGTAATTAACCCACCATAGAGTAAAGTGAGAACGCCCAAATGCGTTAAGATAATGCCTGATTGCGCCCAGTTCCATTTGCTAAAGAATAAAAACTTAATCGTCAGCGCCAAAGTAATAACGGCAATGGTCAATAATCCGCCAGGCAAAGGCAGGGGGCCTAGCCAAAAGATGATGGAAGCAAAGTAAAGCTGAACTGAGTCATATAAGCCGATATAGCGTTGGCTTACCGTGCCAATAATTATTAAGAGCATCAGCCACGGCAATGTATAAAACAGCACAGCGGGGTTAGCGAGTATATGGCTATATTTCTTGCTATTTATCTTATTATTGTTAGGGGGCAAAGACATAGCGTTTTTTTAAGGCGTTAAGCCTTCAGAATCAATGATTATTCTTCTTTAGATTGGTAATCAGCCAACGCATCATTTGAGCGTTTTTGGCGTTCCATCATCATTTTAATAAGCGCACGCAACATTGGGTCACAAAAGCTGATCTTGATATCTAGAATTTCAGGTGTAATTTTGATCACAGTTGTTTCTTCTAGCGCTGTAACCGTTGCACCATAATGCGCGCCTGTAAATAGGGCTGTTTCGCCAAATATCTGGTCTTCATCCAGCTCAGCTAATTCAATCGTTTTTCCATCTTTTTCCATAGTAACAGAGACGCGTCCGCGCTCGATCATGAAAGCTTCAACGGCTTCATCACCTTGCGTGATAATGGCGCGCCCTTCAGGATATATGAAAGTTTCGTACTGACTGTTGTCCATGTTAATGCTTAACACCTTCTAATTATTACACAAATTAATACCACCGATATTATATCGTTTTTTAACGATATGTTCTAGATTTTAAGTGCTAGGGGCGCTATGTTATGCCTTATGTCATCTTATTTTATAACTGGTACAGATACCGATGTAGGCAAAAGCGTAGCAAGTGCATGGCTTATGCTTACACTAGGGTTTGATTATTGGAAACCAATTCAAAGTGGTTTAGAAGGTCAAACGGATTTAGAATTTCAAAAAGAGCTTACAGGGCTACCGGATAATCGCTTTTATCCTGAAACCTATTCATTAACTCAACCTTTGTCTCCGCATGAATCTGCGCGCCGTGATGGTGTGACGATTGATATGGACAAGTTTCAACTGCCTTCATCAGATAATTTGATTATTGAAGGAGCGGGGGGATTAATGGTGCCTATAAATAATACCCAATTCGTTGTTGATATGATTAGTCATTTGAATGTACCTGCGATTGTTGTTTGCCGCAGTGGTTTGGGCACGATCAACCATACATTATTGTCTTTAGAAGCGTTAAAGAAGCGCAGTATTCCTGTGGCGGGATTGATTATGCAGGGGGCGTTGTCTCCACATAACAGAGAAGCATTAGAAGAATTCGGTGATGCGCCAATTATCGCAGAGATTCCACATTTCGAAAATCTAACAAAAGAAAATTTGCTAACTGTTCAACCTGAAATAGATTTAATCAAAGAGGTAAAAGCCGCATGAGTGATGTAGAAAATTATATTAAGCGTGATAAGCGTTATACGTGGCATCCTTTCACACAACATATGACGGAACGTGATCCAATTGTGATTAAGTCTGCAAAAGGCACATGCCTATATGATGTTGAAGGCAATGAAATTTTGGATATGATTTCATCTTGGTGGACGTGTATTCACGGTCATGCGAATGAGGATATTAATAAGGCCTTGCGTGACCAAGCAGAAACGATGGAACATGTTATGTTTGCTGGGTTTACACATCCTTCCGCAATTGAGTTATCAGAGAAATTAGCAGGTATTTTACCTGAAGATTTAAACCGTACTTTCTTCTCCGATAATGGTTCAACAGCTGTAGAAGTTGCGCTTAAACTTGCGTTTCAATATTGGAAAAATAAAGGTGAAGATCAGCGTAAAAACTTCCTTGCTTTCGAAGGTGCTTACCATGGGGATACTGTTGGCGCTATGTCCGTTGGAAAAGGCTGTGGTTTTTTTAATATGTATGAAGATTTACTGTTTAAAGTAGAGACACTTCCTTACGTTCCAACATGGGAAAGTGATACAGATGTAGAACAAAAAGAAAAAGATGCTCTAGCAGTTATTGAACAAAAAATGATTGCGGATAAAGATAGCATTGCGGGGCTTATTGTTGAGCCGTTAATGCAAGGCGCAGGCGGTATTCGTTTATGTCGTCCTGAATTTATTAAGGCCGTCACAGATATGGCGCGGGCACATGATATCCTTGTTATTTTTGATGAAGTGGCTGTCGGGTTTGGTCGTACAGGAACTTTGTTCACCTGTCAGAAAATTGGTGTAACACCAGATTTTATTTGCCTGTCAAAAGGACTAACTGCTGGATATTTACCAATGTCAATAACGGTTGCCCGCGATTGTATTTTTGATGCGTTTCTTGATAAAGGCTTTGGTAAAGCATTTTTGCATGGTCATTCCTTTACTGCTAATCCGTTAGCCTGTGCGATTGCCGTGCGTTCTTTGGAATTATTTGAAGAAAATAAATTGCTAGAAAAAGTAGCGCATATTGAGACGCGTCACCGTGAACAAATCAAAAGATTAGAAGGTCATGCCTACGCACATAAAATACGTGTGAAAGGGTCTATCTTTGCATTTAATATAAATAGTGATGATGGCGGGTATAAAAATGATGATGCTGAGTTTCTGCGTGATTGGTTTTTATCGCATGGATTAAATATTCGTCCGCTTGGAAATGCCGTGTATTTAATGCCGCCATATTGTATTACGGATGACGAGCTTACCCGTGCGTATGATGGTATATTAGAGGGCTTAGCGGCACTTCAAGAGAAGAACTCAGTGTCTTTGAAAGTGGCCGTATAATATATGCCAGCTAATGGCACCCTTATGGGTTTGATCAAATTTTGCACATGCTTTTTCTAATTGTGAAGAGGTAAGTTTCTTGTATCCTTCACGTGGGTGATGCGCACCAATTTTTCGAATAAATTTCAAAAATTCTTTTGCTGAACTATGATTTTCTTTTAATGATTCTTCTTTAATAATATCTTGATACTCTGGTATTTCAATTAAGCCATTTTGTAGAGATAATTTTTCTAATGTTTCTTGCCATTCTTGAAAATTATTTTCACCTATTGTGCTATAAAATAATTGACCATTAGGGACTAAATATTCTTTTATTTTATTGATACTATCCTCAAGGTTTTCAAACCATTGAATAGTCATGTTACTAACAATCAAATCAAATTTTTGATCAAAATTTAAGGTTTCGCCATCCATTTTAGTAATGGTTAAGTCTTTAAATTTTTGTTGACAATGTTCCACCATCTTTGCCGACGTATCAATTGCTGTGATATGTGCATTTGGGAATTTTTGAATTAATTTTTCTGTTAGAAAGCCAGTTCCACAGCCGATTTCTAATATATGATCTGGATCATCGTTAACACGTACTAAATCACAAAGCCGTTGAGCAACTTGATTTTGAATTTTGGCATGAGTCTCATAGGTGAGAATATTTGCGCTAAAATTTTGTGCAATAATTTCTTTTCTATTCGTACTCATTAATAAAGCTCTTTATGTGTTCTGTACACCATTCGGATTGGGTAATAGGCAACATGTGACCGCCTGTGTCAATCCATTTTATTGGGTATTCCCCCCAGATTTTTTCGGTCATACGTCTCGGTACAATATGGTCATTACGACTGGCCAAAACCATTACGGGTAATCCATTAGGCGTCTCTGCATCCCACTTTGAAAGCCAGCTTAACCCTTCGATCAATTTAGCTGGTTTTAAATTCTTAAATCCACCTGATTGATCTAGGCCTGCGTGATGCCAAAACTCTTTTACCTGATCAACGCTATTTTGGACCATATTTCGCTTCATGGAGTCGAGGATTTGCTCAGGAATATACTTATAGAAACAATTAAAACTAGCGACAGAGATAAAACCTATCATTTGCTCTGGATAATGTTTCAAAAGCCATAAACCACCCAGTGAGTGCCCAATTCCAATGAATTTACCTTCTGGCATAGTGAAGTCTTCATCGCCTAAAAACCCCATATTGATGGTATGGCAATCATAATTTTTTTCGAAGTGCGGTAATATATCTTTCCACACAAAGGGAGCTGATCCCCAACCATGAACAAAAACAATATCCATTACGCAGCCTTTTTTGTTCTGGTGGTTTTAAGCACACTGATTAATTGAGATAAATCATCTTCTGTATGTGCGGCTGTAAACGTAAGTCGAATTCTGGCACTTCCTTTAGGCACAGTTGGTGGTCGAATAGCTGACGCCCAAATGTTTTGTACTTTTAAATGTTCACTTAATTCTAAAGTGTTATTTGATTCACCAATAACTATTGGAACAATATGCGTTTCAGAAGAGGCTGTATCATATCCAAGTGTTTGCATTTCAGTTCTAAATTCTTGCGCTAAATTTTGTGCGTGAGCACGCTCTTTATCCATTGAAGGTATTAAATCAAGTGCCGCATCAATACTACCTAAAACTGTTGGAGGCAGGGCAGTTGCGTATATTAGGCCACTACATTTATTGATAAGATATTCTTTCAAAGTGTTGGTGCAAGATATATACGCGCCGAAAGATCCAAAGGCTTTACTGAATGTTCCAATCACTAAATCTGCGCCTTGCGCCAAGCCTTGACCGTGGTCGCCCAAAATTCCTGTTGCATGGGCTTCATCAATAATCGTGAAGCAATTATATTTTTTCGCGAGTATATAAATTTCTGTCAGGGGCGCAACATCGCCATCCATGCTAAACACACTCTCGGTTAAAATAAATTTTGGTTGCTCTGAATTTTTGTGTACTTCTAATAACTCTTCTAAATGCACCATGTCATTATGACGGTAACGAATTTGTTTTATGTCTGCGGCATTGCACCCTAAATGCATGCTGGCATGATTTAATTTGTCGGTAAAGACGAGCGGCTCTGCGCCCAAAATATCTTTATTAAATAATGCAGGTAGGACAGAAGCATTTGCCTGAAATCCTGACGCCATAATTAACGCAGATTCTTTTCCTTTAAAGTTGGCGATTTTTGTCTCTAATTTTGTAAAGGCTTCAATATTACCAGTGACTAATCGTGATGCACCGCAACCAACGCCATATTCCTCTGCCCAAGCTTTAGCACCTTCTATGAGCGCAGGATGTTGGCTTAAGCCTAAATAATCATTACTGGAGAAGTTGATGTATTCTTTGCCCTCGGCACGTATAAGTCGTGAGGTTGGGCGCTCAATATCCTTAAGCGCGCGCAACAGGTCTTGGCTTGCCTGTTGTTCAATAAATTGCTGATAGTGCTTCTCTACATCTTGCATAACTCTGTCATAATGCCCTATAGTAAGAAAATCAATTAAACAGATGGATTTTTATACAATGACCGCAGAAACAAGCGCTGAAATACGCCATAATTGGACAACAAACGAAGTTTTAGAGATTTTGGAAGCCCCGTTAATGGAGCTTTTATACCGTGCGCAAGGCGTTCACCGTGAATATCACGAAGATAATACGGTTCAATTAGCGAGTTTATTGAGTATCAAAACAGGCGCATGTCCTGAAGATTGTAAATATTGCCCACAAAGTGCTCATTTCGCCAAGAAAACTGGTTTGAAGAAAGAGCCTTTGCTTGATGTGAACTATGTGTTGGAAAAAGCCAAAATCGCCAAAGATGCAGGCGCCAGTCGTTTTTGTATGGGGGCTGCGTGGAAACAAGTTCGTGATGGTGAAGAATTTGACCGTGTTATTGAGATGGTTAAGGGTGTTAAAGATATGGACATGGAAGCCTGTGTAACGCTAGGTATGTTAACCCAAGATCAAGCAAACCGTTTAGCGGATGCTGGATTAACAGCTTACAATCATAATCTTGATACCTCTCCAGAATTTTATAAGGAAATTATTTCAACGCGTACCTATCAAGACCGTCTTGATACGCTTGAGTGCGTGCGTAAATCTGGTGTTACAGTTTGTAGTGGTGGAATTATTGGCATGGGTGAGACTAATACTGACCGCGCACGTATGCTCGAAATTCTGGCTAACTTAGATGTTCATCCTGAGAGTGTGCCGATCAATGCGCTTGTTCCTGTGAAGGGAACGCCGATGGGTGATCGTGAACCTGTTGATCCGCTTGAGCTTGTGAAAATGGTCGCGACTGCGCGTATTGTGATGCCTAAGACGCGTGTGCGTTTATCTGCTGGTCGTGAAATCCTAAACCGCGAAGCACAAATTCTGTGCATGATGGCGGGCGCTAATTCAATTTTCTATGGTGAAAAATTATTGACGACAGCGAATAATGACACAGATGCAGATCAGCAAATGATTAAAGATGCAGGCCTAAAAGTAGCTTCTTAGGTAATTTTTGAGAATTAATTATCTGTCGTCGAAGATATCGAGTAGAGCTTCGCTAATTTCGTTAGCTGTTTTGATTGTTGCTATATTTGCTCTATAGGCTGTTTCGGCTAATTTTAAATTAACAGCTTCCTCAGCCAAATTTACGTTTGGCGCACCGACTACTCCATCTTCATTTGCGAAGGGGGAATTAGGTGCAAAACGCTCAACAATACCAGGATCTTTTGGAATAATTTGACTTCTAACACCGCCATTTTCTTCTGCACTCTGTGCTGTCGTAAGGGCAGGGGCTGCATTTTCATCATCAAGCGCGCTTGTCGTTGTGCTGTTCGCGATATTAGATGCGCTGGCTTCTATGCGATTAGAAGCGGCATTTAATCCTGACAAGGCTGTTGATATAGCATCTACCATGATATTAGTATATCATAGTTAGAGTTAATATTGTCTTATAATCTGGAAATTAATTATGTCATACCTTAAAATACATAACCTATTGATTTTAATACTAGTTTTATGCTTCTCAGGTGCTACTGATGCGCTTGCAGATACGAAAAAATGGCATAATTTCTGGTCAAAAAAGCATGTAATGCATGGTGAAATAAAGGGATATCAGCCTTATTTAGAGAAAAACCAGCATGAACAAGTTCCACAATGGGACCATAAAGAATGGTATGCAGAGGATTGGATCGCCCAAGCTGAGAATGGTGGCGACGAACTTATACAGGGTTTTTATGATGGTGATATCCTGCGGGATCAGACATCACGTAAATTTGGACAGGATCTTGAGATTTATCCGATTCTAGTGGTTGGACCAAATTTTTACCGTCTATCAGGTTATGATAAACGTCGCGTGACTTTTATCGTGGATCAAGTTCACGGTATTACCAAGTCAAAACCAGATGGATTTTTTATGTTGCATGATTGGCACACAAAATTACCAATTGGTGTTTTTGACAAAAATGGTTTGCGCTTAAACTAATTCTTTTTTTCGTTCGGAAATTTTTTCCCAGAAATTTTTGTAAGTATCACTTTGATGCCAGTGATAAGCATCTTCGATGATTGTTTCTAAATCTTTTTGCGGCGCCCAATTTAGAATTTCTTTTGCGCGGGCATTGTCTGCGACTAAATAAGCAGAATCACCTGTACGGCGTTTTTCTTCAACGATTTTGAAATTTTCTTGAGTAATATTTTTGACGCTCTCTATAATTTTTTGAACGCTGTAGCCATTACTAGAGCCTAGGTTGCAGGCTACATTCTCTCCACCGTTTATTAAATATTTTAGGGCATTGATATGCGCATCTGCTAAATCATCAACATGCACATAGTCACGCACACATGTGCCATCAGGGGTATTATAATCTGTTCCAAAAATATTTATTTGGTCACGCATGTTTAAAGCGGTTTGAATAACGAGTGGAATTAAATGGCTTTCGGGGTAATGCATTTCACCAATATCCCCATTCGTATCCGCACCACAAGCGTTAAAATAGCGCAAAGCTACTGATTTTATATTAGCTTCTGCACGTATTAATTTTTCTGCTTCTAACTTTGTTTCTCCGTATGGGTTGATGGGGGAGAGTGAAGCATCTTCTTTGAGTGGGTTGTTATCCGCTGGTTGACCATAGACGGCGGCGGTACTTGAAAAAACAATATGATGCACGCCTGCTTGATTCATGGCCTCTAAAACTGATTTTGTGCCTAAAACATTATTCTTATAAAACGACTCTGGGTCTTTAACTGATTCGGCCACTTCGATTAAGGCAGCGAAGTGCATAACGGCTTGAGCGTTATATTGCTTCATCAGCGTGGCTAGCTTATCTGTCTCTAATATATCTAATTGCTCAAAAGGCCCCCACTGAACAGACTGTTGGTGCCCATTTGATAGGTTATCAATAGTGATGGGAGTAAAGCGCTCAGCGTGCAGTTTTTTGCAAGTATGGCTACCTATATAGCCTGCGCCGCCTAGGACAAGAATGTTTTTTGAAACCATGAGATATGCTTATAATTATGATAAAAGTTACTTAAACAGCTATATCATAATACGCATTTTTAACCAACTGTTGGTGTAGCCATACCAAGAGCACTCGATACCTGAGGAACTGGTAAACTGATAATTTTCTCGGGTCTATTTAAAGCTGCTTCAGCAAAGACAACGCCAGCCTCAATATGATCCCATGTATCATGATATGTTGGAATAGTATATTTAACAGCATCGGCGTATTCTGGAGGGACTTCTGTATTACTGTTTAATATCCAAACACCACAACCAACGTAATGCTCGGCTGCTGCATTAATTGCCGCGCCATCCGTACCACTATCGCCAAAAAATACAGGAACCCTGTCTCTATATTGCGGTATGGCCATAAACGTATGGAGCGCTGCCACCTTATTTAATCCGTTTATTTCAATTAATTGAAGCTGAGGATCCGTTAAGAGTGCATAGGCTTCACTATCTGGGGCAATTCCACTAGGGACGATTTCAACGGCGTCACTGCCGCTTGTCATGACCTTATGCGTATGATGCAGATCGTGTGCCGCTATAAGCTGATGTCCTACTTCTGTAATAATACCGCGTACAAGGTCAACTTGATTTGTCATTCTGTGCACTTTGGCTAAAGAATGTGGTTTTTGTTCAACAAGTACTGCGGGATTATTAGAGGATAAATCTCTAATTTCATCGGCTGTCGCAACGATAGGAACACGATCGCCTATTAATATACGAGCAGTTTCTGCAATAGCCGCGGAGTTAATAGGAGCAGCGAGAGAAATTCTTCTTTCATTTAACAAAAGGCGAATTTCTGCGCCTTGCTCACCCGCTGCTGGATATTTAGCGCCTGTGGGGAGATCAATCGCATCAATAGATCTGCCTGAGAAAAAAGCTGATCCGCCACCTGTGGCTGCGTGTTGCCTGGCTAATAAGGATTTTTGTTCGGGAGTAGTGTTACAACACATTGTGTTTAAAAGCGTGAAATCAACATCAAAGATTAAAAAAGCTTTTTTTATCGCTTCACGCATAGATAATTTTTTTTGATGGGCTATTTTTTCAAACATATCACTCATTACACTATTACTCATAAACACACCTTTTAATTCTATATGTAAATAATAATTGCTTTTTTAACTTATAACTAGTAAATAAGTCAAACATTAAAGTTTAAAAATGACAAAAATTATTTATATTATGAAGGAATTTAACTATGGGTAACTTACAGAACGGGTTTGATATGAAGGATTTTCCAAAAAAATGGAATGAAGGCTATGATTTTGATAATGCAGAGAATATTGCGGATATTGAGACGGTAGATTCATATTCTTTAGAGGCGGATACGGAAGAATATTCTCGTGGGCAGGACGTGCCCTCTCCTTGGGGAACAAATCAGGTTTTAGAGATTGGAAAAACTGATTCTGGTGAAGATATTTGTAGAAAAACAATCACAGTTTTCCCTAATAATATGCTTTCTTTGCAACGCCATCAAGGACGCGAAGAGTTATGGGAGGTTGAATCAGGCGTTTTAACAGTTATTTCTAATGGAGAACGTTTTGAGGTTCCTGCAGGTGAGAGCATAATTTTACCTAAGGGATCTGTACATTGTATGAATAACGTTGGAGATGATGATGTGATAGTTATTGAAACGCAAACAGGTAAATGTCGTGAACTAGACAATGTGCGCTTAGCTGATTTTGGTAACGCTAATTCTAAGGCTCGTCCCACTTATCCAATTACAACTGAAGTTGAGTATAATAGTGTTATTTTATATCGTGAAATTCAAGCTGAGATAATAGCTAAACCATCTTATCAGCGTGAATTGAAAAAGTTAGAAAATTAGGGCAGAGGACCAAATTATATCAAGTAGTATAATATTAGAAACTTATGGGTGATTATCATTTTTGCTTTATTTTTTAGCAGAAACCTTACCTTTCTATAAAGTGAGCGTTGTAATGGAGAACTTTTTAATACGCTTACTTGATCAGGCTCACCTAATTTGGGTACCTAATTGGTTTAAATTATTCTCTGATAATGAACAAGGCGGGTTTCATGAACGCTTAAATAATGACAATCAACCATTAGATATGCCTAAAAGGCTATTAACACAATGCAGACAAGTGATGGTATATTCTCAAGCATTACAGGATGATCCGAATAATAAGCTCTACAAAACAAAAATTGATGAAGGTTTTCAATTTATTATTGATAATTATCACGTAGAAGAAACTGGCGGTTCAATTTTTAGTATTAATCTAGACAAGACTCCTCATGATGAAAAATATGATCTATACGGTCACGCATTTATTTTGTTGGCGTGTTCCGCGTATTACAATGCTACTGAAAATCCTGATGCGTTGAAACACGCAGAAACGACATTTAATTTTATAGATGAATCTTTTACTCTTAAGGATAAACCAGGCTTAGCAGAATCTTTGGATAGCAATCTTGTGCCAGAAGGTGCGATGCGTAGACAAAATCCACATATGCATTTGATGGAAGCGTGTATTTACATGTATGAATCAAGCCAAAACCCAGTTTACTTACAAAAAGCAGATGAAATGCTCGAGTTGTTTTACGATAAGCTGTTAGATAAAGAGACAACGACGCTGTGTGAATTTTTTGATGATGATTTAAATCCTCATTCAGAAGAGGGTAATTTGGTTGAGGCTGGGCATCATGCTGAATGGGTTTGGTTATTGCAAAGATATCAAGAAGTATCAGGCTCTCAAGATCCAAGAATTGAAGATACTAAAAAAGCATTATTTTCATGGGTGATTGAAAAAGGCATTGATAAAGAACATAGCGGTGTTTTCAATGTTCAGAATCGAGATGGAGAGATTGTTGATTCTAGTAAACGTATCTGGCCAACGTTGGAAACAGTACGTGCCGCTTGTATTATGTCTGCTGATCCAGAATATGCTGATGCTGCTGAAAAAGTGATTAGCAACTTAACGCAAGTTCTAGAAGATCATTATATTGATGTAACGACTGGAAATTGGACTGAATTTTTAACAAGAGATCTTAAACCAGAAACGGATTACAGACCAGGAACAACGCCATATCATATTTTCCCAGTACTAAGAGAATCTGCGGCATATTTAGAACTAAAACAGAGTTAATTTAAGGAGTATACAATGAGCCAACAAATAATCACAAGCAGAGAAGAACTTCTAAGTTATACAGGGCTTTATATTGATATAGATGGCACGGCTGTTAACTCTGAACCTATTATCAGAGAAGTTATCGGAGAAATTTCTTTACCTGCGGGATATAAAGTGGAACCTAAACACTGGGACACTTTAGCTGGTTTGGGTGATAAAGGCGTTTGGGCTAAGATATGTGAATGGCATCCTCCGTTTGCTGAAACATTTGTATCTGGACCTGAATTCGAAAAGGCTAGATTGAAGAGATATGTTGAACGTATTGACGAAGTGCAACCACATCAATCTGTTTTAGATTTAACAAATGCGTTTCTTGACGCTGGTAAACCCGCTTATGCTGTTACTAATTCACCACCTAGAATAGCAGTTCCTCATCTAAAAGGGACAGGATATCCATTGGATTGCATGGCGGGATTGATCACAGAGACTGAAGCTAATAACTTAGGTTTACCCTCAAAGCCACAACCAGCCATGTATGATATGGCAATAGAGCGTGAAAGAACTCGGAGCGCTATAGTTGGTTTAAGTGCGGATTTCACTAAGGTAAGTTGTTTAGCTGTAGAAGATAGCCCTACAGGTGTTGAGGCTGGATTACGCGCAGGAATGACCGTTATTCAACTGACCGATATGTGTGGTCAAATGGACGATACTAAAGTATCTAAATTGCAACAAGAATTTGGTGGTATTTATGTACCGATGACATTTTCTGAGTTGCAAGGGCTTGTATCTTCCCCTAATGTTGCCCATGTGAACGGAGCAAGGGCTCCTCTGGAGCAACATATAGATGGTTAAAGATTTATGCATATTGGTATTGATTTAGGTGGAACAAAGACTGAAATAATTTGCCTTAGTGATAATGGTAAAGAGCTTTATCGGAAACGCGTTCCTTCCCCGCAGGGTGTTTATGAAGACACTGTGTTAAATATAAAGAATTTGATTGAAGAAGCTGAAGCTTCTTTAGGGGCTAAAGCGACTGTCGGTATAGGTATTCCAGGTACTGTTTCTAAAGATCATGGGTTGGTTAAAAATGCTAATTCAACTTGGTTAAATGGCCACCCTTTACAAAAAGATTTAGCAGAAGCATTAGAACGTGAAATTCACATTCAAAATGATGCTAATTGTTTTGCGGTATCTGAAGCAAAGGATGGTGCAGGAAAAGGGCATTCTGTCGTGTTTGGTGTCATTATTGGCACAGGGTGCGGGGGTGGTGTAGTTATTAATGGTGAACCTCTTTCTGGTGTTAATGGCATTGGGGGCGAGTGGGGGCATAACCCGTTACCTTATCCGCGCGTGTTTTCAAAAGATTTAAAAAAACTTGAAACTAGCTTTTCTGCGCAAGACCCTTGGCCAAAAGTTAAAGAAAAAGAAATATCTTTTTTTCAAAATGACAAGAAATGGAATGAGTATCCCGGTGTACAGTGTCACTGCGGTCACAGGGGATGCTTAGAGACTTGGATTTCTGGAACAGGTTTCAAACTCGACTACCAACGCGTAGAAAACGAAGATATTTCAACGCATGATATTATTGCGAATGCTAGAAATGGAGAGCCAAAGGCTGTTGCTGCATTAGAACGCTATGTAGATCGTTTAGCACGTTCTTTGTCGGTTGTTATAAATATTATTGATCCAGATGTCGTTGTTTTGGGTGGTGGTATGAGCAATGTTGATGAGCTTTATACGATGGTTCCTGAGGTTTGGACACGTTATATTTTCTCTGACATTGTGCATACTAAGTTGGAGCGCCCTCGTTTTGGTGATTCATCAGGCGTACGTGGTGCTGCTTGGCTGGGGTTAAAAAAATAATCTAAATAATCGGATCTGTAATTAGTATATTTTGCAGTATCGCATAATAGCTCTCAATACACCCACGGCTGGTTGTTTCATAACTTGTATGATACTCAAGCGTTGGGATTTGAATGGTTGCCCCCGACCATAGCCCATCTGTATTATCAACAACACGCCCTAATTCTGTTGAACCTAAATCAGAAATAGATAGGCCTAGTGATAAGAAAAATTCATCTTTTACTTGATAGGCTATACCTAAATCTTCACATCGTTTTTTTAATTTTGTTACCAGTTCGTTGTTAAATCCTGCGCTTTTGTCGCGGTTACGTAGAATGACCATGTTTTGCTCAATCGGATCAGCTTCACGATAGGGGCTGGTGTCTAGTATGATTAATTCTTTTGTTTGAATATTATTTTGAGTAAGCCAATTGGTGATGTGTAGCCAGCTTTTGCCAATTTCTTCTTCCATAGAAAATAAAACAGTACCCTGAAAACCATTTTGAAAAAGAGTGTAGATCACACCTATCGAAACGACATTATCAATTTGCCCTTTTAAAAAATGCTCGTCATGCATTGCGTTGCGGGCGTAAGCGATAGGGGTATCTACAGGCATGTCTGCCATATCATCAATGGTGAAAATAGCATCGCCATTTTTCATGGAATTTTCACAACTACGGATAGTGCCCTTGCCTAAAAATTCATTATTGTAGGGGTGATAGGCATAGACTTTTTCATGTTCAAAGCGCGTGCTAATAGCCTTTAGCATCGCTTGAGACGTTGTGTTTTCTTCGTCATACTTGGTTTCTTTAATATGCTGTGCTGCATAGGTATATTGACCGTCACCAATGCTTATTAGGCCATGTCTATCAATATGCGCTGAAATAATTTGTGCATGGGGAGACTTGCCTGATACCTCTAAAATACCATCGTGAATTTTTGTCTCTAACCCTAATTTCTGGAAGTCATCATTTAAATATTGAATGAAGAATCCTTCATGCCCGACAACAGACGGAACAGAAAGATATTCTATAGTTTTAAGGACAACGGTTTGAAAAGGCATAAGAGAAATTTATTATTAAATATGTCTTATTTTAGCATGCATTTTCTGTTATTTGCCACTTTAAATGATCTTGAATATCAAGTAATGAGTCGTTTGGGAAAACTAGAGTACGATTGTCACCAGTTAAAGGGCATACATAAAAAATATCACCATCGACATAGGGCGGTGTTGGGTTTTCATTTATTGGTTTCAAGATTCTTTTCATGTGATTCCCCCTAATGTGTAAATCTTATAAGGGGATTATCTCGTGAGCGTCACCAGAATACAATTCTATAGTACTATCGTAGGAAGGGTGTTTTTATCTTGAGATGTCAATAAAGTGACGGTAGTTAGAGCTATCTTTATTTGGTTTGATAAAACCTTGTGTCATTAGACCGCAATTAGGCTCTAATGCGAAGTTTAAAGAAAAGCCACCGTTGGGATTATTGGTTTTAGAAATAGATCTTACTTTTTTAGATTTAACAGGAATTGATGCAACATCTAGGTCGGCTTTGCCATCTGGGTAAGTAACTATCAGACTATTGCCGTTAATATCAACGGAAGGTCTATAAGATTTTGATGTCTCAATCACAATACGCGCTTTGCCTGCGCTGTCGGCTACGCGGATGTTAAGTAATTGTCCCGTTGTGGCCATTGGGGTCGGTACTTTGAAATTTGTGTTTGTTGCCGCAGGCTGCTTTTGCATCATAGGAGGGGTAACAGGTTGCGGTTTTGCCATAGCTGTTGGTGCAGGCACTGGAAAATTTTGCGTGTTTACAGCAGGGAATTCATTTTGTGTTGGACCTGAATATGGTTTTTGTGGGTATGAAAGCGAACTTTCAATTTGTTTCATCAAATCAGTTAATTCAGATTCAATACCTGATAGACGCTTAATTGATGGTTGAACTGTGTCAAATTCATTTCGCAATTTTTGTAATTCGTTTTCTAATCTTTGAAAACGATCTTTTTCATTACGCACAGGGGATACAAATAAGGACTTGTCTGGTACTACCGAATCAAAAGGCGCAACTTCCAAAAGAGGCTCGGGTCTTTCTTTTAGGGTTTCTTCTATCTCTGGCGCTGGTTCAAAAGGGGAGCGCAATGATGGCAATTTCGGTAATTCAC
>JABAZY010000051.1:0-14613 GCA_018608245.1 Alphaproteobacteria bacterium | reverse complement strand
AAAAGTTCCCATAAGTAAAAAACTGAGTAAGCTCTTACCTATTTTTTGATTGGTTATATAAAAATTATTTTGAGTCAAAAGAACCACAACTATTTAGAAAATAATACAAAATTGCTCTTATATACTATTTTTAGTATGGGCTCAGGTCAATTTATCCTCTCAAATATACACAGCTAGCTGTGGATTAAATTGAATAGAATCTAATTTTGCTCGCTTTGGAATCGTCTTAGCAACTCTCTTGTCTCTCCAAGCGCGGTAACAAGCGGGTCTTGCTTAATATCCGAGGTGGTTAGAGATACACCAAAATTAAATAAATTATCTGGTGTAATTGAAATATCTTTCTCAAAATATCCTACGGAAGAGATGTTTTCCGTTTTTAGCGTATATTGGTCAGGTACTAAAAATTCAAACGTGAAATAACCATCTGGCGCAGTTCTTGTGGTTTGAACAATTCTACCTCTGGAATCCAACAAAGATATATCAACCCCTACAAGGCTTTCACCTGTTTTGGGGTCAGATAATGTCGCATCCATTGCCCCTGTATCGACAACGGGGAATGTTAGTTTCTGTGCAACCCCTGGACGTGAAAATACGCTATACCCTGCAATAGTTGGTTGTAGATAAGGATCGTCAATTGTTCTAGTTGATACACGAGCATTAATTGGAGCATTTGTATAATTATTCAATATTCTTAATCGTCCGTTTGCACCTGACTCTTCACCATTGCCAGTACGGTCAAGGATGACTTTTGCGTTTTCTATAGGCTCATCAGAGGCATCATAAACACTATTATAATTTTTATCGTGGTAGATATCGGCTAATATTGGCGAAGCTGTATTTAACTGGCGGCTAGATGCAATATAGTTATCATCATCGCCATATGGTCCTAACGAAGTTGAGGCGCGTAACATAAACCCAGCCCCTGCTGTTGAAGACCAATTTGTTTCTGCGCTTCCTAAGAATGCTTTAAAGTCACGGCTAAGTTGCAACGTCGTTCTGGTTTGATCAGAAATTGGGCTATAATTAACTGTAAATTGTCCTGTATAGTCAGGATTAAATCTGTAACGAGCGCTAGCTTGAACGTTTGATAAGTCCCATTCAGGCTTTACAAGATAACCTAAATCTCCTCTGAAACGCCATTTTTTTAATCTTTTTGTGGCACTTAATCGACCGTTTAAGGTGTCTTCTGAATTTTTGATTAGATTTGTGGTCAATGAGTTTGTGAATTGTGTTCCACTTCTAGAGATAGATTGGCGCGACGTTAATCTTGTGTCTGATGTATCATTCTCGCGCGCTCTATGGCGCCCACTAAATTCTAACCTCAGTGCGCCTAAAGCAGTTTGAAAACTACGTTGAACACGCGCATTAGCCTCTAATTTAGTCGTGTTGTCACCAAAATTGTTACTCGGGCTTTCAAAGTCGTCAAAAAGAGATAGCCCTAAGTTTAGATTATATTTTCCAACATTTTTCAACATACTTGCATCAAGCGCGTAGCCGTTATCGTCGCTTCGATATAATTCAAACTTTGAAAGAGCATCAAAGGCGGACGTGATAAACCCTAAACTGATATATTTCTTATCACCATTACGTTTTGTAGGAATCAATGTTCCTGTTCCAAAAACAGAGAAGTCTTTACTTAGACCATGAAACACCTGAAAATTAGCGGCGGTGCCTCTCGCTAAGATTCGGTTTTCTTCACGTTCGTTGATAGGGATCAAATCACGCTCGGCATCAACAATACCACCACTATATTGTGTTTCGCCAACTTTGATCATGTTGCCGCCAATATAATAGCTCTCGTTAATTTCTGTGCGTTGCCCTTGTGGTCCATATAAAACAACATCAATATTATTATTCCCGTAGGAAAGAGGGACGTCTTCAAAACGATATATGCCATCATTGCTAACGATACCAACATCTAGCAATGCATCATTACGATATAGTTCGACTTCATAACCAGGAAGGGCTACCCCTTCGATTGTGGTGCTGTCAAATTCCCGGCTACGATCAAGCGGAATATTGTTAAAGGTAACGCCTCTGCCTGAGGATCCTGAACTAATTAAGTTTCTATTTTCTAATCGCACATCACCAGCACGCACAGTTTCTAACCCAAGCGGAAGTGCGTCTTGATGAATGTTTTGTCGTGTGAATCGTAACCTAAAATTTTCTGGGTTTTTTACTCTGCTTTGATCTTCAGTAAATCTAATGGAGTAGTCTGCTCCAGTATAAAGAAGATCTTGTGCTCCTGAAAAAGCTACAGAGCTACGGTAGTCATTATTAGACGCTTCATACCCTAGAGAGCTGTTGATACTTAACACTGGTTTAGTGAATGCTTTATATGGTTCTGCCTTATAGGGATAAACAGTATTGCCATCTTTAAATAGATTATTCAACGAAGCTGACTGTTTGCTTTTACGCTTAATATCTTTTTGGAAGGGCAGTTCTTTTTCTGATTTAATATCTAAAACGAGTGTCGTTAAAGATAGATCCATTTCGACTGGCCACAAATAATTTAATGTTTCCAAATCAACAAACAAATCATTCTCGTTTGTTTGGCTTTCTGTCAGGATTGAGTCTGAAGCAATCGCAATTTTTTCTTTTCTTTTAGTGACAATTAGATTTTGCCCATCAATCGAAAATCTTTCTTGCGGGGTTGAAATCCAACCTGTTAAAGCACCGTTCTCACGTTTTGGATTAATGAAAAAGCCAAATTGTCGCCCAAGTTCGGTAATGGGCAAATAATATTTACCGTCTTTCTCAATAACAAAAATACCATTTGATAATAATTTTTTATCAACCACCGTTGCTAAAATAACGTAATTTTTTTCCCAAGCTTCTGGTGAGATGTTTTGTAATCGACGTGCTGTTTCTTCGATATCAGAATTGCCTGCTTCTGGGGCTGTGTTTTGTAATGCTTGAGCTGTTTTTTGCAATGCCTCAAGTGTGTTCTGTTGAGGTTGCATATTTTCAGGCGCTGTTTGCGCGTAAACGACATCCGAAATAAGACCCAAACCTAAAATGGTTTGCGTCAACAAGGCGAGCTTTAATTTTTTAGATGTTAATTTCATTGAGGCAATGCGAAGAGATTAATATAAGTGTTTTTATTAAAACGATAATTTCAACTTACATCATAGAGCCATTTGCCAAAAAAATGAACTTAAAACTTCAATTTTATATTACTATGGAAATTGTAATTAATCTATTGAACGATGATAATTTTAGATGCGTAAAGCTCACCGTTTTTACCAGAGTTATTGGTAGGCTCATTAATTTTTAATCCTACTTCTCTACAGGCTTCCTGATTAGGGGGGATTCTAAAATCATAAGATCTGTAACGTTTGTCAATTTCTGCATATATTGCGTTTTGGTTGCTTTTATTCAGTAAATAAGGGTAAGAAGACTGCGGGTTACAGACAAAATTAAAATTCATATAAATTGACTTGTTACCTGTTCTGTTTAAAGCCAAATTTATGCGAACAGCATTCCCTAAATTCTGGGCTGTAAATGTTTCTATTTCAACACCTGAAGATAATTTTCCTTTTCTAACAAAAACGGGCAGGCTCATCGCTGGTAAAGCCTCGACAATAGGGCCACTTGGGTTGTCTAGACCGTCTTGATCCGCTTCTTGTTTAATAACAATATGTGAGCGGTATTCCCCATCAGGCAAGCCACTTGGGGTTCTGAGCATTAGCCTAATTTGTTGTGAAGATTGGGCGGGAACATTAACACGGCGTGGTGAATATCTAATCATATCACTCACTTTATATTGCATATTAGCAATTTCTTGAGGGGTCGCTCGGCGTAACCCTTGGACAGGATCCATAACCATTTCTCGCCACTCAACACGAAAAGTTCTTTCTTTATTAGTGTTGTTAAAAAAGGTAATGAAATCTGCTCTTTTTGAGTCTTCAAAGACAACGCGCTTGAAAATTAATTTCAATGCGTAACTTTCTGGCACAAACAAAATGAAAGATAATAGGAGTGTGGCAAGTATGTATTTAATCTTCATTATCTACCTATTTGTAAAAGTTTTTATAATTATTAATATTACACAAATGACGTTCTTTGCTCAAGGCGTCATTTATATACGTGACTAATCTACAAGTAATTAGCAGTTAACGTAATACCGCCAGTGTAAGCGCCATTTGTTTGCGTGGCGGAGTTGGCAACGGATAAAGTCGCGCCAACAGAGAATGTTAACGTTGTGGTCGCTGTTGTCGGGATTTGAAACGTCGTTGTATCTGTATCTGCTGTGGGGCCAATACTATATTTTATGGTTGATATATTCATATTAGGGCCTGCTCCGCTTAAGGCAGTTGCAGAAGAAGTAATTTGAATATCTACTGATGGATCGCCAGTTATGCTAAATCCCGCTGCTTGCGAAATACCCGCACTACCTGCGTCAACGATGCCACCTGTAAAGCTTTGTGCGCCAGCAGGGCTAATCACGACTGTTCCAGCAGATACATTATCTGGGGCAAAGCGACCAAAATGTAAGTTAGTTGTGGCTGTTAGTGTAATTGTTGCTGTTACCGCATGCGCGACTTGACTAAGCGCAACAACGTTTAGAGAAACAACGGCTGTTCCTAACATTAATATCTTTTTGTTTTTTAGCTTTTTCATTCTCATAATTCTTTAAATAAGAATACACAAATGGCACCTTTTACTCAAGGTGCCATTGTTAAAATCTATAAAGATAAATGACTAATTGTAATTAGCAGTTAGCGTAATAGTTCCAGCATAAGCACCTTGGGTCTGAGCAACGTCAGTTCCCACGGCAATTGTTCCACCTGCGGTGAAGGGAAGTGCTGTTGTTGCTGTTGTTGGAATCTGGAATGTTGTTGTATCCGTGTTTGCTGTTGGGCCAACGCTATACTTGATATCTGAAAGAATCATATCTGGGCCAGGACCTGTAAGGGGAAGCACAGCTGATGTCACTTGGATATCAATACCTTGCGAACCATCAATTGTGAAGCCTGCTGCTTGTCTAGTACCACTACCGCCGTCTGCGTCTGTTACGTTAGTCGATGTAAAGGCAGCTGCGGGGTCTACGGTCGCTGTACCGGCTATAGCACCAGCGATTAAGCGTCCAAAATGAAGATTTGTTGTTGCTTGTAGATCAATGGCAGTAACGATAGTCGCTAGCGCACTGGTTGCCGCAACGTTGGTTGTTGCCGCTGCTGCATGTTGTACATCAGTGGCCACACTCAAGCTAACGAGAGCCGATCCAAGCATTAAGATTTTTTTATTGTTCAAGTTCTTTGTTTTCATGGCTACAATCCTTTGTAATCCGTTTAAATATTTTAGTTGTATTAAATTTAACACAACATTAGTTAATAAACTATTAAAATTTAATTAAATCACAAGAATATCTGTTTTTCTTCAGATGTTTGTATTGCGTAAAATAATTACGGGAAATAGTTTTTTATGACACATGATTATGTGTGTGCTTTCACTATACTCTTTTATTTTTATTTGAAAATACAGTATTTTAAATTAATAACATATTAATATATAAAGGATTATAAAATTGAGTAATGCAGCAAAAAAAGAATTAAGCGAACTAGATAAAGCTTATGCGCATGCTAATACGCAGTTTCAGTTGGGTAATACAAATGCGGCAATCGATGCGTTTGAACAAGTTATAGAAATTGATCCTGAACATGCTCCCAGTCACTTCACGCTTGGTATTATTTGTTATCAGGTAGGCAATGTACATTTAGCATATGAGTATTTAAACAAATCTTTAAAATATGGCCCAGATAATCCGAATGCGCTCAATGCATTTGCTGTCATGCAGGCGGCGTTGGGTAAACAGGAAGAAGCCATTAAAAGCTGGGAACGAGCTATTGAAGTTAAAGAGAATTATGCAGACGCGCATAGTAATCTGGCGAACGCACTTGAAAAAAAGGGGGAATATGAAGAGGCCTTAAAACACGCCAATATAGCGATTAAAAGCAATCCTGATTTAATTGACGCTTATGTGAATAAAGGGAATGCTTATGTTGGACTAGACCGCCTAGATGACACGATTGAAATTTTAGAAACAGCTAGAGCGCTTAATCCCAACGTGCCAAGTGTTCTTACCAATTTAGGAAATGCCTATCGTGACAAAGGGGATTTACAAAAAGCGGAAGAAATTTGCCGTATTGCGGTTGAATTGTCGCCTAACATGCCAGAAGCCCATAATAATCTGGGAAACGCATTAGGTGATTTGGGGGAAGCTGAGGAAGCTGCCAACTATTTCCGAACATCAACTAATTTGAGACCTGAATATTTTGAAGCTCACAATAATCATGCTATTGCCTGTATCCGTTTGCTTGATTATGAACAAGCACAAATCTCTGCACGCTATGCCATCGCATTTAAACCTGATTTCGCAAAGGCACATTCTAATTTAAGTATTTCATTACGTGAGTTAGGGCGCACTGATGAAGCAAAATACGCAGCACAAGAAGCGATCCGTCTTGAACCTGAAAATGCTTCTTATCTCGTAGATTTAGCGGATATTTTATTTTTGGAAGATCGTTTTGATGATGCGGAAGTTGTTTTACAAAAAGCTGTAGATCTTGGTGACGCAAACGCCAATCTTTATTTAAAATTGGCAGCGACTTTAGAACGAACAGGTAAAAGTGAAGAAGCGATTGCCGTTATTGATAAGACGGTTGATCTGTATCCTGAACTACCAGAAGTTTACCATCGTAAATCTATGATTTATTTTCACAATAATAAACTGGATGAGGCTATGAAAGCGTTGGACAGCGTTTTCGAAATTAATGAAGATTACGTTGCGGCATGGTCAACTAAATCAGAAATTTTGCAGTCTTTAGGCAGAATGGATGAGGCGTTGGTCGCTATCCGTAAAGGGTTAGAATTATACAAATTACCTTTTTTGTATTTTTCATTAGCAAAGATAAAGAAATTTACAAAAGATGACCCTGATCTTCTTGAAATGGAAAGATTGGCAAAGGAGCAGGGTAGTTATGGCCTTGATCAAGAAGCGTCTTTGCATTTCTCTCTTTTTCGCGCGTATGAAGATATTAAACAATATGATAAGGCATTTGAAGCTCTCAAAATTGGTAATGATTCAAAACGTTCCTTAATTCCTTACATGCCAGAAATTCACACGCGTGCTTATAAAGCGAACAAGGAAAAATTTAAAAGAGAGTATTTAGAAAGCGTTGCCGGTCAGGGGCATGAATCGGATTTGCCAGTCTTTATTTTGGGGATGCCACGTTCTGGTAGTACTTTGACAGAACAAGTTTTGGCTTCCCATCCAGACGTATTTGGGGCGGGTGAATTAGTTGATTTAAGTAACTATGATAATAAGCATAATGATAACCTTGAGGGTTATTTAAAAGAAATAGGAGAGGGCTACTGCAAAGGCTTGCGCGAGTATCACCCGACAGCCAAAAGAATTACGGACAAAATGCCAGGTAACTTTATGCGTATTGGGGTAATACTGACTAGTATGCCGAATGCTAAAATCATTCACACTAAACGTAATGCGATTGATACTTGTTTATCCTGCTACAAGCAATTATTTTCCCGTGGTCAATACTGGTCTTATGATTTGGAGGAAATGGCTCATTACTATAAAGAGTATGAAGCGATGATGGCTTATTGGTTAGAAGTTTTCCCAGATCAGATATATGAAATTCAATATGAAGAGACCGTCAATGATTTTGAAAATCAGGCACGAGCGCTTATTGATTATGTTGGGCTTGAATGGAATGATGCTTGTTTAACGCCACATAAAACAAAACGTCCTATTTTAACGGCGAGTAAAGGGCAAGTGGTTAAGCCTGTTTATAAAACATCCGTAAAATCTTACGAACGTTACGAAGATCAATTACAACCACTTATCAATGCGCTTAAATCTTAAGGGCAATAATAAATATTATAGAGGAATAATTTAAATGGCATCTACTCAAACGCCTAAGCAATCAACGAACCACATTATGATGATGGAGCCTGTTGATTTCTATGCTAATCCGCAAACAATGGCGACGAATAGTTATCAGCATACAAACCCTGCGGATATATCAGAAGTAAATGATAAGGCCGTGGCGGAAGTGCGCGCTTTCCGTGATTTGCTTGTTGAAAATGGTGTTGTCGTGACAACTGCGTTGGGGCAAAAAGAATGTCCTGATGATACGTATTGCAACAACTGGATATCAACTCATGAAAATAACCGTATGGTACTATATCCAATGTTGGCGGCTAATCGCCGTACAGAACGCCGTCCTGATTTAATTAAAATTCTAAAACATATGTACACGGATGTTCAGGATTTTACGCTTCATGAGCAGAATGATAAATTTTTGGAGGCGACTGGTGCGCTTTGTATGGACCGCGTTAATCGTATTGCGTATCACGCGCGTTCACAACGAAGCCATGATGACTTGGCTAAGATGTGGTGTGAGATGAATGACTATAAATTAATTTCATTTGATACCGACTATCAAGGAAAGCCAGTTTATCACACAGATGTTGTGATGTGGGTGGGCACAGAACTTGCTGGAATTTGTAGTGAGTGTTTAAAGAATGACGATGTTGTTAAACATTTAAAACATCGCCGTGAAGTGGTTGAATTCACGAACGAACAAATGGCTGCCTTTTGTGGTAATTCATTGGAAGTTATCGGCAAGCATGGTGAGCGTATGCTTGTGATGCCAGCGGCTGGTTATAATTTACTACGTGATGATCAAAAAGAAATTATCTCACTTCATTATAAAACAATCATTAGCCCCGAAATCCCAACAATTGAATATTACGGCGGCGGATCTGCACGCTGTATGTTGCTGGAATTATATTAATTTTTTTGATCTTAAAAAGAAGCGAACCCGGGACAGTTAGGGGACTGTCACCGGGCTCTAATTCGCCTGCCTAGGTTGGGTTCACGGTTAGGGAGGGACGGCAGACGAAATTTTGTTCCTCACTTATTTTAGTAGCCTCAGACGTGTAAACACGCTACGGCAAATTTTCCTACTCTTATCTATATCTTATGTAGTGGTACTCTTTTTCTTCTTATCTATCTTCTTGGCATACATGTCTTGATCAGCCGCTTCAAAAATGCGTTCAATGCGACTATTCTTTTTGTATTCTTTTAATCCTAGAGAGGCGCGTACTGGAATTTCCGCGCCTTCCCAAATAAAGGATAAATTATTTAGTAATTTGATAATTTTTTGCGCGCGCTCTAATGCGTCTTTACGATTTGTGTTTGCGAATAATAAAACAAATTCATCTCCGCCTAAACGTCCTGCAATATCCATTTTACGGATATCATTCTTTAATGCGGTAGCTACTAATTTAAGAGCAGCATCACCTGCTTGATGGCCGTGCGTGTCATTGATTGTTTTAAAGTTGTCTAAATCAATCATGATTAATAAACCGCCTTGGCTTTTATCACGATTAACGCGGTCAATTTCACGTTCAAAGTTACGCATAAACCCACGACGGTTTGTGATCTGCGTTAATTCATCTGTGTCCGTTAAGCGTTCTAATTCTAAAATACGTTCTTCTTGTGCCTTGATACGATTATCTGAGTGCTCGATCATGTGTCGCGCTTGTTTAAGCAGATTAAGAGTCGTGCTAAGGGTGCGCCACCAACCATCTTTTTCAATTTCGTGACGTTGTAGGTAAGAAAAAACTTCACCAGCATCATTGAGCCATTGCCCTTTAATCGCAGGCGTGTTGCGTCCGATATGTTGATTTTTCATCAATCCGGATGTTTTTGGTGCAAGCGTATCTGCGTACTGATTAAGCATTCTGATCCTTCCTATATCGTCCCGTGTTGTTATTTAACCTGTAATAACCCTTGCGAAGTGCGTGCCAGTTTATAAAAATCATTAATTTCAATGGGTTGGGTTAACTGTAGGTAGGAAGTTTTTGTATATAAGCTAACTGTATAGGCAATATGGGAACTTTTATCATAGGAAAAGATTGCCCCTTATCACTATAATAGATGTAAATCAGATGATTTGCTTTAAACAGCTTCAAAATTCCAGTATGATCGCTTTAATATTTTATAAATCACAAAAGTACTTATGCATATTTTACTTATTTTACCTCTATTTATTTGTTTAGCCCTTATCTCATGGTCTAAACCTCAAGCTGCATCTGTTGATATAGCGCCTGAAAAAATAGATATTTTGGTTCCTCATAAAGCACTCTATGATATTGAGTTAGTGGCTACGCGTAGTGGTTCTCAAATCTCTAATATAGGTGGTAAAATGTATTATGAGTGGAAACCAAGTTGCGATGCATGGATCACAGATCATCGCTTTAGCTTGGTTTATGAGTATGCGGATAGTCCAGCTATGCAAATCACGTCTGATTTTTCAACCCATGAAGATTTTGATGGCGGTAAGTTCAATTTCTCTGCACGTCGTAGTCGTGATGGTGATATGTATCAAGAGTTGCGTGGCGTTGGTGATATTGATGAAAATGGCGGTAAAGCCTTATATAATGTGCCAGAAAAGTTAAAGTTTGAGCTGTCTGATGGTACTATGTTCCCGATGACTCATACGCTGGAGCTGGCTAAACGCCTAGAAGGTCAGAACAAATTCTTCTCCGCTATTGTATTTGACGGTAGCGATGATGAAGGGCCTGTTGAGATTAATAGTTTTATTGGTAAGTCAGTGAATGTAATGGAAAGCATCGTTAGTAATGATAAGATGGATATGACTTTGCTCAATACATCTGCGCGGAACATCCGTATGGCTGTGTTTCCAACCTTATCAGACACAGAAATGGCAGATTACGAAATGGATATGGTTTTCCATGAAAATGGTATTATTTCTGATATGTTGATAGAATATAAAGACTTCTCTGTTACTCAGAAATTGGTGGCATTGGAGAAAATTGACGTAGATGACTGTAGTGGAGACGTTTCTTCTTCAAATCAAAATAGAAATTAAAAAAATTAATGTTTTATCAATGATCTAGCTGTTAAGATCGTATGTTGAAATTTGGTGTTTTAGGGGTATTAAATAAAAATGGCAAAGAAGGTTTTAATTGTTGAGGATAATGAATTGAATATGAAATTATTCAATGACCTATTAGAAGCACACCAAATAGATACAATTCAAACCCGCAATGGGAATGAAGTATTGGATTTGGCGCGTGAGCAAAAGCCTGATTTAATCTTGATGGATATTCAATTACCCGAAGTTTCAGGGTTGGATGTAACAAAATGGTTGAAGGCCGATGAAGAGTTAAAACATATTCCTGTGATTGCGGTGACCGCATTTGCGATGAAGGGGGATGAAGAAAAAATTAGAGAAGGTGGTTGTGAAAATTATATTTCAAAACCAATTTCAGTTGTTAACTTTTTGGAAGTCGTTCAAAAATATTTGGTATAAAAATAAAGTTGATAAGAGTAATATTTTAAGGAATAAAATTTAATGTCTGCACGCGTATTAGTAGTTGATGATATTTTACCGAATGTGAAGTTGCTGGAAGCAAAACTTGCAAGTGAGTATTATGATGTCTTAACGGCAACAAGTGGACCCGAAGCATTAGAAAAAGTTAAAAACGAAAGTCCTGATATTATTTTACTTGATGTCATGATGCCAGGCATGGATGGTTTTGAAGTTTGTGAAATTATTAAATCAGATCCTGAATTTGCGCATATTCCCGTTGTGATGGTGACTGCGTTGACGGATGTGGCTGATCGTGTGCGCGGGCTTCAGGCAGGTGCTGATGATTTCTTGAGTAAGCCGTTAAACGATACGGCCCTAATGGCGCGTGTGCGTTCACTCGTGCGTTTAAAAATGACAGTTGATGAATGGCGTATTCGTGAGAATACGGCGACACAATTAGGCGTTGTTGAGAAAAATAGCTCAATGATGATGGAGCCTGTAGAGGGGGCTTCAATTTTAGTGGTTGATGACCAATTATATGACAGTGATAAATGTGTTGAAGCTTTAGCGGAAGATAAAGATGTTGTAACAGTTGTTGAAACTGGGCAGCAGGCAATGGAACAAGTTTTAGCAACACAGTTTGATTTGCTTATTATTAGTTTGAATTTGCAAGATGAAGACGGCTTACGCTTATGTTCTCAATTACGCTCAAGTGAGAAAGCAAGAACGGTTCCTATTTTAATGGTGGCCGCTGAAGAAGACATGTCACGTATTGCACATGGTCTTGAAATGGGTGCGCATGATTATATTTTACGTCCCGTTGATAAGAATGAATTATTAGCACGTGTTAGAACGCAAATTCGCCGTAAACGTTTCCAAGAACGCTTACACGCCACCTATGAGAAAAGCTTATCTATGGCGCTAACGGATTCTTTAACTGGTTTGTATAACCGTCGTTATTTTGATGTCCATTTACAAAAATTATTACAACGCCAAGAAACTAGCCCTAAATCAATGGGTATCTTGATGATGGATATTGATCACTTTAAGGGAGTGAACGATACTTATGGTCATGGTGTTGGTGATGAGGTTTTAGAAATTTTTTCTGAACGCTTAAGAGATAAATTGCGTGGCTTTGATATGGTTGCGCGTATGGGTGGAGAAGAGTTTATTGCCATTCTGCCTGATGTTTCTGAACATATGTGTCATATTATTTCTGAGCGTTTACGTCGTGCTATTGCAGAAGAGCCATTTAAATGCGCCGCGCCTGAAGGGCAAATTACAATTACAACATCAATTGGCGGAACCTGTATAGAAGGTGGCGTTAAGAAGACCCCAGAAGAAGTAATGAAAGAGGTCGATGATTCTCTTTATGCAGCGAAAGAGGCTGGGCGTAACGCTAGCTTCTTTAGTGAGACAGGTAAATTAAAACCTGAAGACTTCATCTCTGAACAGCGCATGTTTATGGAGTAATCTAAAATCTTTGAACCAATAAAAAAGACCTCCCGAAGGAGGTCTTATCGATTAGGTTTCCCCACACTAATCTGTTTAACGGGTATAAACCGCTAAATCTGAATATTATTTCTTATGCGGTGGCATTTTCTTTTCTTCGAAAAGAACGTGCATGCCGCGCTTGCCAGTTTCTTTATTAACTGCCCAAGGGTCATATTTCTTCATTTTCAACTTTTCAGTCTGATTCTTAGGGTTTTTCACCTTGTAATAACGATATCCAGTCCCTGCAGAACTTTCCATACGTACCTTAACTGTACTACCTTTTGCCATTATCTTAGCCCTTTATTTGTAATTCAGCCGTGAAAATAAGGTTTTCTGAGGATTTGTCAAGAAAACTTATGCTTGATTTACTAAAAAACCTCATTTATGATATTTTTCATATTAATAATTAAGAGTAATGATATGTTATCTCTATCTGAGTGTCAGGTTAGTCGTAAGCGGAGCGGAAGAATTAATGCGTCTCAAGTAATTGAAATGCTAGAACAAGGCGCAACAGATGAATCTATAAAAGAAGCTCTAAACATCTCTGAAAAAGCTATTGCAAAGGCAAAATCAGCCATTATTGCGATAGATCCTAAACGCGCTAGAGAATTACTAACGCTTTGTAATTTGCCTTACACATCTATTGTTGATGAGTGTATACCATCGGAATTTGTATTGTCGGTGTCTGAGCGTTTTGGTTGTGCATCGCATGTAAATATTGACGGTATTCGAAAATTTAAAGACAAACAACTTTATCCATATGCGGAAGAAGTTGATTATCAGGCTATTTGGACCACAGACAATAATAAAAAAAATAGGCGTGATATTTTTATTATTGCAACAGAGCGTGGCGTTAATGTTATGATAGAAAATTGTCATCTAGGTAAAGATGTGGCTATTCAAAAGGTAAGAGAGTTACCTAAAATTTTTGCATTCTCTGGCGGGAATAAAAAAGGGCGTGTTGGGGGCTATGAAGCAATGTTAGATCAAAATCCAGATTACGTTCACGCGACATTAAAAAGGGGTAATAGTATGTCGTTAACCTTTACTAGAAAAGGTATTTACGAAGGTATTTCTTATGATGATATGTGGGATCAGGCAACATCAAGGGGTGTTCATTTAAGACAAATTAGAGCTATGGCTAGCCATCAATCACCTGTTGGTATGTAATTATTATTTCTTTTTACTTTTAAACGGTTTGTTACCGCCTTTACCTTTATAGGGTTTTTTCTTGTCGAATTTTTTCTTCTTATAGCCGTTTTTACCACCGTTTTTCTTGTCGTTAGAAAACTTTGCTTTTTTAAATTTAATGCCAGGGATATCGGCGCTGTCAGTATTAGCGAGCTCGAACAAGCTTGAGCCTGTTAAGCCGTCAGCTTCTTTCAACTTAATTTGTATAGGCGCGCCTAGGCGATAAATCTTTTTATTTTTACGTCCAACAAGCGCATGTTGTTCTTCATCATGAACGTAATAGTCATCAGGGAGGGAGCGCATGGGGATCAGACCATCTGCACCATTTTCATCTAAGCTAACGAACAGGCCAAATCTTGTGACACTGCTAATGACACCACTAAATTCTGCGCCAATACGTTCACTCATCCATGCGGCGGTGAAGCGATCAACGGCATTACGTTCAGCCTCAGAGCTTGTGCGTTCGGTCTGGGAGATATGTTGAGCGCGTTCCTCAAGCGTAACACGCTCTTCTTCGCTTAAACCACCCTCACCAAGCCCATAGGCTGACACGAGGGAGCGA
>JABAZY010000001.1 GCA_018608245.1 Alphaproteobacteria bacterium | reverse complement strand
TAATATTTTAAGTAAAAGGCTCTTTTTAGAGCCTTTTGTTGTATCTGGGGTATATATTTTTATGGGGCATCAGAGGAACGAACTGAAAGACCATGAAATTCCCCTTACATTTCAAACACCTACCGCCACCAAGGCTTAGAAATAAATCATTGAAATAGCCCTTATACACGCGCATAATATCTCGAAACTAACGCCGAACCGGCCAAACAAGTAAGAGACACCCCATGCCAAAATCTTCCATAGACCGTATTTTTGACTTCCCAGAGCCTTTTTGCCTAAAATCTACACAGGAAACAATCGAAATAACGCTCATAAACCACGAAAACTTGGATAAATGGGCTAAAAAACAAGATAAAAACACCAAAAACCAGATTGATCAGAGCAAATTCACTGCAAAAGCAGGTGAAAATTTGCTTATTAAGGACAAAAACGGTGACATTAGCGCTATTTTGAGCGGATTAAGCATACCAACGCACCATTTAGACGGCGCTAGCGCCTATAACTTCGTCTGTGGTAGCTTCTCCGACGATTTCCTTAACAACCACACCTTCAAGCTCTCAACCGCCACAGCGAACGCAGATCACACGATTGGCTCCATAGGCTGGGGCTTGGGCGCATACCAATTCGACCATTACATCGAATCAAAGGGCGTTAAACCTCAATTACTATGGTCAGATGCCACGAATCAAGACGAAACACTCGCCACAATCCGTTCAATCTGCCTGATCCGTAACTTAATAAACACGCCAGCCAATATACTAGGCACAGATGAATTAGCGGCAGCTGCTCAAAAAGTAGCAAAAAACTTCAAAGCAAAGGTCAAAACCATCAAAAATGAGGAAGATTTAAAGAAAAACTTCCCAATGATACACACCGTCGGCAAAGCCAGCCCCCGCCCACCACAACTCGTTGATATGAGTTGGGGCAATAAAAAAGACCCAAAAGTCACAATTGTCGGCAAAGGCATCATCTATGACACAGGCGGTCTGAATCTAAAACCAGGCATGTATATGCGCGACATGAAAAAAGACATGGGCGGATCAGCGCATGCACTTGGACTTGCGTGGATGATTATGGCGCTTGAGCTTCCTGTTCAATTGCGCGTACTTATTCCTATCGCTGAAAATTCAGTGGCTGGTAATTCATACCGCCCGGGCGACATCATCGAAAGCCGTAAAGGATTGAGCGTTGAAATTGGTGATACAGATGCCGAAGGACGTTTGGTTGTTGCCGATGCCATCACTTACGCTTCAGAAGATGAACCAGACCTACTCGTAGACTTCTGCACCCTAACAGGCGCCGCCCGTGTCGCGCTCGGTTATGACATCCCTGCCTTCTTCACCAATAAGGATGAAATGATCGAGCCTTTGCGTAAATCTAGCGTCACAAACCAAGATCCTATCTGGCCATTACCGCTTTGGGATGGGTACAACAAAGAAATCAACACACCAATTGCTGATATCGCTAATGATGGCTCTGGTCGTGCAGGGGCAATTTACGGCGCCCTATTCTTACACCGCTTCCTCCAAAACGATCCAGACTGGGTCCATTTGGATTGCTTCGCATGGGAACAAAACGGCAAAGCTGGTCGCCCCAAAGGCGGATCAGACACAGGCATGCGCGCCATGTTTGAATATATCAAAGAAAGATACGCAGCATAATGATAGCACTCGCCAACCGCACAACTGTTGATGTCATAGAATTCCCCGATCAACCACAAAAGATCGGTAAAAATGAAAGCCAGCTTCTCTATGGCGAATCTTTCAACACAGAGCGTGAAGATGGTGATTACTATTACGGCACTTGCACCCACGATGATTACGCAGGCTATGTTTTAAAATCCGAATTAGACCTGTTAGATAACGGGCAAGATGCACCCTCATATCTGGTTCATGTCCCTTCAACGCATATTTATGCTGAGCCTACATTTAAGGCACGTCCCATTTTGTCGTTAAGCTATTTATCACGACTATCCGTCACACCAAAACAGGACAATGGTTTCTCAAAAATAGAAAATGGGAACTGGATATTTTCAAATCATATCAGTAAAGTACGAGACTTTCCTTATAATTTAGACACGATAGAATTAGCCAAATCTTTTTTAGGGACAGCATACCTCTACGCAGGGCGTTCAATTTTTGGCATTGACTGTTCTGGACTAATACAAAATTTAGCTATGGCATCTGGTCATAATTTTCCAGCACGCGATTGTTGTGATCAAGAAACAACTATCGGTGAGGCCGTTGAATTAAATGATATTCAAGGCGGTGATATTGTTTATTTTAAAGGTCACGTTGGGATTATGGTCGATAAAAAACGTATTCTAAACGCCACTTCTCGTCATATGACGACTCTGATCGAAAACTTGGATGACCTTACGGAAATTTATGACGGAGTAAGACACGTCAGACGTTTGAGCAAATAACTTACTTATCTTCTTCACGTGGATCGTAATATGACCCCGTGACTGGTGGCATATCAGTAGCCCGCCCTGAACCATAATTTCTGAATTTCTTACGCAATGGATTAGTTTGATCATATCTATTTTCTTGCGAAATAACCTCAGTTGGCCCCAGATATTCATATTCTTGTTTTTGATTTAAGTTATTCAAATCATTTGCCTGATGTTTAGGCAACTCATAAGGCTTAACTTGCTCACCGTTAAAGCTCACAATAATTTCTGAAGGATAACCAAAAGCTCCCCGAGAGAAGTAATCGTAAGTAGCCCCTGGAATAAACCCATTAAAGATATTTGTTTTTACTTCTTCATTAATCAATCTTGGAACTTCAATTTCGCTGTCGCGATTCCCCGGTGCCTGACATTTAACCATCATATTATGCGGTGATTTCATAATTTTTATTGTTTCATCCGTAAATGCGACATATTTGAAATCTTCATTTTCAAGATAACATCGCGCATTTTCAGCGCCAGGTGTTCTAATCGTAACATCCTGCATTTGCCCATCTTTAATACTGGCGCAGGAAGATAGCGCCAAAACAGAAGCCGAGACAGAGATAAGAGCGATATATTTCATGATAATAATGTCCTGAATGGAAGAAAAGAAAATTTCAAACCTAATAATACAGCAAGTTTTAAAAACTGTCTATTCTTTCAGCAACCGCCGATTAAGCCACCGCTTTCATATTACCCGTTTTTGGTGTTTGAACCTGAAAATCTATTGCATCAGATTTTTCGGTAACCTTAACGGTTGAACCATCAACAACATCGCCTTTTAGGATCATCTCAGCGAGCTTATTCTGAAGCTCAGTCTGAATGATACGCTTGAGCGGGCGTGCGCCATAGATTGGGTCATAGCCTTTATCAACCAGCCATTTCTTGGCCTTATCATCAATCTCTAGCTTGATACGACGATCGGCAAGCAATTCATGTAAATAGCCAAGCTGAATATCAATAATGTCCATCATTTGCTCTTTACCGAGACGTGAGAACAGCAATATTTCATCTAAACGGTTTAAGAATTCTGGTCTGAAGGCGTTTTTGACGGTTTCCATCACGGCTGAACGTGCAACCTCTACGTTTTCGCCATCTTTAAGGCTGACTAAATGCTCTGAACCCAGATTAGACGTCATAATCAGTACAGTATTACTGAAGTCAACTGTGCGCCCCTGCCCATCAGTCAAGCGCCCGTCATCAAGCACTTGGAGTAAAATATTAAATACATCAGGGTGGGCTTTTTCAACCTCATCAAATAGCACTACTTGATAAGGACGTCGGCGAACAGCTTCCGTTAATGCACCGCCTTCTTCATAGCCAACATAACCTGGAGGCGCACCAATCATACGCGCAACAGCGTGTTTTTCCATATACTCAGACATATCGAGGCGTACCATCGCACTATCGTCATCAAATAAAAATTCAGCCAAAGATTTAGTTAGCTCAGTTTTACCAACACCTGTTGGCCCTAAGAACAAGAATGAGCCTATCGGACGATTAGATGCCTGCAACCCAGCCCGCGCACGGCGTACAGCATTAGAAACAGCAACCACAGCTTGATCTTGCCCAACAACACGCTCAGAAAGCTTTTCTTCCATGTTTAGGAGTTTCTCACGTTCACCAGCCAGCATTTTATCGACAGGAATACCTGTCCAACGGCTAATGACAGCAGCAATGTCATCATCTGTCACTTCCTCATCAATCATATGGCCGTCGCCACTGTTAATTTTTGAGGCTTTCTCAAGCAATTCCTCAAGCTCTGGGATTTTGCTGTATTTCAACTCACTCGCCTTTGCCCAGTCACTATCACGCTCGGCTTGTTCTAGTTCAATCCGTGCTTTATCCAAAGCTTCGGTGACCTTTTGCCCAGCATTCAGCTTTTCCTTCTCAGCCTGCCATTTACCCGTCAGGTCAGCAGATTTGGATTCTAGGTCTTTTAATTCTGTATTTAAGTTCTTTAGACGCTCCTTTGAGCCTTTATCTTTTTCATTGCCTAATGCTACTTGCTCAATCTTAAGTTGTACAATACGGCGATCCAGCTCATCAATTTCCTCTGGCTTGCTATCGACCTGCATACGCAGACGTGACGATGCCTCATCGATCAAATCAATTGCTTTATCGGGCAAGAAACGATCAGTGATGTAACGATTTGATAATGTCGCCGCGCTCACAATGGCGCTATCCGTAATACGTACGCCGTGATGGGCTTCGTATTTTTCCTTCAGGCCACGCAAGATAGAAATTGTATCTTCAACAGTCGGCTCTGCCGTAAAGACAGTCTGGAAACGACGCGCCAAGGCTGCATCTTTTTCAATATATTTCCGATATTCCTCAAGTGTCGTCGCCCCCACCATGTGAAGCTCACCACGCGCCAAAGCGGGTTTAAGCATATTACCCGCATCCATAGAGCCCTCAGCCTTACCAGCACCCACTAATGTGTGAAGCTCATCAAGGAACAAAATAATCTGCCCTTCGGCGCTTGTGACTTCTTCCAGTACAGCTTTTAAGCGTTCCTCAAACTCTCCACGGAATTTTGCACCCGCGATGAGAGAGCCTAAATCAAGTGACATCAGGCGTTTATTTTTAAGGCTTTCAGGCACATCCTTATTGACGATACGAAGCGCAAGACCTTCCACAATAGCCGTTTTACCAACACCTGGTTCACCAATTAGCACTGGGTTATTTTTGGTTCTACGAGATAAAATTTGAATCGTACGGCGAATTTCCTCGTCACGACCAATAATCGGATCTAGACGCCCTTTACGGGCATCTTCGGTTAAATCTCGCGCATATTTATTAAGCGCTTCGAAATTATCTTCCGCGTTCGCCGTATCGGCCGTACGTCCTTTACGCATAGAATTAATGGCTTGGTTCAGCTTTTCTGGATCAACTTTTGCGCCCTCCAAAATGCCCGCAATATCGGCCGTCTTCGCCATCGCAAAAGCCTGAAAAATACGTTCAACTGTTATAAACTTGTCACCTGATTTTTCACTCAATTTCAAAGAGTTATCGAGTATCTTTGATAAATCACCTGAAATACGCAATTGCCCCGCCCCTGGCCCTGAAACGGATGGGAGTTTTGCAAGTGCCACATCGATATCCTTACGCAAACGCACCTCATCCGCACCACATGCATCCAATAGGCGCGACGTGATAGCGTCATCATCATCCAACATCACTTTCATCAAGTGCTCAGGCTCCATCGATTGATGATCAGAGCGCGTTGCAAGCGTTTGTGCATGCTGCATTAGGGAACGTGATTTTTCAGTAAATTTTTCAAAATCCATAGCGTGATACTATCCTTTTCAACAGTTAAACGTCATATGATAAAATAAGCTAATCTACCCATATTACCATTGATTTAAATCAAAGATAATAAAAAAAGCCAATAAAAAAGGCGGTAAACACCGCCTTAAATTATAACTTATAAAAGTTAACGCTTTATGCGTCTTCTAGAGCTTTTTCTTCAACACGTACAGCATCATTAGAAGTTACTTTAACTTCGTCGCCTAAGATACTGGCAGGTAAAGATAAATCATCTTTTTTCTCTTGATTTTTATCAATAGCATTGCCGTTCACTTCTTGCTTATTTTCATGTTGGGCGCGCTGTGCTTTTTGCGCTTGATGAGCCGTATTTTGTTCTTCAATCGTTGTGATAATACGTTGGTAATGCTCTGCATGTTGCAAATAGCTTTCAGCCAAAACAAGGTCTCCTGATGAGCGCGCATCCTTTGCTAAAGTCGCATACTTCTCACAAATTTGGTGTGCAGTACCGCGGATACGCACGTCTGGACCATTACTGTCATAGACTTGCGAGCGGTTATTACCACCACCTTTGTTACGATTATTATTGCCTCTAGGGCGTCTGTTGGATGTTCCGTGTCTCATAGGACTATTCTCTCTCAGTTCTCTCAATTGTATTTTTGTCATGTCTGCTTTTTATCAACAAACTTATTAACAGTTTAACAGAATCAATTACACGTACAACTATACATGATGAACGTACAGTCGCAAACACTATATTTACTGTTATTTTTTTAAGTTGTTTTGCCTTTTCCCCAGACCACCACTTAAACTTCAACAACAGATCTTTTCTTCTGATGAAACTGACAATACCGCTAGAGGTTAATTTTGATCAACTACTGGTTACAAAAAAAATTCACTTATCCCCACAGCAGATTTCCACAACCCTTGGAATCCCTGCCAAATCGGGGTGCGAGTCGCATAGTCGAAGGTTAGAGTCGTCCACGAGTCGCGTAAGGTCATTTACCTGCCCAACTCCGATTTCTAGGAAGGCTCTATTTTCTTGATTTAATTGTGTTTTTAATTGAGAAATAATTTTTTTGTAGCAATCCAACCCATCATCTCCACCCGACAATGCCAAAAATGGATCGTGATTCTGTACTTCTTTTGACAGAGTCGTGATATCAAGATTCGTAATATAAGGCGGATTGGACACAATTAGGTCGAATGATTCATTTGCTAAAGCGCTCATCCAATCTCCCTGAACAATCGAAATACTATCTTCTAGCTTGTGGGTTTTCACATTTTGATAGGCGACATTGGCTGTCTCAAAATTAAAATCAACACCAACGCCATAGATATCTTTAAAAACATTTGGGTCATATTTTTGTCTTAATTCATGAATGATCGAGATTAAAACACAGCCCGTACCTGTACCTATATCCAAAATACGTAAAGTACGCTTTTGTGACATTAATTCTGATTGCTCCAACCATGATAATGCTTGTTCAACCAATACTTCCGTATCAGGACGAGGATCAAGCGTATCTGGCGTCACTTTAAAGTTAAGCCCCCAGAACTCACGCTCTCCTAAAATACGAAATACAGGCTCTCCTGCTATGCGGCGGTTAATATCCTTATTAATAGCGTCGATAACGCCCTGAGAAAGCTCCTCTGTACCCTTCGTAATTAAATCAGCGTGATTGAAACCAGAATGATGCAAAATCATCACACGCGCATCAATTTCAGGCGTTTCAATGCCCACTTCTTTAAACTGATTCACTGTTTGCTTATATAGTTGCCCTAATTGCATAGAGCTAACTTACATATCCAAATCGGCTAATTTAGCCGCTTGGTCGTTAGCGATGAGCGCCTCGACAATTTCATCCAAACCGCTACCTGTTATGATACCATCCAGATTATGGGAGGTCAGGTTGATACGGTGATCACTAACACGGCTTTGGGGGTAGTTATAGGTACGGATACGCTCTGAGCGATCGCCTGAGCCAACTTGCCCTTTACGATCAGCGGAACGTTCATCATCTAACTTTTGACGCTCAGCATCATATAGGCGTGATTGCAATAAACTCATTGCTCGCGCTTTATTCTTATGTTGGGATTTATTCTCCTGAATAGCCACTGCCAAACCTGTTGGAATATGCGTTACGCGTACAGCAGAGTCAGTCGTGTTCACATGCTGGCCACCTGCCCCTTGCGAGCGGAAAGTATCAATACGCAAATCAGATGGATTAATCACAATATCCACCTCTTCCGCCTCAGGTAACACCGCTACCGTCACAGCGGAGGTATGAATACGCCCTTGAGTTTCTGTCTTTGGCACACGTTGCACACGATGAACACCAGATTCAAATTTAAGGCGAGAGAACACGCTAGCGCCACGTACTTCAGCAATAATCTCTTTGTAGCCGCCAATATCACTGACGGAGGATTCCATTACTTCTAACTTCCAGCCCTGCTCAGACGCATAACCTCTATACATGCCAAACAAATCAGCCACGAAAAGTGCCGCTTCATCGCCACCTGTTCCTGCACGTATCTCAAGAATAGCGTTTTTCTCATCCGCGCTGTCTTTCGGGATAAGGGATAGCTTGATTTGTTCTTCTAAAGCTGGGATTTCCTTGTTCAGGCGCACCATGTCTTCTTCGGCCATCGCCTTCATGTCTGGGTCGTCCATCATTTCTTTGCAGTCGGCAATCTCTTGCATACCTGTTTCATAGGCATTTGCCGCTTCAACCACTGGCCCTAAATCAGAATATTCCTTCGCCAGCTTAACGAGTTCATCACCTGCCAAGCCTTCTTGCGACATAAGTTGCGACAGCTCCTCATATCGACGTTTGATCGTTTCTAATTTATCTAACAGGCTCATCGAGTATTCCCTTGGGTTCAATGGTGCAGACTGTACTGAATTATAGGCTGTAACTAAAGGAGAATTTGAGCTTTTATGGTTAAAATCATAAAAAACACTTGAAAGTTGCGTGTAAATTCTATTTTGTATGGCTACCGCTTAGTGGGCGGTTAGCTCAGTGGTAGAGCACTTGCTCGACACGCAAGGGGTCACAGGTTCAAGTCCCGTACCGCCCACCATTTTTCCAATAGTCATATTCTGAATCAAAAAACGACGACCTGGTTGCCCAAATCGTCGTTTTTAATGTTAACTAGACTGCGTTTGTTTTAATTAAGATATAGTTAAGTCACTCGTAGGATTAGTTCTATCCTGATTAACATCACCATTCGCAACTGCATCACCGTTATGAATTTCAGCATCATTTTCAGCCAATGTCATAGGCTCAGCTACCACACCTGTTGTGAGGACATTAAAGTTAGCTGTGTCTATCAGTATAGATGGTCCGCCGACGATTATTGAACCATCAGGATTTACATCCGTACTTACGAACATGTCTGGATTAGCTTCTATGTAAGCCATTACATCTGCATATTCCGCGTTAGCTTGCTCAATATAATCAAATTCACCATCTTCAAAGGCTGTAATAATTGAATTTGACACTTCAACGGACACCGGTTCTGGCTCAGTGAAGTCCATATCTGGATTAGCATCTCTATTAAATGTCATACGAAGGTCTACCTGAATTTCTGTTTGAGCGATATCAGCAGTCACGTTAGCCAATAAGAAGGATGTGTCTTGTCCTCCAATTTGAACAGATGTAATTTGCTCATCAGCATCAAGACCTTCTATATTATCTGGGTCAAGTGTAAATGACTGCGTACCATCTGGGTTTTCACCAACTGTAAGCTCTACTTCAACACCTTCTGGGTGCTCTGCCGTGTAAACAACTGCTGTGATTGTGTCACCTATGTTATTTTCACCTAAATCAGCAAGATCTATTGTTACTGAATCTGCTGGCGTTTCAAGTGTAATGATAATTGCTTCATCACCAAATACTTTGTCACCACCTGCGCCTCCAGTAACGCCTAGACCACTACCCACATCATCAGTTGCAACCCATGCCAAATCACCGTCAGGGTTATTCGTGGTTACAGTAATTCCGTTATTCGAAATAGAGTTACTATCTCCTTCAGCTGTTGCTGCAGTTGGATCTAGAGATACAGATGAAATCTCAGCATCTTGATCTTGATCTTGATCATTTCCTCTATGTGCACCAGCCGCTGTTTCAATTCTTTCAAGCATTTGTATTGCTTCATCAATTGAAATGTCTTCACCGCTTAAGTTTGCTTCATGTACCGCTACAACTGATTCACGTAATTCAGCCAACTCTGCCGTTGGAGAATCTGTTGGTTCTCCTATGATATTGCCATCGTCATCAAGCGTATAACCATTTTCTATTAAGAAATCTTCTACTTGCCCTTTATTATCAAGGTCAGCTAGCATTTGATTACCGTTTGAATACATAATAGCATCTGCATTATCA
>JABAZY010000036.1:27487-53556 GCA_018608245.1 Alphaproteobacteria bacterium | reverse complement strand
CTCCCTCTTTCCTATTTTAGAGTAAAGTGTTGCGTTGACCACTTGAGATCACCACCAAATTGATCGCATTTCTCTAAGGCGGCTTTGGGCATCTGTTCCCTGATCTAGTCCCAATTCACTATCTTCGCCTAAAGAGGCGCAGACACGCGCAAAGTCTGGTGACCAGTCTTCTAAGCGGTTGTCGCGGCTTGTGCATCCGACGATGGCGGTGGCGAGAAAAAGCCCGGATAGCAAGGTTGCTCCGGTTTTCATTAGGCGTGCGTTATCATTGGCTGAATCAGTCATGAGTGAGTTCTCCCTGTTTTTATAATTTTTTTATTGTTAGGAAGTTTTTACCATATAAATTAATACTATGCAATAATTAAATGAATAGCTATGCGTTTATATCATATCTAAAATCAATCAAATAAACAAAAAAAGACCTCTTTTTCGTATTAAAGAAAAAAGAGGTCATGTATTTGTATATTTTAAAAAGTTACCGTGATCCGCCACCTGTATCGCCGACTGTTTGTGATCGGTTGAATTTACCAATGTTACCAATAATCTGTTCGACTGCGGTGACTTCGTTTCCGCCCGTGTGGGTTTTACGACGAACCTTTGGGATACTCAGGCGGTCTGTCTCTTCTTCTGTTAAAGTCTGCAAAATGCCTTCTTCATTAAAGGTCGCAACAACGACTTTTTCTTCAACAACTTTTGGGTCAAAAATACCTTTTTTCTCAGTCGTCTGACCGATATAGTACCATTTATTTTCATCAAACGGCGCTTTTGTAGTGGGTGATCCCAAAGACTTTAAAACGTTCGTGCGGGAACTTACGCCAGGGGTTAGTTCTGCCATGCGAAAATCTTCGACAATATTGCCACGAGAATTAACCGTTGGCGTGCAAGCGCTTGTGATAAGGAGCGAAAAGACAAGTAGAATTATTGGTTTTGTATGTTTCATACTTGATCTATAACGCTAGAAGCCCTACAAAATCAATATAAGATAACAAAAAGCCCCCGAAAATTTAATTATGGGGCGGGGATAAAAGAGAGTTAATGATGGTTGGTTTTTTCAAAAAACGCGCATTGCGATTAGAGCAGGCACGTAAATTATATGATAGCGCCGTTGCACAAGCCCGTTCACCAGAATTCTATAAATCGCTCGGTGTGCCTGATACCTTTGATGGCCGCTTTGAAATGATCTCCATTCACTGCTTTTTCGTGATGAATAGAGTGACCGCGCAGGGGGAGAAAGCATTATCTCAAAAAACATTTGATGTGTTTTTCAAGGACATGGATATCTCGCTACGTGAGCTAGGGATTGGCGACATGGGAATCCCTAAACATATGAAACGTATGATGAAGGGCTTTAATGGTCGTGCGACAAACTATTTGAACGGTTTGAAGAATAATGACGTGGCTTTGCTGAAAGATGCTTTAACCCGTAATGTATACGGCACCGTTAAGCCATCTGCTCAAAATTTAAACATGATGATTGATTATATGACCCGCGTGACAGAGGCGTTGAAAGATCAAGACCTAACCGTTAATAACGTAGCGTTTCCAGCTGTCGTGGAAAAAGGAGATAGGAAGAGTGCCTAAACCACCAAAGAAAAAGATGTTAGAATCTGAATGGTCTCACTTTGTTGAAGGACAAGACGTAGATAGTCATGAAATGCGCCTATCAATTTCTCCTGATGAAGATCAACGTGCCAGTATGTCTAAGCGCTTAGATTTGGACTCTATCGAATTTGTTAAGGCTGATGTGACCTTGAAACGCCGTAAGGGGAATAATGTTGTTCACGTGATGGGACGGATGAAGGCGAAAGTGCAACCAGTTTGTGTTGTCACGCAAGAACCCTTTGACTTGATGCTGGATGAAACGCTCGAAGGTTGGTTCGTTGATAAAGAATCTGCTGTATCATTCGCGGAAGTTAAGCGTGAGCGTGATGTGGTTAAAATGCTGGGTGAGATTGAAATCACTGATGAGCAAAGCGACCCAGAGCCTATGGTTAATGGTATGATCGACCTTGGTGAGTTTGTAACCCAGAACTTGTCATTAGCCCTACCTGCCTACCCACGACAAGACGGTGCTGAGCATGAGTTGATCACAGAAGAAGCCCAACTAAACGACAAATCCCCCCTACGCAAAAACCCGTTTGAAGCCCTAAAAGACTGGAAAGAAAAACGCTAGAATTGGCGTATTTCAGTTAATTAACGATTTTTGTCGTTTTTTCCTTGCGGTTTCTCGGGGATTCGGCTAAAAAGCGCACATAATTTGAAAAAATGCGTGCTCCATATGTTTGGCGCGTAATAGAAGGAATAGACAAATGGCTGTACCAAAGAGCAAGATCAGTAAAGCAAAACGTAACTCACGTCGTTCACATCACGCGTTGGGTGTTACTAACTGGGTTGAAGATTCAAACTCAGGTGAAGCTAAGCGTCGCCATCACATTGACCTGAAATCAGGCATGTATAAAGGCCGTCAGGTTATCGAAGGTAAAGAGTAAGTCTTATTGGCTTATTCTGCTTCTAAGCAAAGTAAAGTTTCCCCGTATAAAGTAAAATTTCTCGCCATTAAGTCATTGACTTATGATGGTCGAATTGCGATTTTCTCAGGTACATGACGTATAAACAAATCATAGCATTAGATGCAATGGGCGGTGACTTTGGTCCCTCCGTAATTATCCCCGCCGCTGCGGCTGCGCTGGCGCGTTCGGATAAAACGAAATTCCTGATCTTCGGTGATGAGAAAATGGTGAGCCCTATATTGGATCAATATGAGGATCTGAAACAGCACGCTGAATTACGCCACACCGATAAAGCCATCTCCAGCAAAGAAAAACCATCTGCCGCTCTGCGTAACAGTAAGGGTAGCTCCATGCGTATGGCGATTGAGGCTGTAAAGGATGGCGAGGCGCACGGCGTTGTGTCCGCTGGTAATACAGGCGCGCTGATGGTGATGGCGAAACTTATTCTTAAATGCCTACCCGGTATCGCCCGTCCTGCAATTGCGAGCGTGTTCCCAGCCGAGAAGGGTAAGACTGTTATGCTCGACCTAGGCGCGAACCTGACTTGTAACGCAGAAGTACTAACCCAGTTCGCCGTCCTCGGTGCCGTCTACGCCCGCGTTGTCCAAGGTATTCCATCCCCCAAAGTTGGCTTGCTTAACGTTGGTACAGAAGAAATGAAAGGCCACGACGAAGTCCGTGAGGCCGCAGAAATTTTATCCCAAGTTGAATTCCCCGGAAGCTATTACGGCTTTATCGAGGGGAATGACATCACCAAAGGCACCGTCGATGTTGTCGTGACTGATGGCTTTACAGGTAACGTCGCCCTTAAGACCGCTGAGGGCGTTGGTAAGCTAAGCAAGATGTATCTGACAGATGCCTTCAAATCCTCACCGCTCGCCATGCTTGGCTATATGCTCAGCAAGAAGGCTATTGATGCGATGAAAGAAAAAGTCGATCCCCGTAAATATAATGGCGGTATGTTCTTGGGGCTAAACGGCGTTTGCGTCAAAAGCCACGGCGGTAGTGATGACGTCGCGACCGAGAGCGCCATTCTAATCGCCATAGACTTGGTCAAGAACGGCTTTAACGATCGCGTCTCGGCGGAGATCGAAGATCTAATGGAGCAGGAAACATTTATATCTGTGGTTGGGGTTTAGGGTAGTATCAATGACAATTTATTCGACCATCAAATCCACAGGCTCATACCTGCCTGAGAAAATCCTAACCAACGCAGATCTAGAGAAAATCGTTGATACAACAGATGAATGGATCGTCCAACGAAGCGGTATCAAACAACGCCACATCGCGGCCGACACAGAAACGACAGGCAACATGGCGACAATCGCTGGTTTGCGGGCGCTCAAAAATTCTGGCCTCAAGCCTGAAGATATTGATGGCGTCATCGTTGCCACAACAACCCCCGACAGAACTTTCCCATCCGTCGCCGTAAAGGTGCAGGCGGAACTGGGTATTAAACCTGGCCTAGCCTTCGACGTGCAAGCTGTCTGTACAGGCTTTGTCTACGCACTAACAACGGCAGATAACTTCATCAAATGCGGTCAAGCAAAACGCATATTGGTGATCGGGGCGGAGAAAATGTCCTCTATTGTTGATTGGAACGACAGAACCACATGCGTGCTGTTCGCCGATGGTGCAGGCGCGGTTATTCTGGAAGCAACCGAACATAATGACGGCTTAGACGGGCAGGGCATCCACTCCACGCATCTATACGCCAACGGTAACCAACGTGATCTACTCCAAACCTCTGGCGGAGTCTCTACCACGGGCGATAATGGTCACATCGAAATGCAGGGGCGCGAAGTCTTTAAATACGCCGTCAGTTATATGGCAGACGTGGTCGGTGAAGTGCTGGAGCACAACAAAATCACCCCAGAGCAAATTGACTGGTTAGTGCCCCATCAGGCGAACATTCGCATCATTGAATCAACAGCCAAGAAATTAAATATGTCGATGGATAAAGTCGTCACCACCGTCGACCATCACGGCAACACAAGCGCCGCCTCAATCCCATTGGCGCTGGATGAAGCCGTTTCAAAAGGCGACATCAAACGCGGCGAAATGCTCCTAATAGAAGCCATGGGCGGCGGCCTAACATGGGGCGCCGCGCTGGTAAGATTCTAGGAAAAACATTCAGGCGCTCTGTATGGGTTATCTGGAGAAGATGCTGATGGGCTTTCGGCTTTTAATTCTGCATTATACGTTCTTTCCCATTGCGCCATAGCTTCTGACGGTTTCATGTCTTTATTAACCTCAATCTCAGTGCCTTTAAATGCCATGGTAATAACGACGTTATTTTCTTGGGCATATGCCACTGCTGCTTCGGATACTGTATAAATATCAGCTTGAGAATCTAATTCAGGAAGCTTTGGTAGGGGCTTTGTCTCTTGTGTGTTCATAGTATACTCTTTCTATAAATTATTTTCTCTATCTTCGTTATGAAAATAAAAAAAGTTACATATAGGAAAATATTCCTTTAAATTAGCACCCATAAATGCTATTCTCACCCCATGAGCAATGGATGGACAGAAGAGCGCAGGCGTAAGCAGGCGGAGGCTATAAAGCAATGGCAACCGTGGGCTAAATCCACAGGGCCGAAAACCAAGACGGGCAAAGAGCGTGCATCGCTTAACGCTCTGAAAACGGGCGACCATAGTCTGGTGATGGCGCGCTGGCGGGATGTGCTAAAGATCAATGCAGAATTTCTTGTTCAAATTGAGCAGGCGGTGGCGTTTGAGGATAAGCGTTATGCCTTAGAGTGTAAATTAGTAGAAAACGAACTATTGGATAAACGCTTGAAAGAAATGACATTAGGGTGCCAAAACCCACTGATACAGGAACGAACTAATGGATTGAGCGATAGCCATAATCATGGAAGGGCGAATCATGATCCATAATATCGCAACAAATTGGGCTAACCCCTTTGAAATGAATCACTTTTTTGTGGTTAAGTCTTGCAATTTATTGACGGACGATGGAATAGTATCTAATGTTTATAAATATCACATAAGGAGTTGATTGATGGAAAGCAACACTGTCACACGTGCCGATTTGGCAGAATCTGTATACGAACAGGTAGGGTTATCACGTAACGAATCCTCTGATTTGGTTGAACAAATTTTGGATGAAGTGATGGAAGCGTTAGTGTCCGAAGATAATGTGAAAATTTCTTCTTTCGGAAGTTTTTCCGTGAAAGAGAAAAAAGCGCGTATCGGACGTAATCCTAAAACGGGCGTTGAGGTACCTATTTCACCGCGTAAGGTTTTGGTGTTCCGCGCCTCACACGTGTTGAAAGATAGAATTAACAAAGCGATGCAAGTACCTGAAGTGACTGACGAAACAAGTCACTTTTAATTAAAGATAAATAAACGTAAGAACGAAAAACTAGGTTAGGAAACCATGAACATGTCACAGACTAAAAATGCAGAAACAGACTTCGATAATACAGAAGTTCAAGAAAACGCGACAGAAAACGCTAATCACTCTGCTTCATCATATGACACAACGAAAAAGAGCAAAAAAGCTTCTGGCGCGTTTCGTACGATTAGCGAAGTGGCGGATATGCTGGATGTTCAGCAACATGTTTTACGTTTCTGGGAAACCAAATTCTCACAAGTGCGTCCAATGAAGCGCGGTGGCGGTCGTCGTTATTACCGTCCTGAAGATGTGGCGTTGCTTCAACGTATTCACCACTTGCTCTATACAGAAGGTTACACCATCAAGGGTGTTCAAAAGCTTCTGAAAGGTCAGGGTAAATCTCAAATCATCGCCGAAGCGAAATCAGCGAATGATGAGACTCAAGTGCGTGCCACGAAAGTAGCGTCAACTCAAGCAGAGCCAGCAGGCACGAAAAAGCTAAGCGACAATGAACGCTCAGTCTTGGAAGTTATGTTGGAAGAGCTAAAAGCAATGCGCTCAATGATTAAGACTGACTAAGCGGGTATTGCTGACCTTTTTAATAGTTCACGTTGCTTTTTTCCTTCTAGGTATGCAGGACTAGCTTTAATCGGCATATCTAGTACAGCTTGCGTAAATAATCTAACACCATGAAGAAAAGCTGACGTTTTGATAGCTCTTGTTGCTTCTACGCCGTTTTCGTCATGATTTTGTATGGTTTTTATTAAGCGGATAGGGTGCGTCGTTACTGGATGGGCATTACCAGTTAATATCTGGGCATAAGCCACCGTAGCCTGAGCATAGGCTAGGTTTAAGTTGGTTGCAGGATTCTTCCCGCCAAAATGAGTATTTACAATGTTTGAAAATTCTCGTGTTGGTGCGCCCCAATTATTTCTATTACGGTTAGCTTGGTTAGCAACCTCTTCTTCAAGCAAGTTTTGAAACGTTTCAAAGATAGGTGTGTTTTGTGTATTATCCACGGCAAAATTATTACCATAATATTTAACTTATTGTAAAGGGGCAAATGAAATATCTTGAATTTATGAAGGAGGGGCGCTATCACTTTAGCAGTTCGGAGTGTAGCGCAGCCTGGTAGCGCACTCGCCTGGGGGGCGAGGGGTCGGAGGTTCAAGTCCTCTCACTCCGACCAAATGGAATATATTAAACTTTACCGAGTAAGGAAAAAATTATGAATTATATGATCGCAGATTTATTTACTTTTGTATGGGTGTTCTTGGGCGCAGCCATTGTTATCACGCTTATTGCAGCGTTGGTCTTTAGGCGCGTTGTTGAGACAAACGAAGTGCATATTGTGCAATCGGCGAAAGCGACTAGATCCTACGGTAAAGATACACCAAACGGTAATACATATTATGATTGGCCAGCTTGGTTTCCTATTATTGGTGTGACAAAAATTGTGATGCCTGTTTCTGTCTTTGACCTCGAGCTTCAAGCGTATGAGGCTTATGATGTTGGGCGGGTTCCTTTTGTGGTTGATATTGTTGCGTTCTTTCGTATTGAAGATAGTAACTTAGCGGCGCAACGGGTTGAAAGTTTTGATGAGTTAAGACAGCAGTTGTTGTCTATCATTCAAGGAGCAGTTAGAACGATTTTGGCCTCTCATGACATTGATAGAATTATGTTGGAGCGTAGTATTTACGGTGAGCAGTTTACGTTGGCGGTTCAAGATCAATTGAATAGCTGGGGTGTTGTTCCTGTTAAAAATATTGAGTTGATGGACATTCGTGACGCCGCAGATAATATGGTCGTTCATAATATCATGGAAAAGAAAAAATCTTTGATTGAGATGGAGTCTCGGACAGAAGTTGCTGAAAATATGAAGCGTGCGGAAATTGCAGAGATTGAAGCAAAACGTGAGACAGATGTTCAAGATCAACAAGCACAGCAAGTTGTTGGTGAGCGTACAGCGGAGAAAGTTAAGGCTGTTGGTATTGCAGATGAAAAAGCGTTACAGCAGATTAAAGAACAACAACGTGTCACCAAAGAAAAAGAGATGGCTGTTATTCAGGTGGAACAAGTGCGCCAAGCGGATATTACGCGTGAAGCCAATGTTGTTAAGGCGGATGAAGACCGTCAGACCACAATCATTATTGCTGAAGGTCAATTAGAAGAGACCAGAAAAGAATCTGAAGGTATTCAAATTGAAGGTACTGCGCGTGCGGAAGCAGAGAAGTTAATGCAATTAGCACCTGTTGAAGCGCAAATTGCTCTGGCGAAAGAGATTGGTCAGAACGAAGGCTATCAGAATTATTTGGTAGCCATTGAAGCTGTTGCCGCCAACCAAATTGTTGGTGTGGAGCAGGCCAAAGCGCTGACGGATGCTGATGTGAAAGTTATTACGAACTCTGGCAACCCAGTTGATGGGATGACAAATGTCATGGATTTGTTTTCTGCTAAGGGTGGTACAAATGTGAGTGCGATGCTTGAAGGGTTGGCGCAATCAGAACAAGGCGAAAGAATTCTTGATAAGTTAGGTATCCATCCTGGTAAGAAAGCGGAATCTAATGGGCCAGAAGCCAATACAAATGACTTCGATCCGCTACCACCATCAAAAACATCTGACGTTTAATTTTTAGGAGCTTTTCTATGCCACATATTATTGTTGAATATTCGAATAACCTACCGCCAGAAATTGATGTGCAGAGCATGATCGAGGGATTGCATAGTGCGTTGTCGGAAGAAGGCGTTGATAAGGCGCGTATTAAAACGCGCGCAATAGAGTTAGAATCTTATGCTGTCGGCGATAAAGGTAAAGCAGGGGCAATGGTGCATGTGACTCTATTGTTGCTAGAAGGGCGCGATATTCCAACGAAGCAACAATATGGGCAAGCACTTCATAAGGTTGCTAGTGATACTGTGAAATCAAGCGTTCCTGATTGTGCTGTTACATTAGAAGTACGTGATATGGTGAGCGAGGCGTATATCCTTTAGCCGATAGTGCATCTGGCGCCATATGTCATTGTTGTTTTATAATGAATAGCTTCTTCAGAGTCTAGTTTACCAAAAGTTGCCTGTATTGATTCAATACCTTGGAGGTAAGATTTTGTGCTTGATGCTACAACTTTTGTGAAATGCTTTGATAAATAGGCGCCAACACTTTTGACGATGGGTAGCACCTCTTCTGGTTGGCCGTTAGCTGCATATGTTTCACTGATGGAATAAGTTGTTTCGCCATTGATTAAATATCCGTCTTTTGAACATCCAAAAGAGATATCTGTATAGATTTCATCATCTTCATCGTAAACTGGAACTAATGTTTCTGTTGGAGCTTGTGCGCTTGCAACACTGCTTAGTAGCATGGCAAGACTTGCTGCACATGCGATACTTGTACATTGGCTGGTACGCATAGTGATACTCTCTCTGTTTAACTTCTATAGATTTTTTTATTATGTTATTTATACATAACAATAGGCTGGAGTCTAGAAAATTTTAAAAAACCATACAGGTGAGCGATAAGGGTATTTTAATACCTTATAACTAAGTAACTATTTTATAACGTTTTTTCTTGACTGTGGGTGTGTAATGAAGCATAACAGCGTCAGTTTAGCTTTAGTAACGTGTTTCTCATGCCTTGGAGCATGAAGGCCGTAGCGGGTTTACCCGCCTGAGGCTCTTTAAAAAGAGGAAAAATAAGATGAAAACCTATTCAGCAAAACCGTCTGAGATAGAGAAAAAATGGCTTATCGTTGATGCTAAGGATGTTGTCCTTGGTCGTCTAGCGTCTGTTGTTGCTTCTCGCCTTCGCGGAAAACATAAACCAATGTTCACACCTCACATGGATTGTGGTGATAACGTAATCGTAATTAATGCTAAGCATGTTCGCCTTACAGGTAACAAACGCGATGGTGACCTGTTTTACTGGCACACTGGCTACCCAGGTGGAATTAAAAGCCGTTCAAAAGGTCAAATTCTTGATGGTGAACACCCAGAGCGCGTTGTTCATAAAGCAGTTGAGCGTATGATTGCCCGCGGTCCTTTAGGTCGTCAAATCATGAGCAACTTGCGTGTGTATCCGGAAAGCGAACACCCACATGAAGCACAAAATGCTGAAGTGTTGGATGTTGCTGCTATGAACCCTAAGAATAAGAGAGAAGCATAATTATGGCTGATACAAAAACAGAAACAGTTACAGATCTGAAAGATCTAGGTGCCGCAACTGATGTTAAGGCGACTGAAGAAACAACTGCAGAAGTTGTTGCTGAGAAAAAAGAGCCAAAAATCGACAAGCTTGGTCGTGCGTATGCAACTGGTCGTCGTAAAGGCGCTGTTGCTCGTGTATGGCTTAAAAAAGGTAATGGTAAAGTAACAGTAAATGGTAAAGTGCAGGATGATTATTTCTGTCGTCAAACACATTTGCTTGTCCTTAATCAACCATTCCTAATCGTTGATCGCGTAAACAACTTTGATGTTGTTTGTACGGTTAAAGGTGGCGGTCTTTCTGGTCAAGCTGGTGCGGTACGTCACGGTATCTCACGTGCGCTAGAAAACTTCGAGCCAGATCTTCGTCCAGCACTGAAAAAATCAGGCATGCTGACACGTGATGCACGTGTTGTTGAGCGTAAGAAAATTGGTAAGCATAAAGCACGTCGTTCCAAACAGTGGGCGAAACGTTAATCTGCGACTGTTCTTGTTTGGATGTCGTCAAGCATCGGCTCATGTATTTTCGATACGCGTCGCCTTGCTTTCCTAACCAAACAAAAACATTCTTGATTAAGGTATAGATTTTTGCTTTAAGAATTCTAAAAACCAGCCTAAAGTTAGGCTGGTTTTTTATTGGAATAATTGGAAGAGAGTATGGAATATTCAAAGTTAGGTAAAACGGGTTTAGATGTATCACGCGTGTGTTTGGGGACAATGACATGGGGGCGCCAAAATAATGAGGCTGAAGGTCACGAACAAATGGATTACGCGCTAGAGCAGGGCGTTAATTTTTGGGACACAGCGGAAATTTATGCAGTGCCACCCTTACCTGAAACCTATGGTAAAACAGAAGAAATTATTGGGATGTGGTTTGCCAAAAATCCATCTAAGCGCGAGGATATTATTTTAGCCAGTAAGATTGGTGGTACGGGTGTTCCGTGGGTACGTGAAGGTGCGCCTATCACAGGTAAAGAAATTATGCCGTCTGTTGATGCATCGTTGAAGCGTCTTCAAACAGATTATATAGATTTGTATCAATTGCATTGGCCGAACCGTCCGTTCGCTCATTTTTGTCAAAACCATGCGGGCATGTTGGATTATACAAATGTAAATGCCGCAAAAGTTGAAGATAATTTATTGGATATTTTGCGCGGGTTAGATGATGCCGTGAAGGCGGGTAAAATTCGTCATGCTGGTTTATCGGATGATAGCCCGTATGGCATTATGAAGTATCTGCATTTGGCCGATAAACATGACTTACCGCGTATGCAATCTATTCAAAATGAATATAGCTTAATAAATCGTAGTGATGATCCGTATATTGCGGAAGTTTGTGCGTTAGAAGAGGTTGCTTATTTACCTTGGTCACCACTTGCGACAGGTATGCTTAGTGGTAAATATGCAAATGGAGCAATGCCAGAAGGTGCGCGTTGGAACTTTGAAGTTGAGGATGGACGTCCGTTAAGTCGTCGTACGGAAGAGGCTAACAAGGCTGTTGATGGTTATTTAGGCGTGGCTAAAAAGCACGGACTTGATGTGTGTCAGATGGCGTTAAAATTTATTGATAAGCAAAATTTTGTGACGTCGACAATTATTGGTGCGACGTCTATGGAGCAATTAAAAACGGATATTGATGCGTTTGATATTGAACTGTCCGATGAAGTCATGAGTGATATTGATAAAGTTTACCGTCAATTTCCAATACCGTTTTAGGATATAGAAATGTTATTACCTTACCGCGATATATTACCGACCATTGCCGATGATGCGTGGATTGCTGAAAATGCCGCTGTGATTGGCGATGTTGAAATAGGTGCTGAGAGCAATATCTGGTTTGGCTGTACTGTTCGTGGTGATGTGAATGATATTAAAATCGGTAAGCGTACAAATATTCAGGATAACAGCGTCATTCATGTAACGCGGAAATTATCCGGTACTTATATCGGTGACGAAGTGACTGTTGGGCATAGCGCGATTTTACATGCGTGTACTATTGGTAATCGAGCGTTTATTGGCATGGGCGCTTGTGTCATGGATGAGGCAATTGTCGAAGATGGTGCTATGGTTGCGGCAGGTGCGCTTGTGACACCGAAAAAGGTCGTTAAATCTGGTCAATTATGGGGTGGCTCACCAGCACGCTATATGCGTGATTTAACGGAGGAAGAAACAGTGTTTCTGGCCATCTCTGCTGATAATTACGTGCGTTTAGCCAATGAATATAAATAAGTCATAATTCTTTCGGGATTGATTGTGTTTTGGGGTTGAAAGAAAGGGCGACTTGCTACAGGATAAAGCGTAATTTTAGCCATTTAGGGGCGCTTTTATAAAGTGCGGAGGTCAAATTAAGTGAGATCACATTTATCAATTTTATCAGCGTGTGCGGTTAGCGCGCTTTTACTGGCTGGCTGTGGAAATAACGACAAAAGAGATTATTACCCAGAAGACAGAACCGCGACAAGCCCTGCGCCTAAACGTTTAAAGGCTGATCTATCTACAAATGTTTACGGTAACAAAGAATATCAAAAAGATAGTGAAAAGGTAATCGTGGCGACAGAAGATGCTGTCGATTGGTCAGTTAAACCTGGCATGAAGCCAATGGTTACAGAAATGCCTGCTGTAAAGCCTGATCCAGTTTCGATTCAACCAATTATGGCTGACCCTATTGTGCCGATGCAAAAACCTATTATTGCTGAAACTTCCAGAGCATCAACTGTTTCTAAGGTAATGGACAATGATTATTTGGGCGATGTTTATCAATCAACCAACAGCCCAGTTTTAGAATCATATAAACAAGTTGCTGGTAGTAATTTTGAAACACGGACAACTGCGCCAATAACATCTAACTCAATGCCTAGAAATGTCGTGAGCAGTGGAAGTGTTGAAGTTTTTGATGTTGATGCGCCTGCATCAACAGGTGGCATGATGGCAACAAATAATGCGCCGCAGTCGTATCAAGCGCGTGCAGGGGTTACGATTTATCCATTAGATGGTGTTAACCCGATGCAACCTCAATATGCACCAACGCCGATGCCTACTATGTCTGGTAACTCAATGGATTACAGCGGTTCTAGCTATGGTGGTGATCGCGGTGATCAGGGGAAAATTTATTTCAAACATGGGTCTGAGCGTTTAGGCTCTGGTGATAAACGTCGTTTGGCGGATATTGCACAGCAAGCCAAAACAAGTGGACGTGTTGAAGTGGAAGGTTATGCCAGCCAGCCAACACAAGCCAAAGATGCTGTGACATCGAAAATATTAAACTTAAAAGAATCTATGAATAGATCTTTTGCGGTGTCCAAAGACTTAATCAAAAAAGGTGTTCCAGCTGATAAAATTAAAACAGTTGGCTGGGGTGATGGTCAGGCAACAGGCGATGAAAGCCAAGACCGTCGTGTGGACGTTACTGTTAATCCTTATTAAGAAACGAGCTTATTATAAGATATGACTGAGGCTTTTTCCATTGGTATAGCAGGGCTTGGTACTGTCGGTGTTGGCGTTGTTAAAATTCTTCAAACCCACGCGGATATGATTGCCGAACGTGCGGGGCGTCCTATCAAAATTGTGTCTGTGACGGCAGGCAATAAAAACAAAGATCGCGGTGTTGATATTAGTGGATATGATTGGGCAGATAGTCTCGATAATATGGCACAAGACACGCGCCTTGATGCAGTCATTGAAATGATCGGTGGTTCTGAAGGCCCTGTGAAGGGTATGATTGAAAACGCGCTAAGCACTGGTAAGCATGTTGTTACGGCGAATAAAGCATTGCTTGCGCATCATGGTGTAGCGTTGGCAAAATTAGCCGAAGAAAATAACGTGACGATAGCTTATGAAGCAGCGATTGCGGGTGGTATTCCCGTTGTGAAAACCCTACGGGAAGGGCTTTCTGCGAATAAAGTTCAAAATATTTACGGTATTTTAAATGGCACGTGTAACTACATTTTAAGTGATATGCGTGAGACGGGGCGCGACTTTGAAGTGGTACTTAAAGAAGCGCAAGATTTGGGCTATGCCGAAGCTGATCCAAGCTTTGATGTGGATGGTATTGATGCGGCGCATAAGTTAGCTTTGTTAGGTGCACTTGCTTTTGGGGTTGAGCCAGACTTTAAAGGATTAAACATAGAAGGCATCCGCGCCGTTGGGTTTGATGATATCAAATACGCGACTGAGTTGGGTTATCGGATAAAATTATTGGGCATGGCTAGCCACAATGATCAGGGGTACATGCAAACAATGGAACCATGTTTAGTGCCTATTAATAGTGCCTTGGGCAGTGTTGAAAGTGTTTTCAATGCTGTGATGATGGATGGTGATTATGTTGATAAGGTTATGATGGAGGGTCGTGGTGCTGGCGAAGGGCCTACGGCGTCGTCTGTCGTGGCGGATATTATTGATTTGGCTAAAGGGAATGGTTTACCTGTTTTTAGTGTTGCTACGAATAAATTGAAAAGCGTTGACTGGCAGTCTTTTGAGGATGTCGAAAGCTGTTTTTATCTGCATTTAAAAGTGAAAGATGAGAAGGGCGTTCTTGCGGGGATTACGGCTTGTCTTGATAAAGAAAATATCTCTGTCGATAATTTCATTCAACGTGGTCATGATAGTAATGGCACGGCCTCTATTATTATTGAAACACATGCGACAAATGCTATTGCAATTAATAGTGCAATTGTTGATATAGAGGCTCTAGGGAATGTTCAAGGCAAAGCTATCTCTATGCGTATAGAAAAGCTATAGTCGTGACGACTCTCAATTAGTTTATTATAAAAAAGGATTATCTTATGACGACGGCCCAAAATAACAATAAGTCTGCACAGAATTATTCTGAAAAATTTTCAATGGATCGTAATTTGGCATTGGAAGCAGCCCGTGTGACAGAGGCAGCAGCACTTGCGGCATCTAAAACCATTGGGCGTGGTGATGAAAAAGCGGCAGATGCGGCGGCCGTGGATGCGATGCGTGAAGCGCTAAATTCACTCTCTATTCGTGGACGCGTGGTGATTGGCGAGGGTGAACGTGATGAAGCACCAATGCTGTATATTGGTGAAGAAGTAGGAAACGGCGATGGCCCAGAAGTGGACATTGCGCTTGACCCATTAGAAGGCACAACCATTACAGCGCAGGGTGGACAGAATGCATTAGCCGTGATGGCGATGTCTGACAAAGATGGTTTTTTGAACGCGCCTGACGTGTACATGGAAAAAATTGCGGTGGGACCATCTGTGCCGAAGGATGTGTTGGATTTAGATGCGCCGATTGGTGATATTTTACAAAAGGTAGCTAAATATAAAAAAGCCAATGTCGAAGATTTGATGGTGTGCGTATTGGAGCGCGAACGTCACAATAAAATTATTCAAGATATTCGTGCGGCAGGTGCGCGTATTAATTTAATCCAAGATGGTGACGTCAGTGCGATTATTTCAACGACGGAAGAAGAGAGTGGATTGGATTTATATGTTGGCTCTGGTGGTGCACCAGAAGGTGTGTTGGCGGCGGCGGCACTTCAATGTGTTGGCGGTCATATGTTGGGTCGTTTGACGTTTCGTAATGATGATGAACGTGCGCGTGCAGATAAATGGGGTATTAAAGATTATAACAAGATTTATACAACAGATGAACTTGCAAGGCCTGATAATGTTATGTTTGCTGCGACTGGTGTGACATGGGGAACTATGTTGCCAGGGGTACGTCGTTTTGCTGGTGGTGCAGTGACCCACACGATTGTGATGCGCTCAAAGTCAGGGACGGTACGCCGTATTACAGCCGAGCATAATTTTAACCGTAAAATTGGCTTTGACGCGATGGATGGGTAGGTATGGCTTCGTCTGTATTTGATGTTCAGAAATCTTTGAAAGACTTACGTTGGCGGTTTGCTGATGTTGATGAAGATGAAATCGTGCGTTTGGTACAAAACCATGAACTTCCAGAATTTGTGGCGAGGCTGTTGGTGCAGCGTGGTGTAAAGACTGCTGAGCTTCAATCTTTTTTATATCCTAGCTTAAAGAACGATTTTCCTGACCCATTTTCTTTTGCGGGCATGGATGAATTCGCCGATGAGTTGGCAGAGCGTATTATTAATAAACAACCCGTTGGAATTTTTGCTGACTTTGATGTTGATGGCTCAACTTCTGCGGCGATTTTGACGCGCTTTTTAAAGCATTTTGGTATTGATCCGCCTGTCTATATTCCTGATCGTTTGGTCGAGGGGTATGGCCCTAATGTTGAGGCTATGCAGAGTTTAAAAGATCAAGGCGCAGAATTTGTGATTATGGCTGACTGTGGCACGACGGCTTTTGAACCGTTGCAAGCGGCGCATGATATGGGCTTACGCGTCGCGGTGTTTGACCATCATGAAGCGGAAGAAAAATTACCGACTGTGGCGCATTTGATTAACCCAAAACGTAAAGATGACACGTCAGGGTTGGATATGTTGGCGGCGTGCGGTGTTAGTTTTTTGGCGTGTGTTGCAATCAATAACAAGCTCCGCCAAAAAGGGTTTTTTGATGCGGGTAAGGGTAATGTCGAGGCGCCATTAAAATCTTGGTTGGACTTGGTGGCGCTTGGTACAGTCTGTGACATGGTGCCGTTAAAGGGCGTGAATAGGTTATTTGTGCGTAGCGGATTTGACCAAATGGCGGCGCTCGGAAATCCAGGGATTAGAGCGCTTTGCGCGGTTGGCAAAGTTGATGATGCGCCAACACCAAAAGATGCAGGTTGGTCATTAGGTCCACGTATTAATGCAGGCTCGCGTGTTCATCGCTCTGATTTGGGGGCGAAGTTATTATCAACCGATGACAACGAAGAAGCGCAATCAATCGCGTTCGCTTTAGAGGATTGCAATGTTGAACGCCGTAAAATTCAATCGGACATGTTGAAAGTAGCAGAGGCGCAAATTGAGTTAAAGAATTTGGAACGCCACGCGGCGATTGTGGTTGATGACGCAAGTTTTCATTCGGGTCTAAGTGGTTTGGCGTCTGGGCGTATCAAGGAAAAGTATAACAAACCTGCTGTTGTTATTACCTATGTCGAAAATGCTGATGGGGTTTTAGAAGGGCGTGGATCTGGGCGTTCGATCAAAGGCGCAAACATTGCCCAAGCATTTATTGATGCGCGTAATGATGGTTTGCTTCTAAAAGGTGGCGGTCATGCGATGGCTGGTGGTTTTACGCTAGAGCCTGAAAAGCTTGAAGAATTTCGTGCGTATTTCTGTGCGCATATTGAGAAGCAGTTGAAAGATGTACCTGCCGTTCAAGAAATGGACATTGATGGCGTGGCAACGGTGCGTGGTGCTAAACCAGAATTTATCAAAATACTCACCCAGCATGTGGGACCATTTGGGATGGGCAACCCTGAGCCAGTTTTTGCGCTAGCGGATGTGCGCGTTCATTCGGTTGATGTGCTAAAGGAAAAACATATTCGTTTGCTCGTTAGTGATAGTGAAGGGGGTACCCGCATGAAATGCATGATGTTTAGTGGTGTTGATACCGAGCTAGGTAAAATGCTTCTGACGAAATACAAAACCACACCGTTTCATTTGGTCGGGCAATTTCAAATTAATAACTGGCAGGGGCGCGAGAGCGTCGAATTTCATTTAATTGACGGCGTTAATTCCATTGCGATGGAGAGTGAACAGCTTGCAGGGTGATGGGTGGGATAACGGATATGAGAACGTTAGTATTTCTTGACATTTACACGCAATCTCCTTATTTCTAGGCGTCTCAACAATTATGATAAAAAAACTATTAATGCAGAAACTTCAGACATTTATTAACTGGGCGGCCGTCAGTTCGGAGATTAGTCACGTATTTTGCTGTGCGTTGCCGACGCTTTTCAGTGTCTTAGCATTATTATCAGGTATGGGTATTATTGGCGCTGTGCCAACTCAAGTAACGTTTTTACATGATATTATTCACGGTTATGAAGTGCCAATCATTATTGCTTCTGGTGTTATTCTGTTTATCGGTTGGGCGCTATACTACGTTGGTTACCGTATTGATTGCCGTTCAACAGGTTGTGCGCATGAGCCTTGCACACCTAAGAAGAAACGCTCTGCCAAGATTTTGCTGATCGCCACGGTTTTATTTGTAGTGAATGTCAGTGTTTACAGCCTTATTCACGCACCAGCAGACAAACATGACACTACAGAAACACATTCTGGGCATGCTCACGGTGAGTAATCTTAAGGGAAACCTTGCGTTTCCTAGCTATTCGCGTTAAAAATCAATCACATAAACAATTATATAAAGATAAACACATAATATGAAATTTGACGAGCTTGGATTAAGTCCTGAAACCCTGAAGGCTGTGAAAGAGTGTGGCTATGAAAGCCCTACACCTATTCAAGCGAAAGCTATTCCCCTAATTCAAATGACACGCGACGTGGTTGGTTTGGCACAAACGGGTACAGGTAAAACGGCTAGTTTTACGCTTCCTATGATTGATGCTCTGGCTGGTGGGCGCGCAAAGATGCGTATGCCACGCTCTCTTATCCTTGAGCCGACACGTGAGTTGGCGGCGCAAGTAGCTGATAATTTTGACACATACGGCAAATACCAAAAGCTAAGCAAAGCGTTGCTGGTTGGTGGTGAGTCTATGGGTGAGCAAGTGAAATTACTGGAGCAGGGGGTTGATGTTTTAATTGCAACACCTGGTCGTTTGTTGGATTTATTCGAGCGTGGTTCAATCCTATTAAACGATATTCGTATTTTGGTGATTGATGAAGCAGATAGAATGCTTGATATGGGCTTTATCCCTGATATCGACAAAATCGTGTCCTTTATTCCGCCAACACGCCAGACATTGTTGTTTTCAGCAACGATGCCGCCTGAGATTAAGAAACTGACCGAGAAATATTTGAGTAATCCTAAGGAAGTGTCTGTAGCACCTGCGGCGTCTCCTGCGGAAACAGTTGAGCAGTTTCTGGTTAATTTGCACCCAAAAGACAAAAACGAGGTTTTAGATCAGCTTTTGAAGCAAGAAAAGGTAGAAACAGCCTTTATCTTCTTAAACCGCAAGAAAGACGTCGATCTTTTAGCTAAATGGTTGAAGGGTAAGGGCTATAACGCAGCACCTCTTCATGGTGATATGGCGCAGGTTCAGCGTACGAAAACCTTGGCGGAGTTTAAAGAGGGGAAAATTACTTTGCTTGTCTGTAGTGACGTAGCTGCACGTGGAATTGACGTAAATGATATCTCTCATGTGTTCAATTATGATGTGCCGATGACGGCTGATGATTATGTCCACCGTATTGGACGTACTGGTCGTGCCGGTAAAACTGGGCGTGCGTGGATGCTGGCGTCGGATCGTGATCAAAAGTTCATGGATGCGATTGAAAAACTTATTAAGAAAAAGTTTGAACCTGTTGATATTAAATCTAAAAAAGGCGGTAATAAATCAGGAGGATCTGACTCTAAATCTTTCAAAAAGCCTGATCATCAGAAGAATGAGCGCAAGGATAATGATCATAAATCTAAAGATCATAAGGCTAATAACAACAATAATGCGCCGCACAAGTCACAAAGCCAGCCTCAAAAAAAATCTCCCCCGAAGAATAAGAAATATGACAATGATGATGAGGGCGATGACGTCGTTGGGTTTGGTGATGATATTCCATCTTTTCTTAAGTAATTCTTAGGCTTTCTGCAATTATTATAGGCATTTACTTGACCTTTTCTTAGGTTTGTCCGAAAATTCATAGCTTGTAAGAGATACATCCAACTAGGGGAAATATTCAGATTTTTAGTCAGTTACGATTACTGGGATTTATTCTAGGAACAAGCTTTCTCTTGGTCGCGTTTTCCGCTCTGTTATCGCCGTCTTTGGCTGATGCATTAATGACGGAAAAGTTATTTGATGAGCATGAAAAAGTTGATCTGATTGCCGACGAACTGACCTACGACCAAAATCAAAATATTGTGAGCGCTATTGGCTCTGTTGAGTTGGTGCAAGCGGGGCGTATTTTGCGTGCTGATGAAATTTCTTATGACATAGATCAAGATAAAATCAGCGCGATTGGTAATGTGGTTTTAAACGAGACCACAGGTGAAGTCATCTTTGCAGATGAAGTCCAACTTGAAAACCAAATGAAAGATGGATTTGTTAAATCCATCAAGGCAACCTTGACCGATGGCGCGCGCTTTACGGCGGTCGATGGTCGTCGCGTTAATGGGGTGAAAGTTGTGATGCGCAGAGCCAGCTACACGGCCTGTGAAGTTTGTAAGTCTGACCCTAACCGTGTGCCACTCTGGCAGATCAAGGCAGCAAAAGTTGTTCATGATAGCGAGCAGAAAAGAATTTTTTACAGCGATGCTCGCTTTGAAATATTAGGCGTACCAGTCTTTTACACACCATATTTCACACATCCTGATGGATCTATAAAACGCAAGAGTGGTCTGTTGATTCCTGATTTAGGGTATGACAGCACTATTGGTGCGAGCTATCACCAAGAGTATTATTGGGATTTGGCGCCTAATAGAGATGCGACGTTGGGCGCTGTTTTATATAGTAAAGAAGCGCCATTATTATTAGGTGAATATCGTCATCGCTTTAAAGAGGCTAGTCTTCAGGTGCGTGGAGGTACAACCTATTCTGAGCGCATTGATGATAGTAATGGAGAAGAGATTATCGTCGATGCGGAAATGCGTGGGCACATTGAGTTAGATGCGCTTTGGGATATAAATGATAAATGGCGTGCCGGCGCAGATATTTTTGCTGTCAGTGATGACCAGTACTTGAATCAATATGATTTAAGTACTGAAGATGTTCTTGAAAATAAATTATACGTGGAGCGTTTTGATGACCGTGATTATACCTCCATTACGGCCTATAGTTTCCAAGACTTGCGTGTTGGGGATGAACAAGAAGATCAGCCCAATATTTTGCCTGAGCTATATTCTAATTTTGTTGGTAAACCAAATAGCTTACTAGGTGGGCGTTGGAGCATGACAGGATCAGCACTTGGGTTACAGCGGGAAGGTAGTGAGCAAGATGTGGCACGTGTATCACTGGGGGCAGGATGGCAAAGGCGGTTTATTACGCAAGGGCTTGTTACACAAATTGATTTAGATACACGCGGTGATTTTTACGAAACACGTGATGTTGATACGGCTACAGCAACAGATATTGATGAGACAGTCTCAAGAGGTTTTGTCCGTGGAAATATTCAAACAAGCTATCCGCTTAAGAAAGAATTAGAAAAAGCACAAATGGTGATTGAGCCTATTGTTGCCATCACAAGTACAACAGATGTTGATAATGACGATGTGGTGGTGAATGAAGATAGCCAAGATGCTGTTGTTGATGCACTGACATTATTTAGTGCTAATCGCTTCCCAGGTTATGATCGTGTTGAAGACCGCACCCATGTTAGTTATGGTGTGAAAAGCGGATTATATGGTCATAATGGGTATAATGGACGAGTCTTTTTTGGACAAAGTTATCGCATTGATGATGATAATCCTTTTGCTGAAGGGTCAGGATTATCTGAGCGTGAATCAGACTTTGTCGGGCAAGTTTCTACTTATCTAGGGGATAAACTGAGTCTTAATTACAGTATTCAACTTGCCAACGATACTTTGTCATCCCGCCGTCACGAAATTGATGGAGCAAGCAAGATTGGTCGTGTTCAAGTTGGTGGGCGTTACTTCTATGCAGCACCGCTAGAAGGCACAGAATTTACAACTGCGCGTGAACAAGTAGGCTCATCTTTAAGGTATGATTTTGATAATGATTGGTATGTAAATGGCGCACTACAATATGATTTGTCTGAAGAAGATGATGGTCTTCGTCAGGCGCTTTATGGTTTTGGCTATAATGGTCAATGTTTAGACTTTGCCTTTGTCGGTGAGCGACGCCTTACTCGGGATTCTTCAGGGGATAGCGATACAACCTTTAAAGTACGTTTAGGATTAAAGAATTTAGGGGAATAAGAATATTCTGTTATAAGAGTAAGTTATTTTAGAAAAAGAGATATGATAAATTTTATAGCAGATAGTAATTACCATATGTGGTTTGTGTTAGCGCTAACATGTGTTGCCGTTTATCTCTTTGCGCGTGAAAAATACCCTTTAGAAGTGACAAGTATTCTTATTCTGACAGCGTTAATGTTATTCGGACAATTATTCCCGCTACCAGATGCAAATGGTCGTAATCAATTAGATGCAGGCCCTTTATTAGCAGGGTTTTCAAACTCCGCGTTGTTGGCGGTGCTGGCTTTGTTGGTGATGGGGCAAGCGATTATCCGAACAGATGCATTGCGCCCCTTAATCAGGTTCTTTGTTAATAATAAATGGATGCCCACATGGATGTCTATTCTGGGTATTCTGCTGTTTGTTATGTTCTTTAGTGCGTTTTTGAACAACACGCCTTTGGTGATTTTGGCTATTCCTATCATGCAGGCTATTGGCGCGTCTAAAGGTGTTGCAGATAGCCGTTATATGATGTCCTTAAGTTTTGCCGCTATTTTGGGCGGGATGACAACGCTTGTCGGGTCATCAACAAATTTACTTGTCTCAAGTGCGATGGTTGAAATTGGCTATGCGCCATTAGGGTTCTTTGACTTTCTAGTGCCTGGCATGATGTTGGCGGCTGCTGGGCTTGCCTATATTGTTTTGATATTACCGCATTTAATGCCTAATCGTTTGTCGCTTAAACAATCTCTGGAAGGGGACAAGAAAGAATTTGTGGCTGAACTGGATATTAGCAGTGACAGTAATTTAATCGGTCAGGAATGTAGTGTTGCGATGCCTGAGTTGGATATTCGTCTTATCCAACGCCGTGGGCATATTATTTTACCGCCGTTTGAAGGCTACACAATTGAATCAGGTGACGTGATGATTGTGGCGGCAACACGTGAAGCGCTGTCTGACATGCTGTCCAAGTATCCAGGGTTCTTATTGTCTGATGAAGAAGAGCGTATTATTTCGCCTCACGAGCATGAAGATAAGGATAAGGGCGAAGAAGATGATGATGAAGGTCCAGCAGAGCTAGAGCAAGCTGTTGAAGAAACGCGTATCTTAGCTGAGCTTATGATTCCACCTGCGTCCCGCTATATTGAGATGACAATTGATCAAGTCGGCTTTCAACGTCAATTTGGTATTGTGATTCTAGGGATTCAACGCCGTGCACGGGTTGTGCGTCGTCGTCTTGGTCGTATCCGTCTCGAGCCTGGTGATGTTCTTCTTGCTATTGGAACGCAAGGGGCGGTGAACTCTATGCGTGATCAAACAGATGTTATGGTGTTATCTGGTTCTAAAAAAGAATTACCAGTGCCTAAAAAAGCGCCTATTGCGGCTATTATTTTCTTAAGTACTGTTTTGGCAGCCTCTACTGGTTTCATGTCCATTACGGTGGCGGCCATTACGGGAGCCGTTTTATTAATTGCAACAGGCTGTCTAAATATCCGTCAGGCCACACGTGCGCTTGATCGAAAGATTTTGCTTTTGGTGGGCTCGATGCTTGCCTTGAATGTAGGTCTGCAAGCCTCAGGTGGGGCGCAGTTTATTGCTGATTCTATGTTGAAAGTACCCTTTGCGGATAACCCGCTTTATATGGCGGCAATGTTATTTATTATTGTGGCGTTTTGTACCAATATTTTATCCAACAATGCCTGTGCGATTTTGTTCACACCTATTGCGATGGGCATGGCGGTGAATATGGGCGCTGATCCTATCATCTTTGCGATTACGGTTATCTTTGCGGCTAACTGTTCTTTTGCATCACCTATCGGTTATCAGACCAACTTGTTGGTCATGGGGCCGGGGCATTATCGCTTTAGAGATTTTATGAAAGCAGGAATTCCCCTTGTTTTCGTTTTATGGGGCGCTTATATTTTAATCGCTAAATATTATTACGGCCTATAAAATTGATGAGTTAAGCAAATGTCGTTAAGTAATTATAATCCTCATACGCGCTATCGTGATCGCGCAGCCCAAAGAACGCTAAACTTCTTTAAGTTTTTAGCGTTCATCTTCGTGATTATGCTTTGTGGATTCTGGCTGGGTAAACAACACGGCGCAGAACGGTTAATCACCCTTAAAGATAAAGTATCTTCATTAGAGACTGAGCGCGATTTATTGCAAGATAATGTGACGGAGCTAAGTGCAAAGGCGCAAACGGCCAATATGCGCTTTGATCAACTTCAAGAAGAAGTAAACAGTATTATCCCTAAAGGGTCTATGCAGGATTTGGTAACGCTTGTGCGTGAGCAATTAAAGCAGGGAATGGATCCACAACGGCTTTCCTCTGCCATACGTTCGGCGCGTCCACCATCAAATTGTACGCAACCAGAAACCAAGCGCTTTGTGGTAAAAACACCAGCCTATAAAGGCCCTGTCAGTTTTGCGGCTGTAGCAGATGGTAATATTATGATCACGGGTTCAGGAAAGTCTGCACGTAATGCTCAAAAGCTCCCTGAGGCTTGGTATGACCCTGCGAAGGAAGTTAGCTTGACGTTCAAACATGGTGATAAGCTGGAAAGTAAGTCAGGCGTGTTGCCTTTGCGTTATTCAGTCGTGGCTGGCGATCGTGAGTATCGTTTTACGGTAGAGAGCGGCGCGCGATCATTTGCCAAAGTTATCTTCGACTCTTGTGCCTATCCTTGATTATTGTTTTAGAATGTTTGAAATATTACCATCAAGGCGAATAACATCACCTGATATTTTTTCAGATGGGATGTTTAAAAGTGGAATGAGTAAATCTTTTATACCATTATATGTTTGAGCTGTGCCGCGTACATCTAAAGATTTTGGGTAGATCAATACGTGACCGTTTAGAATTTCATTTTCTTTTTGAACAATGCTGAGCTCAAAAGGTAGAGGGCCATCTGAAAAGCGTCTTTCACTTAAGTAAGTCAGTAATATTTCGGCGTTGTCGAGACTATTGATATTTCTTAGTCCTGATAGATCTTTTTCGTGTGTTGTCTGCATGTAATCAATGAAGTCTTTACCGTTTTTGATGTTTAGCGAGGTTGTAAATTTGTAATCTTCGCTAGAACCTGTGAGGTCTAAATCAGCCGCTAATTCAACGCCATCAACACCAGAGGCATCAGCACGGAATAAAAGCGGGTAACTGTCATCGCTCTGACCGATCAGAAAGCTAATGTTTTTAATGGGTGTATCAAGAAGGTCACCACTACCAGCCTCTAATTGCCCTGAAATACTGGCAGGTGTTGTTGACGTGTCAAAAGAAAGCCAGCCAGCACCACGGTTTATTTTTAATGGATCGCTATGAAATTTTACAGATTTAATATCACTGTTAAGTTGAAGCATGGCGTTTTGTTTTAATGTGGCTGTCCAATGACTATCGAGGTCAAGATCACTGCTTGCTGATTTTAACGTAAATGTAATATCTTTATCCGCATCTTTTTGCTGAACAAGCGCGCGACTATTTAAAGTAATTTGTTTGTTTTTAACGATTAAGTTAAATTTTGCATCCTCAATGGTGATTTTATCAATGGGAAGCGCGTGAATTCTTTCTAAATAGGATTTATTTTTTAGCCATAGTAGGGGAGAAGGACGATTAATTTTGCTCGTACTATCTAGCCCCGTAATCTCTATGGTTTTAATGTTGTTTCCTGTTACAAAAGAAAGCCAATTACCTTTGGCTTTAAGACGTTTGATTTTATTTTGACCGTCTTTATCAAGTGTGATGTTTTGGAAGATGACTGTTTTAAAACCAAGCGTGGTTTTTTCAATATTGGCATGAGGAAAACCAAATTCTTGTAGCTTGTTTTCAAAACGCGTTTCAATTTTGCCCGGCAAGATTAAATATATAATTAAACCGATAAAAATTAAGACATTAAGAGTAAGAAATTTCTTTTTCATATATTATTTGTTGAAAGTTAGCCTCATATATTTTACGATGAGTCGGGTTCTCATCGGATTCTGGATCCTCTCTCAAAGGCGCATCTAGCGGTATATTGGAATCTTTTGTAGGTGCTCATAGTCTAAATATATTGAGCCGGCTCCGAAGCCTATCTGGCGGTACCAGTGGAGGGGGGTGTAACTG
>JABAZY010000036.1:19545-27477 GCA_018608245.1 Alphaproteobacteria bacterium | reverse complement strand
TTTTCTCATAAAAGAAATCTTGTGTTAAATATCTAAATCCTGAACAAATTCGGCGTTATCTTGAATGAAATTGAAGCGCGCTTCTGCATTTTTACCCATTAAACGTTCGACTAGATCATCAATATCGGCAAGAGATGGGCCAGCTTCTGGCATGTCTAACGCATCATCTGTATCCAGCATATCTTCATCACCTAACGCAACAGCTAGGTTGCGTGCTTCAGGTAGCATGATACGCAATAGGGTTCTAGATTTGGGGTTCATCGTTGTTTCTTTTAATTGCGCGGCGGGCATTTCACCTAAGCCTTTAAATCGGCTGACATCGACTTTTTTCTTGCCCTTAAAAACAGTCTCCATCAATTTATCTTTATGTTCATCATCTTGGGCATATTCACTTAAGTTTCCGCTGACGAGGCGGTAAAGAGGCGGTTGTGCGATGAATAAATGACCTTCTTCGATTAACCCACGCATTTGTGTATAGAAAAAAGTGACGAGAAGGGCGGCAATGTGTGCGCCGTCAACATCCGCATCGGTCATGATGATGATGCGTTCATAGCGAAGCTTATCAAGGTTGAAATCTTTGCCTGTGCCACAGCCAAGCGCCAAGGTTAAATCCCCAATCTCGACATTGGCCTTAATTTTATCGCGCGTTGCGCTGACCACGTTCAGGATTTTACCGCGTAGAGGCAGGATAGCTTGTGTTTCGCGGTTACGCCCTTGCTTGGCCGAGCCTCCCGCAGAATCTCCCTCAACGATGAAGATTTCAGTGTCGTCTGAGCTAGTACGGCTACAATCTGCTAATTTACCCGGTAGGCGAAGTTTACGTGTCGCAGATTTACGCTTTGTATTCTTCTCTTCGCGGCGACGCTGACGCTCTTCTGCTTTCATGATGAGGTCATCTAAAAGCATTTTGCTAGAGCCTGGATCGGCTGTAAGCCAATGGTCAAAGTAATCTTTGACGGCAGAATCAACCCATTTGGCGGCAGCGGCAGTTGCTAGCTTATCCTTGGTTTGTCCCTGAAATTGTGGGTCACGGATAAAGACAGAGAGCAAGATAGCGGCATCATTGAAAATATCGTCCGCTGTAATAATGCTGGCTTTCTTGTTACCAATCATCTCACCATAGGCTTTCATTCCACGGGTGAGCGCTGAGCGTAGTCCTTGCTCATGGCTTCCGCCCTGTGGGGTGGGTACAGTGTTACAATATGAATGGATAAATCCTTCGCCGTGTGATGGCCAGCTAATGGCAAACTCAACCTTGCCATTATCATCGGGTAGGGCTGTTTGCCCAGAAAATGCCTGAGGTGTTACCGTCGGACGATCTTTAAGTGTTGCATTAAGAAAATCTAGTAAACCATTGGGAAAATGGAAATTTGCTTCGCTCTTAACTTTAGAATCTGGGGCTAATAATGTTGGGTCACAAGACCATCTTATTTCCACGCCACGGAAAAGATATGCTTTTGAGCGTGCCATTTGGAATAGCCACGCAGGCTTTAACTTTGCTTTGTTACCAAATATCTCTGGATCAGGATGAAAATTAACGGTTGTGCCGCGTCTGTTATGAATAGCGCCTAAGTCTTCTAACTTGGTGGTTGCAATACCTTTGCTGAAGGATTGTTTGTATAGTTTCTTATCACGAGCAACTTCGACCCACATTTGGTCTGATAGGGCGTTCACGACAGAAATACCAACCCCATGCAAACCACCTGAGGTTTCATAGGCTTTACCGCTGAATTTACCACCAGAGTGAAGGGTCGTCATAATGACTTCTAATGCTGATTTACCTGGGTATTTGGGATGTTCATCCGTTGGAATACCGCGTCCGTTATCTGAAACAGTGATGGAGCCATCAGTATGAAGCGATAATTCGATACGGTTTGCATGGCCTGCGACCGCTTCATCCATGGAATTATCAAGAATTTCGCTGACCAAGTGATGCAACGCACGCTCATCTGTACCACCGATATACATGCCTGGGCGTTTTCTAACGGGCTCTAACCCCTCTAAAACCTCAATATCTTTAGCGCCATACGTTTGGTTAACGGCGGTGTTATCTGCTTTAAAGAGATCGGACATATTAGATTTAACCTTAATTTTTTACTTTTGTGACGCAATTTATACTGTATTATTCTTCTTAATGAAAGTAATTGCCTTTGAAAACCGCAAAAAACAAAGGATAAACAGTTTTCATGCGTATAATAGATAAGAGTAAATTTAACCTAAGCGCTTCAAACTGCTATAATTAAACGTACAAATTATTTTTGAGTATAATTTAAAGGATATAAATTCAAATCAATGCGTTATTCTAAATTCATTATATTAACTATATGTTTTAGCCTGTTATCAATAGTAGTGGTACCTCAGGCCTTAGCCGTTGGGATTGATCTTAAAACGCTTAAGCCGCTTAAGCCTGTTGAGTTTATGCCGAAGGACGAGTTTTTGTCGAAGACGAAATTAGTAGAAGAAACACCTTTTGAGGATGAGTTCTTATCCTACAGTATTTATCTACCTAAGGATTGGGTTATCAATGAAGCACCATTTGAAAAGAACATGGATGATATTGAGGGCAGTAAGGACAAAGCACTCCATAATCGTGTTCTAGGGATTGTTGCAAGCTACATTAGTCCACCAACTGGTCATGAAAGAAGTTTTTTTACGCTTGAAGCGTTATCATTGAATTATGAAATTGGTGTGCGTGATTGGTTTATTAATTACACCTTAAGTGAGGGTAAGTCGCTTGAGGGGATTAGCGAAGAAAAAGACAATAGAATCGAAGCTGTTTATGTTGAAGTAGATAAAGACACGACTTATATTGTGAAGGTGGTGGCTATTATAAATGGACCACGTGTGGTCATTGCGCGTTATTACACGACCCAAAAAATATTTAAGACAGATAAAATTTTACAATCACAGGTGATTGATTCCTTTGAACTTATTAATAAAGAAGATCGCGGAATTGAAGAGTTAGAGACTCTTGGGCTTTTGGGGCAATCTTATTTTGATTATCCAATTTCTTGGCAAATGAAAGCGGACAAAGTTCTTTCTATAGATCGCATGAGCGCAATGATGCAGCGTAGTTCAACGGGTAGTGCGCTCGGTGGTGAAATTAAAATATTTCTAACTAACAAAGATTTAGGGCTTAATCGTTCTGCCGCTTTAGCATTTTATAAGGACGATTTTGGCGTTGAGAACTATAAAATTACATCGCTAATTGAAAAAGTACCGATGAATTATCATCAAGAAATTGGCTTTGGTATGACAGAGGCCTACATGTTGGAGCCTACAGTCGATGGTATGATCGGCTTTGAGTTTTGGATTAGCATGATGGAGGGCGAGGATTATTATTATATTCTCACTATGCTAACACCAAGCCGCCAAGAAAATTTCTATGAATGGGCGCGTAATGTTAAAGCCTTTAGGGTTGTTGTTGGTAATGCAAGACGTACTAACGAAGATGGCGATTATTACGAGTTTATTAGATAATAAAAAAGGGAGCTATTTAACAAGCCCCCTTTAATTTTTGTTTCGTTAACTATCTATGATGAGTAATACATCAAGAACTCAATCGGGTGAGGCATTGTTTCATATTGAAGAACCTCTTCCATCTTAAGATCAATATAAGCGTTAATCATATCTTCGGTGAAAACATCACCTTTAAGCAAGAAGTCATGATCTTCTTTTAATGATCCTAATGCTTCACGTAATGAGCCACAAACATTTGGAATTTGATCCAGTTCATTCTGTGGTAAATCATACAGATCTTTATCCATCGCTTCGCCTGGGTGGATTTTATTATCAATCCCATCAAGGCCAGCCATTAACATTGCCGAGAAGGCTAGGTAAGGATTTGATGTGGCATCTGGGAAGCGCACCTCAACACGTTTTGCCTTTGGTGAGCTACCAAATGGAATACGGCAAGACGCTGAACGGTTACGCGCAGAGTAGGCTAGTAGAACAGGTGCTTCATAACCCGGCACCAAACGCTTGTAGCTGTTCGTTGATGGGTTGGTGAAGGCGTTCAATGCTTTGGCATGTTTGATGATACCACCAATGTAGTAAAGGGCTGTATCAGATAGTCCTGCATATTTATCACCTGCGAAAGTTGGCTTGCCACCTTTCCAAACGGATTGATGCACATGCATACCAGAGCCGTTATCACCAAATACTGGTTTTGGCATAAAGGTCGCTGTCTTGCCATAGATGTGTGCAACATTTTGCACGCCATATTTGAACATCTGAAGTTCATCAGCAGCATCCACAAGCGTAGAGAAGGTGACGCCAATTTCATGCTGTGAGGGAGCAACTTCGTGATGATGTTTTTCAACACTAAGTCCCATCGCAGTTAGGACAGTACACATTTCAGCACGAAGGTCTGCGCCACTATCAACGGGTGCTTCTGGGAAGTAACCACCTTTCATGCGTGGACGGTGACCAGTATTACCATCATCATAAGCTGTTCCACTGTTATATGGGCCTTCTGTTGAATCAATTTTGTAAGATACTTCATTCATGTCTGCTTTTGCTTGTACATCATCAAAGATGAAGAACTCAGCTTCTGGGCCGAAATAGGCCGTATCACCAAATCCACCTTTCTTAATATATTCTTCTGCTCTTTTAGCAACAACACGCGGGCAACGCTCATATGGGTCGCCAGTGATTGGATCATGAATAGTACAGAATACTTTTAATGTTGGTTGTGCTGCAAATGGGTCTAAGAAACATTTTGTCCAGTCAGGCACGAGGCACATGTCAGATTCGTTAATTGCTTTCCAGCCTGCAATAGAAGAGCCATCAATCATAACGCCAGATTCAAACAGGTCTTTGTCGACTGTTGAAATATGTTGATCAGTGTGTTGGAGCTTTCCACGTGGGTCGGTGAATTCAAACCCAATATATTGGATGTCATTCTCATCACAGTATTTTTTCAGTTCAGTGTAGCCTTTAAAGCTTAAACTATTGTCAGACATGTTTTTCTCGTGCTCCTAAGATATATTTATTGATAAATGCTTATTCGTTTTCTGCATATCTGTAATGCTTTATTCGAATAGCTAATCATTTTCTAACACCCATAAAAACAGAGGTCTAGTCTTTTTGATATAAAAAAGTAATTTTATGTTCAGAAAACTTGACCAAAAGGGGTTTTTCAATGTAGATATGCTCATCTAAATGTTGAGGCGACTGTAGCTCAGCGGTAGAGCTCTCGGTTGTGGTCCGAGCGGTCGCGGGTTCGAACCCCGTCAGTCGCCCCATTTATTTAATCTTCATCACTTTCTTTATATCGTCGTGGCATCGTCCTCACGTATTAACATACGCTTTGACCCTAGCGTCTAGCTATAAATAAAATGATTTTGGCTAAAGGAAGTGTTTAATCACATAATGCTCAGCTTATATTCTCCAAGGAAGAAGGCTGAATAGACGAAGAATGCTCCGATAAGAATAAAAGCAACATTGGTGAAGATCAGTAGGTATTTGCCTATAGGGCTGTCAATAATAGATTCTTTGGCTAGCACGACCATTGTGAGCGTGAATATATCCATGATCAATCCTGTAAAGAATAAAACAGCTGCGCCCAAGGCAATGCCTGAAACTGTTAACTCTGCCATTGATATTAAATTGGGCAATATACTCAGGAAGAATACAATATCCATAGGGTTGGAGAGGGATATAATAACCCCAACAAAGAAAAACTTCACAATGCTTTTGCCTGTTGGCTTTTCTGTTTCTATTACCGCAACATTTTTTTGTTTTATGAATCCTTTGATACCCATATATATGAGGTACAGCCCCCCAAGAACTTTAAAAATATCAGCAAATGATTCAAAGTGCTGAATGACCGTGTTATAGCTTAACGCGACAACGACGAAGTAAACGACACACATTACGGATACGCCTAGACTGACGGCTAATGCGCAGGCAAACCCTTTTTCCAAAGCACATCCAATACGAAACGCTTGTCCTGGGCCTGGCTTTAGATGCAATAATGCAAAAGACATAAATAATAGGAAGAGGGCTTCTGCGGTCATAGGGATCGGTATCCTTGAGGTGTATTCTTATAATTTTGTTACAGAATAAACTATTTAAACTTAATTCGTTAATATTTTCTCTACATTTACTGATTTTCCCCTTGGCAAGAGCCCTAACATGGGTTAAAAACCCGCAATCAGCCTTTTTTGTAAGGTAAGCGATGCACTGTGCGGGTGTGGCGGAATTGGTAGACGCGCCAGATTTAGGTTCTGGTATCTTCGGATGTGGGGGTTCAAGTCCCTTCACCCGCACCACTTATTTAAAGGCTCAGGCGCGCAAGCGCGCTACGCCAGCCAAGAGTAAAAATCTAAAGGCAAAAATTTAACGGTTGAACACATAAAAGATTGAGAGAACATGCAAGTTAAAGAAATAAAAGCTGAAGGTCTAACACACGAACTAGAAGTAACAGTTCCTAAGGAAGACATTAAGAAATTGGTTGATCAACGTCTGGTAGAAGTCGGAAAAACTGCGAAAATAGCTGGTTTCCGTCCAGGTAAAATCCCAATGAATATGCTTGAAAAACGCTATGGCCGTGCCGTTCTTGGTGAAGTGCTTGAAGCTGCTGTAAACGAAAACACAGCTAAAGTTATCAAGGAAAAGAAATTACGCCCTGCGATGCAACCAAAAATCGAAGTAAAAGAGTTTGATGAAGGTAAAGACCTTGTCTACTCAATGGTTATTGAAACACTACCTGACTTTGATGTGATGGACACAAAAGGCTTGAAAATTGAAAAGCCAGTAGCAAAGATTGAAGATAAAGATATTGATGAGGCGCTTAGCCGTATCACAGAACACCACAAAGGTAGCAAGAAGATCGAAGGCGATCGTGCAACTAAAAAAGGTGACATCGTTCTTATGGACTTCGCTGGTCGTACGGCTGACGATAATGTTGCGCATGATGGTATGCAAGCAGAAGGCACTAAATTAGAGCTAGGTAGCGGTCAATTCATCCCAGGTTTTGAAGATCAACTGGTTGGTAAAAAAGTAGGTGTTGATATTGAAGTGAAAGTTGAATTCCCTGCTGAATACGGCGCAAAAGAACTTGCGGGCCGTGAAGCAATTTTCGATGTTAAAATTCAAGAGATTCATGAGCTAGCACCACCAAAAATTGATGATGCATTTGCGAAAGATTTAGGTTTTGATGATGTTGAAGCATTACGTGGTGCGGTTAAAAATCAACTTGTATCAGATTACGCAAACCAAACACGCCTTAAAATGAAGCGTCAATTATTGGATGCTCTTGATGATAATCATTCATTCGATATCCCACAAGGTATGGTTGATGCTGAATTAGAAGGCATCACACAGCAAATTGAACAAGAGCGTAAAACAAATCCTGATCAAGAAGAGATCACAGACGAAGAACGCGAAGAATTAGAAGCCATTGCTGAGCGTCGCGTGCGTTTAGGTCTTGTGATTGCTGAAATCGGAGCCACAAACAAAATTCAAGTATCTGACCAAGAACTTCAAGGCGCTGTTATTTCAGAAGCTCAGAAGTACCCAGGTCAAGAGAAGATGGTTTTTGAACATTTCCAAAAGAACCCTCAAGCATTGGAGCAATTACGTGCGCCATTATTTGAAGATAAAGTGGTTGATGTTCTGTTTGATAACGCAGACGTTAGCGAAAAAGAAGTGTCTATCGAAGAGCTAATGAAAGATGACGAAGATCGCGCACCTGCGAAGAAGAAAACATCTTCCAAAAAAGCAGCCGCCAAGAAAACGGCAACTAAGAAAGCACCAGCTAAAAAAGCGTCTGCTAAAAAGACAGCCTCTAAGAAGACCGCTGCAAAATAAGCAAATAAGAATTCAAATCAAACGCTCCTTATATAACATAAGGGGCGTTTTTTTATGTTGCGATTAAGACTCTAGAAAAAGTGTTATGGTATGGGCCGTCTGGAAGAAATGGTTCAG
>JABAZY010000036.1:0-19445 GCA_018608245.1 Alphaproteobacteria bacterium | reverse complement strand
TTCAGAGGTTGCGCTGTTTTCACTTGCAGATGTAGTAGGGGCTATATCTGTTGGAAAAAACTCTCTTAATTTCCCGCTTTCTGAAATATAATTACGCATAATGCCCCCAAATGATTAATTTATATGCTGTATAGTCTATTTTTATGCTATGTAAATATTTTTATGGCATTAGGGCATGGCATATTTCAGTAGAATTACGGCTTCTTTCGCTAAGAGTTTCGGTGTTAATGTGCCTCCACCAATTCTCTATATCACCAATTGTTCGCATATCAACTTGTAAGTCTACAGGCATGTCTATGACACTGCCCTTGTTTGATAGTGGAGAAGATAAATATCTATCATAGTTAGATAATACGTAGATATCGCCATATCTACGATAATTGGGGAATTCAGAGGATTCATCAGCAGGGTGGATAATGAGGGGGTCATCTCGTGGGACCTTTAATTGGCTATAGCAGTTTTTTAACAGCAGACGTAGCGGCGCACCAGATTCAGCATGAAATCCTTCGCACAATTCTTGCCCACGATGGTTGTTTTGATTTTTTAAAATTTCAGTAGGGACATGCATGTGTGATAACAATACTTCAACAAATTTGTCCCAACCATAAGTCTTTGCAACGTTTTCACCACCTTCAAAATTGATGACGAAGGGCAGGGCACCTTTATTGAGCAGGATTCCCAAAGGAATTGATCGTGCAAGTCTTTCGAGGTAGAGGCCTAACTCATCTCGAGATACGGTATTAAACTGCGCTGTATATGGGTGTTGCATTGGGGTAATTAAACATAGCCATAAATTATGTCAATTATTTTATTAAGAATGACCTTAAACTTCGTCTTGCGCAGAAACACGCTCCGCTATAGTCTTGTCACAGTTGATTCAAACACTAACGAAAAGTAGATTATCCCATGAACGAGCGCGATCCTTTAGAACTATATAATTCTCACCTAATTCCAACGGTTATTGAGCAAACAAACCGTGGTGAACGAGCATTTGATATTTTCTCTAGATTATTGAAAGAGCGTATTATTTTCCTAACAGGGGAAGTAAATGACTATGTTTCTAGCCTTATCTGCGCGCAGTTATTGTTCCTTGAGTCAGAAAATCCTGAAAAAGACATTTCATTCTACATCAACTCACCAGGTGGTGTTGTAACCTCTGGTATGGCGATGTATGACACGATGCAATATATCAAATGTGACGTGTCTACCGTTTGTATCGGTCAAGCAGCCTCTATGGGGTCATTGCTTCTAACGGCTGGTGCGCAAGGTAAGCGTTTTGCGCTTCCTCATGCACGTATCATGATTCACCAACCTTTGGGTGGTGCCTCGGGTCAGGCGTCAGACATTGAAATTCAAGCACGTGAGATTTTACGCATGAAATCTATGTTAAATGACATCTACGTAACTCACACAGGTAAAAAGCTTGCAGACATTGAAAAATCAATGGATCGCGATAACTTTATGTCTGCAGAAGAAGCTAAGAAATTTGGTCTTATCGACAAAGTTGTAGACCACCATAGTGGTTTAGAAAAAGCCAAAGCTGAAAAAGATAAGAAATAGAACTTATCTCTAGTTTAATTGTTGTAACCTTCAATCATATTCATACGAATATAATTTGGTATTAGTAGCTGTAATCTGCTAATATTGTATGCTTTTGTACGATTATTATTAATTTGTTAAGTATTATTCTATAAAAGTCTTGTAGAATTTATAACTATTCATATTGAAAGAGAGTTTTGATGCTAGGGTCTAAAGATAAAGACAAAGTCTACGCCGTACTTCCATTACGCGATATCGTTGTTTTTCCACATATGATTGTGCCTCTATTTGTAGGGCGTGAGAAATCTGTTAAGGCGCTTGAGTCTGTCATGCAGGAAGATAAGCAAGTTCTATTGCTGACGCAAAAATCTCCATCGGAAGATGATCCGCAAGCTGATGACCTTCACAAGGTTGGAACTATCGGAAATATTCTACAGCTTCTAAAATTACCTGATGGCACCGTGAAGGTGCTGGTTGAAGGTGGTGAGCGTGTTCAGGTGACAAGTTTTATCGAGAAGGGTGACTTTTTTGAAGCTAAAGCCAAAATAATTGAAGAGCCAGTTGAAACTGATGAAGAGATCGAAGCTTTAGGTCGTGCGGTTATTTCGCAGTTTGAACAGTATGTGAAGTTAAATAAAAAAATTCCACCAGAAGTGATTGTGTCTATCAATCAAATTGATGATCTGGAAAAAATGGCGGATACGGTTGCTTCGCATCTGACGTTAAAGATTGAAGAGAAGCAGGAATTGCTTGAGCTTAAAACTGTTTCCGAGAGATTAGAAAAAATTTATAGCTTCATGGAAGGCGAAATTGGCGTTCTTCAAGTTGGAAAGCGTGTCCGTAACCGCGTGAAGCGCCAAATGGAAAAAACGCAACGCGAGTATTATTTGAATGAGCAAATGAAAGCTATTCAAAAAGAGATGAGCGATGGAGATGAAGAGCTTGATGAGCTTGGTACGATTGAGAAGAATATTGCTGAGGGTAAATTAAGCAAAGAAGCCAAAGAAAAAGCCACAACAGAATTAAAGAAGCTACGTCAGATGTCACCTATGTCTGCAGAGGCAACGGTTGTTCGTAATTATCTTGATTGGATTTTGGCTGTGCCGTGGTCAAAACGCTCACGCGTTAATAAAGACATTAGAAAAGCTGAGAAGGTTTTGGATAAAGACCATTATGGCTTAGAAAAAGTTAAAGAACGTATCCTTGAGTATTTAGCCGTGCAACAACGGACAAATAAAGTACGTGGACCTATCTTATGTATCGTAGGGCCGCCAGGGGTTGGTAAGACATCGCTTGGTAATTCTATTGCGAAAGCGACGAACCGTAACTTTGTCCGTATGTCACTTGGTGGTGTGCGCGATGAAAGCGAAATCCGTGGACATCGCCGTACTTATATTGGTGCGATGCCGGGTAAAGTTATTCAAGGTATGAAAAAAGCTAAGACATCTAACCCACTTTTCTTGTTCGATGAAATTGACAAGTTGGGGAATGACTATCGTGGTGATCCTAGCTCCGCTTTGTTGGAGGTTTTAGACCCAGAACAAAACGCAACATTTAATGATCATTACATGGAGATGGATTACGATCTGTCTGATGTGATGTTTATTTGTACGGCGAATACATTAGATATGCCGCAACCGCTTCTTGATCGTATGGAGATTATTCGTATCTCTGGCTACACAGAAGATGAGAAGTTGGAAATTGTGAAGCGTCACTTGATGAAAAAGCAAATCAAGGCTGCTGGACTTAAAAATTCTGAGATTTCTATTTCTGATGCGACTGTTCGCGACCTTATTCGTTATTATACCCGTGAAGCTGGTGTGCGTAATTTGGAACGTGAAATTGCGAACTTATGCCGTAAGGCGATTAAAGAAATTTTGATGAAGGGTAAAGAGAAAATCTCTATTACGCCGAAGTCATTAGAAAAATATGCTGGCGTTAAAAAATATCGCTATGGCGAAGTTGCTGAGGATCATCGCGTTGGTGTTGTGACGGGCTTGGCCTATACCCAATTTGGTGGAGACATTTTATCCATTGAGGCTGTGACTATGCCAGGTAAGGACGGGAAGGTGACAACAACGGGTAATCTGAAAGATGTGATGAAAGAATCCATCAAGGTAGCCGAGATGTTGATTAAGTCTCGTGCGAACCAATTTGGTATCGATCATGAAGCGTTGAATAAGAAAAGTCTTCATGTTCATGTTCCAGAAGGGGCAACACCAAAAGATGGACCATCTGCAGGGGCGGCTATGACAACGGCTCTGATTTCTGCTTTAACGGGTATTGAGATTCATAAAGATATTGCCATGACCGGTGAGATCAATCTACGTGGTTATGTGACGGCGATTGGTGGATTGAAAGAAAAGCTTTTGGCTGCACATCGTGCGGGTATTACCAAAGTGCTAATCCCTAAAGAGAATGAAAAAGACCTCGCGGATATTCCAGATAAGGTGAAAAAGAACATCGAAGTGATTCCCGTAAGCACCATCGAAGAGGTGCTGTTACACGCACTTTTAGAGATGCCAAAGCCAATTTCTGAGGAAAAAAGTGACAAAAATGCACAAATTTCGTCAAAAACAGCGGAAAATAAGGGAAAAGACGTAATTCACCATTGAGTCTTGGGTAAAAAAGTCCTAAAAAAGAATCACAAGCTTTTTGAAAAGTGAAGGTTAGAGCCTGTTTTCAGGAGGTTTGTTACATTTTAGTTGGCACAGGATAATCTTGTGTCGTTTATTAAATTTTACTCAAACGAAAAGGGAATTCCCATGAATAAAGCAGAATTAGTAGATCACGTATCTAAAAAAGCAGAACTTACAAAAGCAGATGCACAAAAAGCTGTTGAAGCAGTTTTTGCTGGTATCACAGCGACTTTGAAAAAAGGCGATGATGCACGTTTTGTTGGTTTCGGTACATTCTCAGTTGCTAAACGCGCTGCAACAACTGGCCGTAACCCACGTACAGGTGAAGCTATCAAAATCAAAGCTTCTAAAAATGCTAAATTCAAAGCTGGTAAAGAGCTTAAAGAAGCAGTTAACAAGTAATCCTTGTTACTCAAATAATTCAAAAGATGGCCGTGTGAATTTCATATGGCCATTTTTTATGCCTTTTCCGCACTTTATCGCTTGATTTTTATAGTGAGAGTGGGTATTTCTAGCAAACTTGATTTACCGATTACTTCAAGGGTGATTAGCTCAGTTGGTAGAGCATCTCGTTTACACCGAGAGGGTCAGCGGTTCGAATCCGTTATCACCCACCATTACTTTCCCTTTCATTGATATTGTAACGTTTTATTCATTTACCTCGAATATAGTGTATAATTAACAAATACACATGAGGGAAATAAGATGTCTAAAGCTACCGTAATCACTGCACCAAATATGCAAACCAAATCACTTCTAGCTCTATTGTCACTTGTTTTAGTTGCACTGGCTTTATTCATGGGAACAGCTTTTGCTGGTTCGCCATCTGCTTGGCAAAACCAAGAATTAAAAGTGAAGGGTACTTGGATGATTGAAGAGCGCGCAGATGGAAATTACCTTGTTTTAAGTGAAGACTTCAAAACCAAGAATGCGCCAGACCTTAAATTCTTTGTGACTAAAAATACTTATGGTGCGGTCACAGGCGATAATGCAACAAATGGCGCTGTGCAGATTGCAAAGCTTAATAAAAACAAAGGTGGACAGAGTTACAAGATTCCAGCAAGTGTGAATTTGGATGACTATCAAAGCTTGGTTTTACATTGTGAACAATACAGTAAGCTATGGGCTTCTACGCCGCTTAAATAAATTGGTTGATTGATTGGCGTATTAGACAGGTGTATGGTGGCGCGTGATTGATAATTGAGGGGGCGTCACTGTGGCTATTATATTTTTGATTTTTTTTCATTTTTTTATCTCTACACAATTATGTTTCTTGCCTCTAGCTATTGCAATAGTTGGGATAAAATTATTATTACACGCTCTTTCTTATGTGGGGCCTACATTTAATAAGATACATAGCAAAGAATTTTTCAATTATCTTAACTGTGGTAAATATCTAGCAATAGTGTTTATTGTCTCTCCTGTCTTGACCGCTTTCTTTATGCAAGATCAAGTGGCTGGGCGGGATTTAAGTAATATAGAATTGTTTATCTTAATGCCTATAATAATCTTATCGGCGTTCTTTATGATATTAAGGCTATATAAGAAGAATAACTTGTTTATCTTGTTCAGTGTCGTTCTTTATTTAGCTTATATCGTCATCGGGCTTAATATGTTTGGATAATTATTGCCTATTTAGTCTTTTTAGTTATGTGTAATTGCGATAGCATTTTTACGTATTGGTGATTTTGAATTCACCTGATAAAGTGCATCATTATTAATAATCAGGAGAATTTCTATGTTAATTGGCGTACCAAAAGAGATTAAAGCTCAAGAACACCGCGTAGGTTTAGTACCTGCTTCTGTTAGAGAATTTGTAGCGCATGGTCACGATGTTGTGGTTGAAACGAATTGTGGCGTGGGGATTAACTTTACCGATGCTGATTATGAATTAGCGGGCGCAAAAATCCTAAAAACAGCCAAAGAAATTTTCGATACAGCAGATATGATTATCAAGGTTAAAGAGCCACAAAAAGTAGAATGTGAAATGCTTCGCGAAGATCAAATTCTATTTACGTATTTACATCTGGCTGCGGACATTGATCAAACGAATGGCTTGGTTGATTCTAAATGTATCGCGATTGCTTATGAAACAGTGACAGGGCCAAATGGTAAAGGCTTGCCCTTACTTGCGCCAATGTCTGAAATTGCGGGTCGCTTATCCATCCAAGTAGGTGGCGCGCACTTGCAGAAGCATTTAGGCGGAATAGGGCGCTTAATTGGTGGATCACCGGGCGTTGAACCTGCAAAAGTCGTGGTCATTGGCGGCGGCGTATCAGGTTTTCATGCCGCTAAAATGGCTGTAGGTATGGAGGCTGATGTGACGATCCTTGAAAAGGGTCACGAACAAATTCGTGTGTTAGATGATTATTTCGGTACACGTGCTCGCGTGGTGCAATCCTCTCAAGATAGTGTTGAACGATATGTGACCGATGCTGACTTAGTTATTGGCGCCGTGCTTATTCCAGGGGCGTCTGCGCCTAAATTAGTGACTAAAGAAATGATCAAGAATATGCGCCCAGGCTCAGTTGTTGTTGATATTGCGATTGACCAAGGTGGTTGTTTTGAAACGTCCAAGGCCACAACGCATAATGACCCTGTTTATAACGTGGATGACATTATTCACTATTGTGTCGCAAATATGCCGGGGGCAGTGCCTTTGACATCTGCACAGGCGCTAAATAACGCTGTACTGCCTTATGCGCTTCAATTAGCGGACAAAGGTTGGAAGCGTGCATTGTTAGAGAACCCTGCACTTAAAGAGGGCTTAAATGTCTGTAAAGGACAGATTACGCATAAAGGTGTGGCTGAGTCTTTGAAAATGGACTTTGTACCTGAACCTGAAGCTTTAGCGGCCTAAGGCTTTTCTATTTTGCCTCAGACGCGCAAGCGCGTTATGGCAGAAGAAGAATATTATTAAAATCATTAAATAACGGTGTGTTTTGTGTTGACACTATATGGGCATACTGTTATTTACTTTTCATCCCAAATGCGCGGGTGTAGCTCAGCTGGTTAGAGCGCCGCCCTGTCACGGCGGAGGTCGCGAGTTCAAGTCTCGTCACTCGCGCCATTTAGGATCAATTCATTCGTTATTATGTGCATATCGCCGTTTACATGCATACTGACAAAGGTTAGACTTCTCTCATCATGGCCTCAGACGAACTCTTATTAAATTATCTTCCTATTGCTGTTTTTATCGGCGTTGCTATTTTCGTAGCATGTGCAGCGCTTGCCTTGTCTTTTGTGTCAGGTAAGCAAAATCCAGATGAAGATAAAAACGCCCCTTACGAATGTGGATTTGACGCATTTGATGATGCGCGTAGCCGTTTTGATGTTCGCTTCTACCTAGTGGCAATTCTGTTCATTATTTTTGACCTTGAAATAGCATTTCTTTTCCCGTGGGCCGTTAGCCTTGGTGATATAGGTCTATACGGCTTTTGGTCTATGATGACATTCCTCGGTGTGCTAACTGTTGGCTTCATTTACGAATGGAACAAAGGGGCGTTGGAATGGGAATAGAGTCTCTTTTTAAAATGTTTGCGGATGAAGATAAAACTGCTGCAAAATCTTGGGGCAAAACTCAGGCTGATCTGGATGCCGAATCTTGCCCTGCAGAAGACGATCTTTTTAATGCTAGGCTCAAAGAAGCTCATGAAGACATGGGTGTGGCAGGGAAACATTTAAACCATGACACATGATCGTAAAGTTATAGAAGCACCAGATGCTAAGTTCGTCACAGACGTTCCTTTGTTAAAAGCAAAAGATCAAGATATTGTGCCTGCGGCTGTGAATAAACATCTTGAGGAAAAAGGGTTTCTTTTAACCTCAACTGATGCGCTGTTTGATTGGGCGCGTACTGGCTCACTTTGGCCGATGACCTTTGGCTTGGCTTGTTGCGCGGTTGAGATGATCCATTCGTATATGAGCCGTTATGACCTTGACCGTTTTGGTATGATTCCTAGGCCTTCTCCACGTCAATCTGATGTGATGATTGTGGCTGGGACGCTAACCAATAAAATGGCGCCTGCGTTGCGTCGTGTCTATGACCAAATGCCAGAGCCTCGTTGGGTGATTTCAATGGGTTCATGTGCAAATGGTGGTGGGTACTACCATTACTCTTATTCTGTGGTGCGTGGTTGCGATCGTATCGTGCCTGTTGATATTTACGTGCCGGGTTGTCCGCCGACTGCTGAGGCGCTTGTTTATGGCTTGCTTCAATTGCAAAAGAAGATTCAACGTGAAGACACACGGATGAGACGATAGCCATGTCAGGAAATGAAGCTTTACTAGATTTAGGCGCGCATATCGCGGAAGAGTTGGAAGACGAAGTTCTTAACCACTCAGTTGTTCACAACGAATTAATGATCGAAGCCAAGCGCGGTGATATTTGTCGTGTGCTTCAGTTTTTACGTGATGACAAAGAATGCGAATTCAAAATGCTCCTCACTATTTGTGGTGTTGATTATGTTGAAAAGGCTGAGCGCTTTGAAGTTGTTTATAATTTACTATCCTTAACCCACAATCAACGCGTGCGTGTGAAAATTACCGTGGGTGAAAATGAGCTTGTACCAACCGCGACTGAGTTATTCAGTACCGCAGGATGGTTTGAGCGTGAAGTATGGGATATGTACGGTATCTATTTTGACGGACATAAAGATTTACGCCGTATTATGACTGACTATGGGTTTGAGGGGCATCCTTTGCGTAAAGATTTTCCACTGACGGGTTATGTTGAACTTCGCTATGATGAAGATCAGCGTCGTGTGGTTTATGAGCCTGTAAAGCTAACGCAAGACTTCAGAACATTTGATAATCTCTCTCCTTGGGAAGGGATGACCGATATTCAATTGGCTGGGGATGAAAAAGCGACTATGCCAGAGCGCGGATGGAAGCCTACGGATAAAACGGTTGGAAGTGGCAAGAAATGAATAATATACTTTTAACATTTATCGCTTTGATTGTATCTTTTTGTTTCGCGGGGCAAACTTACATTGCTTACCAACAACTTCAAATTGAAAAAAGAAGAGAAGCTGTATTACAACCTTTTTATGATATTTTTCCTAGCGTTTTAGCTCTCTGGAATGAAAACGATACTGAGGGGGATGGCGTGTATTTTGGAGATAGGGCAAAAAAAAAGGTTAAGAAAGAAAATAAGGTAAATCCTTTGCGTCCAGGCGTTCCTCTTAATGCTGAAGACTTTTTAAAAGAAAAGGAGGGGGAGAAATAATGCCTAAATCAGCCCTTCAACCAAAACCAAATTCTATTGAACTAGCGTCACAAACGCAGATCAAGCCTATGACCATGAACTTCGGTCCACAACATCCTGCGGCGCATGGTGTGTTGCGCCTAGTGTTGGAAATGGAAGGGGAGATTGTTGAGCGTTCAGACCCACATATTGGTTTGCTTCACCGCGGTACTGAGAAGCTGATTGAATATAAAACTTATACGCAAGCCTTACCGTATTTTGACCGCTTAGATTATGTCGCGCCGATGAATCAGGAACATGCCTTTGCGCTTGCTGTTGAAAAATTATTGGGCATCACGCCACCATTACGCGCACAATATATTCGTGTGTTGTATTGCGAACTTGGTCGTATTCTAAACCATATTTTGAACATCACGACGTTTGCTTTGGACGTTGGCGCGATCACGCCAGCCCTTTGGGGATTTGAAGAGCGTGAGAAGGGTATGGAATTTTATGACCGTGTCTGTGGTGCGCGTTTGCATGCAAACTATTTCCGTCCAGGCGGTGTGGCACGTGATATGCCTGCGGGACTTGCCGAAGATATGATGACTTGGGTAGAAGAGTTGCCGAAGACATTAAATGATCTTGATACACTTTTGACGGATAACCGTATCTTTAAACAACGTACTGTTGATATTGGTATTGCGACAAAAGAAGAGGCGATTGACTGGGGCTTTACGGGGCCAATGTTACGCGGTTCTGGTGTTGCATGGGATTTGCGTAAAAGCCAACCTTACGAAGTTTACGAGAAAATGGATTTTGATATTCCTGTTGGTAAAACAGGTGATTGTTACGCGCGTTACTTGGTGCGTATGGAAGAAATGCGTCAGTCATTGCGTATTATGAAGCAGTGTTTAGAACAGCTTCCAGAAGGCCCTGTTAAAACTAACGATTATAAAGTTAGCCCACCACCACGCGCCGAGATGAAAAATTCTATGGAAGCGATGATCCATCACTTCAAATTATACACCGAAGGTTTTCATGTCCCTAAAGGCGAAACATATACTTGTGTCGAAGCCCCTAAAGGTGAGTTTGGTGTTTACCTAGTTGCCGATGGTACAAACAAACCTTACCGCTGTCACATCCGCGCCCCGGGCTTTGCTCATTTACAAGCGCTAGACTTTGTCAGCAAAGGCCACATGCTTGCCGACGTTGTATCCAACATCGGTTCAATGGACGTCGTCTTCGGCGAGATTGACAGATAGTAGGTCAGCATATGACCGCACCTATTCATAAAATTGATACGTTACAGGTTTTGAGAGGGTTCGCGGCTCTTTTGATTGTTATCTATCATGCTGTGTTGGATATTGAGGGGCTTTATGGATCAGAAGATATTTTCTGGAATCATGAGCCGTTTATCTACGGCATTGATTTGTTTTTTGTGCTTAGTGGTTTCGTGATGATCTATACTGCTTATGAACAAACGGGCGTTACGCAAGCTAAGCGATTTATGCTACGGCGGCTTATTCGGATTGTTCCCATATATTGGTTTTACACGTTACTGCTTGTTGGTGTTTTATTCTTAATGCCGAACGCGCTTGGCGGGGTAGAATTTTCAATCGCCAATTTTCTAAAGTCGTTATTCTTTGTGCCGTACTATGATCATGATGCATTGCTTTATCCATTCTTAAAGCTTGGGTGGACATTGAACTATGAGATTTATTTCTACGCAGTTTTTGCGTTGTTCTTGTTGCTCCCTCGAAAATTGCTGATGCCTGCCTTAACGGTTTTCTTTTTAAGTACTGTGCTATTCAAAGATTACTTATTACCAGAAGGGATCATCCGCGTTTTTTACGGACGTGATATCGTCCTTAACTTTCTAATTGGTTCATGGATAGGGTTTTTATTTATCAAGGATGTAAGGTTGCCGAAGTGGTTTGTGTATTTAGGGTGCGCCACTCTAATAACCTCAATCGTTTGGATGTTTAACGCGGATAGGGTGGAAGAATATACGGGTTATGATTTCCCGAAGGTTATATTCGCAACGCTCATCATTTCCTTGCTCGTTCTTCCTAAAAAGAGCCAGCATATCAAACTGCCTAAAATCGCAGTATTTATTGGTGATTCATCCTATAGCCTCTATTTGATGCATTCATTCACTATTGGAGCAATCATTTATGTAATTGCTGCGTCAGGGCTACAAGAAAGTTTATCGCCGTGGCTAACATTCATTATTTGTGTGGTTGGATCACTTATTGGTGGCGGAATTAGTTATTTATTGATAGAAAAACCTTTATTGTCTTGGTCAAAGCAATTATTGTTGCCCAAGCGCGAAATTAATACCTCTAAAAGTAAGACTAAAAAATGAAAAAATCAGATGCGTTAAACGCACCATTCCAGCCTGAAAGCTTTGAGTTCACAGATCCAAAAGCAGTGAAAGAGATTATAGCTCGCTACCCAGAAGGGCGCGATCATAGTGCTATTATGCCTTTACTTGATTTAGCTCAACGTCAGGTGGCTGTCACTGGCCCATTTGGTGATTACCCAACGGGCGGCGGTTGGTTACCCCGTGCAGCGTTAGATGAGGTTGCGTCTATCTGTGGCGTAGCACCGATTAAGGTTTATGAAGTTGCGACATTCTACTCAATGTATAACCTTGAGCCAGTAGGTAAATATCTGGTTCAGCTTTGTACGACAACGCCTTGCTGGCTATGTGGCTCAGCGGATGTTGTTAACGCTTGTACAAATTATCTTGATATCAAATTAGGTCAAACGACTGATGATGGTTACTTTACACTTATGGAAGTTGAGTGCCTTGGCGCTTGTTCAAATGCACCAATGATTCAGGTGAATGATGATTATTACGAAGATTTAACAGCAGAGAGCGTGGTGACGATTCTTAAGAGTTTCCAAAAAGATGTTGTTCCACCATCTGGCCCACAAAATGGTCGTATTGGTTCTATGTCAATTGCTGGGCCGACAACATTAGAGGAGCAAGCTAAAAAAGCAGGAGTGATTTAAGATGCAAGAAGAATTCACATGGAAGGGCGCTATTATCGTCTTTTGGGCGTTGGCTTGGAGATTTCTAATCGGCGCGCTTGTTGTTGGCTTTATAGTTGGTTTGGCCTTGGGCGGAGTGTTTTCTGCCATGGGTGTTGAAAAAGAAGTAGCTATGAACAGAGCTAATATAACGGGTCAATTATTGGCGATTCCCATTTTCATCTTTGTTATTAAAAGGCTTTTCACTAAAGGTTTTGGCAAGTACCGTTTGAGCGTTGTTGAAAAATAACTTATATATTCCATAACTTGTAATGTTTTAACTTAGTATATGCGTGTAAGTATTTTAATTATTTGCATTTTGTGGATGATTCGCTATGGTATCTCTATATTTTAAAACCGAATGAACTTAGAAGGAATTTCATTATGAGAAAAACACTTGCCCTTACATTATTAGCAGGTTGCTGTTTGGCCGTTGTGCCAATGGTACAAGCGTCAGAAACAGCGAGCAGAACTGCAAACGATTACATTGTGAGCAATGGTAACTTTAACACATCTGTGTCAGCACCAGCACCTAAGAGCGTAACTGTTCAAGTGCCTGTTGCGACAAAAGAAGCTGTGCCAGTTACAGTGGATGTCCCTGCAACAACGATGGAGCCTATCCAAGTTGAAGTAAGAACAAGCGAAGTGCCTACGGCAACAGCTCCTAGAATGGGCAGAGTACAAATGAAGGCTGCACCAGCATCTGTTGCGACAACAACAGTTGTGACAGAAACTGCAATACCTGTTACACCAGTTCAAACTTCCTATGCTCAATCTGTTTCTTCTACACCATCAAACATTTTCCAAAATGCGCCAACAAATGCGCGCCCAGGTGAGTGTTACGGTAAAGTGAGAACACCGGCTCAATATAGAACAGTTGAAGATAAAGTTCTTGTTTCAGAAGGTGGTAAACAAATTGCACGCATTAACCCTGCAAAATACCAAGCAAAAACACAAACTGTGACGGTGAAAGAAGCAACTGAAGAATTGGTGACAATTCCTGCAACTTACAGAACTGTAACGGAAACAATTACGGTGACACCTGCAACGACACGTATGATTGCAACGCCTGCAAGTTACAAAACAGTTACTGAACGTGTACAAGTCTCACCAGCCCGTACTGTTTGGAAACAGGGTGAAGGCCCAAATCAACGTATTGATGCGGCAACTGGCGATGTGATGTGTTTGGTAGAAGTTCCTGCTGAGTATAAGAACATTACAAAACGTGTTTTGGTAACACCAGAAGCTACACTTCAAGAAACTGTTCCAGCTGTGACAAAGCAAATTACTAAACGTGTTATTGATCAGCCTGCTCGTGTTGAGCGTCGTGCTATTCCAGCTGTGACTGAACAAATCACAACACAAGTTTTGGTTCAGCCAGAACAGCCTGTTTACGAAGATATTGCACCACAATATAAAACAACATCACGTAAAGAGCTTGTGAAGTCAGAGCAAATTGCATGGACACAAATTTTATGTAACACAAATGTGAACAGAAGCACTGTGATGAAGCTTCAGCAAGAATTGAAAAATGCTGGCTATAACCCAGGTCGTTTAGACGGCGTTTTGGGTGATGAAACATACGAAGCTGTATTCCGTTTCCAAAGATCTAAAAACCTGCCTGCAGGTCAAATCACGATGGAAACATTACGTGCGTTAGGTCTACAGGCTTAATAATCTAAATAATTCGTAAAAGGCGGCCATTTCGGTTGAAATGCCCGCCTTTTTTTTTGATTAAGTGAATGGTTTGGGGTAATGTCACTCCTTGAAGTTCATTAATTACAGAGTGCTACACAATGCTTGCTGACCAAGACCGTATTTTTACAAATCTTTATGGATGGGAATCTTACTCACTAGACGCTGCAAAGAAGCGCGGTGACTGGGATAACACAAAGACGCTTGTGAAAAAGGGGCGTGAGTGGATCATTGATGAAATGAAAAAATCTGGCTTACGCGGTCGCGGTGGAGCGGGCTTTCCAACAGGATTGAAATGGTCATTCATGCCGAAAGAAGTGGGCGAGCGCCCACATTATTTGGTTATCAATGCTGATGAGTCTGAGCCCGGTACGTGTAAGGATCGTGAGATCATGCGTAATGATCCCCATAAATTAATTGAAGGCGCTCTATTGGCTGGTTTTGCGATGCAGGCGCATCATGCTTATATCTATGTCCGTGGTGAATTTGTGTCTGAGGCATCAAACCTTGTGAAGGCAATCGAAGAAGCACGCGAGGCAGGCTTGCTTGGTAAAAATGCCGCTAAGTCTGGCTGGGACTTTGACATCACCTTACACCGAGGCGCAGGCGCTTATATTTGTGGTGAAGAAACAGCTCTTCTTGAATCGCTTGAAGGTAAAAAGGGGCAACCCCGTAATAAGCCTCCATTCCCTGCGATGGCTGGGCTTTATGCTTGCCCGACAACAATCAATAATGTTGAAACAATTGCGGTTGTGCCAGAAATTCTCCGTCGTGGCGGTGACTGGTTCTCTAGCTTTGGTAAAGATGAGAAAAACACAGGAACAAAGCTTTTCTGTATTTCAGGTCACGTGAATAACCCATGTGTTGTTGAAGAAGAAATGGGCATCCCGATGAAGGAGCTGATTGATAAGCACGCGGGCGGTGTTCGTGGTGGATGGGATAATCTTAAGGCCGTTATTCCGGGGGGCTCATCTTGTCCAATTCTACCGAAAGATGTTTGTGACACAGTGCTGATGGATTTTGACTCGCTACGTGAAGTGCAAAGCGGGCTAGGGACGGCAGGTCTTATTGTCATGGATCAATCAACGGATGTAATTTACGCCATTGCGCGTTTGTCACATTTCTACATGCACGAAAGCTGTGGTCAATGTACGCCGTGTCGTGAAGGTACAGGTTGGCTTTGGCGCGTAATGACACGCCTTGTAAAGGGTGATGCCGAGATTGATGAGATTGATACACTTCTAGAAGTGACCAAAGAGATTGAAGGTCATACAATTTGCGCCCACGGAGACGCCTCAGCATGGCCAATCCAAGGGCTAATGCGCCATTTCCGTCCAGAAGTAGAAGCACGTATTGTGGCGTATAAGAAGGAGCAGGCGAAAGCGGCCTAAGATTAAATGAATACAGAAAAAAAGTATCGTTCAGAAGAGGAATTAGAACTTCTTTATCAGTATATGGAACGTCAAAAGCAGATGATTCCTATTAAACGAACCTTATTGGTGCTTTTTTTTATTCAAACTTTAATTCTCACAATTATTTACATAGCAAATTATGCGCCGGTATTTAAGCTGCTTTGTGTTACTTTTAGTTCTTGTGATTTAGAAACCCTTTGCACGGTACAAGATCAAGTCGATAAAATTTGCAGACCCATTAATTAACTTTAACCTAGGAGAAAAATCATGGCGCGTATTGAACCAAACACAAATCCATCAGAAGACACAAAGAAAAAGCTAGAAGCAATTGAAGCCAAGCTTGGTGTCGTGCCAAATATTTTTAAAACATTTGCACATTCGCCTGCTGTGCTTAATTTTTATATGCAAGGCTCAGGCGCATTAGGGGATACGTCCGTTAGCGGAAAATTGCGCGAAAGCATTGCATTAGCGGTGGCGGGTGCAAATTCATGTGATTATTGTGCATCTGCACACACAAAAATTGGTGAGGGCACGGGGCTTTCAGCAGAAGAGCTTAAGCTTAACTTAAGTGGTAAATCAGCCGACCCTAAAAACCAAGCGGCGCTAGACTTCTCATTGTTGCTAGTTGAAGAGCGTGGCAACGTCAACGATAACGACGTACAAGCGTTGAGAGATGCTGGGTTTACAGAAGGCGAAGTGCTTGAAATTGTGGCTGTTGTATCCTTCAACATTTTCACAAATTATTTCAATCACGTGGTCGACACTAATATTGATTTCCCGCTTGTGTCTACAGAAAATGTAGAAAAAGCCGCATAAATAATTATTTACATAAGTTTTGAAATTCTATAAAACCAATAGTTATTAAGTTAACTATTGGTTTTTATTATGATTACGCGCAAAGAATTTAAGACGACTATTGTGACAGCTATAGGGGTGGTAGCAACAGCTTCTATAGTAAGTTTTTTTACATCATCCGCTGAATTACCTGCAGGGGCGCCACGAGAGCCACTTAATGGAGATCTTCAAGGTTTTGAAGATGTTATAGGTGCTTGTAAAAAACCAGCCACATGCGAACTTCCTTCATTAATTTTAGTGCCTGGGGATAGCTATACAGGTTAATTTATTATTTGACATAATTTTTATTTTAAGGTAATGTCTCCTAGAATTAATATACAAGGGAGCTTATAAGATGTTTAACGTTAACGATATTCCAACAAAATTTCAGGACTTACGTCAGCTGTTAGGTGACGCATGGGGTGAATTTTATGCAGTTTTGAGTCATGAAGACATACGAGAAATATATGACACGCATATGGTTGAACATCATGGCTGTGCTCCTTTAATAGAAGATGGTGATACATATTACCCAGGTCCTAATTAGTTTTTATAAAGCTGAAGAGCATGAGCAATGCATAATTATACAAGATTAGTATTTGGCCTAGCGGCAGGAGCAACAATGCTCTCTATTTCTGCATGCAGTTCTGCGCCAATTGAACCAGAAGTTTCGCCTGACGATGTGCAAGCCTTAGAAATTATTGAGGCTCAGATTGCTGAAAAAGTGTTGGAATTAAAAAGAAGCGCATTAATAATCGAGGCCTTACAATTAGAGGTGGCTATTCTAGAAGAGCGTAAAGAACTTTACGATGATCGAGCTATTATAATTAGATCCGAAATCAGAGATGCACAAGGATATATAAGGCAAATATTTAGAGATTCTATGGAACAAGAATTTCAACGGATTCACAAAGAAGCTCAAGATGCACCACTATTTGTGCAACCGTTACCCTACGAAGACCGTATTCTACACCACGATGGTTTAGGTTAACGTTAACGTCCAATCAACCTTCTGCTTTAACGCCACAATAAAAGACATCTATATTTCTTGACATATTGCTTATAGGCGCTAATTTGCTCGTATGGCAACGGCACAAACACAATCAGCAACCGCTTTCGCGGAACAATATAAAGGAACACGTCTTTTGATTGTGTCACCAATGGCTATGCCCCAAGAAAAAGTAGCGGCACGCTTTGTTGCAGACCCCAGCTTATCATCTGCTGTGTTTACCCCAGTCACTAGGGTATTAAGCCCTAGAGCGGTCTATTTGGAAACTCTTCCACGGTATTTCAAAAGAAAGCAGGAAGAGTATGGAATTATCAGTGTGCTGGGTATAGGACAAAGTGACGGTTTTTATGGTGGAGACGGAGTTATTCTTGAGGTTGAAGACAATATAAGAGCTGACCAGATTTCTTTGTTACTTAAACTAGAAAATCAATATATTGAAGATGGTTGCCCTGCTATGGCTATGGAATTTGTTGTTCAAGATTTTGATAAAGGTGAGCGTTACGTTGGTGGTGTCAAACACGATACTAGCAAATATGCTTTGTGGTCTTCAGCTACTGGTAGGCAGAAGACCTTTACATTAGATGTCACTGATTAATATCCGTTTAAGCGCTTTTCTTTAGGCCATTAATTCCAAAGTACTTCGCAGCATTTTCGAAAATTCTTAGACCGTCTGTGGCGTCTGGTAATGGTTGTCCGTTACGGCGGGCTGTGTCTTTTAATGACGCATAATCATCACGTTGCCATGTGAACATACCACGCTCTGGGTGGGGCATTAACACAAGTACACGACCTGATGGATCGGTGATACCTGCTATGTCATCTGTCGAGCCGTTTGGATTGAAGGGGAATTCACCATTAGCTGGTTTGCCGTCTTTTGAATAGCGTAGCGCAATTTGGTTATTTTCTTTTAGGCTAGCTAAATTTTCATCACTCATCATAAAACGACCTTCACCATGTGCGACGGGAATGTGCAGGCTATCAATATTTTGTAACCACGGGGAATTACTCTCAGCGGTTTGCAAATCAATCCAACGACATTGGTAGCGGGCATTTTCGTTATGAGTTACAGCAACATCACGTACGCCATAATCATGACCAGTAAGAGGTACAAGACCTAGGTTCATGGCAATCTGGCAACCATTACAAATACCAATAGTCAGCGTATCGCGTGATACAAATTCCGTTAGTTTATCTTGTAGTGTTAAGCGCATTTTTTGCGCAAAGGCGTTACCTGAGCCAGTGTCATCACCATAAGAAAACCCACCTGGAATACAGAGCGCTTGCGCGTCATTCAGTTTTTCAGGCGCATCAATAAGATCATTAATGTGTACGATTGTGGCGTTGAAGCCAACTTGTTCAAACGCATAAGCGCTTTCTTCTTCACAGTTCAATCCATATCCTGCAATGATAAGAGCGTTTGCTGTCATATTAATAATCCCTCAAGGTGGCTTTGTAGGACTCGGTCATTTGAGCTATATCGAATGATTGACTGTTGATTTTAAGGGCGTTGTCATTTGTGACTGTGCCAACTTCGTAAACATGGGCAAAATCACTCATCGTTTTTTCGAACACTTGCTTGTCTTGTGGCGCAATAGTTACGACAATGCGTCCCTGAGATTCAGAGAAGAGGGCTTTGTCTAAACGTAGGTCAGTGTCTAACGTGATATCTAACCCTAAGCCACTCGCAATTGCTTTCTTCGCAAGCGCTACACCCAAGCCACCAAACCCAACACCAATCGCAGAAGCGCATAAGCGTTGTTTGTTAACGGCAGATAATGCGCGGTAGAGGGCGTAGTTTGTTTCATTGTTCAACTCAGGTACGTTGTTACCTAAATAGCCTAAATGGTCGTAATATTCTGATGCGCCAAGCTCGTCTTTGGTTTCGCCGAGTATGTAGACTAAATCACCAGCTTGTTTTGGGTCGAGTGATACGGAGTTCGCAACATCTTCAATCACACCTAAGCCAGAAATCAATAATGTTGGTGGGATAGAGATTGTGACTGGGGTATCGTTTTCATCATAGCCTTTGAAGTCATTAAACATACTGTCTTTACCAGAGATAAACGGCGTGCGGTATGTTTTGGCTAAGTGGT
>JABAZY010000011.1 GCA_018608245.1 Alphaproteobacteria bacterium | reverse complement strand
ATCAAAAACTACGCAGTGACTTTTAAATTCACCAGGTTGAACATATTTTTTTAATAGCTTTTTACCAGGATAGATTTTTCCATCTAATCCTGTTTTTTGAACAAGCTCTTGAATATTTACCTGCATAATATGTTCTCCTCAATTAATTTAACTAATAATAGCATAAGCCGTCTATGGAATGCCAAAATCTAGATATATCATGCTCTGAAATACTTAAAATTAAGTTAAGAATATTAAGGTTTATGAAAATATTAAAAGAGGTAAGATTTTCTTTTATAGGCGCTAAAATGCTATACTATAGGTAGTTGAAGCTAACTATAGGAAATATAATGAAATTTAAGGTCATTTTAGCTGTTTTAGTCGTGTTTTCCTGTCAAACGATAGGAAGCTCTTACGCAGCCGAATCTATTTACAATAAGGGGAGTGTAAGTAGTAAAAAATCATCGACCAAAAGTTCAAACTATAATTCATTTAATACAAGTGGAGGTGGTAGTAGGGGCCCCATTAATTTAAAAGATTATTCCAGTAATTCTAAACAAAACCGTGCACGTACATCATCTGCTGCCGCAGAAAGCAGAAAAGCTGTTTATGGTAGCAAACAGCAAAATTCTGATAAATACAGACTTTCTATGTCGCCTGATAAGGCACGTAAACTACGTGCAGATTATGCGCGTCAGGAAGTGAAAAGAAGAGAAAATCGCGATAAAGAATTAGCGAAGCAAACTGCTGATGCTCGAGAGGTTGTTGCGGCGCAAAGTTCTAGAACGACGTTAGATAGAAAAGTTAATTTTCAGCAAGAAGTTATTGAAGAAGAAATCCCTAAAAAGAAAAAGAAGCGCGTATATAAAAAAGTAAAAGAAGGGTATCAAATGCCTCAACGTGTTTTCAGTTTTAACTAAATATTCCTACCTTTTCAATCCCCACTAATATTATCTATTTCAAAATGATTAATTGGCTTATGTAAGACTAAGCTATAGATTAACTATTATGGTTGATTTTACTTTTATTGATTGGGCTCTTCTTCTACTTTTAATGTTTTCATTGGCAGGGCTTGCTGGGTTTTTAGCAGGATTGTTAGGCATTGGCGGTGGTTTGGTTTTGGTTCCAGGTCTCTACTATGTATTTTCTTTCTTGGGCTATGAAAGTCCTTACATCATGCATGTGTGTGTGGGTACATCTTTAGCAACTATTATTGCGACCGGAATCTCCTCTGCGCGCGCGCATCATAAGCGCGATTGTGTTAGATTTGATCTAGTTAAAAATATTGGTATTGGTGTTGTAATAGGTGTCGGAATCGGAACCGTCATTGCCTCCTATGTGTCGGGTATCACGTTGATTTTATTTTTTGCTATTACGCTTTTTATTTTAGCGGGTCTGATGCAGATAAAACCAGAAAAAATGAAATTTATGAAGGACATCCCTAAGCAACCGTGGCCTGCAATCGCAGGAACTGTGACGGGTACTGTTTCAACTTTAATGGGAATTGGTGGAGCGGCGTTAAATGTTCCCTACATGACCCTTCATAATGTTTCAATTCACCGTGCCGTTGGAACAGCATCAGCGATGGGGTTACTCGTTGCTATACCAGGGGCAATTGGATTCTTAATTATTGGGCTATTAGAAAAACCTACAGATTTACCACCATTTTCATTGGGTTACATAAATTTTTTAGCGTTGGCCATTATTATTCCTGTTAGCTCAAGTTTTGCACCTGTAGGTGCTGGCTTGGCACATAAATTTTCAACTAAGCTTTTAAGAAAAGTCTTTAGTATTTTTATTATCATTGTTGCATCAAAAATGTTGTTTGAGGCATGGCGTGTCAGTAACGGATAATTTTTATATTAATCCATTAGAAGAACTAAGTGGCTGGTTATGTTCGTTTAAGATAAGCCACCTATGTTTATTCTTGGCACTTATTTTATATGCTCTATGGGGATCACCCACACCAAACCAACCTGGTATTGTTGAGCTCATCATTGCCCTTAGCCTAATAGGATTTATTGGTTTTTCAGCATTATATAAAGTTTGCTTGATTTCAAAAGGTACTGTGTCGCCAGCATGGATGGTAGCAGGAAAATTTTTGCTATTCTATGGCTTAATTGTACCTTTGATTGTGGCGCTAAGTAGAGATGTGTCTATTACGCATATAATACGGGACTTAGTTGGATTTTTCTTTCTATGCCTTCCTATTTTTTTAGTGCCGGTGATTTTGAAGAATCAAGCAGATAAAGTTTTTCTAATTGGTTTATTGTTTATTGGCGCTTTATTTTCTATGCGTGTTTTATGGTCTAGTTTTGAACTATTTAAGCAAGATCAAGAATTACTCTATTTAGCAAACTCACCTTTGGTCTTGTTTTCAACTCTGTTCTTTATTGGCTACGCCTTTAAGGCACTTTATAAGCAAGTCACTATTCACAGTTTTACGTTGTTCATAGGCTTGATTTTGATATCAGCTATCATGTCTTTGGCGATGTTTGCTGATATTCAGCGTGCCACGTTTGGGGCCTTGGTGTTGACTACGTTATCATTGGCCGCCATAGGCCTATTTCACGCCCCTTTGAGAATGATTATGCCAATTCTCGTTATCTTTGTGATAGGATTTTTTCTATGGCCTTACTGGCTAGAGATTTCTGGTGACATGGCACAAAAAACGGCACAAGTCGGCGTGAACATGCGATTCCATGAGTTACAGGCGGTTTGGGATGCGGTTAACGTACAACCTTTGAACATTCTGTTTGGTCTTGGTTGGGGAGCTCAGTATGCTTCTCCAGCCGTGGGGGGATTGGACGTAACGTTTACACATAGTCTCTTAACTTACATGTTTTTAAAGACGGGTGTAATTGGCCTTGGGGTAACACTAGTTTATTTGTTCTTTGTGTTTGAAAAATTCGTACGCTTATATTTAATAGACCCTGTGAAAGGGAATGCATTAATTTGGCCATTTATTATTCCCATAATTTTATATGCATCGTATAAGTCGTTTGATTTTGGATTACTGCTAACATTAATGATTATATTCGTAGAGATCAGAAATAACCCAAACGAAGAAAGAAGCGCTTCTTAGCTTATGAGTAAACCATCTATTCTTTTTATAAATAGAGTATATCCACCGATGCGGGGGGCCTCTGGTCGTGTGATGCAAGATTTGGCTTATGCGCTTGTCGCAAAAGGTTGGAAAGTAAGTGTCATTACGACAGGAGGTAAAAATGATAATTTCATTGATAGGGGAGTTGAAATTACAACCGTAAAGGCGATTAAAAGCCCTAAGAAATTTTTTGGTTATTGCCGAACATCATTCAAATTATTACGAGCTGGTATGAAGACACCTAAGCACGATATTATTTTGACTTTAACTGACCCACCTATGCTGGTGAATGTAGGCTGTATGATTGCATCAAGGAAGAAAAGTCATCACGTTCATTGGTGTCATGATATGTACCCTGATTTATTTACGGCGCTTGGTGTGAAGGTACCTAAGTTTTGTTTAAAACGCGCTAAGGCTAAATCGCGTCGTGCTATGAAGCGATGTGATGAAGTGGTCACAGTTGGACGTTGTATGATGAAGCGCCTTACACATACTGGCGTTGATCCACAAAAAGTGAAGTTTATTCCAAACTGGTCTGACTCTGAAATGTTTAATTTCAGGACACATAAAAATAACAAAGAAATTGTTCAAAAATATAAGGCAATTGCAAAACGCCCTGAAGAAATGTTTCGCGATGCGTCTCCTAAGTTCAGAATTTTATATGCTGGTAATATAGGTCGCGCACATTCTATGAGCGCGATCATGGACGCAGCTGAATTATTGAGTGAGTATAAAGAGATTGAATTTGTTTTTGTGGGGGATAGCCGCGCCCACGATCTTTTGGCTGAGGAGCGTACGCGTCGTAGCTTAGAGAATGTAAAATTCTTACCGTACCAACCGATAGAACATTTACGCGAAATCATGGAAAGTGGTGATGTTCACCTTATTAGCATGCGTCCTGAAACGACAGGCATGCTCGTGCCATGTAAATTTTATTCTGCTTTGGCTGTGGGGCGCCCTTCCTTGTTTATTGGTAAAGAAGAGAGTGAAATTGGTCAGGTTATTACTGAGTATGGTGCAGGTAAGATTATATCAGGTGAAGACTTAGCAAAGAAATTAGCAGAAGCAATTTATGCCTATCGTCACGACGGTGATTCATGGTTTGCGGCACAAGAAGGTGCCTTAAGGGCAGCTCAAACTTATCACCCCTCGCAATCGCTAAAGACATGGGTAGACTTACTTGAGCGTGTTCGGGTGCGTGGCTAATGACTTTACATCAAGATATGACATTGGGTGATTTGTTTAAGGCGTTATGGCAGGCGAAAATATATTTAATTATCTGCGCAGTTATTGCTGTTATTTTTGCTTTTACGTTTCTTAAAGTCACAACGCCAGAGTATCGTGCTTCTATGATTGTGGCGCCTGCAGATGGTTATGCGTTAGGAGATTATGCATCCTCTATTGAGAATGAACGTATGTCGGCACTACCTTTTTGGCGTCCAAAAGATAATCAAGGAGCATCAACTGATTTTTATCGCTTTATTCACACAATGCGCGGGCCAGCCGTAGCTGAGATCTTGCTTAAAGATAAGTCAGTATTGATGGGTATTAACCAAAATCGTACTGAAAATATAAATACAAAGGAAGTGCTGGCAGCTTATCTTCAGAAGCACTTACAGGTATCGCCAATTGGGGCATCATCATTAAGGCGTATTAGTTATCGTCATGCTGACCCTGAATTTGCATCCGCATTGTTGCGTAAAATTCATTTGGTGGCTGATCAAATGATCCGTCGTGATCGTCGTCAGCAATCGCAGAGCCGTGTTGATTATTTACAAAATGTTTTGGGTAAAACGGTTCATCCAGATCATCGCAAAGGCATTACCAATCTTTTGATGCAACAAGAACATGTTCAAATGCTGGCTAATCTAGATGAGGCTTACGTAGCTATTATTGTGGAACCTGCAAATACAGGCCCTAAGGCAGATTGGCCCAATAAAACACTTACGTGGGCTGTGTCCTTGTTTGTTGGGCTATTGATAGGGTTTTTAGTCTGGTCATTCCGCCATAGTAGGCGAGAAGATGCTGTCTAGAATACCAATCACAGTCATCATTGCGACGAAGAATGAAGCACATAATATGACTCGTTGTTTAGAGGCCCTTTTGGATTTTGATGAAATCATTGTGTTTGATTCCAATAGCACAGATGAAACAGTCGAGATTTCTCAAAAATATTATGCGCGTATCGAAAATTTTAAGTGGAATAATCAATACCCGAAAAAACGTCAGTATGCCTTAGATAATTTAGATATTAAGAATGACTATGTTTTTTTTGTTGATGCAGATGAAATTTTAACGCGTGATCTAGTTGAGGAAATTAGAAATCTTAATTTTTCTTGTGCAGGTTATTTTGTGAAGGGGCGTTATGTTGGTGAGCGTAAGCTTCTCAAACATGGTTTGAAAAATAATAAGCTTTGTTTATTCCACAAAAATAGAATCATGTTTCCTGTTATTGATGACGCAGATATTGAAGCAATGGGAGAGATTGAGGGGCACTATCAGCCTGTCTTGCGCGCTGAATACGCCCAAGAGCCGATAGGACAGCTTGAAGCACCATTAATTCACAATGCCTATGAAGAGCCAGAGGTTTGGTTAGAGCGCCACCAGAGATATGCTCAATGGGAAGCTTATATGATTGCGAATGATCTATACCCCAAGGATCCAAATTCTAAGCGGGAAAAAATGAAGATTTTCTTCAGACAATTGCCTTTTAGGAATGCTATTGCTTTTGTTCATTCATATTTTCTTAAATTTGGTTTTTTAGATGGCGTTGATGGTTTTAAATTTGCGCGAAGTAGGGCTAAATATTATCAGCTTGTGAACCACGCTTTAAAAACCAATAAAGCTTAGGACAGGCCTGCCTAAAGCGATAGACCATTGTTTGTCCGCTAAAGATAAATATATTCTTTAAAATAAAATATTTCATTGTCTGACGAATTTTAAATTGTTCGACGCGTCCTTGACGTACATTCGTTTGTGAAACGCCACCTGATTCAAAAATACAAAGTGGTTTTTTGATATATTTTGTTGTTGTAGCTTTATTTAAAAACCGATAAGTGAAATCATAATCGGCGGCTATCTTATATGTCTCATTATACCGTAATTCTTCGATCAATGAAGCTTTATAGACCATAGCTTGATGATGGGTAAACATACCAAGGGCAATAGCATTGGCATTACGCGCTGTTTTGTAATGCGTGTTATTACCCTTCTCCTCAAGAGAATCGCCATATATAAAATCTACGTTACTTTGAGAAATAATAGATAATGTATTTTCATCAGCAAATTGATCACCAGCATTCATGAAAATAATATAATCACCGTTGGCTAGATCAATACCCTTATTCATCGCATCATAAATGCCAGTATCAGATTCGCTATTTAACATGACTTTATCTGATGGAATATCTTCAGGAATGATAGCATTAGAACCACCATCAATGATAACCCATTCATAATCTAAGTAAGATTGCCGTTTTATGCTCTCAGCTGTTTTGATTAATCCGTGCTGATTATTAAAGGTAATCGTTACAATTGAAAAATGTAGGGGCGGTTTAGTCATCACCAATGGCTTCAACATATAATCCTGAGATAGCAAGGTTCGCTAAAATCTGGCTAACTCGTTCTGCACTTTCAAGGAAATCAAACGGTTTTGGATCACGCGGCACAATAATGGTGGAGCCCGGTGGAATTAGAGAAGCACTATGATTCCATGAATTTATTTTTAATGGCTGAGCACTTCCGTCAGGATAAATAACAAAGGCGCGATCTTTATCGGCATAATAAGTTGTGCCTCCAGCTTGACGTATATACTCAAGCGGATCTTTGCCTTGACGGAATTGTAGGGATGCAGGCGATAGTACTTCACCTGCTACACGTACGGTTAACGGACGCTTAGGAATGAAGATTTTATCACCTGATTCTAATAATATATCTAAAGCTGGGTTTTCTTTTAATAGAATAGGGTTAGCTTCTACTGTGATCCGCCCAACAGCTTTGGCATGTTTTAATTCAGATATTAAACTTTCAGAAGCTTTTATTTGTGTGGGATCTGGTTTTTTATTCTCTGTCGCTTGCTCTAAGCTAGAGGCGAGCTTCATTTGTAAATCTTGTGCTTGCGCTTTATAACGGCGTTCTTCGCGCTTGCGCTCCATAGCGCGGCTAAAGAGCGCTCCTGCGGGGTAGCCTTGCTCTGTCATGCCGCCCGCGCGCTCAATGAGGCTAAGTAACGTATCGCCTGCTACTAAATCATAATGTCCTGGATTATTGACCTCACCCATAATTTTTACGCTTTGATCTGTAATTTTATTGAATTTTTGATTTACGCGGATAGTGTCACCGGGATTAATCGTAATATCACGCGCATCTTCAGCGGAAAGATCAATTGTTCTACGCCCAAATTCGCGTGAGGTAACCTCGACGTTATCTAAATTAGCCTCAAGAGCCGTGCCACCAGCCACGGCAATTAAATTTTCTAACGTGCTGGACTCGGTAATGGGGTATGACCCAGCCTGACGTACCGCACCCCGAATAAAGACGGCACGTTCAATTAAAAAAGATTTAGTGACGCTGTCTAATGGCTTATCGCTATTGTTAAGCGCTACTTTCTGAAGTAATTCAGGTTTTTTTAAACTTCTAATTTGTTCCATTGAAAATAATTTAACGTCATCGCCCTCTTTTAACTTATCATCAAACTCACCTTGCAAAACTTTACGTGGTGAAAAAGCAACAAGCTTCTTCGTAATATTTTTAGGATCATAACGTTCGATAATTCCTATAAGCGGATAGATGTCATTGCCCAAAACCTTTTCATCAGTGATCAGTGTTGAGAGCGTTCTTGATTTTTTAATATCGTGAGACCCTGCTTGGCGCGTATGTCCAGAAAGGGTCACTTCACTAGCGCGCTTTTGTTCACTTTGGGCAACCATTAAAACAGAACCATCGCCAAAGGCTTTAACGTTAGGCGTGTTAATGTCTTCAACAGCTTCTTCACCATTTTTGGTATATTCAAGCTTGATATATCTCTTTTGCCCGGGGCTCAGCGTGCCGCCTGCAATATAAAGTGCGTCATTAAGTGTTAGTTTACTACGTTTTTTGATCTCATAGATGGCAGGGCGCTTAACGCTACCTGATATGGCCATGGTCGCACCAATAGGGGGGATAATAATACGATCACCGTCTTTTAATAAAATATCAGCATTAGATTTTTCTGACATTAAAAGTTGGTAAAGATCAATTATTTGGCTTTTACCATTACGAATTAATTTTATGTTTCGTAGTGATCCTGTTTTTTGAATACCTCCAGCTTGTGATATTGCATCAAGGACACTGTTAAATGAAGTAAGATTTTGACGTCCTGGTTTATTGGTGTGTCCTACAACTAATACGCCAATTTGACGCACGTTAGATAGTGTTACATATACTTGCGTGTTATGAAGCGTGGCCACTTCATTCTCTAATTCTTCTTTAACGTCCTTGAGGCTTCGGCCTGCTACATTAATAGGGGAGATGTTATCTATGATGAGTAGCCCGCGATTATCAATACTATATTTAGCACGACTATTTATTTGCCCGCGAATGACAATATCTAATTCATCCCCTGCACTTAAAACATAGTCATCTTGAATGTTGCCAGCGGGGATGGCTGGTGATGCACTTTGTGTATTCATAGAGGCGGCAAATAAATCATAGCCATATTGCTCAAGCGTATCGACGATACGATTCGAATAAAGTGCTTCTATGATGGATTGCTTCTCAGAAGGGGCTAGATTTATCTTTTGTGAGCGTGTGGGCGCGCTATTATAGGCGACGCGTGGCAAATTTTCTTGCACATCAGCAAGGCTCAGTCGTTTGGGCTCGATGTCTTGTAACGCTGATTCATCTGTATCTTGATAAAAGTCATTTTCGTCCATTGCAGATGCATGACCAAAGCTTAATATTAATGTGATAAGCATTAAACTTAGTATCTTCGGGAAATTGTAAGCTGGTTGCTGCATAAGGGATATAATAGTTTTTTACATTTTGTATAAGCGAATCAAGTAGATAACATCTTTCAAACTATACGCATGTATGTAGAGCTTGTGAATCATTTTTCTGCTTATGGTTGATTTTGAGGGTTTGATAGGATTAGTTAAGCATATGACAATTAATATGATTAAGTTAGTAGTGGGCGTAGATGATCTGGATCAGTTCTTTGAGATTCAGCAGGCGCAACAGTTTAATTACCATGGCCAAATGGCTTGCCCTGTTTACACACGTTTCAAGGCAAAACGAGCGGAAGAGATACTAAAAGGTGGCTCATTGTATAGGGTCATAAAGAATCGAATCCAATGCAGGACGCGTATTTTGGGTTTTGAAGAGGTTGAGACCGAAGAAAAGGGTAAAATGTGCATGATCGTAGTTGATAAAGATATTATTCAGACTATTTCTAAGCCTAAACGTCCATTTCAAGGGTGGCGATATCTAGAATCATCTGCTGCTCCTAAGGATCGTGGTCTTTATTTAGGTGATGGTGTCCGTGATGAGATACCAGAAGATATGGAGAATGAACTTCGTGATGCTGGATTAATCTAAAATCATGAAAAAAGATGTTAAAAACTTAAATTATTTTATTAGTATTAAACTATTGATATAAAACAATAATTACCTAATTGAAATGACATAATTTTTCGAATTTGAAAAAAAATTAAAAAATCATTAAAAAAAGGGTTTACACGGGGAAAGGTTTAGTTATATAACCCCTCTCACAAGCGCAGGCAACGTTGCTTAACTGTTACTTAATTGCCCGCGCTTTTTTATGTCGAGTATAACTTCGATATAAGCTTGACGAACGAAACTAGACAAACTATAGTCCCGTTTATTCGTTAATTTAGAATTTTTCAGACTTCGGTTTGATTTTATGGTTTAGACAGCCATTTTTGTTGTCTTTGCCATTTTGGTTTTTGCACATCGTGAAAAAGAAAAAAGAGATACACAGACAGCAGTGCTTGTGGTTTGATCGTTATTTATAATGGTTAAGTCTAAATGTTGAACACATTTAAACAAGCTGATTTGTTTAAGTTTACTTAAGCAATGACGCAAAATCTAAAGACCTGTTTGTTCTTTAAAGAATTTATTTTTTAAAGACGTTCTGTGTATATCATACTAATTTATTATAAATTATGTGACGTACATATTATATGTACAAAACAAGCAGGTCCTTGCACTTCCAATTTTCATTTTTGTTGATTGTTCGATTTATCGAATAATCTTCTTGATTTGATTTGAAGTGTCTAAGGATACTTCAATTTTTTTAAGTAAACAAACAAAGTGATTTTTGAGATGAGATCAAACTTGAGAGTTTGATCCTGGCTCAGAACGAACGCTGGCGGCAGGCCTAATACA
>JABAZY010000010.1:31172-57207 GCA_018608245.1 Alphaproteobacteria bacterium | reverse complement strand
CAAATCATCTTGTTCAATAGATTTTTCAAACATCAGAATAAGGCCACTGATAAAGTTAGAGGCAATTTTTTGTAGACCGAATCCTAACCCAATACCAAGCGCCCCACTGAAAACTGTTAGTGCCGTTAGATCAATACCAATAATATTAAGTACAATTAAACCAGCAATTAAATAGATTATAATTTGACCAATTTTTACAATAATTGTTCTATTAGCCATTCGAATAAATTTTGCTTTATTGACACGATTTTCAAAAACATCTGTGATAATTGCAGTGATCCAGAAAACAGCAATAATGGTCATTAATGCTTTAATGGCCATATAAGCCGTAATTTCAAATTTACCTGTTTTAAATGTTAGTGCTTCTATATCGAGATATTGCTTCGCAACAGCAAAGTGTCCTTGTGCCGTTAAATATAATATACCGACCAAAAAGAATAAAACGAGCCACTTAGCATAAATGCCTTTGGGCTTGAGAATGTGCATCCAGATATTTTTCATGAAACTACTATAAAGGAATTTCTAATTTTCCAAATCACTTTATCTTTGTGCGGCGGCATTTCTCAGAGCAATATTTCACTTGATCCCAAACTTTTGCCCATTTCTTGCGCCAAGCAAATTTTCGTTTACATATAACACATGTCTTGGCTGGTAAGTGTTCCTTTTTCATAGTGTCCCTTATTTCGAAGAAAAGCTGTTTATAGGCGATAGACGGGCAAATATTTTGCTTGGATTCATTTTCTTACCTCTATAGAGTTGTTTATACATAAAAATAACCAATAAAAAAATAAGGTTTTCGCAATGAGATCGAAACGCGTTCCAGACAGAGTGCATGTTGTACGCCCACCAGAACAGGATGATTATGAGCGCGATACAACGCCAAATCAAGTGAGCAAAAATCAAGACATTGAGATTGTACGTATCCTTGCGCAAATTAGCGATAAATTAAAACGTAGCGAAGCCGAGCGTTACGCGCTTAAAAATGAACTTCATCAACATCAAAAATCCCTCGCGCATTTAGAAGATAAAACAGATAATACCGAAAAAGCCTTTCTCACAATCGAAAGCAAATTAAATCATAAAAACACACAGGATAACGAAGTTGCTGAGCGTCAAGAAAAATTAGAATCTGAGTTAAAGCGTACATTAAAAGCAACAGAAGAAAAATTTGTGAAATCTGTAGCAGGGCAAGCCGTTATTGACCGTCGTTTGAAAGAAACGGAAGAGAGACAATCACTTATAAATGAGCGTCTCGATGAAACTATCACGCAACAATCGCGCCTTGATCGCCAATTAGAGTTAAGCGCACAAGATAAATCACGCATCACCCGCAAGATCGAACGCCTTGAAGAAATTATCACAGAAACCCAAGACACATTACGTGCCAAAGCGATGGTGTTATTAACAGATCAAAGCCCCGATGCGCACAATAATATTTTACCCTCCCCATCTGATTGGAAAAAACCTAACGTTGATCTGTCAGATAGTGATGAAGAGGGGAATGAATGGTGGCGCAATCTACTGAGTGTTCAAACAATTGGTATTTCATCCCTTGTGATTGCTGCACTTCTTGGTGGCTGGACAATTAACCAATTACAACAACCCAAGATCCCCGAGATGCCTGTTGCTATAGAAAGTATTGAGAGACCAGTTGAGAATAACATTGTGATTGAAAGCAATGAAAAGCCCGCCGTAGCTATCCCAGAAGAAATGAATATTCCTGATGTTACGTTCACACCAACTATTGAAGGAGATCCAGCGCCTAATTATAGCGAAGATCAACCATTGATGGATGCAATTAACGGAACAAAAACAAGTGTACCTGAAATGGTCATGCCCGAAACGCCGACAATAGGAACACCTGTTGTTATTGAAGATATGAGTGCGAATGATTTAGTATCTGAGCCTCTACCAGAAGCTATTATCTCTGCACCTCAAATAACACCCTCCATGCCAAATTTTGCTGAAGTGGCCTTTCAGCAAAATGCTGAATTAGAAAAACAAATTTTTGCTGAGGTAAATGATGAGCCATTAGCACAAAGGATTAAACCAGATAATAACCTTCCTGCTGTTGTAAAACAAATTGAAGCGCTGGCGTTCAAAAGTAGCGGAGAATCTCAACATGACCTAGCCGCTATTTATACAGCAGGACACGGTGGTGTTGAACAAAACTTTGAACGTGCCGCATTTTGGTTCCGTGAAGCGTCTGACCAAGGCATTGGTAATGCGCGTTATAATTTAGGTGTTTTATATCACCAAGGACTAGGCGTTGAGCGTGATCTTGACCGTGCCCTTTATTGGTATCGCGAAGCAGCTAGGTTAGATCATGCTGAAGCACAATATAATTTAGGGATTGCGCATATTGAAGGTATTGGTACTGAATATAACCCACAATTAGCAGCTGAGTTTTTCGAACGTGCCGCAAATAATGGCATTATAGAATCAGCGTATAATCTTGGTCTTATCTATGAAAATGGCTTACTAGGTGATGCCAAACCCGATGAGGCCTTATTATGGTACAAAATCGCTGCTACGCAAGGCAGTCCTGACGCCAAAAACGCTATGGAGCAATTAGCCAAGACCTTACAAATTGGTATGAAGGACGTTGATATTCTGGTTGAACGCATGCAAGCGATTAATGAAGCCACAAAAGGGCGTCGCGCAGGACCAGATACATTAAATAATGGTCACGTTTCTACCATGAGCGCCAGAAAAGCAATGGTGGCTCAAATACAGGAATATCTATCACTAACGGGGGTTTATTCTGGCCCTATTGATGGCATTAACGGCGCAAAAACAGCCAATGCCATTCGCAAATATCAAAGTGAAAATGGGTTAGAAGAAAATGGAGAACCAAGCCAAGAGATTTTGAAATCCATGATGAATAACGCTATACAAATTTTAGAAAACAAACAAAACTAGATTTTATTAATGAGGCTTGTTTCTACCCACCAATCTGGGTGTAAATTTTTAATGATCGCTTTAGCAGATTCTGCTTGATCAAAATGACTAAATAAACCGAAGCATGTTGATCCACTACCACTCATTCTTGCAAGCATAGTACCAGTTTGAATCTTTAGTAAATCTAATGCTGCGTTAATTAGTGGGTTAGCAATACCCGCTGCATCTGTTAAATCATTATTCTGTTTTTTCAAAAATTCTAAAAATGTTTTTTCATGTGATAAATCAGTTGGTGTTTTTTTTAATAATTTTGAGAAGTGACCATCATAATTTTTAAATATTTCTTCCGTTGAACTTCCAACATTTGGATAAATTAGAAGGACAGGAATATTAAGGGGAATATCACACGACTCAATTTCTTCACCTATGCCGCGCATAATACACGAGCTTGATGCATAGCAAACCGGTACATCTGCCCCTAATTGGAGCAATAGATCTCGAAGTTCTAACTCTGAAGCTTCTATATCCCAATAATTCATTAATCCTTTAAAAACTGCAGCTGCATCGGCCGATCCGCCGCCTAAACCTGCGCCTAATGGTATATTTTTCGTTAAATGAATATTGAGTGCTGTGAGCTTGTCTGCATATTCTGCAAGTAGATTAACCGTTTTGACAATTAGGTTATCCTCCACATTCAACGCACTGGCAAAAGGCCCATCAATAGTGAGATTAAATTTTGATGAAGAAGAAATAGTAATGACATCTGCAATATCACAAAACCCAACAAGTGATTCTAATAAGTGATAGCCATCTTCTCGCTTACCCGTGACATGTAAAAATAAATTTATCTTTGCGGGCGCCTGAGCTTTTATTTTATTACCACTCATAGGTTAATTTTTTTTATTTTGTACAGTTTCTGCAAGACTATTTTCTTTTTCATCGCTTAGACCAAATTGCAATTTTTCTAATGCGATAGCTTTTACTTCTTGGTCTTCAACACTGTCATCGCTGTAATTAACAGCACGTTGCCATTGAAACCTTGCTTCAGTTTTACGGCCTGCGCGCCAATAAGCATCGCCCAAATGATCATTCACAATTGGATCGTATGGTAAAAGTTCAATAGCGTTCTCTAAATGTGGAAGTGCCTCTTCATAGCGCTCCATACGGTATAAAACCCAACCAAGCGAGTCCGCGATATGTCCATCATTCGGTAAAATTTCAACCGCTTTTTCAATCATTTTAAGAGAATCCTCTAATCTACGGCCTTGATCAGCAAGGCTGTAACCCAAGTAATTCAATATATACGGATGATCGGGGCGATATTCTAACGCTTTTTCTAAATCAACTTCTGATTTCTTGAAATTCTTTAAGCGCTCATGCGACATGCCACGGGCATAGAGCAAATACCAGTAATTATCAGGAACATCACCTTTCCATTTTTGAGCAGCTTTATTATAAATCTCAACAGATTTTTTATACTCTTCATCAGAGCGATAAATATCTCCCACTTGAATGAGTAATTCAACATCATTATCTTTTTTATATAGGTCATTCAAAATCTGAATGGCTTTACCTGATTTTTCTTGTACGGCATAAAGGGACGCCATTTGTTTTTGTGCCGTTTTATATAATTTATTTTCATATGTTATTTTTGAAAAAGCATCGATTGCTTCATCATAACGATCATGACGCGCCAAAATATTTGCATGTAGAATACGGGCGCTATTCGATTCTTCATTTAAATAAAGCGCCATTTGAATAAAGACTAATGCGCTATCATCATTTGAATCACGGTATAAAATTTCTGCCATATCTTGAAACACCAATGCAATTCCATCATAGGGCGATTTTATTTCTGTTAGATTTAATAGGTCATCAATATCTTGTTTTTGTCCAATTCGAATGATTTTTTGATCTATTACATTCGTTGTAAAGCCAAGCTCTTGAACCTTTTTATATAATGCCAACGCACGGTCTGTTTCACCGTGACTAGCCAGCAAATCTGCCACTTTATCCAAATCACGAATATCTGTGATGTCATTATTAAGGGTAGTTTCTATGAAATCTCTACTCTCACCTGGGCGTTGTAAATAATCTAACGCTAGAAGTGCGTGATAACCGTAAATTGGGTTTTGAGGCACTTCTTTCAGTGATATCTCGTCATTTAATGCATTCGTCCAAAGTTTTAAAACTGGTTGTAAAAAACTAGCCGCATTATCACTTGGAATTTCATTTAATACAGATATTGCTTTATCTGTTTTTTTATCTTTGAAATCACCAGCCGCCACAAATAATAAAGTTAATAAATCTTTTTCACCTTGTTCATAAATATTACGCGCTTGAGCTATAGCTTCCGAATGATCACCAGCGCCCATGTTTAAAATCATCGCGCTTTTTTGTAACGATGCATTACTGCTATCTTCATTTAAAACGTAATCCATAAATTCACTTGCACTTTCCCAATCTTTATGGCGTTGTGCAAATTGACTAGATAAATAGCTACCAGCCTGAGTTTTACGCAAATAAGAATTCGTTGGAATACCAAATGCTGTCAAAAGTTCTTCAGGTGAATAAATGGGATGCGTGTTGCCTTCGGGGTGCGCCGCAATAATCGGTGCAGGATCGAAAATCTTCGGCATTACCCAGCTAGCCCCTAGGAAACCCGCTAAGGTCGCCGTAATACAAATAGGAATCATATATTTTTTTGTCATGAAGCTTTATCTCTTTTGGTTTATTTTGTGTGGCTTACATATTACCGTAATTTGGACCGCCACCACCTTGGGGTACTGTCCAGTCAATGTTTTGTGATGGGTCTTTGATATCGCATGTTTTACAATGTACGCAGTTTTGCGCATTGATTTGAAATTTTTTCTGTCCTGCTTCTTCTATTACTTCATACACACCAGCTGGACAATATCGCTGCGCAGGCTCAGCATATTCAGGTAAATTGATCTGAATAGGAATTGATTTATCTTTTAACACCAAATGACATGGCTGATTTTCTGCATGATTTGTGTTGGATAATTGCACGCTTGTAAGACGATCAAAAGTTAAAACACCATCTGGTTTGGGATATTTAATTTCTTGAGATTTATCAGCTTTACTTAACTGCACATGATCTGCGTGGTTTTTCAGTGTATAGGGTAAGCGCCAACCACCAATGGTTTGGAAGGCGGAATGGGCAAGCCCAAACCATAAACTTTTATGAAACCCTGGACGGATATTACGTACTTTATATAATTCTTTATAGAGCCATGATTTTTTGAAGTTATCAGTGTAGCTAATACATTCATGACCTGATTCCATAGTTTCTATATCCGCAAAAATAGCTTCTGCACATAACATACCTGATTTAATTGCCGCATGGTTACCCTTAATCTTCGGCACGTTTAAAAATCCTGCGCTATCACCTGCTAAGCATCCACCAGAGAATGTTAACTTAGGTAATGATTGTAGACCACCCTCGACAAGCGCACGCGCGCCATAACTGACACGACGGCCACCCTCTAATAACGCGCTAATTTTAGGGTGTGTTTTAAACCTCTGCATCTCTTCATAAGGAGACAAATATGGATTTTGGTAATCAAGGCCGACCACAAATCCAATTGAGATTAAATTATTATCCATGTGGTATAGCCATGAACCACCATAGGTTTTCGTATCCATTGGCCAACCAATTGAATGCGTGATACTTCCTGCGTTGTACTTAGACGCATCAATTTCCCAAACTTCCTTTACGCCAAGCCCATACGTTTGTGGGTCAGAATTTTCGCGTAAATTATACTGTGCGATAACTTGCTTACTAAGCGAGCCATGACAACCCTCCGTTAAAACCGTTTGCTTGGCATGAATTTCAACGCCTGGTTCAAACATATCAGTTTTATTGCCTTCCGCATCAACACCCATATCACCCGTGGCGACACCAATGACGGCACCTGCTTCGTTATATAAAACTTCTGATGCTGCAAAGCCTGCAAATATTTCAACGCCCATGGTTTCAGCTTGTCCAGCCAACCAGCGCCCTAGTTCACCAAGGCTGATGATGTAATTACCATGATTATTCATTTGAGGCGGATTTGGTAATTTAAAAGCGGAGTTTTTCGTAAAGAACATAAAGCTGTCTTTTGTAGCCTCTACGCGTAGTGGCGCACCCAGTTCTTTCCAATTCGGTAATAATTCAGCTAGGGCAGATGGTTCAAACACCGCACCAGAGAGCAAATGTGCGCCGACCTCTGAGCCCTTCTCCAAGATACAGACATTAATTTCTGAGCCTTTTTCACTAGCCAATTGTTTCAGTCTAATAGCCGTAGCAAGACCTGCAGGACCCGCCCCGACAACAACAACGTCATATTCCATAGATTCACGATCAGAACGCACTGAATTAGACATATTTATAATCTATCCTTTGTTTTTACAGCTGGACTAGGTTAATCTAGGCTATATTTTTATAAATCCAACGAACATTGTAGAGCATTTTTACCTTTATGGCGACTTCTCAAAATAAGATTGACCCGAATTATTTACTCTCTGCCCTTGAATGGCATATTGATAATGACGCGCAAGAATTATGGGTTGATGAACCAGTTGACCGTACGGCCATCCCCGTCATTAACAAAGAGAAATTACCAACGCCAGTAACAGCGCCTCAAAAGCCTCAAATACAAAATGATAAGGCTGCTATAGAGCTAAATCCAGAGCCAGTTATGGGCGCTGCGCAGGCTATTATTGAAGCTCAAAAAATAGTAAGTGAATGTGATAGTTTAGAGAAATTACAGGAAGTTATTTCGACTTTCGAAGGGCTTTCTATTAAAAACACAGCCACTAATTTGGTTTTTTCAGATGGAAATCCTAAGTCGAATATTATGGTTATTGGTGATGCGCCCAACGCCGATGATGATTCAGCGGGTAAAGCTTTTCAAGGCATCACAGGTCAGCTGCTAGACAAAATATTTGCGTGCATTGACTTGGGTCGTGCGCAGGACAATATAGAAAAATCTATATATCTAACTAATTTATTAAATTGGCGGCCACCCGGTAACCGTACACCAACACAAGCGGAAATTGATATTTCACTGCCTTTCTTACAAAAACATATTGAACTAATTAAGCCAAAAATAATTATATGTTTTGGTGCAACTTCTGCAAAAACTCTGATGAGTAAGACAGAAAGTATATCAAAATTACGTGGTAAATTTTATGAGTATAATAATATACCATTAATTGTTACATACCATCCAACTTATCTTATTCAAACGCCCGCACAAAAAAGAGCAACTTGGTCAGATATTTTAATGTTACAGACAAAAATTGGTGAGCTATCGTGACCCATAAATTAAACACAGATATTATTATTGTTGGAGGCGGTTTAGCTGGCCTTACCTTGACTATTTTGCTCGCACAAAATGGCTTTAAAGTAACTTGTATTGATCGTGATGATCTAAAGTTTAAAACCGCAGCTGATCAGCGTACAACCGTTATTTCATATGGATCGCAGCGCGTTATAGAGCGTTCTGGAATTTGGAATAAACTCTTGCCTAACGCTTGTCCTATTCAAGATATTGAAATATTAGATGGACAATCTTCTGTACTTATGGATTTTTCAAATAATGATTTAAAAGATGAAATTAATGGCAATCAAAATAGTGCTTTCGGATGGGTTATTGAGAATAGAAAGTTAAAAGAAACACTAAGCAAAGCAGTCAAGCAAGAAAAAAATGCGACGCATTTAATTTCGAGTACCGTTAAAGATTTTAACATTGAAAAAAATCATGCGAGCGTGACATTAGAAAATAATAAAACTTATTCTGCTTCCCTTATAATTGGTGCAGATGGTCGAGGATCATCAACACGTGCATATATGGATGTTGAAACAAAGAAATGGTCTTATAATCAAACAGCGCTTGTATGTATGATTGAGCATGAAAACCCGCATAATAATATCGCTGTTGAGCATTTTCAAACAGGCGGACCCTTTGCTATTCTTCCTTTATTGGACGATAAGAAGGGTAAGCACAGATCAACACTGATCTGGACACAAGATAATAAGAGCAATAATTCTGCTTTTAACTACGGTGATAAAACCTTTGATATTGCACTAAATACAAGGTTCCCTAAGAAATATGGTGAGGTTAAGTGCATTAGTGAACGTTTTTCTTATCCTCTGAACTTTATTCATGCCAAAGAGTATGTGAAACCGCGTATGGCTTTGGTGGCTGACGCTGCGCATGGGATACATCCCGTTGCGGGTCAGGGATTAAATTTAGGTTTACGGGATATTTCTGCGCTTGTTAATATATTAACTCGCGCCAAAAAAGAAGCAAAAGATATTGGAGGCATTGATACCCTGAATAAATATCAATCTGTTCGCAGACCAGATAACATTGCAATGGCTATAACTACAGATAACCTAAATAAGTTATTTTCTAATAACATCATGCCTGTCAGAATTTTAAGAAAAATAGGATTGCGCACTATGCAAAAAATCAAACCTTCTAAGCGGTTATTTTTAAGACAAGCAATGGGCGTTGCAGGCACAAAATAAATATTTATATTAGTTATTAATCTTCAGCATAAATATTTTTTAACAAATCTTCACCAGTGTCTGGCAATGTCAAATCTGGCTCTCCTGCAATAATTGCAGGAATTGATCCAGACATATTGAAATGATCAATAACTTCTTTCCTTACCTGAAATAAGCGCCCTTTTCCTGATATAGGTTTTTCTTTTGTAATAGGACGAACATGATTAAAAATAATACCGTCCATTGACAAATTATTTGCTTCATCAAGCACAAAAGTACATTCAATCATATCCAAACGTTGTTCACCAAATGTGCCCATTGTTGAGTAATATAGCCTTGTTGCTCGTTGGTATTGTTCAATTGTTTGATATTTAATTGTTTCAGGAAACGATACTTGTTGCTGTAAAAAGGCATCACAGATACCGTATAGAATTGAGCCCTTACGAGGCTCACACGCCTTTAAAGACATCATCGTAATAAGGCTAACACCTAATATAGCACCGCCGATAGCTTTGTTCAGTGTCGTTAGATATTTCTTTTTTAAAATTTCTATATTTTTTTTTGAAAAATCTAATTTTATTTTTGGTGCCGATGATTTTTTAGATGGCTTGCTCACTTGTATTTATCTTTTTCTTGTTTAGCTTGCTTTGCTTTTTGTGCTAATTCTTTATCTAAATCTTCAGGTGTTGGCGCAGGGTTTTCATTACCTTTCGCTAATTTTTCTTCTTTTTCTTTTGATGAATTAGCATCTAAAAGAGGTTTATTATTTATTGGTGATTTTTCTGCGGCTACTTCGCCTGGTGGTAATTTATCAAGGCTGGAATGACTTGCTGTTAGCAATTCATCAACAATCGCCTCGATAACCATATCCAATGCCGCTGAGCGGGTACGTCCTTTTTCTGATAAAGAAATAATTCGGCGTTTAATTTCATTTCTGGCACTACCGCCTGGAAAGTTTGCCGCTAACATTTGACGTGCACGATGTGCGCCTAATCTATCATATAATCTAGAACGAATAGCTACATCTTCAGAAGAAGTTGATAATGCCCAAAGCTCAATAGGCCCCAAAGTGTTAAGCAAATGTTGTTCATAACGTCCACCCGTTGTACTAAGCACAAACAATACTGGTGCCCCACTAGCTTTCGGACCCGTTAGTTTGAAGCGAATAACATCACGTGCAGTTTCTGTTAAGCCAAATCGTGTTTTAATATTATCAACGGCTTGGTCTGAAAGTGCTGCACCAAGAACCCATACACCTGTGGCCAAATCAACCATATCATCATCGAAGTCATCTAAGAGTTGTGATGAAAGCGCGATTTGCACCCCACGTTTACGGCCCTCACGTACATCACGAATAACTTGTGCGCGGACAGAATGTGAGCGGCTTGTACGGTGAAATTCATCATAACAAAGACGCTTTGGCGTTTCCATTACATCCTGTAAATTTTTCTCATGCCATGCACGATATTGCTCAGGGATTGAGACTAGCATTTCTGGCCCAACCCACCAGCTACGCACTAATGTATGGCGCGCAAGCATATACATGATAGCCGTTTGGCGGTCTGCAGTATCATCCCCTTGCGGTGATACATCCATTAAATCAAGCGCACAAACTCGTGCCTCGGACACATCGAACTGAGTCACACCAGATAAAATTGGAAACTCACGAATCGAAGAAGTAATCATCCGCTCAAAAGCATTAATAACATTTTCAGACGTTAAGCCAACGGACGTTTCTTCTAATAATGATCTAATTTGTGGACGACGTGACGCGGTAATAGAGTCAGCTAAAATAGGTGCTGCATAACGCTGAGCCTTCATCGCTATTTTTGTTTCGCCTAATTCAAATAATTGATCCACAATATCCCACCAATAAGGATCTGATGGCAAATGCAATTTATGCTTTTGAATCATTTCATCAATTTCAGGATCTAAACGCGGTAAATACGGTCGTGGTTCAGAGTTAGCGGATTTATCATCACGCCAACGGAACATCTCATCTACCACTAAACCTGCCAATTGTTGAATACCATCATAAGCAGAAGGGGCGCCAGGTGGTGTACAAAGAAGTGTTAATAACTCAACCAAATAACTACGCTCATCAATTAAGGGATAACGACACCCTAATTGCGTATCAAACGGGTTAACTGCAAATTCATGCGTCATACGTAGACGATAATGTTCAACTTCATGACGACGTTCTTCAGGTAAAGCTTCTTTAATCAATGAAATCATACCAGATGAGGATGGGCCAATATCAATTACAGCCACATAAGGCAGTTTTGAAATACCCGGGCTTAAACAACAAGCTAAATTCATTGAGTTTAACAAGACAGATTTACCCGCACCAGGTTGCGCAAACATTAAATCAAACCACGTTGTCGTTAAGTTTGTTCCTGTTTGATAAGGCCAAACTTTACCATCAGGCGTTCTAAATAACATTGCCCCATGTTCAAAAGGTGACGACGCACGTTGCCAAGGCATTAATTTATTAACCTCAAACATCGGTGCTACCGCTGTCGGCGCCGTTCCAGCACAATGAATACCCATAGCAGAAGACATCACGCCATCAAGTGGATCACCAGAAAACTCACTGACCTGACAATAGCCCCAACTTTCAACTGCCTGAACCAAGTTTGAAAGGCGGTCTTCGACTGTTTTTAATTCATTTTTAGGCCCCCAAGTCGCAACAGAAATACGCAAACGGACAACTGGCTCCTTACGCGCCATACGTTGCAAGCCTTCAAGAGAATATTTTATTTGTTTGTTAAGGGCATTTGTTACACCAAGTAATGTTGCTGCTAATGCTCGTAGTTGTGTACTGTAAACACCACCGCCTTCAATCAAAAAAGAAATTCGATAGGGTACTTCGCTGTCAAATAGGCGATTTAAAAGCATTGGAAACGGACTAGGATCCATCGGAGCCAATGTAATATCAGCACCACCCCATAATTGATCACCAATTTTCACAATAGAACTATTAATCACTTGTGCATCAGCAAGCGCCAATTGTTGGCGCATCGGCGGCCACAAAATTTCAGACATATCTGTCTTACTTGTAGGCATGCGCGGTGGTATAGGATCACCCGGCAAGCAGGCCTTCCAATCTTCATGTGTCTTTGTTGGATACAGGTTATTTTTAACGGCGCGCAGTGCATCATCTGTATTTAACAAATCTGCTTTGATGCCCAATTCATCTAACGATGCTTCAATAGAAGAAATAAAACTTTTGTGGCGCGTACGAAGCGCATCCAGTGCAGCTAGTGGGTATTGCGCATTCGGTGCCTTCACCCATTTTTTTTCTTTAGATTCTTTTGCAGCACGTTTTAATTCATTCTTGGTTAGAATAGAAGCCCGCGTCCATAGAACAAAATAACATTCTTCATAAGACAAATAGCGCGACAGATGGCGCACACGTTCATCAAAAACATCTTTAACATCTAATTTTGTATCAACCGCTGTCTGACGCGATCCTTTGATAAGTTTTTCAAGATGCTGCTTAACACGGTTAGGATCACGCACAAAATACACTTGCATAGCATGGCCTTGACGATCAAAACGCGCACCAATTTTAATCGTTGCAGCCTCAATTAGATGATTATATTCACTTTCTCCAATCATTTGGCGACTGCCATCAACTTTAAGATAGCTTATCAATGACCCATCAGTTGATACCAATGTGTGTTCATCATCCGCTGTTTCTATGCGAATATAACTTTCCAATGACTGCTTTAAAGCTGTTTGAAAAGGCGCTAATAATGTGTCTAAAAACTTCATATATTATGGATTCATGTGATTAAAACTCAGGTTACAGAATATTATAGATTACAGCAGGAATACAGGGGAAATTTGCGTTTTTCACGCTTAACCCCCTAAGGAATCCTTAAGCAATCTTAATGGATGATCTAATAAGGAAAAATTACACATAATATGACTAGCCTGCCTTAACCAAACCAGCATAAAAGTTTTTCCATTGATTAGGCACTTTTTCACCAAATGGGCCCGCTTTAGAGCGCCAATAGGCCAAAATTTGTGGAAATTGATTAAATTCTAAGTCACCTTCTTTAATAATGCGACGATCCAACGGCAACAACCGAATACCGTCTAATTTTTGCCCTCTCATCCCATAATGTTTTGATGTCAAAAAATCCCGCATGACAATAGAAAGAACAAAAGGGTCATCAGTATGAATTCTTGCCTGTGCCTCCTTACGACGTTCCCTTAATGTATTCAAGGCTTCAGTCGCTGTTTCGGCCATACTTCCTTGGGAAATACGCGATACAAAGATCGCTCGTGCAATATGGTTTAACTCACTTTGCTCAATTTCAGGTAACCATATCAACATACCAGAGCGCATTTGCGCCACTTTTTCTAAATCAAAGCATTGATGACAATAAATGCATGCCGTCGCCAAATTATCCACGCGCAAATTTTGGTAATTTCCATCTAGAAAATGAATCTCTTGGTATTTTTGAGATTTAAAGCCGCAAAAACGACAACTATGCTTGTCTTGTTCTAATATTTTTTGACGCACTTCTGGTGAAACGCTTCCAATCTTACTTGTTTCCTCGTAAGAATGCGCATTACTAGTTTGATCTTTGATCCCTAAAGTGATGGGTAAATATACCATATAATCCTAATTTGTAGCGAAGTCAGCAGCGTCAACTCGAACGTCAAGCGCTGAAGTTTGAGTAGCTGCGTTGCCGTCAATAGTTGTTTGTACAACATCTAGCATTGTTGGCACAGTTAATAAAGCACCACCTGTTAATAAACGGATAGCCCCTTCTTTTAATGGCGTACCTGATGGGTTTTCTACATGGTCTTTAATTTTCAAGATACCAAGCGTGCCTATTACAGTCCCCATAATATAGGACGTACCTGTTACCAAACCTGGTAGCCCGGCAGAACTTGTTCCGATATTATCTACAATTGTGCTTAAGTTAGCTTGCGCCTGCGCATCCAATGAACCCGCCATCACACCAGCTACAACCATCGCACTTAATTTAATACTTTGTTTTTTCACGTATTTAATCATCATCATATTCCCCTTTAAAAGAAAAAATATCACAATATTATTACCATATTTTAATGAATATTGTCCAACGTTGATCATACATATATAGAAAAACACCGCCACAAAAGCGGCGGTGTTCTAAAATTATTATATTGTTAGATTAATTGTTTCCGAAGTCAGCTGCGTTAACTTGTACGTCAGTTGCGGCTGTCGCTGTAGCTGCACTTCCATCAAGTGTTGTCTGTACAACATCTAGCATTGTTGGAACCGTCAATAATGCACCACCTGTAAGTAAGCGAATTGCGCCCTCTTTCAACGGTGTACCTGATGGATTTTCAACATGATCTTTAATCTTCAAGATACCTAATGTACCAATCACTGTTCCCATAATGTAAGATGTACCTGTTACCAAACCTGGTAAACTAGCAGAACTTCCACCAATATTTGTCACAACTGTATTCAAGTCAGACTGTGCGTAAGCGTCCATCGAACCGGCCATTAATCCAGCCATCACCATTGCGCTTAATTTGATACTTTGTCTTTTTGTAAATTTAATCATAATTGTCTCCTTTTTGATTTACACTTTTAATTATATTATCCGTTAAGTAAAAATAACTTATACTTCATTAGATCATAATTTGATCAAATAAGGCAAATTTATGGCGCTTTTTTAAAAAATACAGCCTAACTTATTGATACTAAATGATAAATTTTGCCTTATTCTATATCAAAAGAAAAACACCGCCACAAAAGCGGCGGTGTTCTAAAATTATTATATTGTTAGATTAATTGTTTCCGAAGTCAGCTGCGTTAACTTGTACGTCAGTTGCGGCTGTCGCTGTAGCTGCACTTCCATCAAGTGTTGTCTGTACAACATCTAGCATTGTTGGAACCGTCAATAATGCACCACCTGTAAGTAAGCGAATTGCGCCCTCTTTCAACGGTGTACCTGATGGATTTTCAACATGATCTTTAATCTTCAAGATACCTAATGTACCAATCACTGTTCCCATAATGTAAGATGTACCTGTTACCAAACCTGGTAAACTAGCAGAACTTCCACCAATATTTGTCACAACTGTATTCAAGTCAGACTGTGCGTAAGCGTCCATCGAACCGGCCATTAATCCAGCCATCACCATTGCGCTTAATTTGATACTTTGTCTTTTTGTAAATTTAATCATAATTGTCTCCTTTTTGATTTACACTTTTAATTATATTATCCGTTAAGTAAAAATAACTTATACTTCATTAGATCATAATTTGATCAAATAAGGCAAATTTATGGCGCTTTTTTAAAAAATACTGATTAACTTATTGATATTACATGATATTAATTAGCCTAATTTTCGTCACATTTTAAACGCTATGACAAAAAAAGCTTTAAATGGGGGTGATTATTGTTTAATGGTGCCTTGCGTTCCCTTAACAAGCCAACGCCCGCCAACTTGTGAAATAGCGGTAATACGCCCAACACCAGAGAGGTTTTCCCCTACAGAAACGGCTTGAACACCTGATTGTCCTTTTTTAGAAACCCATGCTTTCCCTGGCTGTGCGGAACGTAACACCCATCTAACAGGTTGCGCTTTAGGTTTAGATTCTTTTTTAGGTATAGAAACCTGCTTAGTAGATACATTGGGCTTTGAAGAAGATTTCGTAGACACACTGGCTGTTTTAACAGGTGCATTTTTTAACTCATCTTTAAGCGCCATAATTTTAGCATCGGTATCATCACGCACATTATTAACTTTTTGATCTAGAGCTTCTAACTTAGTCAAAATTGTATCCAACTTCTTATTAGCATCTGAAGAACGCATAATAGTGTCTTTTTTCTCTACAATAGGCTGCACCTTAGTCAATATCGTATCTTCCTCTATATTGTCTTCTATAATGGAAGGTTCTTTTATTAATGGAGCCTCTTGCTGTCTTGGTTTTTCTTCAGTCAAATCAAAAGAAAATTCATTTTCGATAGATTCTTCTGTTAGTTCCAAGTCATTACCAACATCGGGTAATCCAATAGAGTTTGTAGTTAACGGCTCGTCAATAGTTCCTTGAGACATATCCAAAATTTCAGGCTCATATAAAAAACCTTTATCTGCATCTTCAACTGCACCTTCTAAAGTTAAATCTTCTTCTTGCAAATTTTCATCTTTATTAAAGATGACGCTATCTGTTGTGCCGCCCATAACCAAGCCTTGAGTTGTATTGGAACTCATTGCTTTTTTCTGCGCTTTTTTTGCTTCCATATTGGGAAGAATAACTTGCGTCGTCATGATTAAGCCACCAACAATAACAGCGCCTAAAATAACCATTTTTTCAAAACTAAGCCCAAACTTTTTCTTAGAAGCTATTTCTTGTGTTACCTCGCCAGATGCACCCTCTTCTTCGTCAAGCTGATCCCACTCATCATCATCAAAATCTAAAACTTCATCGTCATCAATGAAATCAGAGTCATCGAAGTCTTCTTCGTATAGATCGTCTATATTTTGTTCGTCATCATCTTGCATTGTACATTTCCAAAAATATTACTGCTATTCTTTTTCGTCTGTTTTCAGCGAATCAACATTTAAAATAGTTGATGTATCTTCTTCATTATCCCCTGTTGTCACAGATTCAATAAATAAAATACCTAAAGGTGTTCCTGATTTAACACGTAAACGTGCCTTTGTATTCTCAGCAATTTCATCAATAATGCCGCCTAATGCTTGCCCAGCCTCTGCGATACCAGAAGCAACCTCTTCATCATCAGAACGTTCATTATCAGTTTCGGTAATAGTTGTATCACCTTGAACGCGAATGGTCGTTTGCCCAGAAGATGCAACAGCATCAGCAAATCCAGTTATAAAAGCGGACGCTGTTGGCAAGATAACACGTTTAAAATAGCGACGATCAATATCAGTAATTAAGCCAGGTAGTGTTGTCGCAGGATCAATCGCCACGGCTTCTGTTTCATAACTAACCCCTTCAAAAACAACTTGATCAAAATTTAAAGTTAAATAATCGTATGTTTCTTCAAATTCACCTAAAAGTCTTGCACCCTTTAAAGGGCCAGAAGCAATTTCTGCCAAAATAGGGCCTGGCACATCTGTATTTGCCTCAGTTAATAGCTGCGCATATTCAATCGTTGCGGCCGGCAACAAAATAATTTCTTCGTCATCTGACTCACCCGCCGCCGCAGCGCGTTCTTTTCTTTCTTCTTCTAATCTTTTACGTTCTTTTCTAACGCGCTCTCTTTCTTGCTCAACTTCATCTTCTAAGTATTTCATTTGCGCGACTTCTTTATAGTCAGGACCATCAATCTCGCTAACATTGTCTAAGATAGATTCCATCTGTGCCGCCATTGCTTCTGCAAGCGCGGCCACTGCTGGACCTCTCGTATCTTCGACTGGCTCAGTTGACACTGGCTCTTCTTTCTTTTGAGCCTTAATCGTTTTTAAGCGCTCTTCCTGCATACGACGCCAACGATCAAGCGGGTCTTCTTCCTCTGCTCGTGTATTATCTAATTGCGGTCTACCCTTAGGCGAACCAATCGGGATAGGAACATTACTTGTTTTTTCACGAACAGCGTTTTCAGCATTTTCACGATTCACATCTTCAATAGCTTCTGTGTAGGCTTTCGAAGCATCACTCGTTCCTGGGGCTTCACTAACTTTTTCAGGGCTTTTTATTCTTGAATTTAAGTCTTTTTCTTTTTTACCGCCAAAAATAACAATCAAAGCAATAATAAAGGCAAGGGCAGCCAAAATCACACCAACCTTAACAAACGCATTGTTCTTCCAAAGGTCCGCTAACGTGCCATCAGAATTTAGATCATCGAAATCATCAATGTCAAAATCGTCATCAAAATCATCACTCATCAAACAAACCCTCTTTAGCTCTTAATCCAGCGCGCTGAAATCGACCTCTGTCCGATAAAAGCAACACAGGTGTATCATTTAAAGCATAAACATTCATACCATCTGCTGATGAAACCGATCTTTCCCAACCAGGGGATAATAATGTTAGTGGCGTACGCACATAGACAAATTGACCTATCCGAAAAGCCGAAGTTCGTCCATCAACACCCGTCACATCTAGCCTTACAGCACCTTGTGGCGGCGTTCCATCCAATACCGCATTGATTAATTTATTGCCTGCAACACGCTCACTGCCACCATCAATTAAGGGTGCAGATGCATAAGGTCCATATTCAGGGATACGTGCATCAACACGATATTGAACACTATCTTTATCAGTCCGAAGTGCAATTGTAATCGGCGTTTTTAAAGTTAACAAACGAATTGATATATTCCCGTAAGCCACAAGTTCTAAAGGAGTGATACGAATAACATGCCCACCTTCTTCAGGTTCTGTTACTTCAAAATTACCTGCCCAGCTAATATCTTGAATAGGCCAAGGCGCGCCAGTCACATCCAACAAATTAAGTGTCGTCACGTGACCTACCGCTGTTTTAATAGTCATTGGCATGACGCCTGGATCAAGTGAAACTGTTTGCACTCTCACTTCAGGTGTTGGATAACCATGAATAGGCTTTTCAACTGTGCGTTGGGTTTTATCATAGCGATGAATTAATACTTCAATATCACTAGGGCGCAATGGAAACAAACCTGTTATTGCAGCATCAAAGGCATCTTGGCGAATTCCTTCTTGAACCTCTTCAGGTGTTTTAATTCTTTCTTCATCCAAACCCAAACGCGCGCCCAAAGAATCTTCAATCCTCTGGTTGCCGATAGCGTCAATTTCATCTTGAGACATCTTAGATGAATCTACTTCGGGTAGAGCATCTCCAGTATAAGCCCCGAGCTCTTTAATATCTGGTGTTGGCTCTAAATTTGTTTGCGTTGGTTCATCTTTCAGATAATCACTTAAGCTGACTTCGCTTTGCGCAAAAACAGGAATAGCTGTGCATAACACTAACGTAAACGCTAATAACCCTAACGACTTATGAAATTTATTTTTTATCATAATACTAAGACGGCCCTTTGCCCGAATTACCTTAAAACCAATTATCCCGAAACTGCAACCCACTGCGAAATACCAACGCCGTTCGGACTTTCTAACCTTGGCACTCTAACGACGACAAGCGACACAATCCAGTTATCCGACCGCGCTTTGGATCCAGAAGTATAAGTCAAAATCATCGGAATTTGGACAACCCATTGATAACGTCCGCCATAAACACCTTCAGATTGCACAACTGGCGCGCCCCTAGGTGCAGCTGAAATAACCTGTGATTGCCCCTCAATAGATTCAATAATACGCCCCCTTTGCAAGGCTGTTGTAAAACTATCCCATCCGCGGCGTGTAAAGTGTCTTGATGATTCCTGTAATCTACGACGGTAGTCATTAAAACCAAATGTCATTGTTTCAGTCGTTGCTTGTGCCACCCAAGATAATAAAGCAGGCGTGCTTAAATTAGGCTGAATAAGTGAAATCATTGGAATAAGACGCCCATCTTCTGTCGTCGCAAAATAACGATTTTCTGGCTGATGCACTTTTACAACAAAGAAGCAGACCCCAATTAAGCCTAAAATTACAAAACTTTGCACAACAGCCACGCGTAAAGCCAAACGATAGCCATCACGGTAATATTCATTACGCATAACAACCTTACCAAGAGAGCTTACATCCTCTTCCTGCTTGGTTTGTTGGACTTTTTCAGTTTTTTGCGGCTTACCGCGCACTGGACCGCCCGAGGGCGCTTTTGGATTAGGTTGGCTATTATCAGTCATTTATGCTCTAAACTATATCTAAATTGAAGATCAAGTATTTGAAAATATACTATACTTTTACTTGTTTAACAGAACTAATTGTAAAAAAACACTCACTATCGCTATTTGATCACAGATCTAACAACTATATCAAATATGCGCGCCTATAACTCTATCAAAATATTTATACAAAAATAACCTAAATTAGAGATCATAGTTTGCGCCGACTATTTATTCTGTCATAATTGTAGCTCTATTTGTGCTTTTTACCCTTAAATTATGATAAAATAATAGGAATTGTGAAAACACGTCAACATGTGGGGCTTTTAACAAAACCAAATGAATAAATTTTTAATCGGAATATACAATAAAAACAGTGGGTTATTGCTATTTATCGCAATACTCTTGCTTGTTTTTACGGTTGCACCGAATAAGGCTTATGCCCAATGTCAGGCGCTCCAATGCCAACAAAATTGTCAATGTGCCACAGATATTGAAAGACACCACGAAGATATTAGAACCCATGTAACAGATGGATTTGCATTATTGCGCGAAAGGATCGTTGTTGATCTTTACGAAACACATATATATCCCGCGCTATTAAGAATGACAACACAGCTTAATACAACGGGAATACAACAAGTCGAAATCATTGGAACGTTTTTTGACGCAAAACATCAATTGGAAACACAACGCTTATTTCAAGAATTAACAGCACAAGCACATAAAGATTATCACCCAAGTGAAGGGTTATGTGAAATTGGAACTAATGTTAGAGCATTAGCAGGCTCTGAACGAAATGGTAAGCTTACGCAAATCGCATTAGCCAATAGAATGATGGACCGTCAATTAATGGCTGGTGAGCAGGTTTCAATGGAGGGGATAGATTCTGACCGTAGGGGGCGTCTTTATAACTTTATTGATAACTATTGCGACCCAAATGATAACGCAACTAACAATCTACCTGGATTGGCATTGCTGTGTGGGATCGAAGGTGGGCCAAAAGCAAGACGCAATGCAGATGTTAACTATACGCATACAATTGATAATAAACTAACTTTAGACGTTAATTTTAATACTTTAGGCGCTTCTAGCCCAGACGAAGAAGACGTATTCGCTATATCTGCAAATTTATTTGCGCATAGTTTATCGCCGACTATTTCTGATTTATTATTAGCTGATGTTAATTATGAAATAAAAGATGCTTCTTTCGGTTATTTAGATGGGCGTGCCATTGCCGCTAAACGTTCTGTCGCACAGAATTCTTTTGCTGCCATTGCGGCGATGAAAGGGTCGGGAAACCCTGCTTACGCCGCGCCATATTTAAAAAGTATTGTACAAGAATTAGGCGTAGCTCCAGAAGTTGTTGAAGGTTATTTAGGAGGTAGCCCAAGTTATTTTGCGCAAATGGAAGTTCTAACAAAAGTAATGTATCAAAACCCTGATTTTTATACTGAACTATATGATAAACCTGTCAATGTTGAGAGAAAAGGTGCCATTCTACAGGCTATAGGATTAATGCAAGATCGTGATATTTATCAAAGCCTAATAAGAAGTGAAGCTGTCTTATCAACCTTATTAGCTACTTTGATACATGAAGAACAAGACCGAATTAATTCTGATCTTAAAACTATATCTATGGAGGGTAATACCCTTCAGACCGGTGACGAAGAAACAGATGCTGAAATAGATGGGGAGGGGGTAGAATAATAATGATAAGCAAAAAATTATATTTTCATCTTATTTTGCTTGCTAGCCTTTGCATTCTAACAAATTTGGTAATAACCAATAATGTGCAAGCGGCAGGTTCCTGTACATATGGGTGTTCAGAAGCAGGGTGCGTTTGCCAACCACCCATTGAACAATCACACGAACGAATTGATCAGCATATAAATGATAAATTTGATGCGCATAATGAATGGAGCATCAATTGGTACGAAACGCAATTTTATCCTGCTGTCAGAAGAATGGCTGCACAGCTTAATGCAGCAATGGTACAACAAGCTTACATCGTTGGAACGTTTTTTGACGCAAAACACCAATTAGAGACTCAACGTTTATTCCAACAGCTCACCTCTCAAGCTCACAAAAATTATACGCCTAGTGAAGGTATGTGTGAAATTGGCACAAGTGTGCGTTCGCTAGCTGCCTCAGAACGCCATTCAGACTTAGCGCGCGTTGCTTTTGCAAACAGAATGATGGATCGTCAATTGCTAAGTGGTCAAACAATGTCTGGGTGGAACGCAGACCAACGTAGCCGTTTAGAAAAATATCTTACAACCTACTGTCACACAGCGGACAACTCAGGGCAAATGATTGAGATATGTGGGGAGGCACTCGATGCTGAAAATCCTGATGCAGGCGGTATAGACCCTGCCCGCCGTAATAAAGATATTGATTACACACGCTCCTTGGGCACAAAACTAACAATAGATGCGAGTTTTTTAGATCCAAATGGACCTACATTAGCTGACGGTTCTAATTCAGAAATTTTTGGAGCTACAAGCCCAGACGCAGAAGATATCTTTGCTTTAACAGCAAATTTATTTGCTCATGAAGTCCTTCCTCAAACTTTACCGCGTGCTGTTATCTCATCACCAGAAGGAAACCCTAAAGCTGGTATACATCGCTATCTTGATTTAAGATCGGTTGCCGCAAAACGCTCAGTTGCTATCAACTCTTTCTCTACCATCGCAGGTGACCGTGTCAGTGGTACAGGAGAGTCCGCGCCATTTATCAAAAGAATCGTAGAAGAGTTAGGTGTGCTGCCAGACGATATTAATCTTTTACTTGGTGAAAATCCTAGTTATTTTGCGCAAATGGAAGTTTTAACAAAGAGCATTTATCAAAATCCAGAATTTTACACTGAGCTATATGATAAACCAGCAAATGTTCTTAGAAAAGGTGCGGCTATCAGAGCAATTGGCCTGATGCAAGATCGTGATATGTATGATAGCTTACTTCGTAGTGAAGCGGTGCTCTCAGTCTTATTAGAAACCATGCTTCATACAGAACAGGCGCGTGTTCACTCTGCATTAAAATCACTAAAAGAAGGGACGGAACCAATTGAACGATAAATCATTCTCATTCTTTAAAAAATCTACATATTTAGCTATAGCAACAATAGCTATGTTATTAACAATGCCCGTTCCAAAATCATATGCGGTTTGTCCACCAAATTGTGGAACCTGTGGGGCAATGGTTCAACAATGTTCTGATGGTTGCGTCTGTTTCTCTGATGAAAAAAGCGAAGAGACAAGAGATCTATTTACCGAGAGAATTGATGAACATTATTTTGATGTCATAGTCGGCGATATCTGGTTAGAAAGAATATTAATTGATCTCTATAAAATGACAGCCCAGCTATCATCCACCGCAATGGATCAAGTCCTTATTATAGGAACTTTCTTTGATGCCAAACATCAATTAGAAACCCAACGCCTTTTTCAAACATTAACGGCTGAAGCACACGCTGATTACCATCCTAGTGAAGGATTATGTGAGATAGGTACAAATGTAAGATCTTTGAGCTCGTCGGCACGCGCAGGGGATGTCATTTCCTATACAATTGCAAAACGCTCTGTCGAAAGACAAGGTTTGTCGAGAAACACTGCAACATGGGAGGGCGCTACTTCTGATGAATTAAGCAGACTAGGACAATTTGTAAATGTCTATTGTAACCCAAACGATAACATGCAGAATTTAAATGATCTACCTAATTGGATTGGAGTTTGCAGAAATAGAAATAAACAAAATTACAATAGAGATATTAATTATAGTGAAACCGTTGGGCGCCATTTAACCATTGGTATTGATAATAGTCTAGGGGCATCGAACCCTGATGAACAATCTGTCTTTGCGCTCAGTTCATATCTTTTTGCGAATGATGCGATGCCGCCCGTATCAGCTCCCTTATTAGTTACCAGAGAAATCCCTAATCAAAATGCCGCACAAGTTTACTTAGATGCACGCGCACTAGTCGCTAAACGCAGCGTGGCCGTTAACAGCTTTGCAAATATTGCTGCTTTAAAAGCAAATGGGCAACCTGAAGCAACACCATTTTTATACTCTATTATGGAAGAAATAGGCGTAACCGCAGATCCAGGAATAATTACACAATATTTGGGCGCTAACCCTAGCTATCATGCTCAAATGGAAATGCTAACGAAAAAAATGCATCAAAATCCAGATTATTATACGGAACTATACGATAAGCCTGCCAATGTTTTGCGTAAAGACGTCGCGACGCAAGCAACAGAATTAATGCAAAAGCGTGATATCTTTAGAAGCCTACTAAGAAGTGAAGCTGTTTTATCAGTCATATTAGAAACTTCCCTCATTACAGAACAACGTAAAATTGATAATGAAGTTAAAAAACTTATAGAATATGGAAGATCAGGGACACTTTAAAAAAACATAAGCCATAAGAGAATATTGAGTTAGTGATAAAGAAAACAATTAAGAGAAGAAAGGACATAACAATGAAAAAATATCTTGTAGTACTGCTTATGTGCCTTGCATTCTTCAGTGTAAAAACCACTAAAACTGCATTAGCAGCTGATTGCTGTTCAACATGTAACAGCTTTACCGCATTATGTGCTCCAACCGCTTGCGGATGTACCTCTATTGCCGAAGCTGCAAATGATATTCCACACATCACAAGAGAATTAGAAAATCATCAAAGATGGTTCATTCAAGATGTTTGGGACGAAACTGTATTAAACAGTATGTTAAAAATAACGCAGCAAATTAATGTATCAACGATGAAACAAGTGGCCGTTATAGGATCTTTTTTCGACGCAAAACATCAATTAGAAACCCAGCGCCTCTTTCAAGAATTAATGGCAGATTCGCACAAGGATTATCACCCTAGTGAGGGTATGTGTCAGTTTGGTACAGTAGCCAGAAGCTTAGCTGCGGCTAACAGAAATGCAGAGTTCAACCAAATAGCTGTCGCTAGCCGTGCATTGCAACGACAAACACTTTCAGGAATTGGTATTAGCTCCGAAAGTGAAAAATCAGATTCAATAAGTCGACTTATTCAATTTACAAATATTTATTGTAATCCTAATGATAATGGATTTGGCCTAGAATTATTATGCAATGGTGGAGAAAAAGGCCGACGCAACAAAGACCTTAGCTTCTTTCAAACAATTGACGCTAACCTAACAATTGATGTTGATTTTGTTCCAGGCGATCATCCGAACGCAAGTCCGGACGAAGAAGACGTACTTGCCTTAGGAGCAAATTTATATAGCCATAAAATATTGCCTCAGTTACCTGCTGATTTATTATTCATTGACCCTCAAGATGAAGAAACTACAGCTGGTGGTATTTTATATATGAAAGGGCGAGCACTGGCCGCTAAACGTGGCGTAGCCGAAGCAGCATATTCTGCACAAGCAGGCATGAGAGCTCTAGGAGAACCAGAAGTACAGCCATACATTGTTGCCATTTTAATTGAAATGGGCATTCCTGAAGAGGCAGCAATAGGTATGATAGGAAACCGCCCTAGTTATCATGCGCAAATGGATTTATTGACCAAAAAAATCTATCAAGATCCAAAATTCTTTACTGAACTATATGATAAACCGACGAACGTTGACCGTAAACGCGTATCCATGGATGCCATCGGCCTCATGCAAAAACGTGATATATATCGTAGTCAGTTGCGCAGCGAAGCCATAATGTCAGTCTGGCTAGAGAGCACGCTCGAAGATTTACAAGCTTATTATACAAACGAAGCTGACAAAGCCGTCGATGAAGGAAGGGTTATTGTATTACCTTAAATAATATTTATATAAAAATGAAAAAAGAAATGAAACATAGCAAAAAATTAATAACCACGGCCTTTATCAGCTTCATGGCGGTGGCTGCTTTTGCACTTAC
>JABAZY010000010.1:0-31162 GCA_018608245.1 Alphaproteobacteria bacterium | reverse complement strand
AAAATTTTGAAGCCAATTCAAAACTGACTTTGAATTATAGAAGTAATGGTCAAGACATTGCCAATACAATTAGCAAGCAACTTGATAATCAAGGCTCTATAAAACTGGATGAAAAACTTATAACAGATAATGCAAATCGTTATGAAGCATCTTATGAACTGCAAGATAAAATGAACAACCAAACCAGTTTTAAACTTCAGGTTGAACAAAATAAAATAAAATCACAGCTAAAAGGCCTTCCTTTAAAGTCATCTATTTTTGTAACACTAAACAAAAAAATAATTGAGCAAAAAGTGCCTGTTGATTGGAGCGGGGCCATTAGTTTTAATCACTCCTTAGGAACGTCACCTGATCCAAAAAGAGTATGCTTTATTATAACGAACAATAAAATTTCTACGCTTTGCCACACCATTCCTGCAATGAAAGGGCAATTATCATGAGAAATATATTCTGTTTAATGTTGGTTAGTTTAGTCTTTTTTAATAGCTATGCTTACGCACAAAGTGTTTGTAGTGCCAGTAGTACTCCGCCAGCACTAAACAATCCTCTCATCATAGAGATTTCTGATAGTTTTGCGACAAAAGCTATCCCTGATTTTGATAGAGTTGGTTGTGAAGGGCTTATCCATGAAATTAGAGTCCCTAGTGGTAGAGATGTGAAAGTTGTCATGGCAGATGGCTCTGGCCCTTTACGCTACCCTCTTTGGGTAACTGGTGGTAACAACGCTCACCTTGTTGGTATTGAAATGCGTCCCGTGATCCAAGCTGGTTGTGATATTGGTGAAGGAACTCAAACGCGTTCAAGTTTTGCAAATATTCACCCTAGAATTCCTGGTAATAAAGCTTTTAGGTTACAACAAAGTGGTCGAACATTTGTTGAAGGTGTTGATATCGATTTGATGGGCGCAGAGGCAGATTGTTTTGTATCCCGTAATGCAACCAACCAAACTGTTGCATCAGCCCGTGCAACACGGCATATTTCCTTTGTTAACACACGCTGTGTTGGTATTGAGGGATTGGATGATACACCTTTTGTTGGTCGAGATTCTTTTATTGGTGATGGTATCCATGGTGATTTTTTCCAAAATCAAGGCTCAGATAGTATTTCCAGTTTTACTGCAGAAAATGTCACCATTGCTTCAAGTTCCAATGGTGTCACACTTCATGAATGGAATGGTGTTCACCCAGATTTACGGTTGAAAAACTTTGAATACGCTGTGGATCCTCGATATTATGGAGATGATTCCTATGAAAGCTCACAAGGACTTCCCGTAGCAGGGGGTGGTGCTTATAGCTTTGAAAATGTCTATCTTGATGAGCCACGTGGACTCAATTATCTATTATTACATGGTAACCCAAGAAGGCGCCTTGGCCCAGCAGCACAGGCCGTACCTGGTATTTCTGCGGGTACACCGCCGGCTACATTCGCACCAGCGAGTAGAACTGGATTACAATATATATCACCCTTTGACAGCACAGCAGACTTATCAGATGATTACTGCGCGCCTTTGACAGAAAGTATAGCTGAAGCATTTGTGCCCATCACGTATGATTTTGGAATTAAAATTCCTGAAGAAACAGGTAATGATTTTATCGGAGCCCTTACTGATGCAATTTCCTCAGGGGGCGCAGCTTTGGCGGCTACAACAATAGCTGTGTTGTGTACAACTGAATGTAATTTTGGTGATTTAGATGGCGTTGTTAATATTGTTAGAGTTAATGGAGCAGGTCAGCTTGTAGATGCTGATGGAAACTTTGTAGATGCTGATGGAAATGAAAGCACTGCGCCCGTTTTAGTTGATGATGCTTTTGAAGATGCTGTTACCGTGTTGTATGATAATAATGCTACAGGTGGTGGTGAGTTTGATTTTGCTCAAGGCTTGGCAGAAGCCATTTTTGAACAGCTCCTTGACGAACAACTAGAGAATTTAGATGATTTATTCGCAGATTTAGGCCTAGATGGAGATTTAAGCGCACTAACAACTCCTGAATCTGATGCATTAGCTATTGATGGTGCAGAGCTGGCTGCATTAGATGCTGGCTTGGAAAGATGGCGTATTAACTTTAGAAAAATGACCGCGCAGTTTAATACAGGGATGATCGCACAAATTGAAGCAATCGGAATGTTCTTTGATGCAAAGCATCAATTAGAAACACAACGTATTTTCCAAAAACGTACAGCACAGGCGCATAAAGATTATCATCCCAGTGAACAAATGTGTGAAATTGGAACTTTTGTACGTAACTTAGCCGACACTGAAAGACGTGCAGACTTAACGTTACGTACATTAAATAATCAAATGATTGACCGCGCATTAGGCAACGGAAACGTTAAAACAGTCGCTGGAAATGAAAGTGACGAATTAAGCCGTCGCGAACATTATATTACAACCTATTGTGATATTAACGATAACGCTATTCAAAATGAATATCTATGCCGTGGAGAAAACGCACCTAGGACACGAAAAAATAGAGATATTAGCTACACTGACACAATTGATATTCCAATGACGTTAAACGTTGATTTTAATGATCCTGGCCCCAGTATTGATGAAGAAAATATTTTTTCACTGCTTGATAATATTTTTATGAATGATGCCTTTCCATTTGATTCACAACAAAAATCTATGCTTCAAGGGTATGTTCTACCTTATGAAGATAAAAGATCTTTGATTGCAATGCGCTCTGTTGCCCAAAATAGTTTTGCTAATATTATTGCTAAAAAAGCTATGGGCCCCGAGCATGATGATAATGCCGCACCTTATTTATACTCATTAATGCGTGAATTTGGTATTATGGATGAACTGATCATAGCAGAACTAGGTGTACGCCCCAGTTATCATGCACAGATGGAAATATTAACTAAAAAGATTTATCAAAATCCAGATTTTGTTACCAATCTTTACGATAAACCAGCAAACGTAAAACGCATACGCGCTGCCATGTCAGCAATTAAGCTAATGCAAGATCGCGACATTCATGAAGCAATGATGCGTCGAGAAATGTTACTTTCAATGATCTTAGAGCTAGACTTAAGAAAGAAACAAAAAACTATTGATGATGAATTTAGTAATTTTACCTTTGATCAATAATAACTCTATAAATTTCTATCTGACCTTCAAACTGGCATAAACATTGCAACTCTTTCTATGATTGTGGATAAAACTGGCCTTTAAAACCAGTCATATTCGCTCTATAGAAAGAGGAAAATACATGTCTTATCAGGCACTTAACACAGCCATTACCGGTCTGCGCGCAGCGCAACAGCAATTAAGCGTTATCTCTAATAACGTCTCAAATGCAACATCTCCAGGCTATAATAGGCAAATTTTACCTCAATCCGCGCAGGTATTAGGCTCTACAGGCGATACAATTGGTGTTCGTACTAGTACCGTTATCCGTAGCGTTGATATGAACCTACAGCGTGATTTATGGACACAAGTAAGTGCCACCAATGCGCTTGATATCCAAGTACAGTATTTACAAAAAATTCAAGATTTTCATGGGCCGCCTGCTTCTGAATTTTCTATTGCCGCTGAGTTATCGGATCTTAAGGATGCATTTGCAGCCTTATCTGATGCGCCAGATGATCTAATTCCGCTTCAGTCCACCTTAAATCAAGCGCGTGTTGTAGCTGATAAGTTCAATGATTATGGCGACTACATTAATACCCTACGTAATGACACGCAAAATGACATTTTAAGCTCTATTGATAAAATTAATGGCCTGTTACAAGAAATTACCAGTATTAATATACAGGTGCGTGGATCAGAAAATGCTAACCGTAGTAAAGCAGGTCTGCAAGATCAACGTGATATAGCAATAAAAGAATTAACCGAAGAAATGGACATCACTTTCTTTGAGCGTGCCGATGGTGTTCTTGTAGTTCAAACTAGTGATGGACTTCAGTTAGCTGACGACCAAACATATAAGTTAGAATATAATAACGCCCCCCTATCAGCTCAGCAATACTACCCAGAAAGCATTAATGGTATTTTTGTTACCTGTCTGGACGGTCATAATAGACAAGTTGCCAGCATTGATATTACAGAGCGTGAAATTGGTGGACGATTAGGTGGTTTAGTTAAGCTACGTGATGAAACGCTTCCACAATATCAAGCGCAAGCAGATGAGCTTGCTTATCAAGTTGCTTCGCGTTTTGAAGACCAAGGATTAAAATTATTTACAGACAAAGATGGAAATGTACCTATCGGTGATGCGCCTGATCCATTCAATTTAGATGCTTTTGGTCAACCAGATCCAATCGCAGTTGATTATGTTGGTTTTGCTAACATTATGCAGGTGAACACCAAAATTGTAGATGATGTATCATTGCTACAACGTGGTACGTATGTATCGGATGAGGCTATCCCTACAGGTGATGGTGAATTAATTCGCCGTGTCTTAGAACATACATTTGGCGCAATTGATTATCAACAAATAGAAGGCACTATTAATCTTGATGACCCTGCGGGTGACCCATTGGTAACGCAATTAGGACTAACTCCAACAAATAATATCATTGGTGGTGTTGATCTAGGCAATTTTGCGCAAATTGATTTTGGTATGTTAAGTAATTTTATAACGATAGGAAATATTTTTGGCTCTCCTGCGAACCCAGTTGTCCCTGTTACAAATGATCAATTCCAAATAACGTTTAGTGATGTTAGTAGAAATTTAGGGCCAACAACTATTACGGTTGAACTAAGCATAGCCGCGGCACAGGCGGCGCCTAATGCTTTAGGTCAAGTTGTTCAGGAAATTAATGATCAACTGGCGGTCTCTGGTATTGATCCTTTATTATCAGCAAGTGCCTCTATAGGCATTAACGGTCAATTACAGATTGAAAGTTCTGGTGAGTTTAGTATTACAACAACAGGTATCCCTAATGCACTTGGTGATGCTGCGGCTGCTTCATTAGGTATTAAGGGTGATCCAAGTTTCCCTGAATCATTATTAAACCTCTTCCCTAACTATCCAGCAGATGATGAATTTGAAATTGCCTTTGGAACAGATATACTGACCATTGATCTGAGCTCTATATCAACTAATTTTTCTTTAGGGGCTCCAGCGCTTGTTTCTGATGCAACTGGCGCGGCTTTTGTTGCTGGCGCGCCGATTGACGATGCCGTTGATCAATTAATGTCTGAAGTTAACAGGCAATTAAATGCATTAGGTATTTTACCTTCTGAAGCACAAGCAACACAGAATACCTACGGACAGATCGTCTTAAGCACACAGCGTGACGTTAGCATTACAGCGACAACCATTGGAACAGATGCTCTTAACTCACTAGGCTTCCAAGAGGGCGTATTTGCCGCTGAAAACCCTAATTTCACTATTCAAGTTGGTACGAGTGAGCCAGTAACTGTCTTTTTAGAACCTACAGACACAATTAATGATTTAGTAGCGAAGCTAGAGTGGAACGCAACAACACAGACAGGTATTCCTGGATTGTTTGTTGAAATCAATGCAGATGGTGGATTAACACTACGCCCTGGTATTGACGATCAAAATGGCGGAACAGTTTATGGTGGTGATATTACAATCAATTCAAGCGCATTTAACGCCGACCCTGCAATTGCTACAAACCCAGCGATTAATGCCTTACCAAGCGTTGTAAACGTTGTATCAGCATTATTTGGTAGTTTTACCGTTAATGGTGCGACCGTAAACAATAACTCGCCGATTACAGACTTTACCTATGAATCAGAAATTACGGCAGGTTCTGATACCTTCACAAACTTCAGAAATAGTTACTTAGGCCCTGGCGCTGATATCTCGACAGATATCTATAGTGCGTTTGACTTAGTTGATTATGCCCAAAAGCTTGTGAACAGTACTTCTAGTGATTTAGCCATTGTTCAATCAAGTTTTGAGAACGAAGATACATTACGTGAGATTATCCAGCGTGATTTCTCTGATCTCTCTGGTGTTAACATTGATGAAGAAATGTCCAATTTGATTATTGTACAAACCGCTTATGCCGCAGCGGCCAGAACGATTACAGCCGTAGATGAAATGTTTCAAGAATTAATCAATTCAATAAGAAGATAACTTTTTAGTTAGTAAGGAATTAAACCATGACAAATGTATCAACACTTGGACAATCTGTAGATCAGATATCCCGTCTTTTAAGACAACAAAGTACGTTTGAAAATCTGGCTACTCAATTATCAACAGGTAAAAAAATTAGCCAATTTTCTGAACTTGGGTCAGACTTGTTGCGTACAAAACGGGCGCGTGCAGATATAAAATCTTTGGAACAGTACTCAGAGAATATTACAAATTCCAGTCGTCGTATTGATTTAATGGTTGGGTCAATTGATCAAGTTATCGATCAGGTAAATAATATCTTAGGCGCTCTCAGAACTGGTGTTCAAGGCGGTGATGCGCCAGATTTTGAAACCACTCAACAATTTGCTAAAGATTCTTATGATTTCTTACTCGACCTTATTAATACCAAAGACGGTGAGCGTTATCTTTTTGCAGGATCTGACTCCCGTGTCCAACCTATTGAAGATAAAGGTGTTTTTGACTCTTTTTTAGGTAGTTTTGTGCCTGATGAATCTGACTTAACAGCCTCCCCACTACAATCTTCTGGCTTTATTGGCGATTGGGCCAGTGGTTTTATTTCAACAGACGACTTTATCAATACTTATAGTGATACATCAGATACCATTTTAGGATATTCATCCGCACTAAGCAGTGGCACTACAGGGAAAGTTAGTGTGCGCGTTGACGATAATTCAGATTTTGATTATACAGTACTTGGCAACAACCAGGCTTTAAAAGATTTAGTGATTACGCTTGGCGTATTAAAAAATCTACCCCCTCCTGAGTTTTCACCGGGAGCATTGAATGATCCAACCGCCACGACTATCCCAGAAGACACAAACCCATTTCCTTCTGCTGAAAAACAAGATAATTTTTACCAAGTAATAAATAACCTAACCTCACGTATTGCAAGCGCTACAGATGCTTTAGAACAGGAAACCTATAAATTAGCCCTTGTTCAAGCGCAGACTTTTTCTATCCAAGAGCATCAAACATTACAGATCAATTCATTTGAAACAATTATTAGCCAAGTAGAAGATGCAGACATCACAGAAGTATCCATTCAAATTCAACGTTTGCAAACAACATTGCAAGCATCTTTTAGTGTCACAGCATTATCTGCTGACTTAACATTGGTGAACTTTTTATAAAAAATAGAATAAGATTTTTATAGAAATCTATAACGCGCCGATTGGAAAAACAATAACTTTATTGCCTTGAATTTGGTATGAAAATCCTTGCTCTTTTAGCATATCCTTCAATACTTCATTCCATGGCTTTCCACCATTCCATGACACAAGCGCGCCAGCATCGACGCCCTTCATGTAGCTCGGGGAATAATTAGATGGAATTACTTGGCTAAGTGCTAATCCAAGCGGTAAATCTGCACCAAACCCAACAGCATTTGTGTATGGAGCTTCTAGCATTTCACCTTCAACTGTAGCAGGTGGAAAAGCACCCATTGCACCAGACATTGGTGTTAGACCAACATTAGCAACCATTTGATTAGGCGGCGCCTGTACGCCTGTATTCATACCAGAGCCTAAAGGCAATGGATGTAACATATCTGCACTTTCTACAAGTGCTTGCTCAACAATTGATCCTTGCGGACGCATTGTTACCATTTTTTTTGCTTGTAACGGATAAGGATCAATAACTAACCCTCTCTTTTTCGTTGGCATCATTGTTGTATTTGTTTTTTCCATTGTCACAGCAGGCATAGGTGCTTCATAAGACGGTGTCACAGGATCAGGCATCATAGGAATAATTTGCTGAGGCGCTGTTTGCGCTGCAGGTTTAGACTGCGATGGCGCAATCCATTCAAACCCTGCCCATGCCTGACCTTGATATATAGTCACTGACATTAATGATGTTAATCCTAAAACTGCAATAATATGGTGCCGCATAGATACGCCTTTAGCTGATTAATGAATATTCATATGAAATTATCGTTCTTGAGCCAAAATAACAAGCTGATTCGTCAGAAAACTAACGATAATCGATTAAACGTCTACGTCTAATCGATATCCATGCAGGTCGCGTAGGGCCAATAAACCACGATCTGAAATTCCGTAAGGCACAAGGGTAGGTCAATCCGCGCTTTTCAAAGGCCATAAAGATAATTGTACTTAAAAGAGCAACGATTAACGTTACAACACGAAAATAGACAAGCAGAGCCATAAATGGAATAGCCGCTCTGGCATCCATACTGAAAAAGCGTACAGGACGCATTGAATTTCTCCAATGCCAATTTTCCCGTTCTTCAATGGTATCTTCAATTTTACCCATATTCTATTATATCCTAACTATCCCCGCCAGATCCAGCAGAGTTTGATAAGTTAATGTAGGTGCGACGATCGATGAGTCCTTTTTCAAAGAAACCTGTAGCACTTTGTGCCATTGATTGCCCATAAAAAGGCAACATACGCTGAATTTCTGGACCCCACTCACGAAAATCCATCTCCATCAATTTTTCACGTACATCATCACTAAAACGCATCCATTCACGTACACCTAAACGGCCACCACCTATTTTCACCACCAACGTTTGCGTCACAATTAAACGAACCGATTCCATTAAGGCATAGGCACGCTCAGAGCGCTCTTCAGGGTCAAATGTCGATACCATACGCGCCACGGTGTTTGCCACCCCATTAGTATGTGTTGTGGTATATACTGTGTGACCCGTTTGGGCGGCCTCGATCACAGAAGAAATTGTCTCTTTATCACGTGCTTCACCCACCAATATAATTTCGGGCTTACGACGAAGAGCATTTCTAACACCGCGGGAAAACGTGGGTAAATGACGTGGAATTTCTGTTTGAGAAATTAACGAACGTGGACTTTTAACAGCGTCATACACATATTCAATTGGTGATTCATAACAAACCACTTTTCCAGCACCATGACGACGCTCTAGTAACATACGAATACCAGAGGCAAGCAACGTTGTTTTACCTGACCCTGTCGGTCCAGTCACAATCACCACACCCTGACGTGGTGCCCATGAATTAATAATATCTTGCTCAATATTAAGGTCTGCCATTTGCGGTGGTTCACTTGGGAGTACACGCATCGTAATTTGAGATGAATCACGGCCACGCGACAAAATCGCGGTAATATTTACACGAAAACGAATACGCGTATAACGATCAGGACGAATTTCATAGGACACGTCCAAGTCATTACCAGATGCCAACCGTGCTAAAGCCTCTGGTCCATAAAGCCTATCTAAAAAGACATTCATATCCGCCGCATCTAATGGTCGAAAAGTACCAGGATATAGCACACCATAAATTTCATTATAGGCGGGGCGGTCTGTTTGCATCGTCACATCAGATGAATTTTTTTTCACGCACCAAAGTAAAAACTCGTCAACATGCTCTTGCGTAAAACGTACTGGCTCATTCGGCCAAGTTTGCGCAATATTATCTTTACCTTTAAGAAGGCTTACCGGTTTGCGGGCTGCCATTCTCTATATCCACTTGCATTTAATCTTGACGGGTCTGTGATTGAAAGCGCGCGATCCCCAATACGCATTGTATCACCACCACCTGTTACACCTTTATCCACTTGCATTGCGTATGGCGGTGAAACCATGCCCTGTGCAAGTAAGGTACGGTAGCGTATCATTCCTTGGTAATCAGCAACTAATTGATTTAAATCAGCTTGGAAAATTTCATTGGCTTGTTCAATACCTTTTCCCCAACCCTTTTCTACGCGCTCATACCACTCTGCACGCTCTTCATTATTAATAGGGCGTAATATATCTGGTGGTGGCGTAACCTCTCCCCACTGACGCTCTAAATACGAACGCCATGTGCGTGCTGTACTAACAATGCGCGCTTCACGGCCAATATTAATAACACGATCAGCGATTGCAGCTTCACGACCGTTGCCTTCAATAAACATTGAATCAAAAGATTCAGAAATAATAGGAGGTTCAATTAACAAGCCAGAAGGTGCAGAAATTAACAGCTGTCTGAAATCAAAAACTTTATCCAAATAACGTCCTTGTTCTTCAAGCTCTAATCTAATTTGATGTGTGCGCCAAGACAATCCACCACGTGCACCATAGGAATAAGCCGCTTCTTTTAAGGCGTCTCCACGAATGTCTAACGGCAAGGGTGTTTCTTTGTCATCAATTCGATATTCAGATTTTATTTCCTGTAATGTTTCTAATTGAGGGGGTTTTTCATCATTAATATTTTGCGCGCGTACTTGCGTTGGTAAAACCAAAGCAATAAATAATAAATATACGATTCTTTTTGACACGAAAGAGATCACAAAATTATCTCCCTATACCTGTCACTGGTGCGTACTGAAGCTCAACTACTTTGCGTGTGCTATCAACTTTTACATCACCGCGCACACCCATTTGTAATCCAACATTACGTAGCAAATCAATAACTGGCTCATTTGTGACGTCCACGTTCACCACAATTGGCACTGGCGGACGATCACCCACTGCCAAAAAATTATAACTTGCGCGATCAGCTAACTTTTCAAGTAACTGATCTGCAGGGCCAACCCATTGAATAGTCATCGCACGCATGAGCTCAGGAGGTGCATTTACAATTGGCTCCACTGATACATTCGGCGAGCGGGCTTGCTCAACAGCGGCTAAAGATTCTAAAGAAGTCGCCGCTTTATCCGCAGCATTTGCCAGCATTTGAGAAACTTTATCAGGTGCTGCCACGACTTGTGGCTCACGCTTAGGTAGTGGATGACATGCACTAACAATAACGATTGTTAATAATAACGATAATGTCAGTAAATTTCTCATAACTTATAATTCTCTTTTTATATCTCTATATTATAACGCATTTATTCGTCAAAAATATTGAGCGATTCAGCCCTATCACTTTATCCTGTCAATTTATACAGAACAAGATGAAACAAAGCAAATACGGGCAGTTATGCAACATTTTTACTTTATGAATAGTCTTTATCTGGTTGCCTCGTCACGTAGCAAGCCTTTAGAGCGCATAGCCGTAACGACTTTTCCCTTATAAGCATAGCCAAAACGAGGGGTTCTAGAGTGATAATGAGCAATAGCTTTTGAGAGATTTTTTGTCTCATTCATATGATTGCGCAGAATCCATGCGGCAACACCCATATTCGTACAAGGATCATCCTTCACCCAGCGCATAGCCGTGTTATTAGATACACCCCATTTTTTTGCCAATTCTGGCATCCATATTGTATTAATCTGCATTGGCCCCAGATCATAGGAACCATTTTTATTAGGACCTACGGCCTGGCCAACCGTTCCACCTTCAACTTGATAGATACCCATCAAAACGGCAGGTGGCACAGCATAAGTTTGAGCGGCCAACATAAGACAAGCGGCAATAACAGAACTAGACATGGCTTAGGCCTCCCCCTCTTTTTTAGTTTTAAAAAAAGACATTGGACTACCGCCCCCTGCTGATGCCTCCGCAGTCGGCGGTGTTGCTGGTGCAGCGGCCGTAACAGGTGCTACAGGTGGTGGCGTTTGCACCTCTACTGGTGGTGGTGCAATAGGGGCTGTTTGTGCTGGGGTTTCCTGAGCCGTTGCAACAGGAACGGCAGGCGCTTCAGCACCTTCCGTTTTAGGTTTAAAAAATCCCATTGGGCTTCCACCAGCGGGTGGTGCCGTTTGTGCTGGAGCTACTGCCTGTACTTGCGTAGGCGGTGGTGTTTGTATTGGAGGCGGAACAGCGGGTGTAGGCGTTTCTGGTGGGGCCGCAGTTACAGGTATCACAGGTGCAGCGGGTGGAACAGCAGGCGCTATAGGAGCAGGCCCGCCAGAAGAAGCTGTTGTTTGCGTTCCGCGTCCTTCATCATTTATACCAACCATCGCTTCAGCCATCGCCAATCGTTTATCAAAACGTATCCAGACACTATCAATCGTAACAGAGGCGCGCGCTTCATCACTAACCTTCATCAAACGCTCTGTTTCACTTATGTGACACTCAGCATAAATTTGTGCCAAAGATTTAAGCGTCATCATTTCAGCTAATTTACTTGCATCGCCAGTAATATTTACTATATTTTGCGCATAATTTTTTAATTTATCTAAAACTTCTTGGAGTAATTTTGTTTCTGACTGGCCAAACGGAAACCCAGCAATTGCATTCATTACAGGTGTCATTAACTGCATTGTAACCAAATTAACCTGTAGCCCATCAAATATAAGTGTGTCTTTACCCAATAATGAAAGTCTTGAGGCTTGATCTTTGGCCGCTGAAAAATTTTCACCGAAAGCCGCAACTGATTGCATGGATTTCACCATACGTGCTATGTCAGCCTCAACAGGGACTCGCTTATGTGTTCGGTAAAAATCAGCAAGTACGGAGGCCATTAAAGCCGCTAACCCCAATCTTGCAGAATCTGCCGCCATCTCATCTGGGGGCATATCAACGCTAGCACTTAAAGAAATACTAGATTGTACAGCCTGCCCTAGCATTTGTGCCAAAATCGTAGATGTATCAATTTCAACACCCTCTGCCGCTGCGCCAGCCACAGATTCAATCGACGCCACAAGCGGGGTGCCAATTTTTTCCAATAAACCAATTGTGAATGATGCGGGTAAAGTCATAACGTAACGATCTTACAGATATATACCTAAAGAATGAATAAAAAACTTGTTCAAATAATGGTTATTTTCAATATCATTATTTAGCGGGCAGATCAGCTAAAATATCGCTCATCTCACTGGCGCGTCCACGAATGATTTTAACTTTACCTTCGCGGTCTTTATAAACGGTCATTGGCGTCACATTAAATTTCCAAGCCTGCATTAAAGCTAAATTTTTCTGAATTCCTTGCGTATTGATGTCGTTCTTTGCAGGAAGAGCTGCATCATCGCCATCTAAGTGCTTAAAAAAGCGCTCTTGCGCGTCAGGTGTAGCCAATAGAAACGCTGATTGAGCCAAAGTTTCATCACGAAAACCAACAGGCACCATACGAACCTGTATCAAACCATTATCCAAATAAGATTTTCTGATATCATTCATAAACTCATGACAATGTGGGCATTGCGGGTCCATAAATGAATAGATAACAGGCGCATCTTTCTGCCCAAACGACACCCAATTACTGTTTTCAACTTCTGCAAACATGCGCTCTGCTGGTGTTTTATAGGCAAAAGCTTCGTTTGTTTCTTTCATCTCTGTAGCCAAACTTGGGTTTGGCTTATCAACAGCCAAGAAATCAAGCACCTCATCGCTTTGCTTCTGAAGCTCGCTAACTTGTTTGACGGTAACAATATCACCGTCTTTGTCAAACAGCAGTCCCATCAAGAACCCTTGCCCATCAGGTGTCACATAGTAATATTGCTCTTGCCCTTGATAAATAACGATCCAGCCATCTAATCCATGAGATTTGCCCAAGTAACGCGATTGCGCACCCTTTTCTTCCAACAACTGCAATGCGGGCGGCAAGATGGGTAAATTTGATTGCTGAGCTTGAACAACAGGGCTAACAGCCATTAAAATTAGGACAAATAAAATTTTTGTTAAAAAACGCATGAGAAGAATTCTTTCATTTCTTGAATAATATTACAGATACTATTTTAGGCTATATTGCCTATGAAAGTAAAGAAAACGACTTAAAAACCTTAACAACGCACATAAAATTATCGCTAGAGCTATGTAATACGCATTTTTCGCGTGACCTTTGCGCTGTCTATGGTAAAACAATTTTCATGACTGATACAGCACCCGAACGATATAATATCAAAGAAACCGAGAGTAAGTGGCGTAAAATCTGGGAGGAACAAAAATCCTTCGAGGTCACTGAAGACACATCCAAACCCAAAAGCTACGTATTGGCTATGCTGCCATATCCATCTGGCCGTATCCATGTTGGGCACGTACGAAATTATAGCTTATCTGACGTCGTTGCCCGTTACAAACGTGCGCGTGGATTTAATGTGCTTAACCCAATGGGGTGGGACGCGCTGGGCTTACCAGCTGAAAATGCAGCAATAGAACGCAATACGCACCCAAAAGACTGGACATACGATAATATCGCGCAGATGAAAAAACAGCTTTTGTCTATGGGTTTAGCCATTGATTGGAGCCGTGAAGTCGCCACATGTGATCCTGATTATTACCGCCACGAACAAAAAATGTTCATTGATTTTTATAATGCCAATTTAGCGTACAGAAAAGAATCTGTCGTTAATTGGGATCCTGTTGAAGACACCGTTTTAGCCAATGAGCAAGTGGTTGATGGTAAAGGCTGGCGCTCTGGTGCGCCTGTTGAGCGTCGTAAATTATACCAATGGTTTTTCAAAATCACTGAATTTGCCGATGAATTATTAGAAGGACTAGAAACACTTGATCGCTGGCCCGATAAAGTCCGCACTATGCAACATAACTGGATTGGTAAATCACAAGGGATTGAATTTAATTTCAAAATAATTGGCCCTGACCTAGAAGATAACGCACAACTTAATGTTTATACAACTCGCATTGATACGATTTTTGGGACTAGCTTTGCCGTTCTTGCGCCAGAGCATCCGTATGCACATAAATTGGCAGAAACTGATCCGAAAGCTAAAGAATTCATTGAAGAATGTATGAGCCTTGGTACGAGTGAAGAAGCTATCGAGCGCGCTGAAAAAAAAGGATACAAAACACCCTATAGCGTTATCCACCCTCTTACGAATGAGGAAATGCCTGTCTATATCGGTAATTTCGTTATTTATTCATATGGTACTGGAGCTGTTAAATCTGCACCAGCTCATGATGAGCGTGACTTTGCCTTTGCAACAAAATACGATCTGCCCATTCGTCCTGTCATTACAGGACCAGGATATGAAGAAGGGAAACCCTTCGCGCCTAAAGGAACAGTCTTCAATTCTGGACCAGAATATGACGGTCTTACATCTGACGAAGCCATTTCAAAAATTATTCTAAAATTTGAAGAAATGGGCATTGGTAAGGGTGTTACAAATTTCCGTCTTCGCGATTGGGGAATTTCACGCCAGCGTTATTGGGGTTGCCCAGTGCCATTCATTCATTGTGATGATTGTGGTCTTATTCCTGTCCCCGAAAAAGATTTGCCTGTCGAACTTCCTTACGACATTAATTACGATAAACCAGGAAACCCGTTGGACCGTCACCCAACATGGAAAAATGTTGATTGTCATCAATGCGGTAAGCCAGCCCAGCGTGAGACAGATACATGCGATACATTCTTTGAATCTAGCTGGTATTTCTTGCGCTATCTTGACCCGAAAAACCCAGACAGAGGCTTTTCTAACGAAAAATCTAACTACTGGATGCCAGTTGATCAATATATTGGTGGTGTAGAACATGCAGTGCTTCACTTACTATATTCTCGTTTCTTCACGCGCGCTCTTAAAAAATGTGGCTATGAAGTCCCAGATGAACCTTTTGCAGGTTTGTTTACGCAAGGTATGGTTACCCATGCCACATTCAAAGATACTGACGGCAAATGGATGTTTCCAGCAGATGTAGAACAAAAAGATGGCAAATGGGTTAGTATTAAAGACAGCTCTCCTATTGAAATTGGCGCGATCACCAAAATGTCCAAATCCAAAAAGAACGTTGTTGATCCAGAGGATATTTTAGACACTTATGGAGCAGACGCTGCCAGGCTATTCATTTTGTCTGATAGCCCGCCTGAACGTGATTTAGAGTGGACAGAAGGTGGTATTGAAGGCGCTTGGCGCTTCGTTAACAAACTACACCGTATTTTGACTGAAAACATTGATTTACTTCCTGAAGTAAATAGTTCTAAACCAGATAAATTCTCTAATGAAGCATCTGACCTTCGTACCCATGCGCACAAGGCTATTATTGGTGTAGCGGAAGATATTGAAGCCTTCCATATGAACAAATCAGTTGCCCGTATTCGCGAGCTATCAAATGCGATCGCAGGATTTAAAGGGCGTGAGACATCTGATCTTTGGGCATTGCGTGAAGCTTATGAGATATTGGTTAGATTATTCAACCCAATGATGCCTCATTTAGCAGAAGAGTTATGGTCGCTATTAGGGCACACAACAATGCTTACAGAAACGCTATGGCCAGAAGTAGATAAAAGTTTACTACAGGCCGACACGGTGACTATTGGTGTGCAGGTTAACGGTAAAGTTCGCGCCACTATTACATTAGCCGCTGATGCCAGCAAAGAGGACGCGGAGAAAATTGCGCTAAATGAAGAAGGTGTTCAAAAAGCGCTTGAAGGGCAAACAGTCCGTAAAGTTATTGTTGTGCCAGGTCGTATTGTTAATGTAGTGGCTGGGTAATAATGAAATTTTCTACTTTATCGCTGATTATCATTTCGTCTTTTGGTCTTGTTTCATGCGGATTCACACCTGTTCATAGTAATGCACCATCTATTAAATCAGCGACGAGTACCTTAAATTCAGTTGAAATTGCCGTTATCCCAGATCGTTCTGGGCAATATTTACGCAATGCGCTAATAGATAAATTTTATGCATCTGGTTACCCCTCAAACCCAGAATATAAATTAATTGTAGCGCCAGTGCAGGAAACCATTAGCGATTTCGATGTTACAATCGATTCAGATGCGACCCGTCGTCAGCTTAAATTAATTACTAATTTCAATTTAACTAACAAAGATAATAAAGTCCTCCTTAGCCGTCGCGTTAGTGCGGTAACCAGTAATAACGTGCTTGTTAGCGAATTCTCAACATTAGTGACTGAACAAAACGCACGAGATGCAGCGTTAGAAGATCTAGCGCGCCAAATAGAAACCCAATTAGCGCTTTATCTCAATAAATAGTTGAAAATACTATTGACATCACTTCCCATATTTATATATAACGTTGTTATTAAATGTTTTCATCCGATGTTTAATCGTGGCCTTTGATAGGGGCAGCTTGCACCACGTAAAAAAAGCTAAAGAGCGCTATAGCGTACGAACCGCTGTGGTCCCTGAATTTGGAACCCTGGCGGAATCGAGACGCTTTTTTTGTGCCTAAATTTTATTTAGGGCGCTTAATGCAACTCTCTCCTACAGATTTAATACAAACTTTATCGCTCCTTTGAGCGGTATAAATTTATGGAGAAAAAAATGACTATAAAGAGTAACGATAACCAACCAACAACTAACCCAAATTTTATTGGGGACGAATTAATTGCCGCTTTTGCCCGCGCAACAGATTATGAGGGAAAACCACCTGTCACTGTTCACTATATTAGCGATAACGGTGGATACCCGGATACAGCAAAAATTGAAGTTCAAAAACGTTTAGCTGACATTAATGCTATCTTGAGTACGCATAATAAAGAACCGGCACCAGAAACTATTTATCACGATATTCCAAGTCAAGATTGGCGTGCTGGCGCTTTTGACTTAGCACAAATTGCAAGAGACACGGTCCGTGGGCCAGGAAACGTGGTGTTTTTAAATTGCGCCCCCCGTAGAAAAGAGCGCGAGCAAAAAACTGATAATGAAGGTGAAGGCGTTTTCATTGGTATGCTTCGTAACGGTACGGTTATTTCTGCCGTTAGTGAAGATAGCTTTGCTCTTTTTCGTGATCTTATTGAAGATGGTGACTTAGAGATTTATAGAGCAAATGTACAAACCAAGGGTAGTCAATTTCGTTCACGTGATTACTTCCCATGGCTTAGTCAATTAACTGCATTTGAAATGCAAAAAGCAAATGACTGGAAAGAAGACTTAAACGTTGATGAACGTCGTGAATTTTTAAAACGTTTGAATTTTGTGGACACAAACAGTGTATTAAGCCTAGAGCACATTACTGACTTTAAACAAGAGCCTTGTATATTACGCGCGGATTGTCATGGGAACTTCAAACTTAGTATCAGAACAGAAGACGTGCGTGATATCCCACTAAACACATTATTACGTGTGAATGTTAATGGGAAAGAGCATCAAGCCGTATTGAAAAAAGGAATGTTTGATCCTAATGAACAAAGTCTTTTTGGATTAGCGTCTGGCTCATCAGGTGATTGGGCAGATAGCCGAGAAGGAAAATTTTTAGAATTAGCCTTAATGGGAAAAAGCATAAAAGACGAATGGGGAATTAGCGCTCAAAACCTTAAAGAAGGTGTCTCTGTAAATATCATTGGTCCTGTAGCTCAACCAGCCACTACTCCAAGCCCCCAGGAGGCATTACAAGCTGTATAGTTTTATAAAAAAGCCTAACTTAAAAGTTGGGCTTTTTTTTATGCCCCATATCATTTACTGTTTAATTTATGAAATTAACATGGAAACAAATTGATCCATTTTTAAAAAAACCCGACCCTAAGGCGCGCGTTGTGCTTGTCTATGGACCAGATAATGGGTTAATGCGGGAGCGCGCTAAAGTGATAGGTAAGCATACTGTCCCCGATTTAAATGACCCTTTCAATGTCATAACATTAGACAATATCATTTTGTCGGAAGACCCGGCACGTCTGTCAGATGAGGCTAATGCTATTTCTATGATGGGGGGCGATCGCCTTATTCGTATTGAAAATGGCAGTGATAAAATAACTACTCTCTTAAAAGATTATTTAAAAAATCCAAGCCAAGAAAGTTTAATCGTTGTTGAGGCTGGCGAGTTATCAACGCGATCATCTTTACGCAAACTATGTGAATCTGCAAAAAACGCCGCAGCACTTCCCTGTTATGTGGAAGATGAACGTGGCATTGCCAATTTAATTCGTCAAAGCTTAACAGAAATAGGCCTTCGCATTGACGCTGACGCCATTCATTGGTTGGCAGGAAACATAGTCGGAGACCGCCAACGTGCCCGAAATGAGATTGAGAAATTAATCACTTTTATGGGTAACGACAAAAAAGACGTACAGCTTGCTGATGTTCAAGCATCTTGCGGCGAAGCTGGCGCAGGATCTTTAGATGAGCTAATTTACGCCGTTGCTGGCGCGCAGCCACAAAAAGCCATGGAGGCTTTTCAAAAATTAGTGACTGAAGGCACGCCAGAAATTGTTATTTTACGTACGCTTCAAAATCATTTTAAAAAAATACATTATACAAATGCCTTAATGGCATCGGGTAGGCCTATGGACGAAGCATTAAAATCTTTACAGCCGCCAATTTTCTTTAAATTTGAATCCGCTTTTAAAGCGCAATTAAACAAATGGACGGACAAAAAGTTAAACTTAGTAATGAAACGCTTATCTGATTTAGAAGCGCAATCCAAAAAAACAGGTACACCTGTGCAAACATTATGCGCACAAGCCATTCTAGCTATAAGCGCAACGAGATAAGTTAATATTAGTACTTTGGTGTTTGTGATAAACGACGAAGAACGTCATCAAGCTGGTCTAAGCTCTTAAAATTAATACTCATTACGCCTTCTGACGTATCTTTCATATCAATTGAAACATTCATACCCAGTTGATTAGAAACTTCTTTTTCTAATGCAATAGTGTCTGAATCCTTAGGCTGACCGCTAGACGAAGCTTTACTTCCTTTGCGATGTTTAATTTGTCGCCCTTGATCCTCAGCTACTAATTTTTCCGTTTGACGTACAGATAAATTCTCACGAATGACCTGAGCAGCTAGTTTATCGGGGTTTTCAGCCTTTAACAGGGCACGGGCATGCCCAGCTGTTAAGCCATCTTTTACAATCATAAACTGAACTTTATCTGGTAATTCCAACAACCTAATCATGTTAGCGACGTGGCTTCGACTTTTACCTAAAGTTTTGCCAATATCTTCGTGGGAATAGCCGAATTCATCGTTCAATCTTTGATAGCCTAACGCTTCTTCAACCGCATTTAAATCCTTACGTTGTAAATTCTCAACTAGGGCAATTTGAAGTGTTGTTTCGTCATCAAGTTCACGAATAATAACCGGCACCTCATGCAGTTGTGCCTTTTGAGATGCACGCCAACGGCGCTCCCCAGCAACAATTTCATACTGTCCTTCGAGCACCTTATCAGGTCGCACTAAAATTGGTTGTATTATACCATATTCTTTTATAGAGGCCGCTAATTCTTCAATCGCTTGGTCGTCAAAATGTGCACGAGGTTGTTTTGGACCTGGATATAATTTGTCTATACCAAGTACTTTTTTAGCACGGTCGTCAGGGTTTTTACGGCGCTCCACTTGTGGATAGGTAGCTTCCTCATCTTCAAATAATGCTTCTAAACCGCGCCCTAGGCCTCGTTTTTTAGAAGGCATTTTGTCATTATTTTCTTTTTTAGGAGACATTGGTTAAACCGCTTCTTCAGAAAAATCACTATGGGTATTATCATCTTGATTTAATTGTTGTCTTTTACCAATTAATTCTTTTTCACGCTTTAAAACTTCTTTTGCTAAGTTAATATAAGCCTTTGCTCCTGGACAACGCATATCGTAAATAATAGCCGGCAACCCAAACGATGGTGCTTCAGATAACCTAACATTACGCGGAATTATTGTTTTATAAACCTTATCACCAAAATGCTCACGGACATCATCGGCCACCATGGCAGATAAATTATTTCGTTTATCAAACATTGTTAGAACGACACCATGAATATCTAATCTAGGGTTAAAACCTTTACGCACACGTTCTATTGTTTTAACTAAATGGCTAAGACCTTCCAACGCATAAAATTCACATTGCAACGGCACCACTATTGAATCTGATGCAACTAAAGCATTTAACGTCAACAAACTTAATGACGGCGGACAATCAATAATCACGTAATCATACGGCATAGGTACGCGCAAAGCAGATTGAAGACGAAATTCACGACGATCCGCACTTACAAGTTCAATTTCAGCACCAGATAAATGAATTGACGATGGTAGAACATCTAATTTAGGTACTTTTGTTTGTTGTGCCGCAGAAACCGCATCTGCGCCTTCAAAAATAACATCATACGTTGTCACACGTAAACCAGCACGGCGTACGCCTAAGCCTGTACCTGCGTTCCCCTGAGGATCCAAGTCAACAAGTAGCACCCGCTTACCAATAGCGCACAAAGCCGTTGCCAAATTAACAGCAGTTGTCGTTTTTCCTACGCCACCCTTTTGGTTAGCAACTGATAATATACGAGGAATAGCGTTCTTTTTAGAGTCTTTGGGGGAACGTACAGATGAGGCATTCTCATTGCTTTCAGATGGTTCATCATTAATTCCATGGCTGGAAAGATAATCTCTTACTGATTGTGATGCCATTAGCAATTCCCGAAGTTGTATTTATTATATAAACTTATAATACGATTTTAACAAAAATGTTCAAGCGTTAAGTGAATAATTTATTTTCTTATTCACACTCTGTAAATATCTGAAAATACTAGTATTTTTGATTCTCCGCTTGTAATGCTTGGGCACGTACGGAGGTTGAATTTCCATGTTTTTTCTAATTCTGCTAATTCTTCCTCTGCTTTTGCGCCTTTTGGAAAGATTAATTCTATCTTGGAATTTTGTGTGATCCAATTTTCACAATAATCAAACAAGTTGATAAGAGAAGCTAGCGCTCTAGCGGTTACCACATCGGGAACGACATCAGTTTCAATTTTCTCGATACGCACATTATGCACCAAAACGTTAATTTTTGTTTCACGTGAAACGGCTTTTAAAAACGAACATTTCTTCTGATCAGACTCTATTAAATGAACATCTAGCTCTGGACGCATCATAGCTAAAACTAATCCAGGAAATCCTGCACCGCAACCTAAGTCAAAAATTACTTTTACTGACTCGGGCAATAGTGGCTCTATTTGAATTGAATCAACAAAATGGCGCTCCCAAGCATCGTTAACAGTATTGGGGCTTATTAGATTAATTTTATCTTGCCACTTTATAAGCAATTCCTGATATTGCTTTAATTTAGCTTCAGCATCTACTGAAATATTTATATTATGGGCGCTCATATCTAGGCCGCTTTACGCCTTTTAACATGGCGCAATAAAGCAATAACAGCCGCAGGTGTTACACCTGGAATACGGGATGCTGCGCCTAATGTTTCTGGGCGCACTATTTCCAATTTTTGACGCACTTCATTGGATAGTCCGCCAATTTCAGCATAATCCAATTTTTCTGGAATTTTTAACGCCTCATCTTTGCGGAAAGCTAGGATATCTGCCTCTTGACGCCCCATATAGCCCGCATAAAGCGCATCAATCTCAATCTGTTCACGAATTTGTGATTTAATATCAAGCATTTCAGGCCAAATATCGGATAAATTATCCCAATTAATGTTCGGATAGCGCAATAAGTCAAAAGCCGTTCTACGACGCCCATCTTGATTAACTTTTAAGCCCAATTTTACAATTTCAGCTGGTGTACCGCTTAATGAGTGAATGATTTTACGTCCTGAAACAAGACCTTTTTTCTTAGCCTGCCAGACATTTTGGCGCTTTGATTTCACGCAACCCAGAGCAAGGCCCTTGTCCGTTAACCGCTGATCGGCATTATCAGCGCGAAGCGTTAAACGATACTCTGCACGACTGGTAAACATCCTATATGGCTCAGTTGTTCCACGTGAAATAAGATCATCAATAAGAACACCAATATAGGCTTCTGCGCGATCTAACGTAAATATTTCAGCTGTTTCACGTGAAACATTATTGCAAATGTCTCTAGCTTGCAAAGCGGCATTAAGTCCTGCCATTAAGCCCTGAGCGGCCGCTTCTTCGTATCCCGTTGTTCCATTGATTTGACCCGCCAAAAACAATCCCGGTAACCGCTTAGTTTCAAGCGTGTTTTTTAAATCACGCGGATCACAATAATCATATTCAATAGCATAAGCCCACTCCAGAACCTTTACATTTTCTAACCCCTTAATAGTTCTTAAGAAAGCATCCTGAACATCAATAGGTAACGCATTTGATATGCCATTTGGGTAAATAGTAGGATCATCAAGCCCCTCAGGCTCCAAAAATATCTGATGGCGGTCCTTATCAGCAAAACGAACAATTTTATCTTCAATAGATGGGCAATAGCGTGGGCCAGTACCGTCAATTTGCCCTGAATACATAGGCGCTAAGTGAAGGTTATCTTGAATGATTTCATGAGTTTTTTCATTCGTATAGGTAATGTGACAGTCAATTTGTGGCACATTTATTTTATCATTCATGAAAGAAAAAGGAACCGGACTTGCATCTGGTGGCTGAATATTTAACCCATCGTAATTAATCGTACGTGAATCCAATCTAGCTGGCGTGCCTGTTTTAAGACGTGCCAGCGGAAAACCTAGTTTCTCTAACGTGACTGCTAAGCCAATAGTTGGTTTCTCACCTACGCGACCGGCCGGTATCTTTTCTTCCCCTCGATGGATCAATCCACGAAGAAAAGTGCCCGTTGTTAAAACAACAGCGTGACAAAAAAGTTCTTCTCCATGGCCCGTAATAACGCCAACAATCTCAGAATCTTTGATAATTAGGTCTTCAGCACCGCCTTCAAGCAACGTCAAATTAGGATAATCACTTAGGGTTTCTTGCATTGCCTCACGGTACAACTTTCGATCAGCTTGTGTTCTGGGTCCTCTTACAGCAGGTCCCTTTGAGGCATTCAGCATACGATATTGTATACCTGAGCGGTCTGTAACAATCCCCATGACACCGTCAAGCGCATCAATTTCGCGTACTAAATGCCCTTTTCCCAAACCACCAATGGCAGGGTTGCAAGACATGACGCCAATTGTATCCAAACGATGTGTTAGTAATGCTGTTTTAGCACCAAGGCGCGCCGAAGCTGCCGCGGCTTCACAACCTGCGTGACCGCCACCAACGATAATAACGTCATAGTCTTTTTTATTTTGTGCGCTCAAATTATTCATTGGGATAGCTATACACTATAGTCACCCTAAAAAGCGAGTCATTTTCCAATACAGAAATCTTTGAAAATAACATCAAGCAGGTCTTCTACGTCAACCCTCCCAGTGATGCGGCCTAATTTTCGTAGAGCATGGCGCAACTCTTCCGCCATTAATTCTGGTAATGGCTGCTTTATTGCAATCGTCAAACTTTCAGCACAATCTTCTAAGGCATCTCTGTGACGCTGGCGCGTTAATGATGGCGTTTCACGTGAAACGGACATTTTACGTGAAATAAGTTTTGTTAACATATTTAAAAAATCCTCTAAGCCCTCACCAGTTTTTGTTGAAATTTTGAGCGCTCTCTCAAATTGTTTCACGTGAAACAATGGTGCACTTTTTTCGATTATATCTGTCTTATTAATAATTATTAATGAACGATCATCAATTAGATCCAATGTATTTTTATCGGGCGCATTTTCAGTACCATCAAAAAGTAAAATACGGATATCCGCTTCTTCCGCGTGCTTAAGAGCTCGTTTAATGCCCTCGCTCTCGATTGAATCTTGACCAATACTGCCAATCTGGTCTGGGCGTAATCCTGCTGTATCAGCCAAGATAACTGGATATTCTCCTAGGTTTAAATGCGCCTCAATCACGTCACGGGTAGTGCCTGCAATGTCAGAAACAATAGCCACATCACGCTGTGCCAAAGCATTAACAAGCGAGGATTTTCCTGCGTTCGGCGCACCAATAATGACCAAACGCAAACCGTCACGTAAGCGTTCTCCTCGCCTATCATCATTTAAATGAGCGTTAACTTTATCTATCAATGCTTCTATTGCTGGTTTCGCCTTTGATGTTTCTTCGTCAGGCACTTCTTCATCTGGGAAATCAATGATAGCTTCGACATAAGCCAATGCCTTAGTTAGCTCTTCTGCCCAGCCATTATATAAATCCGAGAGCGCCCCGCCCATTTGCGCCAATGCCTGATTTTTCTGTGCCTTTGTTTCTGCATCAATCAAATCAGCTATGGCTTCAGCTTCTGTCAAATCCATCTTTTCATTTTCAAAAGCGCGGCGAGTAAATTCGCCATGTTCTGCCATACGGCAGTTGGGTATGACTCCTAATACACCCATCATTTCCTCTAGTACGGCCGGTGAGCCGTGGCAATGATACTCGATAACATCTTCTCCAGTAAAACTGTGGGGGCCTCGGAACCCAATGACCAAAGCATGGTCTATTGTTTCATGTGAAACGGGGTTTTTTAAGGCTATCATTTTTGATGATCTAGGCGTGAACTTACTAAGATCTACAGACGACAAATGCTCAAGCGTACACCACGCATCATCACCAGAAACACGGATGACAGATACTCCCGCTTTCCCAGCCGCACTTGATAACGCAAAAATTGTCTCTGCTGACATTTATTCAATACTTTCTAATCACTAATATCTGCGACATATATCATAGCAAACTCATATAAACAACACAGACAGAAACAATATAGATAAGGGCAATAAGAGCTATTGGCGTAACAGTAACGCCATGATAGATTTCTAAGGTAGTTTAAAATAATAGGTTTGCCATGCATTATCCAACAAGAGTAATAGCCATTCAATCAGAAGATGGGCACACATTTGCGGCTCACATCACATTACCAAGAGAGACGACTAATCCCGTCCCTTGCGTTATCGTTATCCAAGAAATTTTTGGCGTAAATGACGATATTCGTGAGAAGTGCGCCTGGCTCGCCTCCCAAGGCTTTATTGCGATCGCCCCAGATCTTTTTTGGCGAACAGAACATCACATTCAACTATCAGATCAAGTGCCTGAGGAATTAGAGCGCGCATTCAAACTATTTAATGAATTTAATGTCGAGCTTGGTGTACAAGATTTGAAATCAACTCTAAATGTTATAAATAAAGAAATGAAAACAGTTGGTAAAGTTGGCTGCTTGGGATATTGCCTTGGCGGAAAACTAGCTTACTTACTGGGGTGTCAGAGCAATATAGATGCAAGTGTCTCATATTATGGTGTTGGTATAGAGAATATGTTGTCTGATGCCAATAAATTAAAAAACAATATGATGATACATATTGCAAAAAAAGATGGCTTCGTGCCCCCTGAAGCGCAAGAAAAAATCGATGCGTCTTTAAGCAAAAATAATAAGGTAAAACTGCATTTCTACGATGATGTCGACCATGCATTTACCCGCACAGGTGGTGACAATTATAGCCCAGAAGCTGCAAAAATAGCCGATGATAGAACGATTGAGTTTTTGAAAGATAATTTAATTATATCTGCTGAAGAGGGCGCTTAAACAGCGATAAACCATTATGAGTAATGCTGAAACGCCTCCAAACGATCCGAACGAGCTTCCTACCCGTGCCCTAAAAAAGATACGCGCCTTGTGCAAAGGGAACGGTGTTAAGGTTGATCAAGTCAATATAAAAAAATCAGAAGGTTCTACCGTCAAATGTGAAGCGCTTACGCATATTGAAATTCACACAGAGGTTACCCATGAGACTAAAAAAGGTAAATCAATTATCGGTAATTTAATGAAAGATCCAGCTGAAATTGAGAAAGACATTACTCAAACAGTAGATAAATTATTAAAAAATGACGAAACAAGAAAAAAGATTTCGAACCTTTTAATTGAACGGCCTGACCAGGGGTTTAGCCTGCACGGTGAATATTTTGCCCTAGATGCCCTAAGTAAAAGCTACACACTACATGAGGCATGCAAATCATGTAATGGGCATTCCAAAACCGCTTGTAATAGATGTAATGGACGTAAGCAAGAAATGTGCACACAGTGCCATGGAAAAACATTAATAACTTGTATGCATTGTCGTGGGTCAGGTTATATGCAAGGCGCTGAAGGTAAACAAATTCAGTGCAACAAATGCCACGGGCGCCAACAATCTGGCTGCCCATTATGCCAAAAAAGAGGAACCATTAATTGCCGTCAATGTCGCGGAGTAGGTACGCAAAGCTGTAGTAATTGCGGTGGTGCCGGCATTTTTGCTCATGTCACTAATTTAGTTATCAAACTTAAAACGTTGTTTGAAATAGACCGCACAACCATTCCTAACAACGTTGTCCCACTAATGGAGAATAACGGCTCTAACTTAGTTGAGAAAAAACATATTCTCATAGAAGCAGAAGCTGTCAGGCGCAAAGATGATGGATTAGCAATAAAATACGCAACACAATTTCCCTATGGTGATTTAGATATCTCTATAGGGAAAAATACTATTTCCTTCAATGTTTTTGGCTATAATTGCAAATTGTTAAAGGTTCCGCCCTTCTTAGACAAACTCACAGCGAAGGGCTTTAAAGAGATTAATAAAGCTGCCGCAGGTGAAGGGTCAGTTTCTGAACATATACAAAATGCGAGCAAATACCGCTTGGTTAATAATGCTATCAACTTAAGCCTAACTATGCCGAAAAAACGTGCGTACGCCCAACTTAAGAAAAAATACCCTATGGGCGCCAGCGATAAAAGGCTTCATAACCTCATTATTTTCAGCAACAAAGCTTTTGCCAACGTAACAAGAAAACCGCGCTATGTTGGCTTGGGTATTGCCTTATTTATAATTTCATTATTGGATGCAGCTTATTTTATCGGGCCTATCAGAGGCATCGTTATGCCTCATTTACAAAATGATATGTTTAAAATGTTAGCTGATTTATCCTTAATTCCAATAGGTGGGCTATTAGGCGCTTTCATAATCAAAACAACGGCCAAACGTTCTATGCAAAAAGTGTTAGCGACCCTTAAGAATGCTGGTAATGGAAAAATACCATCACCTAAAACACATAGTAGCGGGCTTTGGAGTTTTATAGGAGCTGCTGTAATTTTATTGATTATAGTTGAAATCACAAGACATACAGGCGCTTTGACGCCAGCATGGTATTTCTTGAAATAGAACTTACTGATTCATACCATTAAAGAATTCATCATTGCTCTTAGTTTCTTTCATCTTACCAAGTAAGAATTCAACCGCGTCAACTGTACCCATTGGGTTAAGAATACGGCGCAATACCCACATTTTTTGTAATGTATCTTTATCGACCAACAGCTCTTCTTTACGTGTACCAGATTTTTGAATATCAATCGCAGGGAAGACACGTTTATCAGCAATCTTACGATCCATAACGATTTCTGAGTTACCTGTACCTTTAAATTCCTCAAAGATAACCTCATCCATACGTGACCCTGTGTCAATCAAAGCTGTTGCAATGATGGTTAAAGATCCACCTTGCTCAATATTACGCGCCGCCCCAAAGAAACGCTTAGGACGTTGCAGTGCATTTGCATCCACACCACCGGTTAGAACCTTACCAGAGCTAGGAACAACAGTATTATAAGCACGTGCCAGACGGGTAATTGAGTCTAGCAGAATAATGACGTCACGTTTATGTTCAACCAAACGTTTCGCTTTTTCTAAAACCATTTCAGCCACCTGTACGTGTCTTGAAGCCGGCTCATCAAATGTTGATGAAATAACTTCACCACGCACACTACGCGCCATGTCCGTCACCTCTTCAGGACGCTCATCGATAAGTAGTACCAATAAATAAGCATCAGGGTGATTTTCAGCGATAGAAGTCGCAATGTTCTGTAACATCACTGTCTTACCAGTTCTTGGGGGCGCAACAAGCAATGCACGCTGACCAAAACCAATAGGTGATACAAGCTCGATCACGCGTTGTGTATTAGCTTTTTTCGTTGGGTCTTCACGCTCCAACTTGATCTTACGATCTGGGTAAAGCGGTGTCAGGTTATCAAAATTGATACGGTGACGAATTTTCTCTGGTTGCTCACCATTAATAGTATTTAGTTTTAAAAGCGCAAAATAACGCTCTGACTCTTTAGGGGCACGAATTTCACCCTCAATAATATCTCCTGTACGCATCCCAAAACGTCGTACTTGAGAAGGTGACACATAAATATCATCAGGTCCTGGTAGGTAATTTTCTTCTGGTGAGCGCAAAAACCCAAATCCATCTTGAAGAACTTCTAAAACGCCGCCGCCATCAATAGGCACGTCCTGATCCGCTAATTGCTTCAAAATCGCAAACATCATGTCTTGTTTACGCATTGTATTACAATTTTCGATCTCTAATTCTTCTGCGAAAGCTAATAGCTCAGAAGGGGAGCGCGTTTTTAATTCCTGTAGATTCATATTCGTCTCTGTATTTTATGGGGAAATTTTGTGATTTTATTCTCTATTGAATAGAGAATGCTAAAAACTCTTTGTTTTTGAATAGGTTAAACGTTCACTTATATTATTATACTGAAAAATCGTTAATCTTATCTTTAGATGCGCTATTTTAAATTTTTCTCGCGCAAACGGCTAAAACTCAAGCCTTACAAACCAAATTATGTTGTGAAATCTAAATAAGATAAAGCTGTTATAGGGTTATCTACCCCTCAAGTCAATAATTTTTTACCGCAAATGAAGCGTTATGACTAAATAACCTCTTAAAACGGCTCTGCCACAGCCATTATAACAATAATAATCATTAAAATTGTTGGTGCTTCATTCCAAATTTTATAGAATTTAGCTGTTTTCTGGTTTTCATCCCGAAAAAAGCCCTTGTACCAACGCGCGTACAGCATATGAATGATAGTCATTAGAACAATAGCTGTAAGCTTCATATGCATCCAAGGCTGCGCCATCAGACCGCTCATATTGCTGATAAGCATCAGACCGCCAAACAACCAGCTAAGGATCATTGCTGGGTTCATAATGAACTTCAACAGTCGGCGCTCCATCGTTTTAAATGTTTCAGACATTTCTGAGCCAGCTTTTGCGCCCGCGTGATACACAAATAAACGAGGCAAATATAACATGCCCGCCATCCAAGCCATCACCGCAATGATATGAAACGCCTTAAACCAATTATAATATTGTCCGATGAAATCTTGCATGGTTATTATTTAATCTATTCATAGCATACTGTCACGCTATTAGTGCCCTCACGTATTTGACAGATTATTTTATGGGGCGTACGTTTATTGCATTATTAATAATAAAATGTGTGTTTATGACATCACTCAAGGATATATTTAACCCATTCGCAAAGAAGATAAAAAGTATGTCCGCACATATTACACGGGGACATTTTCACAGCTCTGGGATAACAAATATTTTTTATGGAGCTTCTTTAACCGTGGTCGGGCTTGGGCTAGGCGCACCGAGTTATTTAATTATAGGCGGCGCTACTGATTTAGCACTTGGCGTAGTGGTTACGGCAACTACAGGGCTTTGGGCATTAAAAAAATCTTCAAAAAAACATTTAAGTGCTCTATTTGATATTGCACGAAAAGAATTCAAACCTAAAGTTGCCGGAAGAACTGCTTTGTTGTGCCTCGGCATAACTGGTCTAGCAATGGGTAGTCGTTTATATCCTAGTGATAACGATGGACATATTGTTACCACTGATGAGACGGTTCAAGAAAAAATTGTAACAATTCCCGCTTCAGTTGGCACGCCAGCTGATCCAATAATCCAGTAAATCAAGAATTACTTTGACGCATACAGCATTCAGAAAAATCAGAAGGGCATAAAGGCTGACCTTCATCAGACGTCACTTTTAGTGCGCCGAGTTGTTTATGTACAATATCAGCTAATCCTTTAATGAATAATTCATTTGTGCCAACTGTAGGCACACGATAGAAATCATGTAAGCCCATTTCTTCGGCCATCTCTCGGTATTCAACTTCAAGCTCAACAAGGGTTTCAACATGCTCCTGTGTAAAGGCATGTGGGTAAATAACGACAGGTACTTTGTCTTGAGCTGCTTTTTTAATTGTCTCATCAGTGGAAGGTTTAATCCATTGAAGTGGTCCAACACGACTTTGGTAACAAATTGTCCAATCAAGATTTTTAATATTTAACACATCAACAATTTTTTGTGCGGTTTGTTGACATTGCCATTGATATGGATCGCCTTGCTTAATAATTTTCTCTGGCAATCCATGAGCAGAAAATAAAATACGGGGAGCTTTGCCTGTTTCTTTTTTTGCTTGGTCATAAGTTTTTTGAATATTTTCAGCTGACGCCTTCAGAAATCCCATATCAAACGGATAACAGCAAATTGCAGTTGTTGGTGTTTTTAACTTTATTTTTTTTGCAGCATTTGCCCAACTTTCAAAAGAAGAACGTGTCGTTGTCGTTGAAAATTGTGGATATAAAGGCAGTAAAAATAATTTATCAGCATCATAATCTTTTACTTCTTTAGCTACTTTATTTGCCATGGGGTGCCAATAGCGCATTGATAAAAATGTCTTAAACTCTGAATTTTCTGCGCTATTTAAATGTTTTTCTAAAGATTCTGCTTGCGCCAAAGAATTTTCTAATAATGGCGATTTATTACCTAGTTC
>JABAZY010000066.1 GCA_018608245.1 Alphaproteobacteria bacterium | reverse complement strand
TGTCTGATCCACCTTGACCATCAAGTAATGTATAATCAAAACTATCCGCACCATTGAAATTTTCAGCTGGCGTATAAGTAAAATCACCATTCGCTAAAACGTCTACACTTCCGCCTTGTGCTGTCGCGAACGTTCCTGCAATAACCTTTAAATCATCACCGTTAGCATCAGAATCCGCACCATTTCCATTATCAGTCAACACATTACCTGAAACAATTGCACCTTCACTACCAGTGAACGCATCATCATTAGCAACTGGGTTATCATTCACAGCATTTACTTCAATAGATACTGTAGCTGTTGTCTCTCCACCCTGACCATCAGACAATGTGTACTCAAAACTATCGTCACCACTAAAATCTGTAGCAGATGTATAAGTGAAATCACCTTCTGCATTAAGTGTAACTTGTCCGCCCTGCGCCGATGCAAAAACTCCTGCGGTTACAGTTAAATCATCACCATCTGGATCGCTATCCACGCCGTTACCGTTATCTGCTAATACATTACCTGTAAGTTGAGCACCCTCATCAACAGCAAAGCTATCATCTTGTGCTACTGGCGCATCATTACTGGAAACAACATTAATGCTTACCGTACCTATAGCTACTTCGCCGTCATCATTTGACACAGCATAATCAAAGCTGTCAGCGCCACTAAAATCTGCGGCGGGCGTATAAATAAAATCACCCTCTGCAGAAATAATTACTGAGCCACCTAGTGCCGTTGTAAAACTATCTGCACGAACTGTTAAACTATCATCATCTGGATCACTATCCACACCGTTACCGTTATCTGCTAATACGTTACCTGTAAGCTCAGCACCTTCATCAACGCTAAACTCATCATCACGCACAGTAATTTCATTGGCAAACACTTGAACCGTAACTGTTCCGATCGCAGTATTACCTTCCGCGTCAACTAACGTATATTCAAAGCCATCATTTCCGCTAAAATTTTCAGCCGGCGTATAGGTAAATTCACCCTCTTCAGTAATATCAACTTGAGCACCTTGCGCAGTGGTAAAGCTTGCTGCTTGAATAGTTAATAAACCGCCTTCAGGGTCACCATCATCACCGTTACCATTATCAGCCATTAAGTTACCTGAAGTTGCAACATTTTCATTTGTAATAAATGAATCATCACCAGGTGTTGGTGGCAAATTATCAGGCGCAATATTGAGTGTCACTGTACCAATATCTGTACCATTACGGCCATCAATTAACTCATAGTCAAAACTATCTACACCTGAAAAACCATCCAATGGTGTATAAGTGAAATCACCTTCTGCATTAAGTGTAACTGATACACCCTGCGCCGTTGTAATAACGCCAGCAACAACGCTTAAGATATCACCATCTGGGTCAGCATCTTCACCATTTCCATTATCAATAAGTACATTACCCACTACATCTAAGTTATGCCCCCCATTATATATATCGTCTTGCGCGATTGGATCTGTGTTTGGTGCAGCGCTAATATCAATATTCACAGTACCTATAGCAGAACCACCGCGACCATCTGTAACCGTATAGCTAAAACTATCTGAGCCAACAAAATCAGTGTCTGGCGTATAAGAAAAATTACCATCAGCAAAAATATCAACGCTACCGCCTTGCGCCGTTAAAACAGTTTGTGCCACAACATTTAAAGTATCACCATCTAGGTCGCTATCTTCGCCATTACCATTATCAGCCAAAACATTACCTGTTACATTTTGATCAACAAAACCAGTGAAATCATCATCGATAGCTGTTGGTGCTTGGTTAACAGTTACTGTAGCTAAATCAAATGTTGAACCATCGTCAAATTCAATAGTCTCAACAACATCAACACCATCTACAAAATGGTTGATGATCGTAATTTGATTAAGGCCAGATCCGTCAGTATCAATAATTAAGTCATCACCACTTTCAACGAAGCTTAACTGTGGAAGGGTAATACCTGCGCCAAAAAGAATTCTATCTGCTGCGCCTTGCGTGTCTTCAACAGTATCATTGCCATCACCAAGAGCATAAAAATAAGTATCATCCCCTAAGCCACCACGAAGATCATCATTACCTTGACCACCCGTGAATGTTTCGTTTACATCGCCACCAGTTATTGCATCATTATTTTGAGTTCCAATGACAACTTCTACAGAGGCTATATCATCGCGCCCTTCAGGATTTTCCATGCTTTCTACAAAACTTCTGTTGGCGTTAGAAAGATCAACCCTTACGCCCGCTCCAGCTTCAAAATTGCTGAAATCAAGTGTATCAATACCTTCACCACCGTGGATGAAATTACTTAAGAAACTAGAGACGCTTCCTTGCTCATACTCAAAGAGATCGTTATCAGCTTCACCGCGCAATTCATCTCTACCTGCACCAATTGTGAAACGATCATCGCCATCACCACCAAATACTCTGTCATTACCTTCACCATCGATAATGTGATCGTCACCACCAAGGGCTTGAATGTTGTCATTAACACTCCCCTGTGATGCTAAAACACCTGTAATTGTTTGCGCATCATCCGTGCCAATTGTCTGAAAAGAAAAGTCAGCAATATTAAAATCACCAGAACCATCACTAAAACGAAGTGTTTCAAAGATTGAACCTCCGCCATTATTTAAAAAGTGACCGCTTAAAAGAATACTATTAGCACCGTCGATACCAATAAAGAGATCATCACAAACTTCACCTGTGTCAGATATTGAGATAAGTCTAGAAAATTGTAAGTCAGAAAGTCTAAATTCTGCTGGTAGTTCAATAACATCCGTACCTCCCAATTCTGTATAAATAACATGTCCACCTGCATAAACAAACGTATCATCGTCGATACCGCCTTCTGTTAGAGTTAGGTCAGGGTTTGTGATAGTGTCAGTCATTATTATACTTCCTTAAGTTTTCGATGAATAATCTTTGGTAATTTAATGTTCAGCCGGCTGTAACAACTTGTTTTAAGTCATCTGGCTGTAAATTTAAAAATAGGCACACTGAGGGAGAAAAATGAAATGTAACGGTCCGATTATAAGATTCTGCTGATTTCATGTAGTGATTTACCCTCCCCTTGATAAATCTAAATTAAATTCGTTTATTACAGTTTTTATTAATTATTTGTTTATGTAATGTAGGTAACATGCCAAACTTTTCATGAAAAATCAATATAATTATCAAATTAATTTTACATATTACAGTATTTTATGTTATAATTTGCACAATTACTGTTTAGATACAGTTACTTAAGAAATTTCACTGGAAAGTAAGTTCAAGAGATGCTCTAAAGCCATACGTATCAACATTCTCCTCTTTTTCCTCATTCTCAGGGGTTATATGTCGTAATCAGCATAAACACCGCTCCCTATAAGAAATTCTGACTTTAATTGCATGTCATCTGATCTATTAACAATGCCCCTAACCTCTAAAAAGCTAAATTTATCGCCCCAACCTACTTTTATTTAAAACCCCGCTAACCACCTCAAAAATATGACAATTACGCCTCAATCTGCTATGATAATAGATAAGGTATAAACTACGGGGTGCTATATTATGATGTTTTCTAAAGAAGAAGTTAAATCCAACTTATTAGGCTGTTTTGAGACAATGTTGTTCATGAAAGGTGGCACAGACCGCTTTATGGTCTCAAAATCTGCGACATTACGCTCTTTTTATATACCTCTTTTAATGTTTCCATTTCTGGTCGCCATATATTTAACCAAGTCCACAGGCGTAGAGTTACCTATTTTGATCATTCTATTGGCCATCAAAGTCGCTGCGCCCCTAGCCCTCTATATGTTGATCGTTAATCAATTCTGTAAAAAACTTGACCTTGAAGAGCATTTTTACCGCTTTGCTATTGCCTATAACTGGTTTGAAATCCCTATGCTGGTCTTATATTTGCCAATTATCTTTGCCGCATTCTATGGCGGCATCGACCACCCACAAATACAGTCATACACCATTTTCTGCCTATTGGTCGGCTATATGTTTACGGGCTATATCGCCTATAAAACCCTAAATATCTCATGGGAGCTAGGCGTACTACTCGGCGTTGTCGCCATGGCTGTGTTCGATAACACACACAAATTATTCGATTATCTCAATATCTTATAGAGTTTGGCTAATACTACCTATGTTTTAAAACGAATAAAGTGACAAATTATTTTTATTATTTGTGAAAAAGTTAAAAACAAAGCCTATAATAAGCATAATGAAAAAATTCATTCTTTTAACAACCCCGCGTTCAGGTTCCACTTGGTTAGATACGCTTCTAAATGACCACACCGACATTTCCATGTTTGGTGAATTGTTCCTGCCCTATGACGTACCAAAAAAATATCAAGAACTTCGAAAAAATGACCCCGAGAAATTCTTTCGTTTCCGTGCAAAACATAAAGCGCGTCGCCCTAAAATAACAAATGCATACCTTGATTACGTTTTTGCACAATCTGAAAAGACTGTTGGGTTCAAATTAATGGCCTACCCATTTATCAGCCACCCCGAAGTCATTCTTTATTGTCGCAAGAACAACATCCATCTCATTCACCTCACGCGTGATACGCAACAACGCGTCATCTCATACGCCATTGCTGAAAAAAGAGATAACTTCCACAGCTTGAGTGAAGAAGATGATCAAAATACTGATACTATAAGATTAGACCCTTATCGCGTGAAGAAACTCTATAAAAAACAAAAATTATTATCAGCAACATTGAACACACTCGTAAAAAATATTTCCTGCCCTTATTTATCCATCGACTATCAAGACCTCATCGAAAATCAAGATGAAAAGCTAAAAGAGATATACGAATTCTTATCCGTCTCTCCGCACACGCCCATCAGCGAACTCAAAAAAACGAGCGTTATCCCTTACGAAGACATGGTTGAAAATTACCAAGCCATTGAACGTGTATTCAAAAAACAAAGGAAAGCTTGATGGCTAAAAAACACACCTGCCACCACCATCATATTGATCCATCGACCACAAGCGAGCGTCGTTTATGGTTAGCTGTTTTCGCCAATGGCCTCCTAACAATAGCCCAAATTGCGGGTGGTCTAATTTCAGGAAGCCTTTCCTTAATCGCCGATGCACTCCACAATTTAAGCGACGCAGCATCCCTACTAATCGCTCTCATCGCTATTCGCATCGGGCGCAAGCCTGCCGACCAAAATAAAACTTTTGGCTATAAACGCGCAGAGACAATTGCCGCACTCATTAACTTCACACTGCTAATTGTTATCGGCCTGTATTTAATTTTCGAAGCCATTCAACGCTTCTACGCACCTGTGTCCATTGATGGCTGGATTGTAATATTAGTCGCCAGTGTCGCCTTAACTGTCGACATATTCACCGCCGCCCTCACCTATAGCCAATCAAAAAACAGCATGAATATGCGCGCGGCCTTCATTCATAACCTCACAGATGCGCTTGCCTCCGTTGGAGTGATCGTGGCAGGTATTCTCATCATGCTTTATGGTTGGGTTTGGGTAGATGCGGCCTTAACCCTCGTCATCGCCGCCTATGTTTTATGGCACGGCTTCGCCGAGATTCCAAAAGCCATTCACTTACTCATGGACGGCACCCCAGAAGATATTGATATCCCAGAAGTCAAAACCGCGATCGAGACTATCGACGGTGTTCAAGACGTTCACCACATCCACATCCGCCAAATCAATGAGCAAAAGACAGCCCTAGAAGCCCATGTCGTTATTGATAATCCACAAAATATTGATATCATCAAAATAACCATTAAAACGTTATTACATGATAAATTCGATATCTGCCATTCCACAATCGAATTTGAAAACAATAAATGCCAATAAAAACATGAGCGCAAGGCACATTGCCATAGACTCAATAAATATGTATTGTTCAATCAAACACTCAGCACAACAGGGAAAATTTTATGCCTTTAATCCATATAGAATATGATAATGACGTCGCAACAGCCGACGAAATTAAAAACCTATCAATAGCAATGCAAGAAATTGTGTCTGACAAAACCAATATTAAAGAAGTTATGGTCTACGCAAACTTCCCACAAGTTAAAGTAAAAATTGACCCCATCGAGATATTCATTGAAATGTCAGAAGGCATCATGGAAAAACAACCTAACCTATCTGAATTAATTAAAAATGATTTATCCGCATGGAAAAAAGAGTCTGGTTTCTCTCACCCCATTAATATGACGCTTATTCCCATGAAATGGGAAATAACCATAGGGATTTAATGACGCATATGAACTATCACCCAAAAATCATTATGATCACTGGCGCCACCTCTGGTTTTGGGCGCGCCACAGCAGAGTTATTCGCGTCGCAATATCCTGATTGTAAATTAATTGCTACTGGCAGACGTACTGAAAAGTTAGAAGAGCTTCAAAAAGCCCTCTCCGTTCCTGTTCACATTATCGCGCAAGATATTCGCGACCTAGAGGCTGTCAAAAAATCTATCGATGATCTGCCTGATGATTTTAAGAATATTGACCTCCTTATAAATAATGCTGGCCTCGCTCTCGGTTCAGAACCATTCCAAAATCAAGCCACCGAAGATTTCATGCAAATGATTGATACAAACATCAAGGGGCTCGTCGTCACAACCCACGCCGTGCTTCCTACAATGATCAAAAATAAAAATGGGCACATTATTAACATTGGCTCTATAGCAGGCAACTATGCCTATCCGGGTGGGCATGTTTATTGTGGTTCAAAAGCTTTTGTAAATCACTTCTCTCTCGCCCTACGTGCCGACCTAAAGGGTAAAAATGTACGCGTCACCGCCGTTGAACCAGGCGCTGTCGAAACTGAATTTTCTATCGTACGTTTTAAAGGCGACAAAGATAAAGCCGACAAAGTCTATGACGGCTACCGCAAATTAACCGCAGAGCATATCTCAAAAACACTTGTCTGGCTCGCCACACAACCACCAGAGTTTAACGTCAACTCAATAGAAATAATGCCCACCGACCAATCATTTAATGGCTTCAGTTTTGATAAAGTTAGTTAGCCTTTATGGACATTAAAACCACCTTTGCCATCATTGCGATTATCCTAACACTAATAGGGTATACTGAATATTGTCGTTCAATGCTTGCAGGTATCACCAAACCCCATATGTTTACATGGATTATTTGGGCATCATTAACCGCCATCGCTTTCTTTGCTCAAATCAGCGATAGTGCAGGTGCATGGATCACAGGATTAAGCGCAACAATCAGCTTCTTCATTGCTGGTTACGCCTATTTTTACGGTGAGAAAGATATCACACGAAGTGATTGGTTAGTTTTTATTAGCGCGCTTAGCGCCATTCCAATTTGGATGGTCACTAATAACGCTCTCTATTCCGTGATCATAATCAGCATCATTGACGCCCTAGCATTCTATCCAACCTTTCGAAAATCATGGATGAAGCCAAATGAGGAAGCAATCATCGCTTATATCATGGCGTTCTTTAAATTCACTTTAGCTCTATTTGCACTAGAAAACGTAAGTGCCACAACAGCACTCTACCCATTCTCGCTCGTCGTCATGAACGCCGCCTTTATCATTTTAGTCGTTTGGCGCAGAAAAGTGCTAAAACCTATTATGGATTAATCGGTGACCAAGCTGGGTCTGATCCATCTTGCGGTGTTGGTAATTGACGCTCGTTATACCCCGTTAAATCAATCGCATATAACTTCGCTGAACGTGAACGCCCACCATTGGTTGATCTCTCCTTAAAGTATGTCAGCACACGACCATTTGGTGACCAGCTTGGCCCTTCCACATGGTACGCCTTTGTGATCAAACGCTCGCCCGATCCATCAGGACGTACAACCCCAATATAGAATTGACCACCAAGCATCTTGGTAAAGGCAATCAAATCACCACGCGGTGACCAAACAGGGTTCGCATAGCGCCCCTTGCTAAAGGTAATACGTTTTGTATTTCCACCATTTGAATCCATCGTATAAAGCTGTTGTGATCCACCACGATCTGATTCAAACACAATCTGACGCCCGTCTGGTGCATATGATGGTGACGTATCAATACCACTATTATTGGTAAGTTGCTTTGTCTTACGTGAGCGTAAATCCATTTCGAAAATATCACTATTCCCATTCGTAGATTTACTCATGATAATGCTGTTCCCATTAGGCGAGAAGCGTGGCGCAAAGGTCATACCTGGGAAATTACCCAACACTTCTTGGCGACCCGTATCAATGTTGTAAAGATAGACACGCGGAGCGCCACTCTTATATGACATGTACGTAATTTCTTGCGCCGTCGGTGAGAAACGTGGCGTTAGAACAAGCTGCCCTGCTGGCGTTAGGTAACGATGGTTCTTTCCATCCTGATCCATAATCGCCAAACGTTTTATACGTTGGTTCGGCGCTCCACTTTCAGAAATATAAACAATACGCGTATCAAAATATCCATCTTCCCCCGTGATACGTTTATAAATATCATCAGAGATAATATGCGCAATGCGACGCCAGTTTTGGTCTGTCGTCATATAGGCCATGCCCGTTAATTGCTGTTGCGAAAACACATCCCACAAACGAAATTCAACACGCGTACGCCCATCATCTGCGCGCGTCACATTACCAGACACTAACGCTTGCGCGTTAATCGCACGCCACTCACCGAAACGTGGATCATCTTGCTTGATCGACTCAGGCGTTTGAATGAAGCTGTTTTTATTTAGCGGCGAAAACAGCCCAGAGCTTTCCAAATTCTTCGCGATAATCGCAGGAATTTCTGTCGCAAGCTTTACACGATCAGGCGCATCAGCATGAAAATTACTAACCGCAATCGGCAACGCCTCCAACTTACCACTCGTGATATCAACCGTTAATTGTGCCTTTGCAGGCGCAATAGCGATAAGTAGTAGACAGACAGCAAAGATAATATGTTTCATAACGTTTCTCGTTTTGTAAAAATGTAAATTCTGTACGTTAATCGCGCAGAATATCGATACCTAATTTCAGTAAAACTTCATCCAACCATTGTAGCCAAGGAATCGGATGACCGCCTTTTGTAGGTCTACCTCTCGCCTTATCCATTTCAATATCATGAACGTTTAAATCAATAGCAACAGCCTTAGTAACATGCGCTTTAATAGCCTCCATATCCAATCCATCAGTCGCATTAGCATTTAATCTTTCTAACAATGCTTCCTCATTCGGATGCAACTCACCATCTTTGTAAGCCATAATTCTAGCGAAATAAACAACCTGCCCTCGATATAGAGGATCATTGATATAGGTCAATAATTTTCCAATTGGTTGTGCTTCTTCAAAATCTTTCTCTAGAATTTCTTCTTGCTCTTGCGTAAAGGGTAAACGGTTAATGAAAGCGGAAATATAGGCACGCTCTTCATCACAAATTTCACCATCTGCGTGCGCCATAACAATAAGACAGCGAAACATGTAAAATTTACTTGTACTTACATTTTCTTCACCAAAATTCTCTCTAGCCATTCTTTTATCCTTTATTTCATTAACGTAAATATTTTGACTATATTACAGCATCCGCGCAGGATTAAAATTAAATATTAAATCTTTCCATAGTTCATATTTATCCACGGGCAAATCAAGCACTTCACAGTTGGGATGGCGCACAGCCCTCACGGCCGCATCCGCCGCAGCCTTGTAAAACGCATCATTCCCGTACAACCACGTATCTTCAACCTTAACAGATTGCACAGTGCGGTCTGGGCGAACAATTATGCGTAGAGACACCGTAATATCCTCCGCATTACGCGCACCCGCCATCAAATTCCAACAGCTTGCAAATTGTGTGTTTAACGCCGCGTTAATAGCATCAATTTCTGTCGCCGATAATTTCTGAGAGAACTTCGCAAGCGGTGATTGCTCCTGCTCTGCTGGTTTTTGATCGCTTACCGTTTGCCCATTCGCCGTTTCTTCATCCTGTAAATTTTTAAGTAAAGAATCGAGCGGGTCTTCCTGCTGAACAGCCTCAGGCTTTTTCTTCTCTTCCTTCTTTTCAGGAATTGGCGGTTTTGGTTTTTCTAATTTTTCTTCTGGTGGTGGTGGCGTATCCGCCTTTGGCTTAACCGTTTCTTCTTTTACCTTTGGTTTTTCTAAAGGCTTAATTTTTGGTGGCTCTTTCGTTTCTACCTTCGGTGGCGCTGGCTTTTTATTCTCCAACTTCGGAGCATCTTCCACCGTTGGCTTCTTCGGACGATCTGGCGCAGGAGGTTTATCCGTGGTCGTTAAGTCGCTAATATCCACAATCTCAATCATAATTGGTGCAGGAGGGATAATGTCTTTCTTAATGAGCGGTAACCCCACCATCCCCGCAATAACAACAAATAAATGCAGGCCAACAGACACAACCAACGCCGTTTTCATCGTCGGTGATAAATCTAAATCATTATAAAAGGAGAGCAATTTGCCCATGACGGTCTATATGCCTAATTCTTATTATTGTGCTGGATCAGAGATAAGTGCCACTTTTCGAAACCCTGCCCCGTTAATTGATCCCAAGACTTTCATTACTTGGCCGTAATCCAGTGCTTCATCTGCATTGATATAAATGCGTCTATCAGGATCATTATTGGTTTGTGCGCCTAAAATAGTCAAAAGTGCGCCCTCTTTAATTTTGGTCTCCCCTATAAAAATCTGACCGTCTTTTTTGATAAACAACTGAATAGCTTTATTGTCTTCATCTGTTAAAGCGCTTGCCTCGGAGTCAGGTAAATTGATTTCTACCCCTGCTGATAACAAAGGTGCCGCCACCATGAAGACCACCAACAACACCAACATCACATCAACAAAAGGTGTCACATTAATTTCGGACATCGGGCGATGACCACCGCGCCCTCCGCTATTTCGTGACGATCCGCCGTTTAGTTGAGCTCCCATCCTTTATGCCGCCTTCTTTTTTTTTGACTTAGGGTCTTGAGTCTCTAAATGGCGCGATAAAATCGCCGTGAACTCAGTCACAAAAGCATCCAAACGACCCGCATAACGATTTAAACGGTTGCTGTAACCATTATAAGCAATCACGGCCGGAATAGCCGCAACCAGCCCAAGCGCCGTCGCAAACAAAGCTTCTGCAATACCGGGTGCCACAACAGCCAAGCTCGTATTATTACTCGCCGCAATCGCCGTAAAACTCCCCATAATCCCCCAAACAGTCCCGAACAAACCAATAAATGGCGCTGTCGATCCAACAGTCGCCAAGAATGTCATCCCCCGTTCTAGCTTATTCATCTCACGATTGATCGTCACGTTCATCGCCCGCTCAACACGTTGACGTAAACTCGCCTGCAACTCTTCTTTGTCAGGAACACCATTGCTCAATGTATTTTGCCATTCTTCCATACCTGCAGAAAATGTTTTTAAAAGAGGATCGTGCGGACTTTTCTTAATGCGATGGTAGAGTTTATCAAGAGGTTCACCTGACCAAAAAGCGTCCTCAAATTTTTTCGCACGGTTGCTTAATTTTTTCATCATCGTGCGCTTTTCAACAATGATCGCCCAACACCAAACGGAGGACACAAGCAAGATTAGCATCACTAATTTCACAATTAAATCAGCCTGTAGGAATAATCCTATCATGCTCATATCATGCCCTGCTGAACTGCCTGCTATCACCGCTGCATCAACAGCTCTATCTAAGGGTGCTTCCATCCTACTTTTCCTCTATGTAATCTTTAAATTTACTGTGCAATTCATCTGGTATTTTTACTGGCTTCCCACGGGCATCAACACAAACAAGCGTGACCTCCATATTAAATACAGGTGAATTTTGTTCAAAAATAGACTGATTCATGACAAAAGAAGTATTTTTCATCTTAATTACAGATGTTTCCACACGTAATAGCTGATCTAACGTCACCATTTTCAGATAATTAGCATTTAACCCCGCCACAACGAACCCAAAATTAAGCTTTTGGAGCAATTCAGAACAAGGATAGCCAATTTCACGCATCAAATCAGAACGCGCCCGTTCACAGAAATTAATAAAATTTCCGTGATACATAATGCCACCCGCATCCGTATCCTCGTAATATACCCTATATTCTGCTTTATATTTTTTGGACATTGGCCTCTTTCCCTTTATGAAGACGATATATTGTTGTTAGATGCGCCGTCAGCACAAACATTTCCGTGGTAATTCCCCCAATGGACATCACATAAATATTATGTGCGATCCAACAAGCGCTCCCCACCACCATAAACAGCCTGAACTTGATACCCGATAGCAAAAACATCCCCGTACACCCTAACAAGGATGCAATTAACGGTAAAATATCAATCCACACCTCATAAGTCACAAGGCCCGCAATCAAATAGGCCACAATAAATGCGCCATACAGCGCCATTGATTTATGAAACTTAATCGACAAGCCAACACGGAAGATATTAACCAAATTCATGATCATCGCCGTCATCGCACCCAACATGAAAAAATGCACCATAAAGAACGCACACCCGACCATAATGATTAACTTAGCCCTAACGTCAGATACAGAAAAATAGCCAAAAACAATAAAAACACTGGCGATAATACTTAACCACTGTGCTAACTGTTCTTCGCTCATCGGGAATTCACGCTTCTTGTTTTTTCTTATCCTGCATTAATCGGTAAATTGTAATGGCATTCGTGCACATCGCAAACAGCTCCGTGATGATACCCCCAATTGATTTGAATATAATATCATAGGTCAGCCAAGAGACTGAGCCGATATACATTAATAAGCGCATCTTGATGCCCGACAACTTAAACACAGCAACAGACCCCACAATCCCCGAAACGACAGGTAGAATATGATAAACAGTTTCATAAGTTAGAAACGCAACCCCTACATAAATGGCAATAAACCCGCCCATCAACAAATCAGACTTATGGTATTTTATCGACAATCCCATCCTGAAAATATTGATAATATTAACAATCGCCCCCGCATAAGCATCCAGCAAAAAGAAATGCGCGCTAAACGCTACATTACCCGCCATAATCAAATATTTATAATGATTATCAGCCTTAAAACAAAACGCCCCAATAATTAAAGCGCTCCCAATCAGCCCCAAAAGCTGAATAAATAAATCAGGGGTCATATATTAGTTTTCTTTCTATCTTGAGTTAACCGATAGACGGTTGAGGCATTAGCAGACAAAACAAATATGTTTGTAATGAGCCCACCGATTGATTTTATGATGATTGAATATGTCAGCCACATGAATTCAACCCCGAAAGTACATAACCTAAGCTTAATACCTGATAATTTATATAACGCAAAGGTAGAGCATGCGCCCGACACAATCGGCAACAAATCATATGGCTTTTCGGGGAGAAACAAAGCGAGACCAAGGTAAACTGTTAAAAAGCCAAACAAAACACGGTTTGAATTATGAAATTTCATTGAGAAAAAAGTACGAATAGTATTTAAAACAGCAACAACTGCGCCTGCATATGCCCCTAACAGAAAAAAATGGAGCGCAAATAAAGATGTGCCAAACATAATAATAATTTTGAAAGATCTATCATTCTTATTTAAAAAAGCACAAATCACCAAGGCACTGGCAATCAACCCTAAGATTTGAGCAAGTATATCAGAAGTCATGCTTCAGCCTTCTTTCCATCCCTGATTAATCTGGATATTGTCATTAAATTTACACTGGTCACAACTATTTGCGTCAAAACAGTACCGACAGCCCCTATCAAAAACCCATAAATCAGCCACGACGACGTTGCCACTAAGCAGATAGCTCGAAATTTAATTCCACTAAAGCAATACATGGCAACACACCCTAAAATGGGTGCTAATATAGGAAGAACATCTATTGTTTCTTGAAAAGTGATAATTCCGATCAGTAAA
>JABAZY010000025.1:11084-13933 GCA_018608245.1 Alphaproteobacteria bacterium | reverse complement strand
AATATAAACCAAATACTAACTTATTAAATGGACCGACTTTTGGGGGCTTTGTCAGGCAGGTCATATATAATACGTACTTATGTATACATATTATTTAAAATAACAAGAAAAAACTCTACTGATTTACCTTAGTTACACAAGTTAAAACAAACTTAAAGTTACGGAAAACGTTATAAATATCTTGGCATCAAACATGGACACAGTCGTGATAAGCTCTTGTCAGACTAAAACGTGATTTTAGACATTTTCGTAATAAAATTGCTTCATAAGCAAAGTTAGCCATTTTAAATATTACAAAACCAGTCCAGAAATTATAAAATTAACGGTGATGTATTATGTCCGTTATACCCCAACCTTTTCGAGAGTAGTTCGGGTTTATCTAACACCACCACCATTAAGGTTTTAATTAAACGACTAAATAGCCATTAGAAACCATATCCTGCGCATCTGTGGCTAGGCCCGTATGATTTTCAAGCATAACAACAGATGTATATTCAGACGTAATGCCAGAACCTGTCTCATTCACGCGGAGATAAGTATGTTTACCCGTATCAACAACAGCCACGTAATCAGACAAAATATCTGTTAACGGATCATATGCTTCAATGAGTAAATCAAAATTAATTATATCGCCGTCTGCCTCATTAAAATCCCGTATACGATTAAACTGATTATTGGCATAGTCATTAATATCTTCAAAGATAAAGGTATCACTACCTGCCCCACCAGTTAGATAATCCCAGCCTTCATCACCATACAAAATATCATCACCGTCTTCACCATCCAGTCTATCGATGCCCGCCTCACCGCGCAAAACATCTGAGCCTGCACCGCCATCAAGAACATCATTTTCTGATCCGCCATAAAGGTAATCTTGACCATCACCACCTTCTAGCCTGTCACTACCCACACCACCGTAAATGATATCCATCCCTTGATGACCTCTTAAGAGATCATTGCCTTCATCGCCATAAATAACATCATCACCGTAGAAACCATAAACTCTATCGTTGTCAGCACCACCGTGAAGAATATCATTTCCTGCGTGTGTATCTGTGACATGAACATCGCCCCAAATTGTATCCATACCGTCACCGCCATAGATAACATCATCGCCTTCTTGACCTTTTAAGAGGTCATTACCAAGACCACCATAAATTTCATCATTGCCCTGACCACCATTAACGCGATCATTTCCTCCATTTCCGTAGAGAATATCATTACCATCGACGCCATTGATGGTTTCATTTTCGTTGTGGCCTTGAATAAGATCATTGCCTGCCGTACCTGTTGTTTTTATTGAGGCTTCATCGGCAATAATAGTATTGTAAAAATCATTCTGGAATGCACCATCAACATAAACTTGCATTTGTTCCATATCAGACACGCTAAGATCAAATGTTGTAAAACTATAGACTGCCCCTATTGAAGAATTAATGTCCGCATTAGCACTCATATAATTCATAAAATTTTGCAGCTCATCTTTCACAACTTGGGTATATTCATTTGCTGTAAAGTGGAACGCCACCTTATCCAATCCCGCATCGCCATCATAACTATCAGTATTGTTTAAATTTTCAGACAATCTATAAACGAGCAGATCATCACCTTCACCGCCAGTCACGCTATCATCGCCTGCGCCACCATCAAGAATGTCATCACCATCATGACCATCAATCACATCATGACCGCTAAGCCCCAAGATTTGATTGTCGCTATTATTGCCCGATAAAACATCATCAAATGTCGACCCTTCAATATTTTCAATATCGTAATATGTATCTCCCCATGCTTCGCCTTCATTAACGGACGCATTAATAAGGCTAGCGACAACGCTCACGGTCGCGTAACTGTACGATGCCGTATCTATACCTGCGCCACCACTTAAAACATCTGCGCCAGCACCACCATAAAGAACGTCATTACCTGCATTACCATCAATGGCATCACCACCACCATTGCCAAATATTTGGTCATCACCATCATGACCAATCAAATATTCTTTGCCCTCAGCACCTGATAAAACATCATCATTTTCACTACCTTCAACAGATACATCCATATGCTCCGCAATCCATTCCGAGCGGGCTACTTCCCAATGATCTCTAGCGGCTTGGCCATTTAACACCGTCCACCCCCCTCCTGGTAATGGGTAATTACTAGGCAGCGGGTTATCTGTAAGATTAAGCAGGTAATTGCCTGATGCTTCAATGGTTTTATCCCAAGTAAGCTGTAAGCGCCCAAAGCCATTATGATTAACATCTTCAATAGCAAATATCGTATCAAAAATACGAAGGCTTTGACTCTCTGGAATCATTTTCATGGGCGAACCATGTGTTACGTTTCCTTTATATAAATAAGTCTCCATCCGTAATAAAACATTATCAATGGTAACAATATTGGCTGAGCTATCTGGCGTTGAGGCCGCGCCTAAACTAATACCAGAAAACACACCATCAAATAAATTATTGCTAATTGTACCGCCATTACCAAAATCATTTTCGATTGCATCATCGCGGCCTTGCATGATCCAATTGTCTTTGATCAGAAAATCTTCGGACGTATCACCAGCAATACGTATGCCATCCCAAGGACGCGTAATGATCCAATCTTGAACAGTAACACCCGAAGTGTTTTTTATTAGAACCGCGGCAGAGTTTACGTAGGCTTCTCGCCAATCAAGCGTTTGTGACAGCTCACCATATATACGTCCACCAATAATTGTTATATTTGGATTTGAATTATTAACGTAGAATGGATACCTACTCAGATCATCGCCAATATTTGCCAATTGCCATGATGCCTCTGAAGCATCAATGACATTTGCCTCAGTGCTCGCTATTTTATAT
>JABAZY010000025.1:0-11074 GCA_018608245.1 Alphaproteobacteria bacterium | reverse complement strand
ATTTTATATTGCGTATACGCATAATCACCCGTCAACGTAATGGTATCACTCATAGCCCCAATATCCTCCCTGAATTTACTTTCACAATACTATCTGTGCAAAAGCTATCCCCCAATGGTCAAAATATGAATATGACTACTGATACACACCTAATATAGGCCTGTAAATATGAAAAATAGTATTTTTTGAATAATAAACAGGAAATTACAATGTGAATGAGAATAGTTAACGATACCATTGATCGCTTCATTTTTATTGTAACCTTGAATAATAATCGAGGATTCAGAGCGTTTCTGCTTCGGTAGAAATCACTTAATAAAACAATATTGCCTATTTTATACCTTATTTACACGATATAAAAATGGAGTGAATCAACTATACATTGGCAAATAATGAAATTAGCAATCATAGGCTCTGGAATATCTGGTTTAAGCTCCGCATATGCTCTTCATAAAGCTGGGCATGAAATCACCTTGTATGAAAAGAATGATTATTTGGGTGGGCATAGCCGAACCATTGATATTAATATCAACAATGAAAACATCACTGTTGATACTGGATTTATTGTTTTCAATTACCGTAACTACCCTCACCTGACTAAATTATTTAAACATCTAGGCGTACCCGTCGAAAAGAGTGATATGTCCTTCGGCGTCGATATTGATAATGGCTGGCTACAGTATTCGAGTAACAATATGTTAAGCAGAGTAAAAAACATCACACGCCTACGTTACTGGCGGATGCTATTGGATATTATTAAATTTAACTATCGCGCCCCCTCTTACCTTAAGAAAAATTCTAACATCACTATTGATGACTGCTTAAACGAACTAAACATGGGTGATTGGTTTCGCAATTATTATCTTCACGCCATGGGCGCTGCAATTTGGAGCTGCCCCATTGATACCATTAAAGAATTCCCTGCAAAAACCTTTATAACCTTCTTTCAAAACCATGGGTTATTAACCGTATTCAATCAACCACAATGGTTTACAGTCACTAAAGGCAGTCGCGAATATATAAAAACATTAACCTCTGACTTTCAAGAAAAAATAAAACAGTCAACAGCAGTCATAAAAGTTTCTCGGAACGGCGGTAAAATAGATATTCATACAGAACAAAGCTCACCAGAAACATTTGACCATGTAATTTTTGCCTGTCACGCCAATCAAGCACTTAACATACTTGAAGAACCAACCAGTGATGAGAACGAAATTATTGGTGGGTTTTCTTACCAACAAAACAAAATCATTGTTCATTCCGACACTACATTCATGCCTAGTGATAAAAAATGTTGGGCTAGCTGGGTTTATCTATCCGATAAAAGTAACACAAAAGCCAATACCGTCTCTTTAAGTTATTGGATGAACAACCTACAAAACCTTAAAACAACTCAGCCAGTTATCATTACGCTTAATCCATCAAAAATTCCTGACGCTAATAGAACCCATGATACACATAGCTTTAACCACCCAATATTCGACCAAAAAGCAATTGATGCACAGAAAAAAATTGCTAATATTCAGGGTAAAAACAACACATGGTTTGTTGGTGCTTATCAACGATACGGGTTCCATGAAGATGGAATATTAAGCGCAGCAAACATGCTAGAAAAAATGGGGGTTTCATTGCCGTGGAAATAACCCCTCACATACTATTTGGGCATGTTATGCATAAACGACTTTTCCCAAAGGTTAATCAATTCAAATATAAAATTTATTACTTAAGCCTTCCTTTATCTAAAATTAATCAAGGAATCGAAAATAAATATTTCAAAACCAATCGATGGGGTTTGTTAAGCTTTTATAACAAAGACCATGGGCAACGGGATAACTCCGCTCCCCAAGAATGGGTTCAAAATATTCTACATGAGCATGATATAGATAAAGCTGATGGAGAGATTACCCTCATCACAATGCCACGCGTTTTTGGATATGTGTTTAATCCTGTTAGCTTTTGGTACTGTTATGATAAAAACAAAGCTTTACGCGCTGTTATATGTGAAGTAAACAACACCTTTGGTGAAACGCATAGTTATATTTGTGCGCACGAAGATCAATCAGAAATCAAAAATGACGATATTTTTATTGGAAAGAAGGCCTTCCATGTTTCTCCCTTTATAGAGAGAGACGGTTATTACAATTTTCAATTCATCAACACAGAACATAAAATCAGTGTAACTATCAATCTATTTGACGCGAATGATAGGAAATTACTTCTGACAAACATCACTGGAGAGCTAAGCCCACTATCAAAAAACAACTGTAAAAAAGCATTTTTTGCCTATCCCCTAATCACTTTCAAATCTATCTTCTTGATACATTGGCAAGCGATGAAACTTTTATGGAAGAGAGTCGTTTATATACACAAACCTACGCAAATTGAGCCCAAAACCACTAAAACACTAGAATCTAAGAAAAAAGAGTAGCCGCTATGTTTGACCAATTAATATTTAATCAATTACTTAAGCGCCTAAATAAATTAAAATGTGGGCGATTGACTATCCACACGCCCGATCATAAAACTTACGAATTCCAAGGTGAAATTGAAAGCTACAACGCAGATATAACTGTTAAAGACTGGCGTGTGTTCGGTAATCTGATCGCAAAAGGTGATATTGGCTTTGTTGAAGATTATAGCGCAGGCAATTGGGAAACAACTGACCTTACCGCCCTCCTCACTGTTAGTGCACAAAATAGAGTGTTACTTAATGATTTTATCAAGGCTGACTTCTTCAGACGTGTCCTCTATCAAATGTCCTACCTCTTTAAGAAAAATTCATTAAAGGGCAGCAAGAAAAACATCCATGACCACTATGACTTGGGAAATGATTTCTATAAGTTATGGCTTGATGAAACAATGACTTATTCATCAGCGTTATTTGAAAAAGATAATGAAATTTTATCTACGGCACAAAACAGAAAATACAACCGTATCATTGATAAGCTAGATAAAGATTCAGGAAGTTTATTAGAAATTGGTTGTGGTTGGGGTGGTTTCGCCGATCAAGCCTTATCGCGAAACAAAGACTTTGAAATTAAAGGTATTACCCTTTCTGAAGAACAACATAGCTTTGCACAAGAACGCCTAAAAGGTAATGCCTCAATTGTAATTGAAGATTACCGTCACCAAGAGGGTTTATACGACAGCATCGTCTCAATTGAAATGTTTGAAGCTGTAGGTGAAAAATATTGGCCAACTTACTTTAACAAAATCAAGAAATTACTCAAGAAAGATGGAAAAGCTGTTATCCAAACCATCACGATCGAAGAGGAAAGTTTTACCGAGTACAAATACAGCACTGACTTCTTAAGAACTTACATTTTTCCTGGTGGATTACTTCCTAGCCCTACACGATTCAACAAAACCCTTAAAAAGGCAGGTTTAATGCCCGTGAAATCTTTTGAATTTGGTCAAGATTACTTTCATACCTTAATCATGTGGCTTCATAACTTTGACAATGCGCACGATGCTGTCAAAAACATGGGCTTTGACGATCGTTTCATAAAATTATGGCGTTTTTATCTGGCAGGATGCGCCGCTGCATTTAAGGCTGGATATATTAATGTCAGGCAAGTGGAGATTGTGCACGCATAATGTCAAACTTTTTAACAAAAATACTATCTGCCTCATCGGCATTAATATTAGGCGCATGCACACAAGTTGGTATCAACTTAGCCAACATGCCAGCACATTTTAGCAATACGCAAATCATTAAAGATATTTCATATGGCGATGAAGAATGGCAAAAGCTCGACTTATATATACCCGCAGAAGCTAAAAACCAAAAACTACCCGTTGTTATGTTTTTTTATGGCGGACGTTGGGAGGAAGGCAATAAAGAAATTTATAAATTTATCGGAAACGCCTTTGCAAAAAAAGAATATATTGTGGTAATTGCCGATTATAGTAAATACCCAGAAGTTAAGTTCCCAACATTTATTGAAGATGCTGCAGCTGCAATTGCATGGACATCTGAGCACATCGACACTTATGGCGGTATAAAAGAACGTATTTATTTAACTGGGCACTCATCTGGTGCGCATATCGCCGCGCTCGCAATTGCAGATGACCGCTACTTACAAAAGCACAATAAGAACGTATCCACCGTAAAAGCTTTTGTTGGCTTAGCAGGCCCTTATGACTTCGTTCCTGAAGCAGAGGATCTAAAAGATATGTTTGGCCCTCCAGATAACTACCCCAATATGCAAATACCAACCTTCATTAACGGCAATGAGCCACCAATGTTGCTTTTATGGGGTGCAAAAGACACTGCAGTTATTCAACGTAACTTAGACAGGTTGAAAGACAAAATAGAGAGTAAATCTGGAATCGTGGAAACCAAAATTTATCCAGAGATATATCATTTTCAAATTATCACTAACTTCACATGGTTCTTACCGAGCAATGAATCCGTTATCAATGACACAGTAAACTTTTTCGAAAAACATAAATGAGGACACCAAAAATGAAGTTTTTTATAGCCTATTTATTTACCGCCCTTACCTTTCTAATTATTGATGGTATCTGGCTAGGTATTGTAATGACAGATTATTTCCAAACAGCTTTATCACATCTAATGGCAGACGAAGTTAATTTACCAATCGCCGCTATTTTCTACACAATATTTGCAGCAGGTATCGTTTTATTCTGCGTTGAGCCTGCCTTCAAAGAAAAAAGCTGGCGTAAAGCTGCATTTTTAGGCGCAGCATTTGGTTTTCTAAGTTATGGAACATACGATGTTACAAATATGGCTACCTTAAGAGACTGGCCTGTGATGATGAGCGTTATCGACGTTAGCTGGGGCACAGCTCTTACAGCCCTGTCAGCCCTCTCTGGATACTTTGCATTAAGCTTTTATACTTCAAAATATAAATAAAATAGAACAAGAGAATAGTTAGCCCCATCTTGTGTAAACCACTTAAACACTGTACACCGCAGATAAGTATAAAGATTAAGAATTTTGAAAGAACAGAATATGACCGCACCTGAAGGTATACATCCAGCACTTAGCGAAGCTTTGACTAAACGCGGTTATGAAAACCTTACCCCTGTGCAAAACGCTGTACTAGCCCCCGCGCTTGAAGCACAAGATTTACTAGTTTCCGCACAAACAGGTTCTGGAAAAACTGTCGCTTTTGGTTTAGCGCTTGCCTCGACATTATTGGGTACCGCAGAGCGTTTTGAACAAAAGTCTCAACCGCTTGCCCTAATCATTGCCCCTACTCGCGAATTAGCCCTGCAAGTTAAACGAGAGCTTGAATGGCTTTATGGTATGAGCGGCGCGTCCGTCATTTCTTGTGTCGGTGGTATGGATATCCGCGCAGAACGTCGCTCTTTAGAGAAAAACGCGCATATTGTTGTTGGAACACCTGGGCGTTTACGTGACCATATAGAACGTGGTCATTTTGACACTCGCGCACTTCGTGCTGTTGTTTTAGATGAAGCCGATGAAATGTTGGATATGGGGTTTAGAGATGAGTTAGAATATATTCTGGAGACAACACCTAAGGAACGTCGTACGCTTATGTTCTCCGCCACTGTTCCAAAAGCGATCGCACAGTTAGCTAAACGCTATCAAAGCAATGCCATACGCGTAACGACTAAAGAAGAAGAAAAACAACATCTTGATATTGAATATCAAGCCATGACAATCGCGCCCAATGACCGTGAGAATGCAATCGTAAATCTATTACGTTTTCATGAAGCTCAAAATGCAATTGTCTTTTGTGGTACACGCTCGGCTGTAAACCTCATGAAAAGCCGTTTGAATAATCGTGGGTTTTCAGTTGTAGCAATCTCTGGCGAATTAAGCCAAGCCGAACGAAGTAATGCGCTTCAAGCGTTGCGCGACGGTCGTGCCCGCGTCTGCGTTGCCACTGATGTTGCGGCGCGTGGAATTGATTTACCGGGCCTAGCTCTTGTTATCCACGCCGATTTACCGAAAAATAAAGATATCTTACTTCACCGTAGTGGTAGAACAGGCCGTGCAGGATCAAAAGGTGTTAGCACGCTTGTCGTGCCTCATAATGCACGCTCACGCGCTGAGCGTTTATTAAGTAACGCAAAAATTGATGCTGAGTGGATTGCGCCACCTTCAATCGAAGATATTACCAAGCGCGATCACGATCGTTTCCTCGCTGACCCAGTCTTAGTAGAGCCTATCAAAGAAAATGAGAAGGAAGCTGTAGCTAATCTTTTAGAAACACATAGTGCTGAGCAACTAGCTGTTGCCTTATTACGCATGAATAGCAAACAAAACCCACCGCCAGAAGAACTTCTCGACTTCGTTCCATCAGAAAAAGGTAACAAGAAAAATAAACATGAAGGCTTTGATAATAGCGTTTGGATTTCACTATCCGTTGGACGCGATGAAAGAGCAGAGCCACGTTGGATTATGCCGATGCTATGTAGCTCGGGCAATATGACGAACCGTCAAATCGGCTCCATTCGTATTCACGCCACTGAAACCCATGTTGAGCTTGCAGCTGAATGCGTTGATAAGTTTTTTGAACTGGTTGGTGACGGTGGTACGTTGGAAAAGAACATCACTGCGACACGCCTTGATTATGTTCCTGAAGCACCCAAAGAGCGTATTGATCGTAGCAATAGACCGAACAGAAAACGTGACAACAACAAGAAACCTTATGGCGATAAAAAACCTTATGGGGACAAAAAATCTAATGGTGGAAAACCCAAGGACAACTTCAAAAAAAATCACAAACCAAAATCAAATGGTGACTCATGGGGTGATAAGCCTAAAAATGAAGGCGATAAGAATAAAAGCTATAAAGGAAAGTCTGACGACAGGCCAAACAGTGATCAACCAAGAAAAGATAAATTCAAAGGCCCACGCACAAAAAAAGATGGTGCTCCGCTTGGAGCTAAGAAAAAGAAAACGTTTAAGGATAAAAAGAAAAAAGGTTAACCTTAATATTTTTAAACTTAAAACAGAGAGTTTATATTGCTCTAGACAAACAAAACTCAAACCGTGCGGACAACAGGAAACACTATGACAATAACTAGCTTTCACCATTTAGGCCTTATAAAAGAGCTTACGCGCGCTCTTGATGAGAATAATTATAAGACACCTACGCCAATCCAGATAAGCGCCATTCCTGCACTACTTGAGGAGCGAGATTTTTTGGGCATTGCGCAAACAGGTACGGGTAAAACGGCAGCATTTGCGTTGCCCATTTTACAACAGTTATTTACAACACCATACACACGAACACCTTGCACCACACGGGCATTGGTCCTTGCCCCGACTAGAGAACTCGCCATTCAGATTGCAGATAATTGCGAGATATATGCGAAGTACCTTTCTTTACGTCAGGCCACTATTTATGGCGGCGTAAAACAAAAAGCGCAAATTCAAATAATGTCTGGGGGTGTCGACTTACTTATTGCCACGCCCGGTCGCTTACTTGACCTAATACAACAAGGTCGTATTGATCTTGGCTCAGTGACACATTTGATTTTCGATGAAGCAGACCGCATGTTAGACATGGGCTTTATCAAGGATATCAGGAAAATTATGGCAACCATTCCAAAGGAAAGGCAAACATTGCTCTTTTCTGCGACGATGCCTTCCTCTATTACTCAGTTGGCTAACAGCCTGTTGAGCAACCCTAAGAGAATTGATGTCACGCCAGAGGTTGTGACGGTCAGAAAAATCAAACAAAGCCTTTATAAAGTTTCTAAAAAGAATAAGCGTGCACTACTGGCGACGTTACTTAAAAACGAAGATATTTCTAAGGCGATTATTTTTAGTCGAACTAAGCATGGAGCCAATCGTATTGTAAAAGAGCTTGAACATGCAGAAATCTCTACTGCGGCTATTCATGGTAACAAATCACAAACCGCTCGACAAAAGGCCCTAGACGCATTTAAAAATGGTGAGATTAGAACGTTAGTTGCTACTGATATTGCTGCACGTGGTATTGATGTAGATAATATTACTCATGTGATAAATTATGACCTGCCTGCTGAGCCAGAAAGCTATGTTCACCGTATTGGCCGTACAGCACGAGCAGGCACGTCAGGAGCGGCTATTTCATTTTGTGACGAAACAGAAGGTAAACTGTTGAAACTTATTGAAAGAATTATTAAATTTCAGATACCGCTGTTAAAAACGCCTAACCTTCCAAAATTAGAGCCTCTTGTAAAAGAGACCCAAGCACGCAAAGTTGAGGTTAAAAAGAAAGCGACCAATTCGTTCCAAAAGAATAAACTCAAAAAACAACGCACGCGCCTTGGTAAGAATAGAAAATAATATTTTTTTATAAAATCACACTGTTATTTGAATTAGTCACAAGAATAGTCTGTATGTGACTACGCAAAGTATCTTAAAATTATTAACAGGCTTTAAGCGCAGGCTCTTCACTAATCTGCGCCATCAAAGCATCAGATAACGCGGTTTGTTGTTCTGTAGATATTTTTCTACCATTATCTCCATGGATTTGGAACACATTAACGGCACGCCTTCCCTGCGTCATAATAGAAGCGTGCGCAACCCCCATACCCTCATCATTAAAGACAGCCGTCAAAGCATGAAGTAAATGTTGACGATTTCGTGCTATGATTTTAACAGTCGTGTTTCTATCCGATAATTCATTTGAAAACTCAACTCTCGGTGTAATTTCAAAAACCTTGTTTTCAGAGTGTCGCTCGGCATCCTGTTGAGCAGGAATCGGTTCAACTACAATACGCTCATCTCTCTCGATAGAGTCTGTCACTTCCCTAACTAACTTTTCTATTTGTTGCTCGCTATGTTTGAGGCCTTTTTCAGTTTGTATCATGAATATATTGGCCGCACGGTCACTTCCATTAGGAAGTGTATTCACGCGCGCAGTAAGTACATTTGTCGAAAACTTCTCTAATCCCGCCATAATATTTTCAAGTAAATAAGGTTTATCTGCCGTAATCACAGTTAGCATATCCGCACCTATTTTTTCGTTTGGCGTAATTTTAACATAAGGTACGCCTTCATTATAATCTTCCGGTAATACAAACGATTTACGATTATATTGCTCCGTCAAACCAGAAATTATATTATGTGCTTTTTTATAAACAGAGTCTGCTCGGTAAGCTGCGTGTGGCGACAAGCGACCTGGCCCTAAAGCAAGTGTATCTGCCATGGTCATAACTCTCAACAAATTGAGGTGTTTGACATCTGGGATTTTATCAACAAATTGCTGAATTGCATCTGTGTCTTCTATATCTTGAAAGCGTGACGTATGTTTCAATAACAAGTGGTTTTCTGTCAACCACGCCGCAGTTTCACAAGAATCCTCACCAAGCCCTAGACGTGCGCCGAGCTTCCTCACCAGATCGCCACTATACGCTTTGACATCACCAGGTTGACAGCCTTTATGAACATCATGAAGCAAAAGAGCAACGGACAATATTTCTCTATCTTCCTGAGTCAACTCCTGAGCAAGTTGGCTAGCAACGGGAGATAAATCTACATGTTCCTGATTTGTTAATGCTGTAACCATTCCAATTGCCACAAGCGTGTGGTCATCAACCGTATAAGCATGATAAGGATCAAATTGGACAAGCGAGCGAATATTTGAAAGCTCTGGAATAAAACTTGGTAAAAACCCTAAAGTATTCATCCTACGCAAAGTTCTTTCAGCATTCTCGTGTGAAAGAATATCCAACATCATTTGATTGGCTTGTGGATCTTTAATAAAACCATCTGTTATCATATGTGAACTCTGACGCACTTTTTGCATGGCCGTATGGTGTATTGAGTGACCAGTTTTCACATGATCCCTAAACAAGTTCATAATTTCTATAGGATCACTTAACTCATCAGACCTAAACTTAATTTGTTCGTTAGAAACACCACCTGGTGGTTCAATATCCAATTGTTCTGCAATGTCCGAGCACACCATTCTAGTATAGTGCGCAATTTCACGTGTCGCTCCAAAGTAATCCTTCATAAATGATTCAACATCTTCATAATCCATACGAGATGCCAACGTTTCCTGATAATGAGATTCTAGCTGATCTTTTTCTGCTTTGGATATATCATGTAAGTGGCAACGGACAGTCAAAAGAAATTTATAAGCATCATGCGCAGCTAACTCATCATCTTTCGTAATAATTTCACGTTCAACTAAATCAGTTCCGCCAAGGCCATATTGTTCTTTTAATATCCATCGCGCAGTTTGAAACCCACGTAAACCGCCATACCCATTTTTAACGTTAGGCTCTATCACTGTAAAGCGACCCGTTGAAGTAACACCTTTGTTATTTGTTGAATGATCTTCTACATCTTGTTTGTCTAAACGTTTACCATACTCTCTAAATTTATCTTCAATAAATTTACGACGATCAGCAACTGTGACTTGCTTTAAAGCATCATTTTCTAAACGGGCATATAGAGCATCGCTCCCCCACCCCTTACGATGATCTGTTATTTGTGACCATGTTTCTTGATCAGCCACCACATCTTCAGTGCAGTGATCAACACGCCTTAAAACAACAGAAGAAATATCAAAACCTGCATCCATTAAACCATAATAAAACCCTTGGAAACTGTCTTGAAAACCAGAATGTTCAGCAGGAATTTTTGCTCCATCAAACAATTCATCTTCAACCAAAATAAAAACATCTAGATCAGAATAAGGGGACAATTCTTGACGACCATTTGCCCCCGTATACACAAGCGTAATTTTATCCTTGTATCCTGCTAAATGTTCGTCAGCAAGTTTGGTTACATTTTTATCGGTCAAATCACTCAAAGCAAGTATTGCCTGCTCAATATCAATCTCGCCATCACGAAAACGGGCGAGAATCTCTTCCTTACCTGTTGCAAGTTCTGTTTTTATTACTCTGTTTAAATCGTTTGTCATGGTCTGTTTAATCTTTTGAGATGCCTATTATTACTCTACTGATCTGTTGGAACGGTTCCACTTAGACCATTTTTTCTTAATTTCTCAATATGCTTATGATTTTATTATTATGGCAATAAAATAATGTAAAACTTTCCATATGTCAACAAAGGAATTGACCTGCCCCCCATGATGGTACCAGTTTAAGAGTTAGTCTCTGGTCATGGTTT
>JABAZY010000022.1 GCA_018608245.1 Alphaproteobacteria bacterium | reverse complement strand
AAACCATGACCAGAGACTAACTCTTAAACTGGTACCATCATGGGGGGCAGGTCAAAACATACCACCCATTACTACAATTCAAGAGATGCCTTGCCTATGCCCTTTGTTATGGCTTAATTATTTATGCGTTCCAACATAAACCTCTGGCGGACACGTACAGTATTTTTTATATGTGCCCTTTCTTCACTGCCATATTCTCCGCCTATATTCTAAAGGAGAAAATAGGTAAGCATCGTTTCATCAGCATTATTATAGGATTCTGCGGTGTCCTCATTATTCTTCGTCCAGGCTTAATGACCGTCGATTTTGCGAGTATTGGCGTACTCATTGCCTCAGCTTGCTTCGCCTATGCCAATGTATTGACACGAAAAATTGGTGATGATGAACCCAAAATAGCCTTCACCTTCTACACAACTGGTTTTATTTTTGTGGCAAATGCCATTCCATTCATGTTTAACCCTGTCCTACCCGAAGGCCTAAACCTCGCCGCCTTGGCCGCTAATGGTATCATAGAGTCCATTTGTACCGCCCTGCTCGCCCTCGCTTACCTAAAAGCACACGCAGTGACTGTTACCAAGATGATGTATACATCTATCATCTGGGCCATTCTTTGGGGCTATCTATTCTTTGACGATAAGCTAGGTGATATCTGGACAATTGTAGGTGCCATCACCATTATCTCAAGCGGTCTCTACATGATTTACCGCGAGAGCAAGGCACAGAAAGCTGATTTATTGACATAATACATAATCTTTGCTATTAAAGATTTTAAGATCACAATAGAAAAACCAGTATTAATTTGGCATGAACTTGTAGAAAAAAGTCTTCTTCCCTTCAGGGAAGTTCAAGACCTTCTCACGCGCGCCCAAGCATTAAACTGGGATTTAGCACCTATTATACATTGCGATATTGCAAATACATTAATCATGACACCCGATAGTGCCCCAAGATTGAACCCTAAAATGCACACTATACTTCTGCATTTACAACGCTCTGGCTATGAAATAGTAACGACATCAATTGTAAAGCATGAAGGTGAAAAATTACTCAGCCGTGCAGGTTATTCAAATATATTTGGTGACGTGGTTCACCAAGGAAGCCCCAATTATAATGATGATTTATCAGCTAGATATGAAGGTGAAAACCCTTTAATAACAGCTTTTTTTAATGATTACAAAAATACGCCCAATCTGGGCTACTTAAAATTATTCGCCCCACCGCCTCCATCATAAAACAAATAGATTGACATATTAACAACCGTTTTGTATATATTTGCATAATACTTTTGCAAATGGATTGACATGATTTCAAAACAATTAACGTCTGCGTGGAAACACCCAAAGGAACAGCTAGCAAAACTTGCGCACCCCATTGCTCAAACATCTGCCAGTTTAGCTCTCTCTGGCATGCTTGCCATGGTTAACAGCAATGGCATTCACACAGGCTCCTTAACTGTGGATTTAAAAACTGGTGAAGCACCCAACAAAACCATATTCCACGGTTCTGCTGGAGATAATGGGCCTAATGGTCATATCGTCATTACCAACCCTTATGTCACTCTCAGTAACGCCTTAAGACACGGGAAACTTGGCCTCGGTGAGGCCTATATACAAGGTGGATGGCAGGCCAAAGATAATGATTTAATCAGCTTACTGCATGCAGGTTTAAAAAATGGCGATAGTTTTAGCCGTTTTTTTAATGGTCACGGCTCGTCACTTAAAAAGCAAAACAATACAAATAAGGCTAATTACGATCATACTGCGCAAACTGACGCAGAAGCCATTGGCGTACATTACGATCATGATGCCAATACATTCTACCGCCCATGGCTAGGCTCAAGCATGATGTACACATCGGGCATAGGCACGAAAAGCTGTACCGATGGTAATTTTTATGGTGTAACAGGCGATAGCTTGGAAGACATGCAACAACGCAAAATCAATAGAATTTTGCACATGCTCAATCCTCAATATGGTGAGAAATTATTAGAAATTGGCTGTGGTTGGGGCAACTTTGCTATTGAAGCTGGAAAACGTGGCGCACAAGTGACCGCCATCACAATTTCTGAAGAACAATATCATCAAGCAGCAAGAACAGTACAATTAGCAGGACTTTCCGACACCGTCAAAATTGTTATTCAAGACTATCGTGAATTAGATAATTTTAAAGGGCATTTCGATTATGTAGCTTCCATTGGCATGATTGAGCATGTTGGTGATTTAAATGAATATATGCATGTTGTCTCTAATTCCATGCGTACTGGTGGTGAAGCTTTACTGCATTATATCACCACCCAAGAAGATGATTATGATGTCTACCTTCAAACACTAGATTTCATGCAAAAATACATCTTCCCAAATGGTAAATTAACAACCGTTAGCAATTCAAAACGGGCTATTGCAGAAAAGGACATGCAGTTGTTAGATCATTTTCAAATGGGTGAAAGCTATGGTGACACACTACGTGAATGGAATAACCGCTTCCAAGACGCGTGGGAAGACATTGAAAAAACAAACCCAGAAATTTATACGCCAAAGTTCAAAAGAATGTGGGAGTTTTATCTAACCAGCTGTGCAGCTGCTTTCTACGCAGAGCAAGTTAACGTGAACCAGTTCCATATGAGAAACGGCCCTGCTTAAAATTTAGTCTTCGTCGAACCAGATATCGCAATTATAATTCCACGTAAGTTCATCACCTACATGAATATCACGAGAGGCTGTAGAGGTAATGGTCATTTCTTCATGATCATTCTCAAGTGAGATGTTTGGATTAGGATTATGATTAATCAGCATTAAATACCCAATAGGCATACAATGTTCACGCCCCTCTTCATCAGGCTCCCAATCAAATAAATAACCATCAGGCGCACCACCTTCGTCTGGAATCGCCGATGCGGCGACAAGTACAACAGGTGCTACTTCAACAATAGTTCCCTTTGCAATAAATTCTAACGCGAAAATACCGCGTCCTTTTTGACCGCCCGCTTCTTTCCAGCCAATTTTTGACCCAAGCATGGTTTGCCCAGTTGTTTTATCTGCATAAGGCGCAATCAGAGGTGCTGTCATATTTCTCAATAAATTATTCATGAGCGCGTTTGTATAAGTTATTGATCTAATAGTCAATTTAATTTACGTTGCCTGATCATTTATCAACTTAAAGAACGCTGTCACATGCCTAACTCTTTCCCTCATGATTACGCCCAAACAATATTCGAAGAAATTAGGGATCGTCCCTACCGTGGCACGACATATCCTGAAAAATCACAGAATTGTTATTTTAAAGGAACTGAACTTCTAAGTAGATTAACAACCCTCGGCTTTGCTATGCGTGCGCGCATAGGTGAAATGCAATGGGAAGACGCTCCAGTACCTACTGAAATTGTCAAATTGCTTCCAAAAGATTCTATTAGTACGCATTTTTATCCTGAAATATTCATTGATGAGAAATGGCGCATTCTTGACCCTTCATGGAATAAGTCATTTGCGCAGAAATATAATCTTCCTTACTCTAAATTTGGTGAAGATAATGAAAGCTGTTTTAAAATTACAAAATTATACGATGAAACTGAACAGGCTCAATATATTAAAGACTGGACAGAAAAAGAATCAAATGACAGTAGTAATGACTTGTTTATTACAGCAATGAATAACTGGCTAGAAGACGTTAACCCGAAAGAATAAGAAATGGCTCTAAAACTACCAAAAGTAATCGGACATCGTGGTGCAGCGGCGTACGCCCCTGAGAATACGATTGAAAGTATTCATACAGCTGCCGATATGGGCATCGAATGGGTGGAACTAGACGTCAAACTGACAAAAGATGACGTACCAATCATTTTTCATGATGACCTTCTAGACCGTACAACAAATGGTCACGGATTAGTCGCTGAGACAACTTATGATGACATCCAACAACTAGAGGCTGGTAGCTGGTATGGTGAAAGTTTCACTGGTATCAAAATCCCAACCCTTGAAGAAGCTGTTGATGCGCTATTAGAGCGTAATTTAGGGTTCAACATGGAAATCAAACCTTGCCCTGGACGCGAACGCGAAACAGCCGAAGCCGCCCTTGATGTACTCTCCCAAATTTGGGATGATCATGACCGCCTTCTGATCTCAAGCTTTCAGCATGTGTCCTTAGAAGCCGCCCTCGAGGTCGCCAATGATTGGCACCGTGGATTGCTTTTAGCACCCGAAGGTGACGAACATACCATCAACCCCAACTGGAAAGATTTGGCGGAATATCTAGCGGTCAAAACGGTCAATCTAGGCACAAAAATCGCTACACGCGAACTTGTTGAAGATATTATCGACCTAGACCTTCACCCACTTATCTACACTGTCAACGACCCGCTCGATGCGCGCCAATATCAAGCTTGGGGTGTCGATGCCATGTTCTCTGATGAGCCAGATGTGATCTTAGAAAACCTTTTGACGGTTCATTAGAAGTTCATGCTAGAAACTATATCTTATCTACTCCTGATATTATTTATGCTGATTGTATTCGTCAGCTTATTTTACGAGAAAAAAACGCATATACCCCCTGTGCCAACATTGCCCTGGGTAAAGAAAAAAATCCTACAATTGCTCCTAAAGCATAGCAATAAAGATGCCCCCTTAAAAATTGCTGAGCTTGGCTCTGGTTGGGGCGGTGTCACCTTTCAACTGGCGAAGAAATTCCCAAATGCGCATGTGACCGGGTTTGAAATATCCCCCTTTCCCTATTGGTACTCTAAAATCAGACAGACCTTAAGCCATAAAAAAGTAAATTTCACAAAAAACAGTTTTTACGACGTCAATCTATCCGACTTTGACGTCATCATCTGCTATCTATCCCCCCAACACATGGCATGGCTAAAAGATAAATTTGAAGATGAACTCAAATCAGACACACTCATAATCTCCAACGCTTTCCCTATTCTCGATTGGCCAACCATAGACGAAGATGAAACTAATATTTTTGTCAAAATTCCAGTATTTGTTTATAAAACATAATATAATTGACTTACTGTTAATGGTGCAAACGATGATAATTACAGCGAACCAACGCTCAAATAAATAAACTGGCTATTGGTTAGAATTGCCTTATGATACGCTCCAATGCTTAGCTATCAACATATCTATCACGCAGGAAACTTAGCCGATGTTCAAAAACATCTCTGGCTAATTACTGTGCTGGATTACCTCACCCAAAAAGATAAACCTTTTCTATGGATCGACACCCATGCAGGGCGCGGTCTTTATGACTTATCAGCCCCTGAGGCACAAAAGATCAAAGAGTACGAAAGCGGTATTCTAAAATTTTACAAAGATTGGCAAGGCAACGATAACCTACCCGCGCCCCTTACCCGCTACCGTGATTTCATCAATAATCTGAATAAAGATGAACTCATCAAATACCCAGGATCAGCTTACCTCGCCATGAAAATCATGCGCCCAACAGATAAATTGTACGCGTTTGATCTACATAAAGGTGAATTCCCTCACCTACAAAAAACGCTCCAACAATATATTAATTCAGACCCGCGCTTTGAAGATGGATTTATGGGGCTAAAATCCCTTATCCCCCACACCACCCTTAAACGTGGTGGCGCGCTTATTGACCCAAGCTATGAAGTCAAAGAAGAATACACCCAAACGGCGCAAGCCATCATTGAAGCCCATAAAAAATGGCCTCAAGGCATTTACATGGCTTGGTATCCTATATTGGATAAAGGCCATCACGAAGATTTGGTCAACCAGCTCATGGCGCTTGGCCTGCCCGATGAGGATTTCACTATTGATGAATGGCACTTCGGCGAGGTTGAACGCGGCATGAAAGGCACTGGTATGGTCATCATCAACCCGCCTTACGGCAGCATTGATACCATGGCCAAAATAAAGTTATATCTAAATCAATAACCTCAAAAACCTCTATTGACATATTTTTATTATGTTTATTGTCCCTGTGGTATACACAATACGCATAATAGATAGAGGATAAAATCATGTTGCATAATAAGAATTCACAAGTAAGAGCTGTATTTGAAATTTCAAAAACCATCGATTTTGATGATGGAAGACACTCAAAAACAGTTATCCGTCAGCTTGGAGGAACTCTCCTTAAGGCAATTAATTCTGGAGATAGAATATTCCTTACAGCATCCTTCCCTGTTACAGCTAGACCTGAAGTAGAAGCTACCGCAAAAGCGTATGGCGTCCCTTATGACACTTCACTTACTCACGATTAATCGATTTAAAACTGTTTCATAACAAATTTCTGTAATTCCAAATGAATAAACGCGCTACATATTTACTATTAAGCTCAGTGTGGCTTGCCTCGGCATGCCATAACACCCCATGCTCTCAAGGAAATATCCCTGCGGATGAAAGCACAGTAAAAACGTGTCACAAAGAACATATGCGGCTAGTATCTGAGAGGTTTAAAAAAGAATCCACTTTTCGGAGAGAGCCTTAGTAATTATAAAAATGACAACACTTTCAGAAGACAGAATTAAACTATAAAACGCTACCCTAGCTAAACGCTTTCAATCCCTCATGCGGGATCATGCCGACGGCATTAAATCCGCAATCCACATAATGAATTTCACCTGTGACAGCGCCTGACAGGTCAGAAAGAAGATACAATCCTGAGCCACCTAGCTCTTCCAACTCAACCGCACGCCCAAGAGGTGCAGTTAATTGTGCATATTTGTAAGTCGTACGCGCTGAGCCAATAACCGCGCCTGCAAGCGTACGCATCGGCCCTGCTGAAATTGCATTAACGCGAATACCATCTTGCCCAAGGTCTGCTGCCAAATAACGAACTGACGCTTCCAATGCAGCCTTTGCCACACCCATTACATTATAACTCGGCATTGCTTTTTCCGCACCGTAATAAGACAACGTCACCGCCGCACTACCCGGCTTCATCATTGGTGCCGCACGGCGCATCACGCTTGTGAAACTGTAACAAGAAATATGCATAGAGTTAGTGAAATTCGCCAGTGATGTATCAACATAGCGCCCCTTCAGCTCTTCCTTATCCGAAAATGCGATTGCATGAATAACGAAATCAATTTCACCCCATTCTTGCTTCAGAACTGCAAAAACATTGTCCAAGTCTTCTTCCTTAGACACATCACAATCAATTAACAGGCTGGAGCCTAGCGACTCTGCCAATGGCTTCACGCGCTTCCCAAAAGCATCACCCTGATAAGTGAACGCCATCTCCGCGCCATGGGCTGCAAGCTCGCGCGCCATGCCCCAAGCAATAGACTTCTCATTCGCAACGCCCATCACAAGCCCGCGTTTACCCTTCATTATTTCCGATTTAACTTCACTCATGGTTTAATCCTCAACTCGGCTCATCACAAGCGTACAGTTTGTACCGCCGAAGCCGAATGAGTTCGACATGACAGATTGATGAGTCACATTATCAACGCGTGCCGTAGCAATCGGCAAACCAACGGCGCCCTCGTCCAATTCTTCAACATTAATACTTGGGGCTACAAAATCATTTTGCATCATCAGGATAGAATAAATAGCTTCCTGTACGCCTGTCGCGCCCAAACTATGACCTGTCATAGATTTGGTAGCACTAATATGAGGCATCTCTTGATCTAACTTACCAAAGACAGAACGGATAGCATCCAACTCACCAATGTCACCAACAGGCGTGGATGTCCCATGCGTATTAATATACGTCACAGGCTTCGTCACAGTTTCAAGCGCTTTTTCCATCGCGCGTTTACCGCCCTCACCACTAGGCGCAACCATGTCATGCCCATCAGATGTTGCACCGTAACCAGTTACTTCAGCGTAAATTTTCGCGCCACGTGCTTTCGCATGTTCATATTCTTCCAGCACAACAATACCGCCACCGCCAGAGATCACAAATCCATCACGGTTTGCATCATACGCACGCGCAGCTTTTTCTGGTGTGTCATTATATTTAGAACTCATCGCGCCCATCGCATCAAACAGCACGGACAAAGTCCAGTCCAACTCTTCACCACCACCGGCAAACATAATATCCTGCTTACCCATTTGAATTTGCTCCGCCGCGCTACCAATACAATGCGCAGACGTCGCACAAGCAGATGAAATCGTGTAATTCACACCCTTAATTTTAAAATTAGTCGACGCCGTCGCTGAACAAGTCGAACTCATACATTTAGGTACCGCAAAAGGCCCAACACGTTTAGGACCCTTCTCACGGGTAATGTCAGCCGCCGCAACTTGCGCGCGAGTGGATGGTCCACCAGAGCCAACAATAACCCCTGTACGCTCATTCGATACATGAGAATCTTCCAGCCCAGAATCTTTGATTGCTTGTTCCATAGATAAATGCACATAACCAGAAGCATCCCCCATAAAACGCCAAAGGCGCTTATCAATATGCTCCTCCAGATTTATATCTGGCTTGCCATGCACCTGTGATCGAAAGCCCATTTCGGCATACTCAATTGATTTAGTGATACCTGACTTCCCAGCCTTTAAGCTAGAAAGCACACTTTGAACATCATTTCCTATACAAGAGATAATGCCCATACCCGTTACAACAACGCGTTTTTGATTCATATTAGTCATACCCAAATTTTAAAGCCCTGAAGCACATAAGTCACGCAAAATATTACCCTTGTTTCACAAAATTATATTGGCTATAACTTTATTTTTAATATGTATAACCAAAGACACCACAACCATGATCAAGCGTCGATTTGCCGAAGCCCATAACATTGTTCAATCTGAATGGAATTGGAGAGCGACAGGAAAAGTTAACAGCTTTTACACTGTGCAATTTAATAATAACGTTAGGCCACGTCTAAATAGAAATGAGGAAGCTGAACAAAGAGTAAAAGAATTAATACGTCAGCTTAATTATCAACGCTACGGCATCGACCTATCTAACGCGTTATTCATCGTAAACAATTCAGATGGTAAACAAAATTACTTAGGTCACTGCTCACCAGATGGAAATCCTATAGAAAATGGAATCAATCTTATACTGCCAACTACAGCAAAGGTACGCGTTCTAGAGAGCAGAAAGCTACAAGACAGCACTAGCGACAAACCCAGCCGTTTAGTTTTAGTACACTCTGCATAATTAGCTCCCCGAATTATCGAACAAGCCGACTTTCATATCGACAACTTCTGTCGCTAATTTGCCGTCAACTTCGATACGACCATCGGCCACACCAAGAACGAGCTTGCGGTTAATAAATCTTTTTATATCAACGGTATAAACGACTTTCTTCGCAGTTGGGAGTATCTGTTCTGTCAACTTCACTTCACCAACACCAATTGCACGGCCAGAGCCTTGCGCCCCTGTGCGCCCCATCCAGAAACCTGTTAACTGCCAAAGCGCATCAAGCCCCAAACAACCAGGCATTACTGGGTCACCCTTAAAGTGACAATCAAAAAACCAAAGATCAGGCTTAATATCCAACTCCGCCGTCAGCGTTCCTTTACCATGCGGACCACCATCCTCATCAATATGCGTGATACGATCAAACATAAGCATATTAGGCAAAGGTAATTGCGCATTACCTGGGCCAAACATTTTCCCCTCACCACAAAGAATAATATCTTCATATGAATAGCTAGATTGTGGTTCAAAGCTCATGGTCTCAATACTCTTCTTTTGATACAACATACCCTGACTTTTAACCTGTCATATAGGATGAATCAAGCATAGATCAACAGCCATCATATTTATTAAGAAGATTTTGTAGTTTAAAGGGCAAATGCCGCATTGCCAACGCAAGCACTTTTATAACTTTCGGTCAAAGCGGCCATTGCTAATGGTTTGGCAATTGATGGCTCAAGATCTGGCTTTTCGCCACCGCAGGCCACAGCCAGCATACGTCCTGCAGCTTTTGACGCGGCAACAGCTTGATCATGTTCATCATACATATTGATTGCCTCAAAGAACCCCTGACAAATTTGCTCAGTTGCATCAACTAATTTTGTCGGCGGGTTAATAAAGCTATCATTCGCCGGCAATCCAAAGCGCCAGTCTGTACCGCTCGGCATACCTAAACGCACTGATTCTTGTGTCATTACATATGCTGTTTGATCTAATAAATCTGGCAAATCATTCCCGCGGAACCAGCAGCATTGGTCACGTCCGCCATGTGATAGAGATAATTTACGCCCTGCTAATCCTGATAGACCACTAATACTATCCGCCAAGCTCCAACCTTCGATGCCTAATTGTTTTTCAATAACCACGTCGCATAATTCTTGTGCCGCCAGTTCAAATGCCATTGCTTTATAAGTCCCCTCAACCAGCAAACGCATACTCTCTGCGCGATATTGCCCCTTGGCTTCCCAACGCATGAAAGTTTGTTGGATCAAGAAAAGTAACATGTCATGAAATTCATATTCGCAATCGAGCCATTCTTCGAAAAACTCACGCGCCATAGAACGCCCCATTTCCGCGTCAAACTCAATGATGCTCGGCGGAGGCATTGCATCATATGCAAGGTCACCCGCTAAAGGCTCACAATTTAAAAGATCACGTAATTTAATGAAGGTCGCCTGTAATGACTCTTCACAATTATCAAATAGAAACGCCGTTTCAACCAACATACCTGATAACAACATAGTTTTTTTCATTGCGTCACATCCACGACCATCCTCTTCAGTCATTGCCTGAAGCGCATATTGAATCCTGAGTGCCACATCGGCTTTGTTCATATAATCAAGCATGATGTATTCTTACTGAATCGTTTTTTCTGAATCATAAAGCCGCCTGAAGAGCGGCTTGGTTGTTAGAGTTTGGTCTAGTTTTAAAAATGTAACGAACGCTACAGTTAAGATTCTAATCGAATTTTTCGTCTTCGTAAATGCCCCAAAGCATTTTTCTTTGCGCCCAGCCCTCATAACCAGAGATTTTCAGCTCGCACCAGCTATCGACACATTGAATCAACTGCGCGACCACCTTGGGTTCTAGGGATACAACAGGACGCGCACCCTCCTCTGGATCACGCAACAAAGTAATTGTCTCTTTTTTATCTGAATACACCACAACATTGCGTTTTCCAGATAATAAAGACTGATGAATCCACCCTTCTTCACCATCCAAGTCACGAATTTTACGCCATGTATCGAATTCTTGGACTATCTCAACAGGCAGTCCCTCACGCTTAAACACCCACTTAATAGGATAACGTTGCGCAGGCCCCGTACGAACAAAAACCTTATCAGAGCGCAAAGACACAAAACGTGGAATCGGCAAACCAGAGTTATTATAAGCACTCTCATCAAGCGCATAACTTTTGGCTGGTGCAAATACAAGCATCAGAAAACTAAATACAATAAGAAAATGTAATTTTTTACCCATGATGGTTCTAATTATGCTAAAAAGCGCCGAAATTCAAGAGATGAATGAGTAGAATGACGAATAACAAAATAAATAAGCCAATGAGCGCTATTAGCGTGGCCCCGATGATGGATTGGACAGATAGCCACTGCCGATACTTCCACCGCCTCATATCGCCCAATGTAACTCTCTACACAGAGATGGTGACAACAGGTGCGCTCTTATTTAACAAAACCCCTGAACGTTTTCTACGCCATCACGAGATGGAACATCCTGTCGTACTACAACTAGGAGGCTCAGAACCCGACGCCCTCGCTAAATCCGCTAAAATGGGCGCCGATGCAGGCTATGATGCAATCAATCTTAATTGCGGTTGCCCATCAGAACGCGTCCAAAGCGGTGCCTTCGGCGCGTGCTTAATGAAAGAACCCGATTTAGTCGCCAATTGCGTCTCCGCCATGAAAGACACCGTAGACATCCCTGTTACCATCAAATGTCGTATTGGTATAGATGACAGTGAAGACTATGACTTCCTAGCAGACTTCATCACTAAAACAAGCGCTGCTGGATGCGAAGAATTCATCATTCACGCCCGCAAAGCATGGCTAAAAGGTCTAAGTCCAAAAGAAAACCGTGATATCCCGCCTCTACGCTATGATATTGCCCAACAAATCAAAGATAACTTCCCGAACCTATCCATACATGTAAACGGTGGAATCAAAACAATCGATGAAACTGTTGAGCGCTTATCTAATTTCGATGGCGTCATGATTGGCCGTGAAGCCTATCAAAATCCTTGGTTTTTAAACGACGTTGAACGTCAAATCGGTAAAACAGAGCATCTCCGCACCCAAGAACAAGTTGTCGATGCCATGATTCCCTACATTAACGAGCAGTATAAATTGTACGAAACCCCCATGAAATCTATCACTCGTCACATGGTTGGATTATTTCAGGGGCAAGCCGGCGCACGTCACTGGCGACAGGTTTTAAGCACCCAAGCACACAAACCTGAGTCAACGACTGATATCCTGAAAGTCGCGATGGAAAAGCTTTTAGAAGCTTAACTCCGATTTATTTGCATTAAAGAATCTATTTTTGCTACTTTCTTTGCGGAGAAATAAAATAGAAGAAATTCGTTAAATAAAGCGTAGCGCGTTAACACGCCTGAGCAAAAAAATATGACGGATTTTCTTAACACACAGGAAAAACCTGCTATAGTAAGAATAATATGCATTGGCAAAGATTAAATCGCGACACTTCCATTAAAGTCCTAGACAGCGTTCGTTCAGAGGCGCACATGGGTATGTTTGCTATCGGCTCCACCGAAGTAAAGACCGCCACTTTGCCATTTTACAATGACATAGATCTTTATCGCGTTACAAATTTTGCGTCAGTCCCCTCCTTCACCTTTGAATATTTAGGTGACAGCAAGTTCTTTCAATATCTTGATGGAACTGAGGAGCCTATCTATAAAACAAATGACAAAGGCGCCTTAACGCTTAATGACTATAACGTTGTTGAATATCTGCGCTTTTTCTTCGAACGCGTCAGCTTAGACGAATTCCCAGATTTTGAGATTATTACAAGCCTACATGATATGCCCCTGCTAGATTCTTTAGGGCCTGCCGTCTTCGCCTCGTTGGCGCAAAAACACAAATTACCTGAAATTAAGCAAAACGAAGCGGATAATAGCTTCACAATAGAAGCCGATGTTTACGTGGATGCCCAGGTTCTCCGCGCCAAAATCACCGTCAGCGCCAAAGGGCGCGTAAGTATTACAGACCAAGAAATGATTGTACACGAGATGAACAATGGTATGATCGCACCCGAAGAAGCCGCATATTAAGAGAAAAGTTATTAACTAGGAAGCAAGATGACAGACAACACAACAGGATCAGATAACGGACTTCAAGGCGCCTTCGGCGACCGCGGCACGAATGTGAACGCGATTGGTTATGGTCACCCTAACGGTGATAAAATTATTGAAGAGGCATTTGATATTTTAGGACAATCTAAAACTGGTCAAATATACTTAAAAGTACTCAATCAGTTCAAAATCCCCATTCATATGATGAACGGCATGAACGAATCAGGCTTTTCTTCTGACATGAAAACAATCTTTTTACAGGTTCCAAAGCCACAAAAAACTATTTCAGGAGATATTTTATTCAATCTTATAAAGGCACTGAGCGAAGCTGACCAAGAATTTTCAGGGTTAACCGCCCCAAATCCAATGACAGATGTTATGGGATACGCCACTTTTATGCATAGAAGGAACCTAGATTCCCTTACGCACACCTGCATGGTGATCAAAGAGCTTACTGACACTGAGTTTCATACGATTTTACTTGACTCTTTGAACAAATTCGGGCTTAATGGTTTCTATAGAGCTTATATAGACGGTGTGTCTAGGGAAGAACTCTATGACCATTACGCAGAAGCGTATAGTAGAAGGAGTAATTAAAACATGGCTGGACAAATATTTGGAAAAGTTAGTGGAACAATTGAAGGCATAGTAGAAAACGTTGAAGCATTTGGCGCAGACGTTACGAATACCCCTCTATATACACCTGGTACAAGTATTGCTGGTTTAGGTCAAGACCTTACAGCAAAAGCTGGTCTTACAGAAGCAGCTCCACAACCTGTGTAATATTAGGTTAATATTTTAAGTAAAAGGCTCTTTTTAGAGCCTTTTGTTGTATCTGGGGTATAT
>JABAZY010000007.1:12418-14365 GCA_018608245.1 Alphaproteobacteria bacterium | reverse complement strand
GTGCGGACGTGCTGGTGAAAACTATGCGTCATCACGGTGCATTTTGTGTTTTAGTCTCAGGTGGATTTACGTTTTTTACGAACGCGATAGCCAAGCAACTAACTTTTACACAACATCACGGCAATATTTTAAATATCGATGAAGATGTATTAACAGGTACAGTAAGCGAGCCTATTTTAGACAAAGAAGCAAAATTACGTTTCTTAAAATTATATTGCGAAGAGTTAGAAATTGATATCAATGAAACTGTTGCCATTGGTGATGGTGCAAATGATTTACCCATGCTAAAAGCAGCAGATTTGGGTGTTGGGTATCACCCAAAACCTATCCTTAAAGAAGAACTAATTAATTATATTGAGTTTACGGATTTAACATCATTACTTTATGCACAAGGGTACAGCTCAGACGATTTTATGCAATAGTTCTAAAGCCTCAACGTACCCTTTAGCGCCATGCCCTTTAATAACTGACTTAGCAAGCGGTGTGATAAACGAATGATGGCGAAATTCTTCACGTGTTTCAGGATCAGAAATATGCACCTCTATAATAGGAATATCCAACATCTTAAGCGCGTCATGAATAGCAATAGATGTGTGTGTATAAGCAGCTGCATTTATCACTAAACCATCAAAACCCTTTAGAGCTTCTTGTATCCAATCTATTAAAAAACCTTCATGGTTTGATTGCCTAAAATCAATTTCTTGATTATTTTTAACCGCGTATTCGACACACATTTTTTCAATATCTTGAAGCGTTATTGTACCATAAATTTCTGGTTCGCGCGTGCCCAATAAATTTAAATTAGGGCCTGTTAAAATAAGAATTTTTTGCATTTTACTTACTCAAAATTTTCTATATCAAGATTCTCAAGATTAATATCTTCAACATATTCTGAACCATCTTCTAATAAAACACGATTAACCTGATCGGGTTTGGCTTGAATATTACTTTGACCAAGGTCATTTGGTACACGCGGCTTTAGTAGATTAACCGCATCACCCGTTGCTGCGGATTGATGATCAGAATGATCCATCTGGCTGTGGTCGATATCAGGCACTTTTTCACTATCCATTTTCAAAATAATTTCTTCTATTTTATCATGCGCATTATGCAATGATTCAATTGGTTGTGTGCCAGGTGGAATAATATTTACAGCTACTATAATTTCGCCTGCTTTCTCAAACACAAGCGTAACAGGAAAGCTATCCTCAAGGAGTAACTGTTCCTTTAACTTAATCAACATAATGTGATACCCTGCAGGCTTTAACGTCGCCTGTCCACCTGCTGTAACAGGTATGTTAGGAATTTTACGCATCATCATCGTACCATCATCTTCGTCAATATAATTTTGATGAATTTCGGTAAATTCTGCGACATCACTTTTCGCTTCAATCAGCATATCGTCTTGATTACTATTATTAACAATCGTAAAAAATACCGCACCAGTTGGCGCAGTGGATATTGTCGCAAAAGCATAAGGTGCTTGAATTTCTATTGATGGTTTAACCATCATTTGATCTTGCGCGTTGGCGTATAGAGGCAATATCAAAAAACCACATAATAAAAAGATAAATTTAAAAATTTTCATTATCATTCTCCCAAATGAGCATGCTCAAAGAGCATTAAAATAAATATAAAACTAATATCTAGACTCTTTTAATAACTTTAAAAAATTACGCAGTTCAGGCTTTTGATCTACATGAATTATATTCTGATTAATAACAAAACTCGGCATGTATTTAACATTTACATCAATCATGCTCTGTAAATTACTTATCGCAATTTTTTTAACTTCTGCTCCTTCTGCATCTTCCAACATCTTATTATAATCTAGACCATATAAGAGACTGGTTTCCTCAATAAAAGAATCAGGAATCTCAAATTCTGGATATTCCATTAAGGCATTATGAATTTCCCAGAATTTACCTTGCAAACCCGCCGCCAAGG
>JABAZY010000007.1:0-12408 GCA_018608245.1 Alphaproteobacteria bacterium | reverse complement strand
GTTCATTTCCTAATAAAACAGGCCGTATAACATACCGAACATCATCACGAATTTTAAAAGCTTCAGTCGTAATTTTGTGTGTTTCCTTACACATCACGCAAGCATAACTGGTGTAGTTCACAACTGTGTAGTTAGATTCTAAATCACCTGCCACTTGAAATGTAGCTTTTGGATGAGTCACATTTTTGTATAAAGATTCATATTTTACGACATAGAATAGCAAATACGCTATTACTAACCCGAAAAAGACCATCAAACTTCTATTGATAATTTTCTTCATAATAATTTATTTAATCTTTCTGGTAATTTAATGAACTATTTTTCAACATTATTTTTTTCTAGCTTCAGCTACAATTTTTTCAAGTTGTTCGCTCGGCACATAACCACGGATAACTTGATCAGCTACAATAAATCCAGGTGTTCCACGAATGCCTAATTCTTGTGCCTTTTGTAAATTATCTTGTAAGATCAAATTAACAGCTTCGCTTTCTTTATCCACCTTCATTTTTTCAACATCTAAGCCAACCTCTTTTGCTATGGCCGCCAGAACCGTATCATCTTTTTGACCATTTTTATTCATTACTTCTTGATGAAATTCAAAATACTTACCTTGCATATTTGCAGCCAATGACCATTTAGAGATTTCTACGGATGACGGGCCCAATATAGGCATATCAATAAAGACAACTTTTACTTTATCATCAGCTTCAATAACTTTTGTTACTTCGTTTAAGGCCTTGCGACAGTAACCGCAATTATAATCAAAAAATTCTACAATGGTGATATCCCCTTTAGGGTTACCCGCCATCGGTAAATCTTTTTTACCTTTTAAGTTCTTAAGAAAGGACTGTGCCTTTTCATCTTGCTCTTTATAAGCTATTTCTTCCTGCTCTTTTTGATATTTGGCAACACTATCGATGACCACTTGACCGTTATTGTTAAGATATTCTTCAAACATCTTATTAATTTCGGCTTTTTGCTCATCCGTAAAAGCCTGAGCATAGCTCGTAGAAGTACTTGTCATCATAAAGGCCAGCGTAAATATCAACATAAATAAACGAGTCACAAAAATCTCCTTGGGTCAAAATTGAGTTCAAAATTGGTTATATAGTTATTTAGTCTACTCTCTTATAGGGCATCGGCGCAAAGACCTTCGCGTAATAATGTCATTTTTTCTGTTCAATAAATAATAAGATATCCTTCGCACGTAGCCAATCCGCGCCGTTCGCAGGTAAATTATTTAAGGCATAAGTGGCTTGTTGCTTGGCAAATGGAATATTACGTTTTAATAAAGCTTCCTCTGCCAAATGAAGCTTAGCCTGTGGTTCCTGCCCCAAACGTCCATAAGCCGTTGAAAGAAAGTGATGAATTTGTGTAGAACGCGGTTCATCACGTAGTGCGCGTTTTAAATTAACAATTGCATCATTTAACTGTTTTTCATTACCGTTAGCCGTTTCTATTTGCGCATGAGCAAGAGCTATGCGGATTAAACTAGCTTCTGGCTTAAGCTCCAAAGCACGTTTATAGGGCGCTATACTTTCATTAAGGCGACCAAATTCAAATAAAATTTGCCCTTTCAACTCATAAAAATATGGGTTCTGAGACTCTTTTGTTAGCAACGCGTCAACTGCTCCGATAGCCTTACTTAGATTATTTTCTCTGTAATAGGAAATTGAGCGCGCATAAAGTGCCGGCACTGACTGGTCTAAATCGTCATAAACCCAAGCCACTTGTTGTGGCTGAATAAAGCCCATGAGCTTGGCTTTCATACGGGCATGTTGTTTCGCCCATTTGTCTGAGCGCGCTTTTTCTTGGAATTTTGATCTTTCAATTCCTGCCTGAATAGAATCAATACGTGTACGTGTCAGTGGATGAGAGCGTACATATTCAGATTGCTGAGAGTCTGGTAAAAACTCTTCAGATGATAATTTCTCCATAAAAGTTAAGAAACCTGCTGGATTAAGTTGAGCGGCTTCTAATGACCTTAAGGCAGCTTGATCAGCGCTGGATTCAAAACTACGTGCCGTTGATAAAAAACGTCGTTGAGCCACAGAGCTACCACCGCCAGAGACAGCAGCAGCGGCACCTGCATCGCCTGTTGCAATAGCTGCCCCAATGCCAATGATTGTGCCTAATATACTTTCATAAGAAGCTTGCTCCATCGCCTTACGACCGCGCACTAAATGTCCGCCTGAAATGTGGCCCAATTCATGAGCCATAACCCCAATCAACTCTTCTGGCGTATCTGTTTTTTGCAAAAGCCCTGTAAAGAAGAAGATATTGGAACCACCAGCAACAAAGGCATTAATGTCCGTATCTTGAACAATAATGATTTTCACCTGCTCTGGCGCCATGTTGTTCGCTTTGAAAATAGGCTCGAACCATTCAGCCATGTAGCTTTCAATTTCTGCGTCACGAATAAGTGTTTGTGCCTGCGCCGTACGTGTCGATGCTGTAAGCGCGTTTAAGCCTATAAAAACAGAAAGACAGATAATAAGAATAGTTTTATATTTCATTTGCATTATTGTATGTAATATTATGGTTTAATCATGTTTATATCTAGGCGCTTATACATTGTTCGACGTTATTATTAGTTTTATCAAAGATTGGGCTGATCTCCTATGGATTCCATTTATTTTTGTGGTATTTCCTAAAGGGCAAAGATTGCGCGCTATTATGTTCGTTTTGCTATGCGTTATGTTATTACGTCTACAAATTCAGTTTTTTAGCTCATCCCCTGAAGATTATTCGCACGGTATACTTCCATGGTTACACTCTCACATCCAAGTACGCGGTTATTTCGTCTATGGTGTTTTTATCTCAGTCTTCCTTGGACTTGCATATTATTCAAAGCATTCAAGTAATTACGTCTACCTTGCCGCCTCTATTGGGTTTTCTGTATTATCTTTCGTTATATCTTCAATTATTATGTTATTGTAGCATAAATCAGCAAGAATTGAGCAATATAGATGGCTAGAAAATCAATCGGACGTAATAAAAAGACGCATGTTAAAACATCTAAGGGGCGTACAACCTCCTCCAATAGATGGCTAAAGCGCCAATTGAACGACCCTTACGTGACCAAAGCGCAAGCTGATGGCTATCGCTCGCGTGCGGCCTATAAAATCGCCGAGATTAACGAAAAAGCCGATATCTTAAAACCTGGTATGATGGTTATTGATTTGGGCGCAGCCCCCGGTGGTTGGTGTCAAGTCGCCGCCAATATAGGGTGTAAGGTTATAGGGATAGATTTACTAGAAATTGACCCCATCACAGACGTCACACTTTTTCAGATGGATTTTATGGACGATGATGCACCAGATATTCTGAAAAAAGCTATGGTGGAGATGGGTACAAACGATGGCGCAGATGTTATCTTGTCAGATATGGCGCCCAACACCATCGGCCATAAAAATACCGATCATTTACGCATTATGGCCCTCGTAGAATTAGCGTATCATTTCGCTGTGGAAGTTTTAAAGGAAGATGGCGTGTTCGTTGCCAAAGTCCGCCAAGGTGGGACACAAAATGAACTACTAAGTCAGATGAAGAAAGACTTTAAAACGATCAAACATATTAAACCACCGTCTAGCCGTAAGGGTAGTTCAGAAACTTTTGTTATTGCCACTGGATTTAAAGGACGATCTTAAACAATAAAATGTTTACCGCAGATAATATTACCCCTGAAATTATTTTAAATGCCTATTATCAAGGTATTTTTCCTATGGCAGAAAGCGTCGATAGCGACAGCATAAATTTTTATAAACCTGATTTGCGCGGGCAATTATCTATCCATGATCTACATATTCCCAAACGTCTAATGCGCACGCTCAAAAAAGTACCGTATGAAATTACTATTAATCAAGATTTTGAATCCATTATTGACGGCTGTGCGACCTCACAAAAAGGACGTGAGTCTAGTTGGATTAACCCTATTATTCGCAATGTTTTTATTGAATTAAACAAGCTAGGACATGCCCACTCTGTTGAATGCTGGAAGCATGAAAAAGATGATACAAAAACACTTGCAGGTGGGTTATATGGCCTCGCCATTGGGCGTATTTTTTGTGGAGAAAGTATGGTGTCATTTAAAAAAGACGCCAGTAAAATAGCCCTTATTCACCTATGTGCGCGCTTACAGATGGGCAGTTTTACAGTATTAGACACACAATTTACCAACGACCATCTAAAACAATTTGGCGTCTATGAAATCCCCAGCAATGAATATGATAAGCTCATAGAAACTGAAGCGCATAAGTCCGCAGATTTTATTTTAACGGGGAAATTAACGGAAGAAATTTTGGAAAGTTATTTAGAAAAAAAGAATATTAATTAGTACGCTAACGCATCTCTGTCATCACGAAAATCATTGTCATTAGATTTTTTCTTACTCATCATCATCATATCAACAGCTACGATATTCGCCTCTGCACTTTTGGTAGAATTTATTTTAATACAATCAATTGTAGCGCCTAAAGAAATACTCTGTCCGTTATAATCAAAATAAAAATCATGAAAAGCATTTTCAATTTTTTGCATTAAAATTTCAATATCTTCTTCTTGCGATAAATCTTTCAAAAGTAAAATAAACTCATCACCACCCCAGCGCACAGCCAAATCTGTTTTTCGAATATTTTCTTGAAGTAATTGAGCAACACCGATCAACGCTTTATCACCAGCATCATGTCCGTAAGTATCATTAATCGGTTTAAACTTATCCAAATCAATCATCATCAAGAACGAGTGGCGCACTTTCTTACTCGACGCATCTGAAGCGCGTTTATTACTTTTTATATTACTCAAAACAGTTAGCTCAAGATCCAGAGAGCTCATTAAACCTGCGCGGTTATATAGCCCTGTTAAGTGATCTACGTGTGCACTAGCCGCAATTTCTAGCAAGCTAGCGTCAATAACATCGCCATATTGAGCACGCAATACCTGCAACTCGCTCATCAGCGTCATTTCTGATATGGGATCATGAGGATCATTAAATTTGCCTAGTACGTCAATAAGCGCCGTTTGCGCTAATTCTGCTGAATTAAGGCTTAAATTATTATCAATATTTGTCATGGAACCTTACGGAAGAAAGTTATTTTTGTCACTCAGGGTGATATTTCTACACGCAAATCAAAATAGGTCAAGTAAGAAAATGGTTATTTTTAAATATTAAGGTTCACGGTTACCCATTGGTCCTTCTATTCGTTTAACCTCACCGCCACGAGCAATTTCACCACTAGCCTTTTGTTTTGCTTCTTTTTTATCCTGCATCTTCAAATCTGCAATTTTATAATTTGCTTCAGCTGAGATAGATGGATCAATTTCAGTTAATCCCAAACTTGCCCCTAACCCAAATTTTTGTTCTTCTCCTTGTTTATCAGTTCCTTTTAAAACAATACTATCTATCCCATCTTGTATTTCTTGCATCTTGGTTTGTACAATCGCTAAAGACGCATTATTCAACACAACGACAAATTCATCACCACCAACACGCGCAACGATATCAGTATCACGAACAATTTCTTTCAACAATTCAGCAACAGCCTTGAGCGTTTTATCACCAGCAATGTGCCCAAAAGTGTCATTAATTGGTTTAAATTTATCCAAATCAATAAATATCAAATGAGCATTTGATAGTTGGTCTTCGGCGTCTGTTTGACGCTTACCTTTCTTAGGCTTATTTAAAACATCAATTACTTTGTCTAACGCTTGATCAAATCCTGTGCGATTAAGCATTTTTGTTAAGCCATCCATAGAAGCTTCCAAGATTAGCTGTTGCGTCACTTTATGAAAAAGGTTTGGACGGCACGCTTTAAAAAACATACCTTTAGCTCTATTTCCAGCAAGCATAAGTCTACGTTTAGGCCAAGACTCTATTTCGCTAGCTTTGTGAAAAGCCATTGCTAAATCAGAAATTCTTCTTCTAGTTCTGATTTCTAATTTACGTTGCTGATCCGCTAAAGGTTCAGAAAAACTAATTTGAACTGCATTGCTCATAAAATTACCTTTTTATTAAACGCTATATTTATAGCTTTAATGAATAAGGTAATTTTATTACAATAAATTTTAGCATTATGTCAAGAAAAATATGTAAAAGATCTACTCTGTGTCTGTAATACGCTCTATGACTTCGTCAATAGCCTCGGTCGCTTCTGTTCGTGCTTCCGAATCTATCACTTCTTCTGAAGCAGCTTCAGCTTCTTTGGCCTCTTGGGCTTCTTTTTTCGCCTGTTCAGCCATTTCAGCCTCAAAAGCGATAGTTTCTTTACTTTTACCCAAACAATCTAGCACCCAGACATCATAAACAGGATGATCCATAGCGGATAAAGCAGGAGATGAAGCATACATCCAGCCTGAAAACACCCAGTCAGATTTTTTCGATTCTGGGGGCACTTCCCACACTTGGATAAAAGCAGCACTTTCTGGCGTTTCTAAAGCAGGCGCTTTTCGGCAAGCTTGAATCTTAATAAATAACCGACCATATTCAATAGTCGACCCTACCTCTGCTTCAAAAGTAATCGTACGTGCTGTTGATTTATCAAGTGCTTGTAATTTTATAGACGGGTAATCTTCCATCTCTGCATGTGCAGTTGCCACATTTGTGAAAATAAAAGCAGATAATAAGATTAAAAAAGAAAATAAACTATTCTTCATCTTCTTACTTATCGTCTTCCTTTTTATCTTGCATGCTGAAAATAAATTGACCTAACAATTGTTCAAGATTTTGTGGCGCTTGTGTATATTCGATTAATCCACCAGGAGGGATCATATCTTCGGAAGCGCCTGGTTCTAATTGTAGGTATAAGCCACCTAATAAGCTCTCGCTAGAAATGAAAGCGGCTGTATCATCAGGTAATTGATAGTTTGAATTAATATCTAAAAACACATCTGCTAAAAATGTATTCTGATCAAGCGCCACACCTTTCACAGTGCCCACTTTTACACCGCTGATAACAACTTTATCACCAATTTTCAGACCACCAATACTGGAGAAACGTGCCTTCACTTCATAACCATCTGTGGAGCCCATGTCCGCAGAAGAATAGCTAAAGGCTAAAAAGATAAAAGCAACTGTCAAGACAACAGCACCTAAAATTGTTTCTACAATATTTTTTTTCATGATCTAATCTTTCTAATAAATTTTTCTATTCAGCCAAATTACTCTGGCGGTGTCCAAGCTTCGTAGTCACCTGTTGCTTTTGCACGTTGTCCGCCTTTTGACTCATGTCCCGGTGGAAAGTAAGCCTCTTCCGTTCCTGTTAAATTTTGAGCATGTGGTTTTTGCCATTTACGACGGAATGATTGTGTATCATCAGAAGGCACAACATTCGTTTGATGATGCATCCAACCATGCCACTCTGGTGGAATTTTTGACGCTTCGGCGACACCCTTATAAATTACCCAGCGACGATCGCGCTTGTATCCTTTACGAGGTTTTGCGGCATAATATTTATTCCCTTGAGAATCTATACCAACACGTTTTGAACGGCTCAAAAAATTGATGCTCATCATGTGTGCGGGCGACATAACGCCTAATAAACTAAATAGTCCCATGGATAATGCTCTTTAATTACTTTTAACCCATAAAGAAATGGCGTAAAACCAAACAGAAATCAAGTTTATATAGAAAAAAGGACGATATTTATGCCCGATATTGAATCAAAACTGAAAGAATTAGGATTCACTTTACCAGAATCAGTGCCTCCTTTATTCAACTATGTGCCATACGTTACCGCAGGCAATATCGTTTTTGTGGCTGGGCAAGTTCCTATTGGTGGCACACGTGAATATAAAGGTAAAGTCGCCGATGACATAAGTATTGAAGACGCCCAAAGAGCCGCCGAACAATGTGCGCTTAATATTCTAACCCAAGTCCGCGATGCGGTTGATGGTGATTGGTCACGTGTTGTACGCTGTGTAAAGCTTGGGGGATTTGTTAACTGTCATCCAGATTTTTATGATATGTCCTTAGTTATCAACGGCGCATCAGATTTAATGGTGGCGGCTCTAGGCGAGAAAATAGGCAAGCACGCTCGTTTTGCAGTAGGCGCCCCCGCTCTACCCGCAAACTTCGCCGTAGAAATTGATGCAGTGTTCGAGATTAAGTGATATAATATACGGATGAAACATTCAGTTCTTCATCATTCAGAACGCGGTAGCGTCATCATTTGGATATTAGTCGCCATCGGCCTTTTTGCCGCGCTTGGCTTCGCCTTTAGCAAATCCAGCTCGAACAGCATATCCTTGCTCGAAGATGAACAACTAGAAGCCAAGCTAAATCAATTTATTGCTTACGGTAATGACTTAAGACAAACCATCAAACGTCTTGAATTAAGAGGGTGTGATGAAACAGAGATTAGCTTTTATAATACTGAGCCAACAGCCAGCAACCACAACAACCCTAATGCGCCTGCTGATGGTTCGTGCAATGTTTTTAGTCCAAATGGTGGCGGGCTAACTTGGCTAATTATTCCAGAAAAATTAAAACGAACAATGGGAAGTGCCTTTGCTCTCAGTAGCTGGGACAATTATAAGATAGTAGGTAGAACGGCTGTCATAGGTGTAGGAACAAGCGCGTCTGATCTAACATTACTCTTCGTTAAATCCAGAAATAATCCTACCGCAGTAAAGTTATGCAATATATTAAATGACAGGTATTCTATTATTTACGATATAGATGCTGGAGCCGAGAGTGTCAACACAAATGATTTAGACGGTTTTGACGGTACATATTATGCTGTCCCATGGGCCGCCACAACGATAGGTGACGGTTTGACAGAATTTGTAGGTCATAAAACAGGCTGTTTTCGTGAAAGTCATGGTGGCTCTCAGTTAGTATACTATCACGTAATCAAAGCGCGTTAATTTAGGTTTTCTGCCACGTTGTGCCATCGCGGGTATCGTTAATTTCAATCCCTATTGATAGTAATTCATCACGAATGGCATCCGAGCGTGCAAAATTTTTGTTCTTTTTAGCCTCGGCACGTTCCTTAATTAATCCCTCAACCTTTGATACATCAATATTTGAGTGATCTTGTACTAACCATTCATCTGGATTTTCTTGCAAAATACCGATTAAACTTCCAACCGCCAAGAGTTGAGATTTTAACTCAACACCCTCTTTCTCTTTTAGCATTTTATTCAACTCTGCAATCGCCAAAGGCGTGTTTAAATCATCGCAAAGCGCTGTCATGATTGACATTGGAATTTCACCAATATCTGCCTGTACGTCTTTTAACTCTAATAATTTAGTATACAATTTATCCAGTAGCACTTGTGATTGATGAAGCACTTGTGCGCTCCAATCCAATGGTTGGCGATAATGGGCACTTAATAGTGCTAATCTTAAAACCTCACCTTTATGATCCTTTATTAAATCATGGACGAGTAAAAAATTGCCCAAGGATTTGGACATTTTTTCACCATCAACCGTTACAAAACCATTATGAATCCAATAGTTCGCGAAACTATTAACTTTTTCTGGATGTCCATGCGCACAACAGCTTTGAGCTATTTCATTCTCATGATGAGGAAACTTTAAGTCTGCTCCACCACCATGCAAATCAAAAGGTAGCCCCAAATGTTTCTCTGCCATCGCTGAACATTCAATATGCCACCCTGGTCTACCGACACCCCACGGACTATCCCAACCAGGTTGGTCATTCGTGCTTGGTTTCCACAAAACGAAATCTGCCGCGTCACGTTTATAGGGCGCAATTTCAACCCGCGCACCCGCCACCTGTTCATCACGACTGCGACCCGAAAGCGCGCCATATGATGGATCTGACGGTACATTAAAAAGCACGTGCCCTTCCGCTTCATAGGCATGACCACGCTCTATCAATTGTGCAATTTGATCTATCATTTCCTGAATATGCTCAGTTGCCTTTGGTTGTATGTCAGGCAAACCAACGCCAAGCGTTGCCATATCATCATTATAAATTTTGGTATATTTTTCAGTAATGACTGCAATTTCTTGCCCGCTTTCTTTGGCAGCCGTAATAATCTTATCTTCAACATCTGTAATGTTAGACACGTACGTCACTTTTGGATAAGCATGACGCAACAGACGCGCCCATAAATCGTACACCACCGCCATACGGCCATTACCCAAATGCGCATAATTATAGACCGTCGGCCCGCAAGCATAGAGCTTCACGTGATTAGGGTCTAAAGGGATAAATTCTTGCTTTTTACGGCTTAAGGAGTCGGTCAGTTTAATCGTTAATGGATCAGTCATTTTATGGCTCAATGATAAATAATATTAAATAAGATCATGCATAATAGCTGTAAGCGCCGTATTTGCAATAAAATGCTTGAGAAAACGAGTGTTTTCCGTCATAAGATACGTGATTAATTAATTTAGGTAATTTTATGAGCGTCGAGAAATTAGATACAAATAAAAACGTTAAGCGTCCAACCCGCGAAGAAGCGGAAGCGGCTGTTGAAGTTTTATTGCGTTGGGCAGGCGATAACCCCGAACGTAGTGGTTTGCTTGAAACACCTGCGCGTTACGTCCGTGCCTTTGAAGAGTTTTTTCAAGGATATCAAATGGACGCCAAAGCAGAACTTCAAAAGACATTTGATGATATCGAAGATTATGACGATATCGTTTTGGTACGCGACATTGATTTTGTATCGCATTGTGAGCATCACATTGCACCTATTATTGGTAAGGCTCACGTCGCTTATTGGCCAGATCAAAAAGTTGTTGGCATAAGCAAACTTGCACGTATCGTTGATATCTATGCGCGTCGCTTAACTTCGCAGGAAAATATGACCCGTGATATTGCCAGTGTAATTACAGAAGAAATACAAGCCAAAGGCTGCGCGGTTTATATCAGCGCGGATCATCAATGTATGAGTATTCGTGGTGTCCATAAACCCAACTCATCAACGGTTACAACTAATTTTACGGGCGTCTTCAAAGAAGATGCTGAAATACGCCAACGATTTTTGGAGCTTATCCGTTAATCCCCATCTTGTTGGTATTAAAAACACGGAGTTTCGATGAACTATACGCTTCCTAAATGGTACGATCTACATGTGCATTTCCGTCAAGGGGAAGCGATAGGCGACTATATTCGCGCTCATTTAGACATGGGATGTGCCGGCGCACTGGCTATGCCAAATACCAAACCACCTGTGGCTAAAGTCTTTGAAGCAGATGACGGCGATTGCTGGAGCATTGAAGGCTATCGTGATCAATTGATGAAAGCTGGTGCTAATGCATTTGAGCATCTTTTGACCCCGCTTTATCTGACCAAAGACACAGACGCAAGTATGATCGCCTCAGGAGCCGAAAAAAGGTTACTACAATGCGCTAAATACTATCCACCGCACGGTACAACCAATGCTGATCATGGCTATCCTCTTCAAAAATTCATGGAAAATGGCGTTTTTGAAGCGATGCAGGATAATGGTGTGATCCTGAATATTCATGGCGAAGAGCATGGATTGAGTGGTGAACAATATTTCGGTCAAAACAGTAATGCCGAAGATACCTTTTATTCAACCCACATGGTTGAGTTACGTGAGAAATTTCCAAAGCTCAAAATTGTATGTGAACATATCACAACCAAAACAGCGGCGGACTTTGTGGCTAGGTCAGGCGATAATATTGGAGCGACTATTACTCCGCAACATTTACTTTATACAGTCGCGGATTTGCTTCAAGGGCTAAAATATCACCTATATTGCCTGCCGCTGGTAAAATTTGAAGAAGATAGGAAAAGCCTACTGAGCAGTGCTTTGAGTGAAAATAATACTCAGTTCTTTGCAGGAACGGATAGCGCTCCGCATACTGAAAAAGCCACAGAATGTGGATGCGCCGCAGGATGCTTTACTGGATTAATTGCCCCACAATTATATGCACAAGCTTTTGACCTTAATGATAGCAACTTAAACGCCTTTAAAAGCTTCTTATGCCTAAACGGTGCTAATTTTTATGATTTAAACGTGCCTAAAGAGACCTTTACCTTAGAAAAAAAGCCATCACAAGTGACGGCTTTAGAAACATCTGTTGGGTCAGTGACCCCATTATCATTGGGTTTAGGGCAAGATACCCTTGATTGGACCATTAAGGTTTAAGCATATTCCCTGGATAGTGGGTTATTCGCAGCTGAAACCGAAGCTTGTGTAATATCTGTAACGACAGATTCTCTCTCTGCTTTCCAATGGCTAGTTGCACGTAACTCCTCATCTGAAAGAGGTTTTTCGCGTTTTTCTTGCTTGGCAGCCTTTGCAATATCGCGATCAAGGCCTTCCATCATAACATCCCACTTAGTTCTTTTTCTTTTTATTCCATCTTCTACCACATGACCCTTTTTTGTATGTTTATTTTGTAGCTGAGTGACTGACCTGCCCCCATGATGGTACCAGTTTAAGAGTTAGTCTCTGGTCATGGTTTAT
>JABAZY010000055.1 GCA_018608245.1 Alphaproteobacteria bacterium | reverse complement strand
CACATAATTTTTCTGGAACAATAATAATACCCGCCATTTGAAAAGAAATTTTATTACCTAACTTGGCGTCACTAGCATTATTTTGTTTTTGTACGGCTGAACGCCTAATAATAGCTCTAATCCTTGCAATGACCTCTTTCGTGTCAAAAGGTTTAATAATATAATCGTCAGCACCAATTTCTAATCCAGAGATTTTGTCATTAACCTGATCTTTTGACGTAATGAATATTATTGGCGTTGTTTCATCATATAAGCGGATTTCTTTACACACATCTAACCCCGACAGATCGGGCATCATGATGTCCAAACAAACAAAATCTGGCTTATGCTCTTTATACTGCTCAACCGCACTTTGCCCAGAATTAGCCATGATAACTTGAAACCCCTCCTTGTTCAGGAGGTCATTCAAAAAATCGAGCATTATTTCATTGTTATCGGCAATCAGAACTTTCATAGATCAACCATTAACATATAATTCTAATGTTTTACAGAGTTTCAAGCTAGATGTAGCAAAAATAGTTTGTGACTATTTTCTACATCAATTTTATGCGCGGAGAGAATTTCTGTCCTGAACCAATGGCTGGCTTAACTCATCTTCACCAGATAAAGCTTGCTCAATAAGGTTTTTAAACATCACAATACCTGAAATAGTAATTTCATCAGGAAAATCATAATCAGGGTTATGCAGATCAGGTCTATCCTCGCCCGCCCCTAAACCAAACATAGCGCCTTTATAACGCTTAGTAATTTCACCGAAATCCTCTCCCCAACGAAACGGCTTATCAATAGTTGTGTAACTCAAATCATTTTCTTTTGCCGCTTTTTGAATCATAGATACAGATTCCTCACCATTAAAGTTAGCAGCAAAATCTTCCAATGTTTCAAATTCAATTTTCAACCCATATTTTTTTGCGATTTCTTCAGCCTTGCTTGAGAAATCTTCCCATATTTTATCAACCATTTCATTACGGCATGTACGCAATGTATAATGTGCTTCACCATAGGCTGGCCCAACCCCAGACGAAGAAACACCCATTTGAAAATATATTGGAACAATCAACGCATACTCTTTAGGGGTGTCATATTTTTTCTGAATCTCTTGCGATAGCAATGTAATTTCTGCAATAGCTAAAGAAGGACTAGCACCAGTTTCAGGCTGCGCGCTATGCGCTTCTTTTCCTGTAAGCTTCATCGCCATAAATTTTACAGCTGATGAAAATGTATCAACCTTACAAACAATTTCATGCAGAGGAAAACCAGGTAAGTTATGAAGAGCAAAAGCATAATCAGGTTTTATTTTTTCAAAATTAGCATGGTCGGCACACTCACGCGCGCCCGTACCTGTTTCCTCATCAGGTTGATATAATAAAACCACACGCCCCTCTGTTGGCCTGCTCTTAGCATAATATTGAGCTAAACCAGTCAACATCGTCATGTGCCCGTCATGACCACACTTATGACCGACTCCATCGTAAATAGACTTATAAGGAAGGTCTTCATTAATTTCGTGAATAGGCAGCGCGTCTAATTCCGTTCTAATTAAAATAGTCTTACCAGGATTTTGGCTATTATAAACGGCTGCAAATCCTGCGCCTGCAAGAGGTACAATTTCATCAGGTTTTGCATTTTTTTCAAGATAAGCACGCACATATTCAGATGTTTTGGTCTCCTGCCTTGAAACTTCAGGGTGAGCATGTAACCAGTGGCGTAATTTTTTAAGTTCTTCTAAGTCAATATCTAGGTTTTCTGCGGTTTTCATGCCCAATCCTTTACTATTTTTACAACATTATTAGCATTAACACTTATAATTAAAGCAATAGTTATCCGCAAGAATTTAGTCCTTTTTTCCACAGTTATGTAATTTATTGTTGTTTCAATTACTAATAAGTGTTAAAAATCAGCATTATTTACCGTGGTGGGTAATTAATGAGGGTATGTGTAAATGACAACGTTAAATCAACAATTAAGTGCAGAAAAAACGCCTGTGATTCTGCCATCAATTCAGTCTGAAATAGTGACAGCGACTATAAGTCCTCTGACGCTTAAAAATTCCTTGGCTGTCAGCGATTATATTAATAACCCTGCCACTACCCCAGCAAACGATCAATACGCCCCTTATTACACAGCAATGCTTGCAAAATTTAATAGCCATGCCTCAGTTGTCGCTATGAACGCAAACAATGAAGTCGTTGGTGTTGCCTTGGGCATATATCACCCTCAAACAAAATCTGTTCACGTCACACATTTCAATGCAGCCAGTGGCTTTTCTGATTTAGAAGATGAAATGCTAGAAAAATTGAGACAGCAAGCTGCAACAGAATATCATGCAGAATCTATAATTACAGAAACAGCTTTATCAAGCATTGGCCAATCTGCTTCAGATTCATTCATTACAGTATCATCTCCGTTTCAAATGGATTATATTTCACCAAGAAAAAACACCATTACATTACGTCACCCAACTAAAGACGATGCGCAAGCTATGTTAGATGTTGTATTAGAGACGAATAAAGAATCTAGCCAAGGGGGCCTCGATATTTATGCTTTGAAAAGCTACCAACGCATGTGTGATACTTTCGCAGAAACAAGCTTGGTTGCAACAATCGACGATAAAGTTGTTGGCTTTATGACAGGATTCTTAATGCCAAATACACCTGAGCCAGAATTATTCGTCTGGCAAGTAGGCGTAGACCCTAAAGATCAAGGCAATGGCATTGGCCCAATGTTGTTAAGAACAATTGTAGAGCAAGCTAGCATAAAAAGTTTTGTGACCACGATTGAAGGTGACAATAAACCATCGCAAAATGCGTTTGCAAAACTAGCAAGAAAAATGGGTATTAACTTTAGCCACACAGGCGAAGAAATCCCCACAGAAGTTTTAACGCCTGTAGGTGCACAACACCAGCATGACCCAGAACTTATTTTTGCAGGACGCCCCGCTCCTGCCTAATTAAAAAATTACAACATTATAAAAGGATTTTAATCGATGACATTTACATGGGAATCTAACGCGCGTAGTTATTCAAAATCTATTCCTAATATTTTCAAAAGAGCGGATGGCTATTATCTTTATGATGAACAAGATAACGCTTACCTAGATTTTTTATGCGGTGCTGGAACACTTTTATTAGGGCACAATCACCCAGCAATTAAAAATGCAATTGCAACAATCACTGATCCATTAATGAATCACCTTGATTTACGCACTAGCGCAGAATCTGATTTCTCAAAAACATTGTTATCCGTTTTACCTTTTAAAGACAAAGACGATGTACGCATTCATTTTTGTGGTCCTGCTGGCGGTGATGCCGTTGAAGCAGCTTTAAAACTAGCTGCCCTCAAAACAGGTCGAGCTGGCGTTTTTGCCTTTCACGGAAGTTATCACGGCATGTCTCAAGGGGCCTTATCGGTAACATCAAGCAACAAAGCACGCGCAGCAGGATTAAACAGTAAAAGTGACGTGACCTTTCTTCCTTTCCCTTATCCTTATCGTTTTCCTGAAGGACTAAATACAGAAGAAGAAGCTGTAGATTTCTGCCTTGCACACCTGAAGCTACTTTTAGAAGATGACCATTCAGGTACTGCCCTCCCAGGCGCTATCATTATAGAACCTGTCCAAGGAGAAGGTGGAACAATTGCCGCCCCTAAAAGATTCATACAGTCTTTACGCAAAATATGTGACGACCACGGGATCGTACTCATTTTTGATGAAATCCAAGCAGGGCTTGGCCGTTGTGGAACATGGTTCTGCGCAGAGCAATATGGTGTTGAACCAGATATCATTACTGTATCCAAAGGTATCGGTGGTGGATTTCCTATGGCTTTAATTGCCTTTCACAAAGATCTTAATTGTTGGAATCCTGGCGATCACATTGGCACATTTAGAGGCCAACAATATGCAATGACGGCAGGAAAGGCATTGCTGGATACAATTAAAGAAGAAAATCTAACAGAAAATTCTGCCACACAAGGAAAATACATAACAAGCCAACTAGAGGCTATGCAGGACGCTTATCCTGACCTTATCGGCGAAGTAAGAGGCATTGGCTTATATATAGGGGTTGAAGTTAATAAAGATGTGGCTGATCCAACCGCCCTATCTCATCAAATACAACAAGCCATGCTGTCGAAAAATATCGTCATGGAACGTGGCGGCCGCCAAAGTTCAGTCTTAAGAGTGCTTGCACCGATTAATATTACACAAGATATATGCGATATATTCCTAGGTAGTTTTGAAGAAAGCTTAAAAGAAGTACATAAAGCTAATTTATCCCCTAAAGTAGCATAGGTTTTGTTCTTTAATGACGTGACAAGCTCATAATTTAATATTACATTATTGAATTATGAGCACAGAAAAAGAAATTTACAGTCCCTGTAAGAACTTGGCGGCCTCAGCGCATGTTGATGAAGCAAAGTATAAAACCCTATATGAACAATCAATTAACGATCCAGAAACATTTTGGAGCGAAATTGGTAATCGACTAGATTGGTTTAAACAGCCAACAAAGATTAAGAACACCTCTTTTGAGGGTGATGTCTCTATCAAATGGTACGAAGATGGCATTTTAAATGCCTGCCATAACTGTGTTGACCGCCATTTACCTGAAAAACAAGATGATGTTGCGCTTATTTGGGAAGGCGATGACCCAAGCGATAGCTTAAACATCACCTATGGAACATTGAAATCCGAAGTCTCCAAACTTGCTAACGCGATGAAAGAACGCGGTGTTAAAAAAGGTGACCGCGTTACAATATATATGCCAATGGTTCCTGAGGCTGTTTACGCTATGCTGGCTTGTGCTCGTATTGGTGCTATCCACGCCGTTGTTTTTGGCGGATTCTCACCAGAATCTTTAAAAGATCGTATTCTTGATTGTGAGTCACATGTTGTTATTACAGCTGACGAAGGTCTGCGTGGTTCCAAAAAAATTCCTCTTAAAGCCAATGCTGACGAAGCATTAAAGTCTTGCCCTGATGTGCATAGTGTTTTTGTACTCAAACGCACAGGTGGCGAAGTAAACTGGACAGAAGGCCGTGATTTATGGTGGCACGATAGCGTTGCCACACAAAGCGATGACTGCCCTTGTGAAGAAATGAACGCAGAAGATCCACTTTTCATTCTTTACACTTCTGGTTCAACAGGAAAACCTAAAGGTGTTCTTCACACGACAGGCGGCTATTTAGTTTATGCGTCTTATACGCATGAGGTTACCTTTGATTATAAACCTGGTGAGGTTTATTGGTGTACAGCCGATGTTGGTTGGGTCACAGGTCACTCCTACATCGTCTATGGCCCACTTGCTAACGGCGCCACTAGCCTAGTTTTTGAAGGTGTTCCAAACTACCCTGATTGCTCACGTTTTTGGCAAGTGGTTGATAAACACCAAGTTAACAGCTTCTATACAGCGCCAACAGCTATCCGTGCTTTGATTAAAGCTGGCGATGACTTGGTAAAAACTACAGACCGTAGCTCTCTACGTATTCTCGGCACAGTGGGTGAGCCCATTAATAGTGAAGCTTGGCATTGGTATAATGATGTGGTCGGCAACAGTAAATGTCCTATCGTTGATACTTGGTGGCAAACTGAAACTGGCGGTCACTTAATTACCCCCCTTCCTGGCGCAACAGCCACTAAACCAGGTTCGGCCTGCGTACCTTTCTTTGGCGTGCAACCCGCAATTGTCAATAAGGACGGCGAACCACAAGATGGTGAAGTTCAAGGCGCTCTTTGTATTCTTGATAGCTGGCCAGGGCAAATGCGCTCTCTCTATGGTGATCATGATCGTTTTGTGCAAACTTATTTCACGACTTTCCCCGGTAAATATTTTACAGGAGATGGCGCAAAACGTGATGCAGATGGTTATTATTGGATCACAGGACGCATGGATGACGTTATCAATGTCTCTGGACACCGTTTGGGTACAGCAGAAATTGAAAGCGCCATTGATGAGCATGAAGCCGTTGCCGAAGCAGCCGTTGTTGGTTTCCCTCATAATATTAAGGGACAAGGCATATACGCTTATGTAACCTTATGTGAAGGTCACTCCCCAAGCGATGAAACAAAGGCTGAAATCATTAAGCTAGTTCGTAAGATCATTGGGCCTATCGCGACACCTGATATCATACAGTGGGCACCGGGCCTCCCCAAGACCAGATCAGGTAAAATCATGCGCCGTATCTTACGCAAGATCGCCGCCAATGATATGGACAATCTAGGTGATACCTCAACTTTGGCTGAACCCGCAGTAGTAGATGATCTTGTTCTAAATAGAAATTGATCTTGGGTATTCTTTAAACGTGCCCCAAAAAGTAGTTTGGGTCATGCGCCCATCATTGTGCCGTAAATAAACGTCACATTTAGTGAAAACACTATGCTATGTTCATTTTGAAAATAAGTATGAATAAGGGTGATTAAATTTAATGAACAAAGATCTAGAAGCTTTTAAGAATATAGTTGTAGACGTTTGGGCTCATGGATTCATGGGCGTTAATATTGGGCAACTTATTGTTGCGCTTTTGATTTTTGGTGGATTTTTATTAATTCGCGGATTATTCAGTAAATTTGTCCTAAGATATTTACGAAATCTAGCTGTGAAATCTAAAAATGAATTAGATGATAAAATCATTGATGCCTTAATTCCACCCATAAAATTCATTCCTGTCATTCTCGGTGTTTTCTTTGCTAGTCAGTATTTAGATTTATCAGCGGGCTTGAATGAAATTGTTATTAAGGTTGAACGCTCTTTGATAGTGTTCACCATTTTTTGGGCACTGTATCGTACTTGCACCCCCTTATCATATAGCCTTAAAAAATTAGAAGAACTTCTTACACACGCCATGATGGTATGGATTTTTAAAGCACTTAAAGTTCTTGTTATATTTTTGGGTGGTGCCATCATCTTAGAAATATGGGGTATTGCGGTCGGCCCTTTACTAGCTGGCTTAGGCTTATTTGGAGCAGCGGTTGCGCTAGGAGCACAAGATTTATTCAAAAATCTTATTGGTGGTATTACAATTATAGCAGAAAAACGCTTTCATGCAGGCGAATGGATTTTTGTCGATGGCGTTGTCGAAGGCACAGTTGAAGATATTGGATTTCGCTCCACCAAAATACGTCGCTTTGATAAAGCACCAGTTCATGTGCCTAACTCAAATCTATCTGACGCCGTGGTTACAAACTTCTCGCGCATGACACACAGACGCATTAAATGGAAAATTGGTGTGACCTACAGTACTGATGTTAAACAACTTCAGATCATTCGTGATGGTATTATGAACTATATAATTGAAAATGAAGCCTTCGCTAAACCTAATGATGTAAGCACTTTCGTTCGCGTTGATAGCTTTAACGCAAGCTCAATCGATTTTCTTGTCTATTGCTTCACTAACACAACTGACTGGGGTGATTGGTTGGAAATCAAGGAAGCTTTTGCAATAAAAATAAAACACATTGTTGAAGATGAAGCTAAAACCAGCTTCGCCTTCCCTTCACAAAGCATTTACATAGAAAACTTACCTGGAGATGCTACAGAAATTTTTGTCCCCCCTAAAGGTAAATAACATGGAAAAAATTACATTCATAGGTGCTGACGGGCAAAAGCTTGCCGCGCGTATTGATACTCCAGATGGCGATATCAAAGCTTACGCTCTATTCGCTCACTGTTTTACCTGTACAAAAGATATCTTTGCAGCCTCTCGTATCGCCAAGGTTCTAAAAGAGCGAGGAATTGCTGTTGTACGTTTTGATTTTACAGGTTTAGGCGCAAGTGAAGGTGATTTTGCAAACACAAACTTCTCATCAAATGTAGAAGATTTGGTATCCGCGGCAAACTTTATGCGTGATGAATTCCAAGCGCCCGCCATCTTAATTGGTCATTCGTTGGGTGGTTCAGCCGTTTTAGCTGCCGCTCATAAAATTCCTGAGGCACGCGCCGTTGTAACCTTAGGATCTCCAGCAGATGTCGCGCATGTTGCACACAATTTTAAAAATGACAGAGAAAAAATAATGCGTGATGGTGAAGCGGATATTTGCCTTGTTGGCCGCCCCTTTAAAATTAAAAAACAATTCATAGAAGATATTGAAGGTGTAAAACTTCAACATCATGTCAACAATCTCAAAAAAGCACTTTTGGTTATGCACGCTCCACTTGATCAAACGGTAGGCATTGAGAATGCAGGACAACTATTTTCATGGGCAAAACATCCTAAAAGCTATGTTTCTCTAGATGATGCTGATCACTTAATCTCACGTGCAGAAGATGCTGAATATGCAGCCAATGTCATTGCAACATGGGTTATGAAGTACATATAACTTATGAAATAGCCTTCTTTGAGCATAGTGAACAATTTTATCATAAGCATTGTTTTAACAGCCCAACCCTACTAGATTAATCCCATAAAAATTAAAAAACTGAGGATTATATGAAAACGCGCGCTGCTATTGCCTATAAGGCCGGTGAACCACTAGTTATAGAAGAAATTGATCTAGAGGGTCCTAAAGCTGGTGAAGTTTTAATTGAGAATATGGCAACAGGTGTCTGTCACACAGACGCATTTACCCTCTCTGGTGATGACCCAGAAGGTGCCTTCCCTGCCGTCTTGGGACATGAAGGCGCAGGAATTGTTCGTGAAATTGGCAAAGATGTTACTTCTGTTCAAGTTGGCGATCACGTAATTCCACTATACACCCCAGAATGTCGTGAATGCGATTTTTGCCTTCACCCAAAAACCAACCTTTGCCAGTCCATTCGTTCAACGCAAGGCAAAGGTTTAATGCCCGACGGGACAAGCCGTTTTTCAATTAATGGCGAACCTATTTTACATTATATGGGCACATCTACATTCTCTAATTTCTCTGTTCTTCCTGAAATAGCAGTCGCAAAAGTACGTAAAGATGCGCCCTTTGATAAGATTTGCTACATTGGCTGTGGTGTAACAACAGGCATTGGTGCAGTTATTTTTGACGCAAAAGTTGAACCAGGCTCTACTGTTGCTGTTTTTGGTCTTGGTGGCATTGGTTTAAATGTCGTCCAAGGTGCAAAAATGGTTGGCGCAAGTCGTATTATCGGCGTTGATACCAACCCTGCCAAACAAGAATTAGCCAAGAAATTTGGTATTACTGATTTCATTAACCCGACAGACGTTGATAACGTGGTTGAGGCAATTTGTGATTTAACAGATGGCGGTGTTGATTACTCTTTCGAATGTATTGGCAATACCGATGTCATGCGCCAAGCGTTGGAATGTACCCATAAGGGTTGGGGAGAAAGTGTTATCATTGGTGTGGCTGGTGGCGGTCGTGAAATTTCTACCCGTCCTTTCCAACTGGTCACAGGGCGTACATGGAAAGGTTCTGCCTTTGGTGGCGCACGCGGACGAACTGATGTTCCTAAAATTGTGGATTGGTACATGAACGGAAAAATCAATATTGATGATTTAATCACCCACACAATGCCCCTAGAAGAAATCAACACAGCCTTTGATTTAATGCACGCGGGCAAAAGCATACGAAGTGTGGTAATTTTCTAATGCAAACAATAACAGAGCATCTTTGTTTTGGTGGCGTTCTAAAAATCATTGAACATGATAGCCAATCTTTAGGCTGCAAAATGAAGTTCTCTATCTTTGTGCCGCCCAATGCTTCCTCTAATGATAATGCGAGCTTGATATTTCTATCAGGGCTAACCTGCAATTACGAAAACTTCACAACCAAATCTGGCGCGTATCAAAAAGCCGCACAAGAAGGCTTAATTATTATTGCGCCCGACACGTCACCTCGTGGCGAAGACATACCAAATGATGATGCCTATGATTTTGGTCAAGGCGCAGGCTTTTATATTAATGCCACCCAAGATCCTTGGGTTAAAAATTATCAAATGGAAAGCTACATAACTGATGAATTAACCAACCTCTTAATATCCAAATTTAATTTAAACCCAAATAAAATCGGTATCACAGGGCATTCCATGGGCGGGCACGGCGCGCTAACCCTTTATTTAAAACACCCCGAATTATACAAATCCGCCTCCGCCTTCTCCCCTATTGTCGCCCCATCAACAGTGCCGTGGGGCAAAAAGCATTTAAAGGTTATTTAGGCGATAATAATCAAGAATGGTTAAAACACGATGCGTCCGCCCTTATGACCGCAAGCAACGACAGAAGCACCTTCCCAGAAATACTCATCGACCAAGGAACCAATGACCAATTCCTAAAAGACCAACTAAAACCCGACCTATTCGAAAAAGCCTGCAAAGCATCCAACCAAAAACTAAGTTTACGCCTACAAAGCGGCTACGACCACAGCTACTACTTCATCCAAAGTTTTATAACTGATCATATTGCGCATCACGCTAGGATATTGAATCGATAAAAAGAATATTTTCTTGTTACTACCCCTGCAACTTATCTAAAAACACTTGCCCATATTTATCGAGCTTAGATTGTCCGACGCCTGGGACGTCGTTCATGGCCGTTAGCGTTAGTGGTTTGTGTAATACCATTTCAATCAATGTTTTATCGTGAAAAACCACGTAAGGCGGCACATTATTCTCTTTTGCAATACTCATCCTCAAGGCTTTTAGCTCTATAAATAGCGCCTGATCCGTCTCACTTTCGAGCATCAAAGCTGGATCAGTTTTCGTGCCAGAGCGTGACGACGTACCCCCAATACTTTTAGGATCAAGACGCATCTGTAATGCAGGCTTAGCCTTAAGAAAATCAACACCTTCTTGCGTGATTTTTATCGCTCCATGCGCATCCATATCCACATATAAATACCCACGCGCCACAAGTTGGCGCACAAGGCTCTGCCATTCCTTACTAGAATGTTCCGTGCCAATGCCAAACGTGCTTAACGTTTCATGCCCTTGACGCTCAATGCGTTCATTGGTTTTTCCCAACAAAACATCAATCACATAAGCACCGCCATACATCTGCCCCGTCCGTAAAATACAGGACATAACCTTTTGCGCCGCAATCGACCCATTAAATGTCTCTGGTGGGTGTAAACAAGTATCGCAATTTCCACAGGCCTCGCCGTCATCATCAAAATAATTTAATAAAACCTGACGGCGACACGTCGCACTTTCGCAATAACCCAAAAATGCCGTTAGCTTCTGACGCTCAATACGTTTTTGTTCTTCAGGCGAGTCAGACCCTTCAATCATTTGTCGTTGTAATGCCAAATCTTGAAGGCCATAAACCATCCACGCCACAGACGGCAAACCATCACGTCCTGCCCGCCCTGTTTCTTGATAATAAGCTTCGATATTTTTCGGCAAATCTAAATGCGCTACAAACCTAACGTCAGGCTTATCAATCCCCATCCCAAAGGCAATCGTGGCACACATAATAATACCCTCTTCCTTGATAAAGCGCTCTTGATTATTGGCGCGCACCCGTGCATCCAAACGTGCATGATACGGCAACGCGTTATACCCCTGCTCCGTCAGCCACTTTGCTGTATCTTCAACTTTCTTACGCGACAGGCAATAAACAATACCGCTCTCACCGTCATTGCGCGCCTTTAAAAACCGCATTAGCTGAGTACGTGGATTATCTTTAATAGACACATAATAAGTAATATTCGGACGATCAAACCCAGCCACATAAAGATGTGGTAACGACAACCGCTCAACAATATCTTTACGCGTCGCCGTATCCGCTGTTGCTGTTACCGCAATACAAGGTGTATTACGATAGCGCGTTCTTAACAGCGACACCTGCCGATATTCAGGACGAAAATCATGCCCCCATTGAGAAATACAATGCGCTTCATCAATCGCAAAAAGTGCGATTTTAATTTCATCTAAAATATCTAAGAAACTATCATTCACCAAACGCTCTGGCGCAACGTAAAGCAAATCCAGCTCACCATTACGCAACGCATCATACGTCGCCCGAATTTCTGGATACTCTAACCCCGAATGAATAGCCGCCGCCTTAACGCCCGCCTCACGCAATCCAACCACCTGATCATTCATCAACGCAATCAAAGGCGACACAATAATACCAACCCCATCCATACAGATTGAAGGGATTTGATAACAAAGTGATTTCCCACTTCCTGTTGGCATCAAAACGCCACAGCTTTTCCCCGCGATCAAATCATTAATAATCTGCTCCTGCTCACCACGGAACGCATCATACCCAAAAACAGACGATAAAACGTCCTTAGGGGATTGCTGAGGAATATTATTAATAGCGGGATTATTCATGCGCCAAGCATAAAGGAAAGCGAATACATAAGTCTAATATCAAATGTAAAATACCCCTGTAAAATCCTCTGGCAGATGTGATTTATACACCACCAATTAGAAATAGTTTGCCTACCGCATAAGAGTATTGTTACGCTTAGCTAAACAAGTCATTGAAATGGCATATAAAAGGCAGGGATTCATGGAAAACAACTCAGAACTACCAAAATTTGATAATCATCTTTGGATAAAAATTTTAATCGGTATGGCTATAGGTATTGGCGTTGGTTTAACCCTTTCTCCCCACGGTCTAGCCATTGTAGAACCAGAAATTTCTAGTCTGTTGGCTTCTTGGATAAAACTGCCCGGTATTTTCTTTTTAGGGATTATACAAATGGTGGTGATTCCGCTTATTTTATGCTCAATCGTTTTAGGCATAACCCAAAGCGGCGAACTCACATTTTTGAAAAAAATAGGTATTCGCGTTGTTCTCTATTTCGTTTGCACCACAATCGTTGCGGTAACAATCGGTATGACACTCGCCAATATTATCAACCCTGGAAATTTTATTGACCAGGAACTAGTTCAAAATTTTCAAGTTGAACAAACCACTGCCGCCGAAGGCTCAGGCCAACAAACATTTGATAGCCTAACTATCCCTGACAGAATTTCAAACATGATCCCAACCAATATTGCGGGAGCCGTCGTTGAAAAGAACCTCCTACAAATTGTTATCAGTGCCATGGTGTTTGGCGTGGCTCTACTCAGCATCCCAGCCGCCTCCGCAAAACCTGTGCTTAATTTATGTGAGTCGGGTCAAGCTGTTTCCATGAAAATTGTTGGCTGGGCAATGACCATAGCCCCTTATGCTGTTTTTGGTTTGCTCTGTGACATAACTATCAAACTTGGTTTTGGCGCGATTGCAGGTATGGGCATGTATATGGCGACAGTTATCATTGGCTTAATCTGTATGATGGTCGCCTATGGCGTGATTGCAACCGTCATCGGCAAGCAAAATCCAATTACGTTTTTCAAAGCCATTAAAGAAACGCAACTGCTCGCCTTTTCCACCTCATCTTCTGCCGCTACTATGCCGTTTACGTTATCTTGCGCTGAAACACGATTGGGTGTGTCTCCAAAAGTCAGTCGTTTTGTCGTGCCTCTGGGCGCTACGATCAATATGGATGGAACAGCTCTCTATCAAGTTGTGGCTGCTATATTCTTAATTCAAATATTTGGTGATGCATCAGGCATAGAACTTACCACAGTCGGAATGGTCATGCTGATCATGACAACTGTCGGTGCGTCTATCGGTACACCTGCAACACCCGGCGTTGGTATTGTTGTTCTGGCAACCATCTTGACCAGTATAGGATTAGACCCCGCCGCTGTTGGATTCATACTTGGCGTTGATCGTATTCTTGATATGTGTAGAACATCCGTCAATGTCACAGGCGATTTAACCGCCAGTGTCGTCATGAACCGCTTTATGAAAGATGTTTAAAGGTATAATTTAATATACCAATTTAAACGATTAAATTACCATCATCAATTAAGTCATTGATAGAAGCGCCTGATACACCGCCCCTTACAACAGCAATCGTGGTAAATCCATCACCATCATTAATCTGTACTTGTGTATTTCTACCACCTGTAAGATTAACAAACTCAAGAATATCATCAATCTCAGAGTTATAGTCGCTCAGAATGTTAGAAATATCTAACACATCGCCACCAACGCCTACCTCAAAGTCTCTAATAATGTCTGCTCTATTATCATAGCTTTCGAAGATAAATGTATCACTACCATTACCACCCCACGCACTATCTCTACCTTCACCTAAGTAAAGCGTATCATTACCGCCATTACCAACAAGGATATCGTCACCTGCGTCACCATAAAGAGCATCTTCACCAGCACCACCATATAAGCGATCATTAGAATCTCCACCGCGTAACGTATCATTACCGCCCTGCCCTAAAAGAAGATCACGACCATTTCCACCTAAAATATCATCATCACCATTGCCGGCAAAAATAAGATCGTTTCCATTACCACCATCAACAAAATCATCGCCATTTCTAGCAAAGATAAAGTCATTACCATTTAGACCGTAAATATCATCATCTTCATTTCCACCTGCTAAGAAATCTCTTCCGTTCGTACCAGTAATTTCATTACGGTCATCTGGCTCTTCTTCAGCTTCAACCGTTAAATTAACTGTTCCAACATCTGATCCGCCTTGACCATCACTCAGCGTATAGGTAAAGCTATCAACCCCATTAAAATCTGTAGCAG
>JABAZY010000061.1 GCA_018608245.1 Alphaproteobacteria bacterium | reverse complement strand
ATATCACCTCTTACTCGACCGGCATCAGGATCATGCGTCTCTACTCGACTCATTCCTGGTGATGTATCATCAGGACGACTAATAGAGGAAAATTCGCGTAAGGTAAAAGCCGCCGCATCCGTCAAAATATTTTTAGCGACGCGTTCAAATTGTTGGCTAACGGCTCCATAAGGCCCGTTCTCCCTTAAAGTTCCATAAATGAAAATCAGTTGTCTTGCATGATCAACCATAGTTATGTTTTACATAGAAACCATTATCGCGTAAAGTTATTTCATGATAAGTAATATCACCCTTGAGCGATGCACCGATGACCTTGCGCAAATTTTGCGGGATTGGCAGGTTTATCTAACAGTGGAACAAGGACTGTCAAAACATACATTGCGCGCTTATTGCGGTGATATGACACGCTTCATTGAATTCTCTAGCAAACATCACGGCAAAGCTTTATCAATTGAAGACATTAGCGACACCGCCATAACCGATTTCAGAAGTTGGTTGTCTGACCAAGCATTGAATGGTGCCTCTAACAACACCCGCGCCCGAGCTCTCTCCAGTATCAAGAATTTTTTAAATTGGATGGATGATCAAGGTATCGCGCATAACGCTGCGATTAATATTATCAGAACGCCCAAGCGCCCCAAGAAATTACCGAAAGCATTACAAGAAGTTCAAGCCTTTCGGCTATTACAAGACATCGAAGAAATTGACTGGATCGCCAGCCGTAACATTTCCATCTTCTCCCTTTTATGGGGATGCGGTTTACGAATTGATGAAGCACTATCACTGAATTTATCGGACTACCCCCGTGAAGGGTTTTTACGTGTACGTGGTAAAGGAAATAAAGAACGCCAAGTACCTATCCTCCCACAAGTAGAAAAAGCAATTACGCATTACATGGACAATTGCCCCTACCCCAACACACCAGAACGTCCTTTATTTTTAGGAGCTAAAGGTAAACGTTTAAATCAAGGTGTTGTCCAAAAAGCCATGCGTGATTTACGAAGTCAGCTAAATTTACCAGAAACAGCAACACCGCATGCACTACGCCATAGCTTTGCCACACATCTATTGCAAAATGGTGCTAACTTACGTGAAATTCAAGAGCTACTCGGGCATACAAGCCTAAGCACTACCCAACGCTATACAGATATCAACGCGACAGAATTAATGCGTATCTACAAAGATGCACATCCAAGGGCTAAAAACTAAATGAAGAAAAAATTTTACTTAAATGCTTTCGCCTTTGCGCTTTCAACTATTTTTGTGGGGCACGCCTCCTACGCAATGGATCAAGTTAAAATTGATTCTGTTATCATCAGCGTTCCTATAAAAACAGTGACCCCTAATCGAGAGAATAATAGCGTTACTTTAAAATTTCGTTACGGACAATTGCTTGATCTACGTAAAGCTTCTAAGCGTAAAGACACTACAGGCGTTGCCCTATACGATGAAAAAGAAGTAGATAAGTTTAACGTAGATAACTGCCCTCAACTAACTATCGACACCAGTAAAATCATACTTCATAAAAATTGGCTAGGCATCGTTAATGGATTTACGTTGAATGACGTTCCTAAAAAAGATTCTGATGCGGCAGAGTTAGCAGGATGCAGTATCGCGGATATAAAAACCGTTAGAAAAATTCACAGCATGGCGTGGCATGCCATGCAACCTGATAAGTGACTCAATTTAAATATGTAGTGCACGCCCATCAACAGCTAACGCGGCTTCTTTAACCACTTCTGATAAAGTTGGATGAGCATGACATGTGCGTGCTATATCTTCTGATGACGTACCAAACTCCATCATACCAGCGACTTCAGCAATTAATGTGCCCGCATCAGCACCCAAGATATGGCAGCCTAAAACTTTATCTGTGCGTGCATCAGCCAAAATTTTCACAAAACCATCCGTTGCATTCATCGCACGAGCACGACCATTCGCCATGAACGGGAATTTACCTACCTTATATTTAATACCTTCTTTTTTCAGCGCTTCTTCTGTCTGCCCTACTTCGGCAACTTCTGGCCAAGTATAAACAACGCCTGGAATTAAATTATAATCAATATGTCCTGTCTGCCCTGCTAACATTTCAGCAAGCACGACGCCTTCATCTTCTGCCTTATGCGCAAGCATTGGCCCTGCAATCACATCACCAATCGCATAGATACCATCAACATTTGTTTTAAATCCATCGCCCGTCATTACACGACCACGGTCATCTGTTTTAACACCAACTTTATCAAGCCCTAGCGACTCTGTGTATGCTTTACGGCCAACACAAACAAGCACAACATCAGCACTCATTTTTTCTTCGTTACCGCCTGCCGCACCTTCAATTGTTAAATCAACACCTTTAGCTGTGGTTTTCGCAGATGTTACCTTCGTAGAGAGTTTGAATTTCAAACCTTGGCGTTTCATAACTTTTTGTGTTTCCTTGGCAATTTCTTTATCCATTGCTGGTAGGATAGCATCTGCAAACTCAACTACAGTAACGTTTGCGCCGAGGCGTTGCCAAACAGAGCCAAGCTCTAAACCAATAACACCACCGCCAATAACAACCATATCTTTTGGCACTTTTGAAAGCTCAAGCGCACCTTCAGAAGACACGATTTTCTTCTCATCAATTTCAATACTCGGCAAACCAACAACATCCGAACCTGTCGCAATAATAATATGTTTGGCTTTATAGGATTTACCATCAACTTCAACGGTATCTTTCGCAGTAATCACGCCTGTCCCTTTTAGCCAATCAACTTTATTTTTCTTGAATAAAAATTCAATCCCTTGTGTGTTTGCATCCACAACAGAATCTTTATGCGCCATCATTCCTTTAAGGTCGAGCTTCAAGCCGCTTACCTTGATACCCATTTTATCCAAATGCTTATCAGCTTCTTCATATTTTTCAGAGGCAGCTAACAAAGCTTTTGATGGAATACATCCAATATTCAAACATGTACCGCCAAGCGTTTCTCTTTTCTCAACGCACGCAACTGTCATGCCTAATTGTGCCGCACGTATTGCGCAGACATATCCGCCTGGACCTGAACCAATTACAATTACGTCATAAGAATCTGAAGCCATAAAAATCACCTAATAAGTTTAAATTTCAATTATTTACACAAGAAATATGAGCCATTTTTGTACCTCAAAAGTTACTTTATTGCCAGACCTAACTCATGAAGATAAAAATACTTTATTATTATTTTACATATTTTATTGACTCTTGTGTAAATCCAATCTATAAAAACACCTAAGAGTAATTAACTGAGTAAATATTTATGCCCTCCACTATCATCTCTTTACGAAAAAGCTTTAACGCAAGAGAACCTCACAGCTTTCTATCTAAAAATTACCCTGTTATTGTTTCTATCCCTCCAAATGTTGAGCCTGAATTTGGCGTTCTTATGAATAGTTTTCATGAGTTAATTAAAATTGACCTTACCCTTCGCGACCAAAAAGATTCTAATTTATTCTTTTTAGACAATGGTAAACCTGATGATTACTATTTAGTCAGCTTAACAATGGATACAGTTAATGAAGGTGGAATACCAACACAAATATTACGTCGAAATAGTTATGAAGGTCGCCGTCGCTTTGGTATTTTATCTTCTGGTGAATCTAATAGCTGGCATGATTTGAGTTTTAAAAGTGCGGGCAAAGGTCCTGGACGAACAGAACATGAGCGCAACACTGTGGGTTTAGATGATTTTGCACCAGACCTAATTAACGAGCTAGTTGATGCTAGCGGGCGTAAGATATTTTCAGAAATAACAGATGATAAATTATGTTTAGCGGGCAACATCATTAATTCACGCCATATCACTTTCTTTTATTTAGTGACAGAAGATGCTTGTTTTAAAGTTGAATCAAATAATGATGATGGGATATTAGTAGACCATAGATCAATGTTCCATACTGGCGAACGTATCGAAAAAGAATTCGAAGTTAAAACGATTAATTTGCGAGATGGCGTTGACACTTCTCCTGAAAACGTGACGCGCCTATTGGAAGAAGCATTGGCAGAGTTAACAGAGAGAGTGTTAAACCTCTCCTCTGATTTTAAATACTCATCTCAATCAAAAGGTGGTCATGCAAGCGAAGCTACCGCGCGCTTGCATGAAAGCTCTTATGGTGTGGCTGACGGTTATGAACACGTCTTAGCCCAGCAAAAGAAGCCTATTATCTATAATAACTCTGATACTATTCAGTTCGTTTTGGATCGAATTAAAGACAAAAATTTGCCTACGCCTATACAAATAGCTGAAGCACAGCAACGCCTTGCAAAACCAAACTTAAGGCTCGCTTAAACACCCCCTTTTATTAAATGATATTACAGCGTATAATTTTTGAATGAAAATTATACCCTTTATTCATATGACAACGGCTATTGAGAATGCTCTCAACAGTGCGCACCCAACCAATAAGATTGGAGCCACTCTATTTGGCACGGATACAGCCGGAGACAGATTTTTTGTATCCAAGACCAATAATTGGCCAAATGCTATTGATAAAAAAATTGGACGGGATGAAAAAATTGGTAATTCATCTGGTACTATCCACGCAGAAACAGCCTGTATTTTAAACAGCCCTTTTGGCACAGAAAATAGTGCCGTCTGTATCACGGACCCCTTTTGTCCAAACTGCGCCAAAAATATAGCTGAGTCGGGTATTAAAACTATTTATATTGATAGTAAGGGCTTTGAAAAAGATTTCTTCAAGCGTCGCTCTGGTCATTTTGATACTATGTCGATGCAAATTTGTGAGCGTGCGGGTATTAATGTTTTTGCCATTGATATTGAGAAAAAAGAAATCACCTCAATTTTAGAAATCCCTGATGATTACCTGCCTGTTGAAGATAGCCCTATTCATTACCAAGAAATAAAAGATGCTAACGAGGAAACGTTCAAAAAAGTAATTCAAGAAAATTTTGATCTGCATAAAAAACGTAAATTTTCAACGGCTCTAGTCAAAGATATTGACGATAATATTTATGCCTTAACCGCCCGTGCTCATGCTGTAACTGGTTATACGATGAAAGATCCTGAAGAAGCGATTGATCTGCTTGTCCCCGTTGGAAAATATAGCTTTATTCAAGAACCTGTAAACCGTCTCATGATGCATATGGCACGTAAAAACCTATTCTTAATTTACGATTACTTGTTCTGCTCACAAGTCCCCACATCGCGCGAGCAAGTGAACTTAGTTGGTGCTGATGTTAAACGCATCACCATAGGTGACCTACAAAAATGCCGTGATGTTTCAGGCTTGAAAGCGATGAAGCAATTATCAAACGCAAAAATTATCGACTACTCTTAAAAGCTAAGATCATAAGTCACCACAGAACGTTCTTGAATACGTTCACCTTAAGTAGTAACAAAATGTTCACTGTGACATACTGGCATATGAGCATGCCACGGTTGCGTTATCAATACTAGACTCCCTGATGGACATTCGGCCACTTGAGTAGCTCCGCGATTTTTAAACCAAGGAACATTTTTATTATCTAAATTTATGTTATCATTACTCACCACTAAAGTATGAGGGCATTCAATCGCATCCAAAAACCTTACATGGACATAAGGATTTTCTCTATCTATGTGAAAATTAGGGTTTAGATGAACCTTTGCTGTTTGTTGTACACGCGGCCTAATAATTGCAGACGCAGGTGATAAAGCTTTAAAGATTTGTTCTGATCTTAAAGCAGTATGTGCTTGTAAAGCTGAAATACCATCTGCAAAATCATCTCTATCATGGTCATGTACTATTAAAACCTTACTCGGTTTCACAGCAGCCATTGAAAATGCGTTATCTAATACCCTTTCAACATTATTAATCTCATGGCTTTGGCAAATTTCTCCTGAAAAAATAAAATGAAAACGACTCCGCCATTTAGCAATATCCTGCCTTAGCTGACTTGACATATATTGGTCCGCATTTTCCTAAACCGCTATGTTAAAAGGTTGAACCATTACAGACTGATACATATTTCTAATAGCCACTATAGGGTTATCTTCTTGCACCCAGGCAATATGACCTGACTTAACAGCTAAATCTTTTGTTAAAACAACCTTTTCAAACCTTATATGAGACTGATTCCCACGCACTACCTATTAAACCTATTATTAAACAAAAAATAACGTTTAACATAATAATGTCAATAGTTCAACTACTTTACAAATCAAGTAGCAATCTTTGTGGATCTTCCAGCGCTTCCTTGATACGCACCAAGAATTGAACGGATTCTTTGCCGTCAATAATTCTGTGGTCATAGGACATGGCTAAATACATCATTGGACGCGCCTCAACAGAGCCATCTGGCATCACCATTGGGCGTTGTTGAATTTTATGCATTCCTAAAATAGCAGATTGTGGTGCATTCAAAATTGGCGTCGACATCAACGATCCAAAAATACCGCCATTGGTTACAGTAAACGTACCACCTTGCATTTCTTCAATCGCAACTTTTCCATCACGCGCACGCGTTCCAACATCAATGATATCTTTCTCAATTTGTGCCATAGATTTTTTATCACAATCACGCACAACAGGTACGATCAACCCTTGTGGAGTACTCACAGCAATACCGATGTCATAGTAATTTTTGTAAACAATTTCATCACCATCAATTTCAGCATTAACGGCTGGGAATTCTTTCAATGCTTGAACCGCCGCCTTCACAAAGAACGACATGAAACCTAATTTCACATCATGTTTCTTCACAAAATTTTCTTGGTACTGCTTACGTAATGCCATGATCGCGCCCATATCAACTTCATTGAACGTCGTTAAAATAGCCGCCGTTTCTTGCGCACCTTTAAGGCGTTTTGCAATGGATTGACGCAAACGTGTCATACGCACACGCTCTTCACACTCACCAGATGATTTAGCCACTGGTACAGGTGCTGTTGGGACGGGCGCCTTTGCAGCAGGCGCGCTAGAGGATTGTCCGCTCTCCATAAAATTAATAACGTCTTCTTTACTCAAGCGTCCGCCTTTACCAGAAGCAGGAATTTTATTCGCATCCAACTTATTATCATTAACCATTTTCAAAACGGCTGGTGATAATTTATGCCCGTCATCATTTGAACTAACTTCTACCTTTGGTGTTTCTACTTTCTCAGCAGGCTTTTCGGCCTTGGTAGGTGCGGGGGAGTCATTAGCAGCACTTCCCTCAGCACCAATTTCGCCAAGCAAAGCACCAACTTCAACATCTTCGCCTTCTTGCACAATAATTGAGCTCAAAACACCAGCTTCAGTCGCATTTACTTCCAATGTAACTTTATCCGTTTCTAATTCAACAAGCGGTTCATCAACCGCAACAGCATCACCAACTTTTTTCAACCAAGTTGCAACAGTCGCTTCACTAACGGATTCTCCTAAGGTTGGAACAACAATCTGTGTCATAATATTTCTCTTTCTTTAATAAACTTTATCTAATTCTATTTAACGCTAAGTGCTTCATCAACCAACTTCGCTTGCTCAGCATTATGTTTCTTCAAACTACCCGTTGCAGGGGACGCCGCAGCAACACGACCAACATAAGAAGCACGTTTAGCTTTATGCTTTAACCTCGTCAACACTGTTTCAATTTCTGGCTCAACAAAACTCCATGCCCCCATATTTTTAGCTTCTTCCTGACACCAAACAACATCCGCATGCGGATACTTCTCTAGCTCTTCAGTCAAACTTTCATCTGGGAATGGGTATAATTGCTCAAGACGCACCAAAACAACATCCTTAACTTTACGATCACGACGTTCCTGTAACAGGTCATAGTAAACTTTACCACTACAAAGAACCACGCGTTTCATGTCTTTTGGTTTCGCCAATTCATCTAAGTCATGGTCCCAAAGAATACGGTGGAAGCTAGAACTCTCTGCAAAATCTTCTAACTGTGACACACATAATTTATGACGCAGTAAAGATTTAGGAGTCATCAATACCAATGGCTTACGGAAGTCACGGCACATTTGACGGCGTAAAATATGGAAGTAGTTTGCAGGTGTTGTACAATTTGCCACCTGCCAATTATCTTCTGCACTTGCTTGTAAGAAACGCTCTAAGCGTGCAGATGAATGTTCAGGCCCCTGCCCCTCCATACCATGTGGAAGTAAAAGTACTAAACCAGACATACGAAGCCATTTTGTTTCACCACTAGAAATAAACTGATCAATAATGACTTGCGCACCATTCACGAAGTCACCAAATTGCCCTTCCCAAAGGACTAATGTCTTTGGATCTGCCAAGGTATAACCATATTCAAATCCCATCACAGCCAATTCAGATAGGGGGCTATCATGTGCTTCAAACAAAGGTTGATCATCTGAAATATTTTTTAGGGGAATATATTTCTTTTCAGTTTCTTGATCATATAAAATTGCGTGACGTTGTGAGAATGTCCCACGGCCAACATCTTGCCCTGATAAGCGCACAGAAAACCCTTGATCGAGTAATGACCCAAACGCCATCGCTTCGGCTGTTGCCCAATCAAATCCTTCACCACTATCAAACATCTTCGCTTTGGTTTTTAACTGACGAACAATTTTACTATTTGCCTTAAAATCATCTGGCACAGTTGATAGGATTTTACCAATTGCTTGAAGCGTATCATTTTCAACATCTGTATCACCACGGCGATCACCATCAGGTGCTGACGTAAATCCAGCCCATGCGCCTTCTAAGTAATCGGCCTTGTTCGGTTTATAACTCTCAACCGCATCAAAAGCTTCTTCCATGAATTTATTAAACTCATCAACAATTCCTTGCGCTTCATCTTCGCTTAAGACACCTTCGGACACAAGTTGCTTTGCGTAAAGTTCACGTGTTGTTTGCTGTTCTTTAATTTGCTTATACATGATTGGTTGCGTGAAAGCTGGCTCGTCCCCTTCATTGTGACCATGACGTCTATAACAGAACATATCAATCACCACATCTTTTTTAAATTTCTGACGGAACTCAGTCGCAATACGCGCAACATGAACAACAGCTTCTGGATCATCACCATTCACATGAAAAATTGGTGCCGCCAACATTTTTGCAACATCTGTACAGTAAGGACCAGAGCGACCAAATTTAGGACGCGTTGTAAAACCAATTTGATTATTAATCACAATATGAACCGTTCCACCAACGCGGTAGCCAGGCAGCTCAGAAATCATCAACGTTTCAGGCACAATTCCCTGCCCTGCAAACGCTGCGTCACCATGAAGCAATAATGGAAGTACCATTTCAGCTTCTTTGTCCTCAAACTGAACTTGTTTAGCGCGAACCTTACCAATCACAACAGGATTAACAAACTCTAAGTGAGATGGGTTAGCCGTCAAAGACAGATGGATATTATTACCATCGAAATCGCGATCACCAGATGTACCCATGTGATATTTCACATCACCAGATCCTTGAACGTCATCAGGTTGCGAAGAATTACCTTGGAACTCTGAGAACACAGCCGTAAATGATTTGCCCATCACGTTTGTTAAAACATTCAAACGACCACGATGCGCCATACCAACAGCAATTTCTTTAAGACCTAGTTGACCACCACGTTTCATGATTTGTTCAATACATGGGATAAGCGATTCACCGCCATCAAGGCCGAAACGTTTGGTTCCTGTATGTTTAACGTGTAGGAACTTTTCAAACCCTTCGGCAGCGGTTAAGCGTTGATAGATTGCTTTTTTACCTTCAACCGTAAATTCAGTTTTATTATGCGGCTCTTCAATACGTTCCTGCACCCAGCTTTTTTCATCAGGATCAGTAAGGTGCATAAATTCAACACCAATATTTTGGCAGTATGTTTCTCTAAGAATAGCAACAATCTCACGAAGAGGTGCCATTTCTAAACCAAGAACACCATCAATAAAAATTGGACGCTCATAATCACGTTCTGAAAAACCATAATGTGCAGGGTCAAGTTCAGGGTGATAAGTTTTCTCAACCAAGCCTAGTGGATCGAGATTTGATTCCAAATGCCCCCGCGCGCGGAACGCACGGATCAACATAATAGCTCGAATAGAATCTAGCGTTGCTTGACGCACATCAGCTGGTGTTTCTTCAACACTAGGCATTGGGTGAGGATCAGCAGCATTTGCTTCTGCGACAGCATGACCGTTTGCATTAGCACTCATTGCGCCATTAAACTGATTGCTCTCTCGGCGGTTTTCATTCGGAGTCCAGCTTGCACCGTGCATTTCTTTAAGAATGGTAACTTCGTCATCATTTAATTCTGAAAAGAAAAGCTTCCAGCTAGGGTCAATATCTGCCCCTCGCTTGAACTGCGCATACAAATGTGCGATATATTCAGAATTAACACCAGTGATAAAAGAAAAATTATCCGACATAGAAGCCCCATAAACGTTAAACATTACAGACGTATAATAGAGATTATTAGCACCATGACAATGGTATAATGTGGGGTAATATACAAAAAATAACCCTGCATGTTATTTTTAGGCTTTTAAGATCGATTGTAATTTTTTCAGAGCGATTTTTTCAGCGTCACTAACATTTTCTTTGCTGCTCTTATGTCCACCACCAAAGAATTTACTGAAAAATCTGTTCATATGCATTTCATGATCAGGATCAATATGCTCGCCAAAGCTACGCGCCACTGATAACCCAATATGCCAAAGCATCTTTTTATACTCAGCTAATTGCTCTGCCTCAAGGTTCTTTTCGCCTGTCTCCAAAGCTTGATTTAAATCTTCAAGCACAGAAACTTCATCTGACTTCCCTTGCCAATCACGCCACGCTTTTTTTGAATTAAGTGTATGTTTTGAGATACTTGCAGCAAATCTCTGTTTGCCTTGTGCAGCTAACTTATTGAGTGTTTCTTCTAACTCTTTCAGCTCAATATTATCGTCATATTTGGTATTAACATTATCATCAACGCCAGATATCCACACACCGATACGATACGGTAAGGATACTATTATTAACTTATCTTCTTCTGAAAAATCTGAAAAACCTGACATTAATGAAATACCTTAATCTTCTCTATGAATTTTTTCTTTGCGTTCGTGTCTTTCTTGCGCCTCAAGACTCAATGTAGCAACAGGACGCGCTTCTAATCTAGCAACACCAATCTCATCACCAGACTCTTCACAATAACCATACTCACCATCTTTAATACGTTGTAACGCAGAATTGATTTTGTTCACCAACTTACGCTCACGGTCACGTGTACGTAACTCCAACGCATGATCTGTCTCGGCTGACGCACGATCTGCTAGATCAGGCTGTTGAAGCTCTGTTTCTTGCAAAGTATCTTTAATAGTCTCAGATGACTCACGAATAAGCTCTGATTTCCATTTATTAAGTTGCTCACGAAAATACTCTAACATCACAGGGTTCATGTAACCCGCCTTGTCTTTTGCAGGGGTATAATTATCTGGAACAATAACTTCTTTTATTTTCTTTGCTTTTGCCATTCTCAACTTGCCTTATGAATATTACGTATTATTAAAATTAAATATTGTGCAGGAATATAGTAGCCACCTTCGATTCTTGCAAGGAAGAACTACATCTATACCTTTAAATTTAGTTCATATCTTATTGCGATCCTGATCTTCCATCGCCTTTCTGGCTTTGGCAATCTCAATTTGCGCTCTTAAATCAATCTCATCTAATATGCCCGTCAACTCAGGGTCTGTTATGTTTTCTCGGTGAGAAGCCACAATATCAGCTACATCTAATATCTGCCCCATCGTCATATCACTGGTTAAAATACCTAATCTGATGTTATCTAATTGGCGTAAAATCTGGTCACCACGCTTTTTCATGCGTCCGCGCGCACCCTTTTCAGTGGCCGTATCAATCCCTTGAACAGCCAAAAGCGCATCAACTTTCGAAATACTTTGCGTTGCCGCAACGCCGGCGGAACTTTTCACGCCAGAGCTAACCATTTCACCAAAACGGCTATCTGATCCACTAGTTTTATTCGATTTTTTGGATTTAGAGGCTTTACCTGCCTCTGATGGACCTTGAACTTTCATACGCTTCCCTAATTAACTGACTTAATATTATAGCGCATTTTAAGGCATTTGAATCAAAAACTTGCACTGACAGGCAAATTTTTCCTCCATAACCTCTCCTGTCACAATTATATAGGTTCAATTATGCCTGTAGCAGTCGCTTTCTACCGTATTAGTTCTACCTAAACAATTGAAATTAAACGTATTTATAAACTGGCATGATCTTCGCATTAATCTTACTGAGCAAAACCATTTAAGGACGAGTTTAATTATGACAACTATATTAAAGAGAATAGATATAAGATCTGTCGGTGAAAGTATTTTATTTCTCCTTGGCGTTGCCGTCATCGTTCTAATGTTTGTTGTCAGCTTCCAAACAACCGCCGAAGCAAAAAACACTCGTATTAAAGACATCGTTAATTTTGAAGGCGTACGTAACAACCAATTGGTCGGTTACGGTTTAGTAGTCGGGTTAAACGACACAGGAGATTCCTTAGGTAATTCCCCCTTCACAGAACAAAGTTTGATCGCCATGTTAGAACGTTTAGGCGTTAGTATTCGTGGTCAAAATTTAAACACAGGAAACGTTGCCGCCGTAATGGTAACCGCAACCCTGCCTCCTTTTATGAACCAAGGTGCAACAATTGATATTCGCGTATCTGCCTTAGGCGACTCTGAAAGCCTACAAGGCGGTACATTATTAGTAACCCCTTTAATGGCAGCTGACGGTGAAGTATATGCCGTAGCACAAGGTCCCGTTGCTATTGCGGGCTTTAGCGCAGGTGGTGACGCAGGTGGCGTTACACAAAACACACCAACAACTGGTCGCATTGCAAATGGTGCGATTATAGAACGCGAAATTGATTTCGAACTTGCAGAGCTTCAACAAATTAGACTGTCATTAAGAAACCCAGACTTCACAACAGCACGTCGCATTGCAAAAGCAATTAATGTTAAGACAGCTTTTAATTCAGCTAAGGCTGAAAACTCTGCGAGCGTTGTTCTTCGTCGTCCTGCTAATTACTCAGGTGACATCGTCGATTTAATTACAGACATTGAACTATTAACCGTTACCCCAGATCAAATCGCCCGCGTGATTATTGACGAAAGCTCTGGCGTTATCGTGATGGGATCAGAAGTAAAAATTAGCACGGTGGCTATCGCCCAAGCGAACCTAACCGTCCAAGTAACAGAAACACCACAAGTGGCACAGCCCAATCCATTGGCGCAAGGTCAAACGCAAGTTGTACCGAGAACAGATATCGCTGTAAATGATGGCTCTGGCAATCAATTACAAGTTGTTGAAACAGGCGTAACCCTTCAAGACCTAGTGGCTGGCCTTAACAAATTAGGCATCGCTCCGCGTGACATCATTACAATTTTACAAGCTATTAAAGCAGCGGGCGCCCTTCAAGCAGAAATTGAGACACTATAATGAATTTAAACCCAGATACATCGCTGGCTCTTATTCAAAGTGCGCAAGGCCAAACAGCCGCCGCAACGAATAATTTAAAAAACGTCAAAGCCAATTCTTTAACTGAAAAAGAATTAGAAAGATTAGACGAAGTATCAAAAGATTTTGAAGCTGTGTTTGTCACAGAAATGATGAAACCAATGTTTGCAGAATTAAAACCTGATGAACGCTTTGGTGGCGGAAAAGGTGAAGAAATTTTTCAAGGCATGATGCTTCAAGAGTACGGAAAATTAATGGCTGAAACAGGGCAGTTCGGTATCGCCGACCAAGTAAAAAGACAATTAATTGAAATGCAGGGCGGCAGACCAGAAGGAACAATACCAACCGAAACTAACGAACCAACAATGGCTGTAACAGCTAACAACCCACTAGACCAAATCATAGAGGAGTTAAACAATGAATAACACAGGGAACACAACAACAGAAACCAATGAAACCCCAACTGTAAATACAAGTGAGTCTACAAACATGAAAACTGAAAAGAACGTCTATACCCTGCCCGCTAACCCTAACAAAGCAATGCAGGAGATGATGGAAACCATAGACTCTTTAAGAACGACACTAACGGAAGAAACTGCGGCGTTAAAAAAAGCCGACACTATTTCTTTTTTAAACATGCAAGAAAAGAAAATTGAAATCACCAGCCATTATTTAGATGGCATGAATCAATTAATTGACCGTAAAGACGAGCTTAAAGATGCAGACCCAACACTTAAACAAAAACTTGAAGAAATGCGTTTGGATTTTGCGGACATCACGCAAGAAAATTTACAAGCGATTGATCGTATGAAAACAGGCATGAAACGCCTTGGTGAGCGCATCATGAACCAAGCACAAATGGCTGCAAAAAAACACGATCAAATTATTTATAACGCTAAAGGGCATATGCAAACCAGCGCTAAAGCCAGCATGGGCGTCAGTGAATCTGCCTAAATGACACTTAGAAAAAGTAAGAACGAGAACTAAATCAGAAAGATTATACGATGGATACAAGTTTATTCGCAACACAAACAACCGGATCACAAAAAGCACCTTTAAGTGGTAACTCCCCGCTCCTATCCAATGGCATAGGCAATGTTAGCGCAATTGGTGTTGATTTCTGGAATATTATCCTTGGTAATGCAGAAGCTAAAGATGAGTTGTTAAACGGAAATGATGATGCGTTAAATCAATCCCTTGCATATACTTCTGAAGAAGTTAAAAACGAAAAAGCAAATTTAGGCTTATTACAATTAGCGCTTTTAGGGCAATCTCCTGATGGTGATATTGATAAACAACTAGCAGAGCTTCGTGCAGAGCGTTTAGACAACCGCGTTAATCAATTAACTAAAATTATTGAACATCTGACAAGTGGCCTTCCTGCTATTGCTGAACAAAACGGCTCTATCGAAACATTGGTCGCAAATCTTGAGGAACGTTTAGAAAATTTAGAAACAAAATTAGAAGTATTCCGTGACGGTGTTGACGTTGAAGACGGATCATTCAGCCTTCTAATTGCGACAGGATTAAACCCAAATCAACTAACAAAAATAACATCACGCATCCAAGAAGTTGAAGAAAAATTAGGCCGTGAATTAACGGTTGAAGATTTAATTGCAGGCGTTGGAAACATCATCCCTGTTCCTGGCACTGGTGACGAGGATAACAAAATCAGTACGGGTGATTTCATTGATTTAATCAACAATACTGCGAGTGACGAAGACAAAGCGTTGCTAGCATCTTACTTAAGTGATGCCAAAAAATCTGAATTAGAAGGCAGCATTAAAACAACTACAGCAAGCGCAGAACAAGTAGTCACCGATCAAAATACAAGTGAAAATGTTCTAGAATTTGGCGCTAATATAGCTCCTATAGAAACGCTTCAAAAAACACCTAAAGAATTAGGTCTTACAAATGAAGCTATTAAGCATGAAGGATCATTCGAAGTCCTTCCTGCTAGAGAAAATGGCAAACAAAATTTTGTTGGTGAAAATAGATTAATGGCCTTAGGCAACAGATTAATGGCGCGCATTAATAACCTAACAGCTGAAAGTGTAAACACGCCTACTCCTGTTATTGATAGCGCAGATGTTGCGACAGATACAGAAGCTGATCTTATTGCTCCAGAAGAACAAAGAAAAAATTCTGAGTTTAATGCGTTATTCGGTAAGACAATGGATAAGATTAACCAACAAGGCTTACAAGTTGCGAAAAGCGTTTTAGCAGCGCTTGCCCAAGTTGGTCCAGCGCCAAAAGGCGCAGATAACGCACAACCTTTTTTATTAACTGCTGATTGGGCATTGCCTACATCAGAAGAATTGAGCTCATACAATTTTGATATTCACACGGCGACACCTTTGAGCCACGTTAGCCATGCTGTTCACGCTTCAACTGCTATGCCACAAGCTGGTCAGGCCCACCCAGCGTCACAAATGGTTGCCGTTACAATGCATAAGGCCGCGCAATCTGGTCAAGCGAATGAAATTACCATTCAGCTAAACCCAGCGGAATTAGGCAAAGTTAAGATTAAGCTAGAATTTGGCGCAGATAACGCCGTGAAAGCACATTTAGTCGTTGAGAAGCCAGAAACTCTTCTGATGCTTCAACGTGACACATCCTCTCTAGAACGTGCCCTACAAAATGCAGGTCTAGAGACTGATGGTATTTCTTTAAGCTTTGAAATGGCGCAAGACGGAAACTCATTCAGCAATGATCGTGATAATGACAAAAATTATAACGGTAAAGCTGGAGATGACAGTAGCGAAGACCAGATGGAAGAAGATGGCATGGTAATTGCAACGACTATGACATGGGACGTAGACCCAGAAACAGGCCATGTACATTACAACATATTAGCCTAATTGAAACAGCAGAGGAAGTTCGCGGAACATATAGGTTCCAAGAGTACAGGAGATAAGAAAATGGTATCAGATGTAAATTTAACAGCGTCAGCAATTACCGCTCAGGCACAAACGACCGCAAACCAAACGGTAACGTTAGGGGAAGATTTTGCCGACTTCTTATCACTATTGACCACACAGCTTCAAAACCAAGACCCTCTTGCCCCACTAGACTCAAATGAATTTACAAATCAGTTGGTTCGTTTCTCACAAGTTGAGCAAGCGATTAATACAAACTCTAAATTAGATAACTTGGTTGCCTTACAACTTTCAAATTCAACAACAGCCGCTCTTGGTTATGTAGGATTAGATGCTTCTTATGTTAGTGCTGAAATTGCCTATGATGGTGAAACACCTGCAGAAGTTAATTACTCGCTAACCGCAAGCGCTACAACATCAAGAATTAATATTTATAACGAAAGCAGCGAAATTGTTTTCTCTGGTGATGCAGAAACAAGCGCAGGCGTTCATCAATTTGTTTGGGATGGAAGAGACCAAAATGGCGTTCTAGCACCAGAAGGTACTTACGCTGTCACAATTGACTCATTCGACTCAGAAGACAGCCCAATAGAAACAACAACTGTTGTTAAGGGTCGTGTTCGCGGTATTGAAACACAAAACGGTCAGGTCTTTGCCCTTGTTGGTGAACGTGCCGTTCCTATCACATCAATCCTAAATGCTTCAGAACCTGAAGAAGTAGAACAAACCACAGAAGGCACGGATGATGGCACAACTATTTAATTCAATCGCGACAAAGACTTTAATTTTTAACAGCCAGAAATTTGGCAACATACAATTTACAACGATTTTATCATAGGAGGTAATTATGAGCTTATTTGGATCACTTTATACAGCAGTAGGCGGATTGGCAGCACAGTCACAAGCCACAGCAATCATTTCGAACAACATCGCGAACGTGAACACGGTCGGGTTTAAACGCTCAGAAGCAGCGTTCTCATCCCTAGTGACTGTAGAATCAGCAGCAGCTCGTTATTCACCAGGTAGTGTTCAAGTGAACAGAATGCAGCAAGTTGGTCAACAAGGTCAGATTGCTCAGACATCATCTTCGACAGATGTAGCTATTTCTGGCGATGGTTTCTTTGCTGTGAAAACAACTGCAGACATGATGCTTAGAGAACAAGAACCTTTCTCATACACAAGAAACGGTCAATTCTTTGAAGATAACGAAGGTATTTTAGTAAACTCAGCGGGTATGCGTCTATATGGCTGGCCTGTTGATGATGCATTTTCAGACATCGATGTTGCTGACCAGACAAGCTACAACGCAGACCTGAGTGTATTAGAGCCTGTTGATGTTGGACTACCAAGTGGTAAAACAGAACCAACAGATCAAATTAATTTAGCGATTAATCTAGATGCTGACGAAACAGCAACAATGCCACAATCTATTGGTGGTTTGATTGACCCTTTATCAGATGTTGCGGATTATTCCAGAACGATCAGAACATATGACTCTCTTGGTAAATCACATGATCTTATTCTTGAGATGCGTAGAACTTATGGTCCTGCAGCAACTGAGATTTCTAATTCAGACGGTCTAGATCCACAAGATCTTTTGATCAATGACTTAGGATTTGCAGATGGTGAAACAATTGATGTTCAAATCGGTGGTGGCCCCCTCGAATCCTACACAGTGCGTGCAATTCAAGCAATTCCACCAGTAGCTGGTGAAATCACAACTATTGGTGAACTGATCGCTGAAATAAATGACTATAACAACCTAGCTGTAGGCCCAGAAGATAAGGCTCATGCTTTCTTAAATAACGATGGTGGTTTGGTTATTACAGCCAACGACTACAGAGATACTGCAGCTACTCAACAAGACTTAACATTGGGTGGTACAGGTATCACACGTTTAGGCTTTGTTGCAGGTGTAACCCCTCCTACATCAGGAGATGGTGTAACTCCGGGCACATTACCGCCATTCAACACAGACTCTACAGCACTAGATGATGCTACCTACCCTACATTGCAGAACGTACCAGGTAATGGTCAATATAATGCAGATGGTTGGTGGCAAGTTGATGTTATCTCACCAGAATTCGGCTCTTCAATGACCTCTGGTTTAATTAACTTTAATAATGACGGATCAATCAATGCCGTTGGTGATGCCAACAAAGCGATTGATATCGAACTTAAAGCAATTAACTGGGATAATGGTGATGCTGAACTTCAAGATATTAATATTAATATCGAAGGTTTCACACAATATGCGGGACCTTACAATGTTGCCTTCTCTAACCAAAACGGTTCAGAGTTAGGACTTAAAACATCTATTGATATCGATAGTGAAGGATACGTGAACGCTAGATTCTCTAACGGAACATCATCCAGAATATACAAACTACCTATCGTTACGTTTGCTAGCCAAGAACAGCTACAAGAAATTTCAACGACTTCTTATAGAGAGAACTCCGAATCAGGAACTCCTCTTATTCAAGAAGCTGGTGTTGGACGTGCTGGAAAGCTTGAAGGCGCATCGTTAGAACAATCGAATGTGGACTTGGCCGACGAATTTACTAAGCTGATTATCACGCAGAGAGCTTATTCTGCGAATACAAAGGTAATCACGACCGTCGACCAAATGACAGAAGACTTACTGAGATTACGATAGAATATCGTAGTTAATTGACTAGACTCACTCAGTAACACGGCACCCTAGGCAACTAGGGTGCCACTTTCTGTCTTTTACAGGTAAAAATTATCCCCAAGTTTAGGGCAAGCAAAAAAACGCTGTTTTTTCTGCTAAAAAGCTGTATCATAGCCATATGCAGTCACTTTTCGGTGCCTGTTCACAAAAAAACCTACTAAAACTCTATGTGTAATCGAATATTTTTTTATGTTAACTTTCTATTAAGTTATATGTTATACTATTAAAAGGTGATCGTTTTCACATAACAAACAAATTGCAGAATGCAAAACACTAACCTAGTAAAGGAGAATAAATATGTCTAACGATATAGTCCTATCATCCGCACTGCGGAACAATCTTTTATCATTACAGGGTACACAAAGAAGTATCGACACAACTCAGCTTCGCTTAGCGACTGGATTGAAAGTTAACTCTGCCCTTGATAATCCACAAAACTTTTTCACAGCAAAATCATTAAATAACCGTGCAGGCGACCTGCAACGTTTACTTGATGGTATTGGTCAATCTATCAGAACGATTGAACAAGCAAACACAGGTGTTGAAACACTCAGTAATTTACTTGATCAAGCTGAAGCGATTGCTATTGATGCACAATCAGAAGTTCGTTCAGCTGAAGGCTTCTCACGTTTACGTGGTACTGTAGACTTAAGAGAGGCGACTGACTTAGTCGCTGATACCGATCTTGAAAACAATGATGCTTTTGATATAACCTTATCCGATCCTGATGATCCATCGGGCTTAAGCAACGTAACAGAAACCATCACAATTGTTAATGGTGACACAGTCGATAACATTGTTGCTTCCATTAATAGTAACGGAAACATCAATGACAGCGTAAGAGCGCGTGTAACAAGTAACGGTCAATTAGAGATTGCTTCTCTTGTTGATGGTGCTTCATTACGTATTGCTGACAATGGTGGTACATTCACATCAGATGATTTCGCAGCCCTTGGATTAGATACCGTTGCTTCTCAAGAAGAAGCTGGTGGCGCTGTATCCTTTGGTGGAACATCTATCGCTGGTGATACATTAACATCTTCTGTTAGTGCTGCCCCTCAAGTTGGCGGTAACTATGAAGCAAGTGCTGATCTTGCCACTGCAGGATACTTCACAGCAGCAGGTTCTGTTGATCTAAATCTTAATATTGACGGCGACGTTGTTAATACTGGTACAATCTCCGACACTGATACTATTCAAGATGTTGTAGATAACATTAACAATGCTGGTAACGGTGATGTAACCGCATCTTTCAATGTTGACTCTGGTCAAATCGAACTAAAATTTGATGATACAGTTGGTCAAGTTCGCTTAGAATTTGATGGTACAGGTCCAGGTGGTGCATCTGTAGCGTTCACTTTTGGTGGGTCTGCTGCATTGAATTTAGCGACAGGTGCTAACCCATTAAGTGAAAACTTCACTTTTGATGGTGTAAGTGCAGAAGTTGATCAGTTCCAAGAAGATTACAACGAAATTCGTAATCAGATTGATGACTTGATCGAAGATGCAAATTACCGTGGTGTTAACTTATTATCTGGTGACGATCTGACAACCTACTTCAATGAAGATGGTGACAGCTCATTGGAAACAAATGGCGTTGACTTCTCAGCACTTGGTTTAGGTATCACAGAAGCAGACTTCACAAATGCTAACAATGTTCAACAAGCGATCGACAAAGTTCGTGGCGCGATTGACAACGTTAGAACATTTGGACGAAGCATTGCAAATGACCTATCTGTCATTCAAACAAGACGTGATTTCACTGAGAACACAATTAACACATTGAAAGCTGGTGCAGATGATTTAACTGTTGCTGATCAGAACGAAGAGGGCGCAAACCTTCTAGCGCTTCAGACGAGACAACAGTTGGGTGTTACATCCCTATCACTAGCTGCGGCTTCTCAACAGTCAGTCCTAAGATTATTCTAATCCTAAGCGGTTAGGGTAAGGGACGGCAAGTCGAATAACATTTAGAGCCAGCGTTTATCGCTGGCTCTTTTTTTGTACCCATACAATAAGAACAATTAATAATAAATATTAACTCTTTGTAAGTTTTCCTATATTATACTTAAAGTTATGAAAGAATTTCATCTAATCTAAGAAAGGAAGAATTCCATGGCACTCGTAATTGATCTCAAGCCAAAAGAAAAAGTTTTAATTGGAACAGCTGTCATTACCAATGACTCTCAACGTACAAGACTCCATATATCTGGCGAAGCGGCCATTATCCGTGAAAAAGATATTATGCGGGAAGAAGAAGCTAACACACCGTGTAAGCTTGCCTATTTTTACATCCAATGCATGTATATGGCGCGTAATCCAAAGGATTATTACGATAGATATTTTGACACCGTCAAAGAAATACAACACGCAGCGCCCAAACTTTCTTTTTTATTCCTCAGCATCAATGAAAAAATGATTGAGGGTAACTATTACAAAGCCATGAAAGAAGCAAAAGAACTTATAGAATTAGAACAGGACCTTATTAAACATGCCACAGGACAGTAATACCCCTCCTTCACAAAACCCCTATGCAGCAGCTGCTGGCGCTTATGGCGATAACGTACAAAAAAACACGCCAGATCAGCGTGAATTAGAAGCACATGTTTTGCTGAAATCTACTAAATTTCTCACAGACATGCAAAGTGACTGGGATAACGTAACACCAGATATATTGGAAGAAACATTAAAATATAATCGTCAAATTTGGATGATGTTTTATGACACAGCAATAGAAAATCCAGAAGAAGATCGCCCCAATGATTTACGCTCAAATATTATTAATTTGGCTAACTTTGTCTTCAAACGTGAATTAGAAATTGTAAGCAATCCGTCCAAAGAAAAGCTTGATGTCCTCATTAGCATTAACCGAGAAATCGCAGCAGGCCTGATGGAAAGTGCAAAAATAACTGCATCAACATCAGAACAAGAAAATTCCAAAGATGACAATAAAAAACCGTCCGAAGACGGTAATTCTGTTATCACTTCAGCGTAATAAAATTATGCTTCTGTAACTGTAGTTTGAACTGGTGCGCTTGTCGGCGCTGGTGCCTGTGGCGCTGCTGATGGTTGAGGCGCAACACTAGCTGTTTGTGTAGTAGATTGCGAAGAGCTACTTTCCACCGTAATGGACGGCGCTTGTGGCGGTGGTGCTTCTCTAGATTCTTTTGATGTATCTAACTGCTGAGCCAGACGATAAGCCTTTAACTGCCCTTCTGTTGGAAATTGGCGAACAATGTCACCAGAACTATTATCGCGCACTTCTAAAATAGCGCGATTAATTGTATTATCTATTGTTATGGTAGTTGTCTTTGAAGGTCGAGCTGTCTCCTGAATCTTCTCAGGATTAGCCGCGTAGGAACGCACTGTGCTCACCTGCTCTGCGCTGACGCGAGTAGCAGAGGCATTCGATAACACTGAATTAACTGCTTCTAACATTTTTAAACTCCCTTAAATAAGTGCATAAACGCACACCTATTAACCTACTTATAATATAGCAAATACTAAGCTATTTGTCAAGTATTTTCCCTATATACGACATTATATGTGAATTACTAATTTTTCGTTAAAGTATCGGGTATTTTTGCCCCTATTTAGACGCCCATTTCTCTAATAGTAAATTATTGAAAAACAGGTTATAATAGTAGGTGGATTGATTTGTTTTGATGACTAATATATCTTTCTTATCATTCTATTAAGGATAGAGCGCCCCTACTTCCCTCCTTGGGGTTTCCGTTTCTATCTTTTGTAATAATAACAATAGGTTCGTGCCCGTGAATAGCTTTCTTGAGACACTAAAACAACTTGGTCCTGCTCGCCTTGGTATTATGGGCGGCATTTTGCTTGCGTTGATGATCTTTTTCGTCTTCATTTCAATGCGTGTAGCACAGCCAGATTACAACTTACTCTACAGCGATTTAACCTCTACTGACTCTAGCGCTATGGTCGCTAAGCTAGAAGAATCTGAAATTCCTTATCAAGTATCTAGCGATGCGACTAGAATTACCGTTCCTAGCGATGAAATTGGTCGTGCCCGTATGTTACTCGCAGAAGCTGGTCTACCAAATGGCGGATCGATGGGGTATGAAATTTTCGACCAAAAAACAGGATTTGGTACAACAAATGATGTTGTGACCCTGAACAAAGTCCGCGCCCTTGAAGGTGAACTTTCAAGAACGATTAGCTCACTAAACCCTATCCGTAGCGCCCGTGTTCATTTGGTTTTACCAAAGCGTGAATTATTCAGCCGTGAAAACCGTCAAGCCAGCGCAAGTGTTGCAGTTGGTTTGAAATCAGGTGCGCGTATTGATGACAATCAAATATCGGCGATCCAATCTTTGGTAGCGTCTGCTGTTCCTCAATTACAACCTGAAAACGTCTCTCTAATTGATCAAAATGGTAACTTGCTTGCTCGTGGAGGTGAAAACCAAGATAGCCTTATCAATGCAAAAGCCGAAGAAATGCGTTTAGCTTACGAACAACGTATGATCCGCGCTGTTGAAGACTTGGTTGGACGCACAGTAGGTTACGGTAATGTCCGCGCCAATGTGTCTGCTGATCTAAATTTTGACCGTATTAGCACAAGCGAAGAGTTATTTGATCCAGAAAGCCAAATTGCACGCTCTAATCAAACAATCGAAGAAAACAATGTTGAACGTGAGCCAGATGAACGAAATGTCTCGGTTGAAAATAACCTACCTGCCGTTGGGAATGATTTATTCTTTGACAATAATCCAACACAAGAAAGTAACCGTTTAGAAGAAACAACTAACTTTGAGATTAGTAAAACTGTTCGTAATGTAGTGAGCGAAACTGGTGAAGTTCGCCGCTTATCTATGGCTGTCCTAGTAAATGGTACATACAAAGCAGACGCTGAAGGTAACCAAGTTTACACGCCACGCACAGAAAGAGAATTAGACCAAATTGCTGCCCTAGTGCGCTCTGCTATCGGTTATGATGCAGAACGTGGTGATACGCTTGAAGTTGTGAATATGGAGTTCTCAGCTGTCGATGTAGCAGACTCAGTTTTCGACAATACGCTTTTCGGATTTGATAAAAATAAACTAATCGATGCTGGTGAAGTTCTTATCATTGCCATCATGATTATTCTTGTAATCTTACTGGTTATTCAACCAATGGTTGGGCGCTTACTAGTGACTGAAGGTGGGCCTGGTTCCGAAGAAGAAGAACTTGAGAAAAACCTACTTGCTGGTGGTAAAGCACACCCTGCCCTTGCAGGTCCAGGTGGTGTTGGTGCAGGCACGATTAATGAAAATGGTGAGTTTGTGCCCGCCGCGCTTGAAAGTGATGACGATGACTCCAGTATGATTGATGTTCAAAGCATTAGTGGTAAGGTCAAGGCATCTTCCGTTAAAAAGGTTGAAGATATTGTTGAAAATTACCCAGATGAAACCGTATCAGTTATTCGTAGCTGGATGACAGAGGACTAGGATTAAAAACTAATGCGTATACGTGATGATTACAGAACATTATCGGGCCCTGAAAAAGCTGCCATATTTATGTTGGCGCTTGGCGAAGAATATACAGCTAAAATCTTTAGCCATATGGACGATGAAGAAATTCTAGAACTATCCCAAACAATGGCCGGCCTTGGTAAAATTGATGCGGCTGTTGTTGAACGTTTATTTGTTGATTTTGTTGAGCAAATGAGCTCAGCCAATGCACTAATCGGTACGCAAGAAAGTACTGAACGTATGTTAGCGCGCGCAGGGATGAGCCCTGAAAAAATTGAACAAATTATGGAAGAAATTCGTGGTCCTGCTGGCCGTAACATGTGGGAAAAACTGACGAACGTTAATGAAGAAATCCTCGCTAACTTCCTACAAAAAGAATATCCGCAAACTGTTGCCGTGGTCATGTCTAAAATTTCAACAGATCATGCGGCAAGAGTTTTAGCTCTTTTGCCTGATAATTTTGCGCTTGAAGTTATTCACCGTATGTTGCGCATGGAAGCAGTACAACGTGATGTGCTTGACGATGTTGAAAAAACATTGCGTACAGAATTCATGTCTAACTTGGCTAGAACACAGAGACAAGATAGTCATGAAGTCATGGCCAGCATCTTTAATAATTTCGACCGTAGTGCTGAACAAAGCTTCATGGATATGTTAGAAAAAACAGTTCCTGAATCAGCAGAAAAAATTCGTAGCTTGATGTTCACCTTTGAAGATCTACAACGTCTTGACCCTGGATCAATGCAAACACTTATTCGTGCTTGTGATAAAGAAAAATTACCACCTGCATTGAAGGGATCTACAGAAACACTACGCGACCTATTCTTCTCTAACATGTCAGAACGTGCCGCGAAGATTATGAAGGAAGACATGGCCGCTATGGGGCCTGTAAGACTTAAGGATGTTGAGGAAGCGCAGCAATATATTGTGGGCGTTGCAAAAGAACTTGAAGCACGCGGTGAGATTACAATCTCTAGCGGTGCTGAAGAAGATGAATTAATCTATTAAGATATAACCCAAACAAATTAGGCGACAGATAAGGCTTTAGAGTATTTTGAACAGTAATAATAAATTTTTATTCGACCTAAATAACTTCGACACAGAAGAGGTTGAAGCAGAAATTGTTGAAGAATCTGTACAAGAAGACCTACCGCCCCCACCGCCAACTTTTTCAGAAGATGAATTAGAATCCGCCAAAATTATTGCGCATGAAAAAGGACGTTTAGAAGGTATTAAAGAAGAACGTGGTATCCGTGAAACCACCGTTAAAGAAATTTTAGAAGCCATCTCTAAAAACTTTTCCAACCTATTTGCCAAAGAACAATTGCGTGAAAATATATATGAAGAAGAATCTTTAAAGCTAGGGTTAGCATTAATTGATGCTCTCGCCCCTACATTAGAAAAAAACTTAGGTATTGAAACATTAAAAGCTGTCATTACAGACGCTATTAAACATCAGTCTAAAAAAGCAGAAATTCGTATTGAAGTCGCCCCCGATAATGTTGCTGAAATTGGTCACGCCATTGAAGCTATCTGGCCAGAAAAAGAAGATATGCCTAAATATAAAGTTCTGGGCAAAAATGACCTCAACGATGGCGGCTGTGAAATTACTTGGCAAGATGGCGGTATGATCCGTGATCCTGTGAAAACAGCCAATGAAATTAGAGAGAAAATAGCCTCTTTATTGGAAAATCCGGAAAAAACAGAAGAAAATACCAACTCAAAGCTTACGAGTGCGCAAAATAATGGTATAAATGATAGTGGAGATGCGTCGCAGAACGATATTCGCGACGATAATCCCACTAATAACCCCCCGCCTTCTAATCAAGAAGCGGATATAAATGGAGACGATGATGAGTGATGATGTAAAAAAAGATGATAACAGCAATGTTAATTACAATGAAATACATGATGACCCCGCCTCAGTGGAAGCAGATCAAGAGTGGGATATGGGTGAAGCTATGGCTAACGACGTTACCGCCATTTATGAAATTCCTGTTCAAATTTCTGCCGTACTCGGACGCTCCAGTATGCAAGTCAGCCAGCTATTGAAGCTTGGTCGTGGTGCGGTTGTTGAACTTGACCGTAAGGTTGGTGAAGCAATTGATATCTACGTGAATAACCGGTTGGTTGCCCGTGGTGAAGTTGTTGTGGTTGAAGACAAGCTTGGCGTAACAATGACTGAAATCGTGAAATCTGATCGTAGCTAAATTAAACAGCTAACCGATTAAAGAGAGATTATTTTATGGCGAAAGCAGATTCTAACAATACTAATTTAGCTCCGAATGCTATTCGTATTACCACAGCTAAAATCTCGCCTGACTTTAATACAATCTTTGGTGTTATTTTAACTTTCGCGCTTATTTCAGTCGCTATTTTAATTGGTGAAAGTAACGCTAATTTCTTTAACATCCCCTCATTCCTTATCGTTATTTTAGGGACACTTGCGGTCACAAGCATTTCATACACATGGGACGAGCTAAAAAATGCTGGCGCTATTATTGGTAATACTCTTTTCAGAAAACGTTTAGCACCTTCCGTTATGGCATTGCAGTTAATGGAAATTGCCTCACTAGCCAAGAAAAAAGGGCTACTATCTATTTCGAAAAACAATCAAGAACTGCGCAAAGACCCTCATCTGTTTAAAGCAGTTCAAATTGTGACTGACGGGTATGAGGTGGCAGATATTGAACGCATATTATCACAAGATTTAGACGCCCTTGTTGAACGTCATAAACGCTCCGCAGGTATCTTACGCCGTGGATCAGAAATTGCTCCAGCTATGGGTTTGATTGGTACATTAATTGGTTTGGTTCAGATGCTAGCGGATCTCCAAAATCCAGAGAGCATTGGCCCCTCTATGGCGGTCGCCCTTCTAACAACATTCTATGGTGCGATTCTAGGGACTGCTGTATTAGCTCCTATGGCGGCTAAGCTAGAGCGTAATTCAAATGATGAAGCATTGCTTCGTACGCTTGTGTTAATGGCTATGTCCTCTATGGCAAGACAAGATAACCCTCGCCGTTTAGAAATGCTGTTAAACAGCGAGCTACCCCCATCACAACAAATAAGTTATTTTGATTAAACACACATTCTAATCGTTGCTTGATTTTTCTTTTCTATTAGGCACAAGCGACGAAAAATAGGTTACTATTTGAGAAGCGCAGTAACGACAGAGAAAAGGAAAAGGAAGTAACGAGAATGAGACTAATGATTGTTGGACAACTAGAAGGCTATATCAGTGCCGCAGGGAAAATTGCCCTACAACGCGGTGCGAAAGTCATTCATTGCGAAGATATTGAAGAGGCGCTTGGCGCACTCCGCAATGGTAAAGGTGCCGACGTTGTCATGTGTGACATCAAACAAAAAATCGGAAAATTAATTGAGAATTTAGAAGCTGAACGTATCTGCGTACCTGTTGTTGCCTGCGGTATTGGCACAGACTCACGTGCGGCGGTGAAAGCCATTCAAGATGGCGCAAAAGAATACATACCATTACCACCTGATGCAGAATTAATCGCCGCTGTTCTAGAAGCAGTCACGGAAGAAAGCAATACGATGATCGCCAGCGATCCATCTATGCAATCTGTTTTGAAACTTGCCGACAAAATCGCACCGAGTGACGCGACCATTTTAATCACAGGTGAATCGGGCACTGGTAAAGAAGTGATGTCCAGCTACATCCACCGTAAATCAAAGCGTAAAGACGCGCCTTTTATCGCCGTTAACTGCGCCGCTATTCCTGAGAACTTGCTTGAGTCAGAATTATTTGGACACGAAAAAGGTGCCTTCACTGGCGCTACTGGTCGCCGTATCGGTAAATTTGAAGAAGCCAATAACGGAACATTATTATTGGACGAGGTTTCAGAAATGGACCCGTCCCTTCAAGCAAAATTACTCCGCGCGTTACAAGAAAAAGAAATCACACGTATTGGTAACAACACACCAGTCAAAGTAAACGTACGTATAGTCGCAACATCAAACAGAAACTTGGAAGAGTCCGTTCAAAAAGGCGACTTCCGCGAAGATTTATATTTCCGCTTAAACGTGGTTAACATCGCCCTCCCCGCTTTACGTGAACGCCCTGCTGATATTTTGGCGCTATCACAATTCTTTGCTGATAAATTTGCCGAAGCCAATGGTATCGATAAAAAGAAAATTTCAAAACCAGCACAAGATAAACTAGAAGCTTATGGCTGGCGCGGAAATATCCGTGAACTTGAGAATACAATGCACCGCGCAATTTTAATGTCCGTAGAAGATGCGTTAGAAGCAGATGCAATCCACCTTCAAGAAAGCAATTTCACCCAAACCACTGCCCGTGGTGAGTCAACACAACAAAATGCAAATCCAGTCGAGCCAGTTGCAGTCCAAAATGCCGCAGGCGTTGAAGGCCTTGTTGGGCGGACAATTTCTGACGTTGAGCGTGATATGATTGTGAATACCTTGGACCATTGCCTTGGAAACCGTACCCATGCCGCCAAAATTTTGGGTATTTCCATACGTACGTTACGTAATAAGCTAAATCTGTACAAAGATGACGGCGAAGAAATCTCCGAAGCCGGATAACGCCCCTTCCCAAAAGCCTATTCATCAATTACAATGGTAATAACTTGTTTTCAACGAGATGAATTTCTATGTCCGACGCCCCTAACTCAAACTACACAATAGGAATAGCCCACGCCCGTGGCGCTGCCAGAGGTTTTTTGCGCGGTGATGTTGTGTTGGCGCTTGGTATTATTACCATTCTAATATTCATGCTTATTCCTATTCCGACATGGATGTTGGATATGGGTTTAGCAATATCCATTCTATTCTCCGTCTTCATCATGATGCTGGTTTTATCAATTCAAAAGCCATTGGAATTTTCAACTTTTCCAACCGTGCTATTGATTGCTACCTCGCTCCGCTTAGGACTAAACGTTGCCTCTACACGTCTTATTCTGGGTGAAGGACATGAAGGTGGGGCATCAGCAGGGCACGTCATTGAAGCCTTTGGGGGCTTAATTATTCAAGGTAACTTTATTGTTGGGGGTATCGTCTTTGCCATCCTCGTCATCGTGAACTTTGTAGTTATCACAAAAGGTTCTGGTCGTATCGCGGAGGTCGCCGCTCGTTTCACCTTGGACGCAATGCCAGGTAAACAAATGGCCATCGACTCTGATTTATCCTCTGGCCTACTAACCGAAGATGAAGCCAAAGCCAAACGTAAAGAGCTAGAACAAGAAAGTAACTTCTTTGGATCAATGGATGGTGCGGCGAAGTTCGTCCGTGGAGATGCCATTGCTGGCTTGCTCGTTGTATTCATTAATATCATTGGCGGTATTGTTATTGGAACAACCCAACAAGGTTTGAACATGGGTGAAGCCGCGCAAACTTACACACTTCTAACGATCGGTGACGGCCTTGTCAGCCAAATCCCAGCTTTAATTATCTCTATTGCCTCTGGCCTGCTTGTATCAAAAGCTGGCGTTGAAGGCACCGCAGACCAAGCCCTTTTAACACAGTTTACCAGACACCCAAAAGCCATTGCAATGAGCGCTGGGTTAATGCTTGTCCTTGGTCTAGTACCCGTTATTCCCTTCCCGCCATTTGCATTCTTAGCCGTATTATTTGGTGCTATTTCATATTTCTCATGGCGTAAAAACGAAGATGTCGCAGACGCGGCGCAACTGCAATTGGAACAAGCGCAAGGCACCGTTGGCGCGGATGGTCAAGCACAACCAGCCGAAGAACCTATCTCTAAAGCCCTTGCGATTGACATCATCCGCCTTGAACTTGGTTATGGTTGCCTACCACTTGTACAAGGTGAAGGTACAAACAAAGTGACTGACCAAATTAAAGGTCTACGCCGTCAACTAGCCGAAGATATGGGCTATGTCCTTCCTGCTGTGCGTATCCAAGATAATTTACAATTACCTGCCAATACATACGTGGTTCGTATCAAAGAAATAGAAGCAGGACGCGGTGATGTCCGCCCAGGTATGCTCATGTGTATGGATCCAACAGGTGCCGCGATTACCCTGCCAGGTGAGAGTACAACTGAGCCAACCTTTGGTCTACCTGCCATGTGGATTGATGAACAATACCGTGAAGAAGCCCACTTCAAAGGCTACACCGTTGTTGATGCACCAACCGTTATCACCACACACATCACAGAGATCATCAAAGACAACATGTCTGATCTTCTCTCATACGCAGAAACACAAAAATTATTGGATGAGTTACCACCCGAATATCAAAAGCTTGTTGGTGATACCATCCCTGCTCAACTTTCTGTTGGCGGTCTACAGCGTATTTTGCAAAACCTTGTATCAGAACGTGTGTCCATTCGTGACTTGCCAACTATCCTTGAAGGCATCGCCGAAGCCACCGCTTACACAAAAAATATTGGTCACATCACAGAGCATGTCCGTACCCGTCTATCGCGTCAGATCTGTGACCAAAATACAAACGTCAATGGCTTTGTACCTCTTGTAACGCTATCACCAGAATGGGAACAAGGGTTCAATGAAGCGTTGATTGGCAACGAAGGCGAAGACCGTCAATTGGCGATGGCTCCAACCCAGCTTCAAGACTTCATCCAAGCCACCCGCAAAGTCTATGAGAAATTCGGTATGGAAGGTGAAAGCCCAGTCATGCTGACATCCCCAAGTATCCGCCCATATGTAAGATCAGTGATTGAGCGCTTCCGCCCTCAAACCACCATCATGAGCCAAAATGAAATCCATCCTAAAGCAAAGATTAAGACATTGGGTCAGGTCTGATTTTTTAACTTACGTCAAACGGTAGACATAAAGCTGTGGAATAGGCCATAATGTGCTAGTTTCATGATTCGAGACGCTCTATAATTAAAGTACGACTGGAACAGCCAAAATATGAGGTTAAAATCCTATAAAGCACAGACAATGAAAGAAGCGATGAACATGGTTCGAGATGAGCTGGGAGAAGACGCGATTATTGTGGCAACACGCGAAGAAAAAATTGAAGGCCTAGACTATGTGCATCTAACCGCTGCCATTGATAATGATGCTCAGTTTGAACAAGGCCCAGACTTCATGCATAGCGATGATGACTGGATGTATGACGATGATGACAACGAAGCCATGGTTGTCGAAGAATTAACCGAAACCATGCTCCGCCATTCCGTTCCTGATGAAGTGCTAGACCAAATTCTATCATGCGCCTCTGTTTCCGAAATTGATGAACCACGCTTGGCCTTACTGACCTCATTAGAATCCATCTTCAAATTCGCTCCGCTTCCTATGGCTAAGGCTCCTACTCCCTTTATGTTGGTCGGCGCACCTGGCGCAGGTAAAACGCTAACCACTGCAAAAATTGCCGCCCGTGCCTCTATGGCAGGGTTAGATGTTGCCGTTATCACGACGGATACAGAACGTGCAGGTGGTCGCCAGCAACTAGAAGCCTTTACAAATTTAATGGGTATTGAACTTAGAACAGCCAACTCCCCTGCCATGCTTAAAGAACTTCTGCTTGAAACAAAACAAGCGGATCAGGTTATCATTGATACCGCCAGCACCAATCCATTTGACCGTGACGCTGTAAAATTGCTGGCAAAATACGTGGGTGTGAGCGAGCTTGAAATATTATTAGCCCTTCCTGCTGGTGGCGACGCTGAAGAGTCAGGAGAAATTGCCCGTCAATTTGCGAATATAGGTGCTACCAGAGTTATCCCCACACGAATTGATGTTGCCCGCAGAATGGGTAGCATCCTATCCGCTGCGCACCAAGGTGGCTTGGTTTTTGCAGATATGAGCGCGACAGCGAAAGTGGCAGATGGGCTAACCGCTCTGACACCAAAGACATTAACCCAGTTATTAATGCCAAATATTACACGGGCAGGAATAGACATCGCAAAGAAAGTCGGATAAGAATATAGGTACAACATGTCTGATTCTATTACAAAAATGACCGATAAGCCAAAAAGTAAATTATCAACCCCTTCTGCGTCTCGCGGAACCAACACGATTGCCGTTGCTTCTGGCAAAGGTGGCGTCGGTAAAACTTGGTTTTCAATTACCCTATCCCACGCACTAGCCAAGGCAGGTAAAAAAGTTCTACTTTTTGATGGTGACTTAGGGTTAGCTAATATTGATGTTCAATTAGGCCTAATGCCAAAGCGCGATCTTAACGATGTTATTCGTGGTCGTTTAGGCTTAGACAAAGTTATCCAACCATACCCAGAAGGTGGATTTGACATCATCGCAGGTCGTTCTGGTCAAGCAGCTCTTTCAGCGCTTCCGAGCCAACGCTTAAGCTTATTACGTGATCAATTATTAGATGTCGCCCACAACTATGATGTTGTTATCCTAGATCTGGGTGCAGGTGTTGATCGTACTGTTCGTATGTTATCTGCCACCGCTGTCCGTACTTTATTGGTAACAACTGATGAGCCGACATCCTTAACAGATGCTTATGCCTTTATTAAATTAGGTAGCACAGCTGGCATGTCCAAAAATGTTGGTATCGTGATTAACCAAGCCACAAGCGAGAGCGAAGGCGAAAAGACATATAAAACATTATTGAAAGCATGTGAAAATTTCTTACGTCTTAAACCACCAATGGTTGGCATGGTTCGCCATGACAAAAAAGTTAAAGAATCTATTCGCCATCAAAGCCCTATCTTAACCCGCTCACCTAACGCTGACGCGGCAGAAGATGTTGAAAAAATTGCGAAAATAGTCATCAAAGATTTAGCCAACAAAGCGAAACAAGCCGCTAGCGCCTAATCCCCCTCAATACTCTGTAATTATTAACTTTTTTATGCCATAATAACGAGTATAAAAGAGGTTAAAATGGATTCAAATTCAATACCATCGGCGGGAAAGACTTTTCAAGCGGGAAACGGTCTAAGCAGTGGGCAGGCAGTTAAAATTTTAGGCTTGCCTGAATCACTTACCAACCTAAACCGTGCTACACGCGTTGAAGGTCAAGTAACGAATGTTCAACGTGATGGAGTTGTAAGAATTCTAACCCCCGAGGGTGATGTTGATGTTCAGGTGCGTGGCAAAAACCAACCGCAAACTGGGCAACGCGTTGAAATTGAAATTCCTGCTGGCCGTCCTCCCCGTCAGGCAAGTTTACGCCAAGATATTTCAAGAGAAGCACCGCAGAATAATAACAATGCTACTAATCAACCAGCACCCACACGCCCGACACAAACTGTACCACCACAAAACCAAACACAAGATCAGGTGCGTGTTCAAACACAACCAGTAACGCAAGCACCACAGACATCACAGCCCGTGACAACCACGCGCCCTTACACTGCACCACTGCCCAGCCTAACAACCACTCAACCAACGGCACAGCCCGCGACACAAGCACAAGCCCCTGTTCAACCACTACCACTGAATACACCTGTGCGCTTATTAAGTATTCCTCCTGCGCAAGCAATCGATATTGCCAGTCAAAGTTTTGCCAACTTAACAACAACGATTGCAACTATTCCACGCGCCGCCTTCACGGCGAATTTAATTACTGAAAATATTTCTACGAATTTAAGTCAGAGCTTAATAAATGCGGTTAAAACAACACCAGCTTTAACGTTAAGCACACCAACGACGGTTCCTCAAATACCGCAAACAGCACAGATTTTATCAACGCCCTTAACAAATTTAACAGGGCAAATCACAACGCCACAAAACCAAACGCAAATTTCTAATGTTATTCAAACAACAAATATAGGTAATGTTGTAACGCCAACAAATATAGTAACGCAAAATACAATACCAAACACAATACCAAATCCACTAAATATTTTACCGCAAGCAATTACTGCCAATAACGCATTTTTACCGCCTGTAAATAACACAGTACCAACACAAGCCATCAACCTTAACCTAATCAATCCAGTAAACGGATCGGGTACGACTTCATTTCTGCAAACGCCCATTATTCAGGCCTCTACACAACCAATAACAGTGCCCATCACCCCACAAACCACGCCAATTCCGACACCTGCAACAATTACACCTATTGCTATTAACAACATCACGACAGAAAATAATTTTGTTCTCTCCAACACAGCGACACAGAAAATTGATGTTCAAATTTTAAAAATAACGCCGCCAGAAATATTACTAACGCCCCCTACTAATATTGGTGGCAACAATAAAACACCCAATATCATTCCAGCGAACACAACATTCCAACCTGCAATTATCAGTAATAACCAAGCTTCCACTATCACGGCCAATGTCACTGGCCTTACACCAACAGGCTTGCCTCTAATTACGCTTCAATTACCAGGCACGACCTTACCGCAAAGTTTTATCCTACAATCAAGCGCTCCCAATATTAAAATTGGCGCTCAGTTACAATTGTCAGGGCTTATAACCCCTAAGGGTTCAGCCGTTAATGCTCCTGTACAATCAGCACTACCGCCATTATTTCAATCAACACAATGGGCAGTAATAGAAGAGCTTTATCAGTCACTTCTGCATACAAACCCACAAGCAGCGCAAAGCTTTGCACGCACATTACCCAATGCCATTAACCCATCACAAATGGGACCAACGGCCATGATGTTTATTGCCGCCATTCGCGCAGGCGATATTGGTGGATGGTTAGGAGATAAGAAAATGGACTTGTTACAACGTATGGACCGTAGCAATATCATTAGCCGTCTAACGCAGGAAACAGGCGCAACTATGCGCACAGCTATTCCAGAATCAGCCGCCAGCGAATGGCGCGCCGTGCCTCTGCCGATGTTTTGGGAAAGTGAAATTCAAAAAATTATGCTCTACACCAAACACAGCAACGAACATAATCAACAAGAAAATGAAAACGGCGATCAAACCAGATTTATTTTTGACCTAAACCTATCCCGCATGGGTGATGTACAGTTAGATGGTTTGCTAAAAGAAAAGCGCCTAGATTTGGTCGTCCGTACCCAAAATATGATGAGTGGGCCTATGCAAGAAACCATGCGCAAAGCCTACCTTACCGCTCTCTCCCACACCTCCATGAACGGCGAACTATACTTCCAAGGCTCCACCAAAGATTGGGTAAATGTGTTGCAAAGCAAAGAACAATTAGGGGTAAACGCCTAGCTTTACTCTTCACTATTACGTCTAAATCCTTCAATTCCAATTTCATCAAGCTCTTGAGATTCTTTATTTTGAATTTCTTTTAGCTCTTCTTCAGCGCGACGACGACTGACGATCTCAACACGCTTTAAATCAGTAAAGGCAGCACGTACTTCTTCTTGGGCAATTTCTAACCGCGTTTCAAGCGTTCTAATTTCACCATCCATACGTTCAACACCTTTGCGGATAACACTAGAGAAGCGCCCAAAATCAGTAGAGCTAACAAAATCTTGTAAATCATCAAGGGCAGCACGTTCTTTTTCAAGGCTCTCCAACAATTCTTTTTTACGCTCTTCACGTAACTCAATTTGTCGATAAATTTCAGCCAGAATTTTTTGCTTTTCTTCAACGCCGTGACGTTTCAACCGAACAAGGGAACTTAGATCAGCCATTCACCACACCGCTGCCAGCATAAGGCATACTCAAAATCTGTGCGAGGCGTTGAAAAGATTCCTCAATCGTTGAGCTTTCTTCCTTATCCTGCCCCAAAAATTCTTCCAATAGAGGATAGCGTAAAATTGCATCATCAACTTCTGGGTCACTGCCTTTTCGATAGGCGCCCAGTTTAATTAATTCTTCCATATCTTCATAACGGCTAATTAATTGTTTGGCACGCACCACTAATTCATTTTGTTCAACATTCAAACATTTTGGCATTGAACGTGACACAGATTTCAAAACATCAATCGCAGGATACCGCCCACGATCCGCAATTTTTCTGTCCATCACAATGTGGCCATCAATAATTCCCCGCACCGCATCAGAGATTGGCTCATTATGATCATCTCCCTCGACCAGCACCGAGAATATACCCGTGATAGAGCCTTCACCTTGTGCACCAGGGCCTGCACGCTCCAGCAATCTTGATAACTCACCAAACGTTGTTGGCGGATAACCTTTAGACGTTGGTGGCTCCCCTGCAGACAATCCAATTTCACGTTGCGCCATCGCAAAACGCGTCACGGAATCCATCATGCATAAAACTTGTTTATTCTCACCACGAAAATATTCTGCAACAGATAAGGTAGTGTATGCCGCTTGCCTACGCATCAAGGCTGGCTCATCGCCCGTCGCTACAATCACAACAGATCGTGCCAAGCCTTCTTCGCCTAGATCATCTTCTAGAAATTCTTGGACCTCACGCCCACGCTCCCCGACTAGACCAATCACGGACACATCAGCTTCCGTATATTTTGCCATCATCGACAGTACCACCGATTTACCAACCCCAGAGCCAGCAAAAATACCCATACGTTGGCCATTACAGGTGGACAGAAAACTATTCACGGCGCGCACACCCAAATCCAACTTATCGCCAATACGTTGTCTATTATGGGGCAATGGCGGTGTATTTTTGAGCGGGATAGGTCGACCGCCCTGCATCAACGGCCCTTTGCCATCAATAGGTTGCCCCAACGCATTTATAACCCGCCCCAACCAACGCTCATCAGGGCATATCGTCGCTTCAGATTCTTGAATAATCGCCGGACAGCCTAATCCTATGCCTTCTAATGTTCCAAAAGGCATTAATAACGCCCGCTCATCTTTAAAACCAATTACCTCACACGGGATATTTTTTTCAGGGTTTGGACGCAAATGCACAATGGAGCCAATGGACAATTCTTGACCAAATCCAGCAATTTCTACCAGTAATCCCAATACCTTAGTCACCCGACCATAAATTTCATGATCAGGGATAGGAGCAATTGAGACTAAGGCTTTTTCAGTAAGGCGTTCCATGCATATGATTGTACATTGAAAACCTAATTTTCCTAAAAGGTTAATAAATATTTTTATAAAAAGCCAAAATGTGTTAACATTTATTAATAAAGGTTAATTTTTTCACTTTTACATGGGGTAAACACATGCGCGTATTATTAGTCGAGGACGACAGTTCAACAGCCAAAAGCATTGAATTAATGCTAAAATCAGAAGGATATGTGGTTGATACAACAGATTTAGGCGAAGATGGCCTAGAAATAGGTAAAATTTATGATTACGACATTATTATTCTGGACCTAATGCTTCCAGATATGGACGGCTACGATGTTCTAAAAGATTTCCGTGCGGCCAAAGTTGATACGCCAATCCTTATTCTGTCTGGCTTAACAGAGCTTGATAACAAAATTAAAGGTCTAGGCTTCGGTGCCGATGACTATCTAACAAAACCTTTCGACAAACGCGAACTAATGGCACGCCTACAAGCTATTGTCCGTCGCTCACAAGGTCACTCACAAAGCACGATTGTCACAGGTAATATGACTGTTAACCTTGATAGCCGTACTGTTGATGTCGGTGGCACACCACTTCACCTAACGGGTAAAGAATATGGCATTATCGAGCTTCTATCTTTGCGTAAGGGTTCGACCCTGACCAAGGAAATGTTTCTAAACCATTTATATGGTGGCATGGACGAGCCAGAAGTGAAAATCATCGACGTATTTATTTGTAAGCTTCGTAAGAAGATTGAGAAAATAAATGACGGTGAGAGCCATATTGAAACTGTCTGGGGACGTGGCTATGTCATGCGTGAACCAGTTGCAGGTGCTGAGAAAAAAGCAGGTTAATCCCGTTCAATATCGGCAAGGCTGATGAAAAATCAAATTCCTAACATTTTGACAATCTCAAGAATTGCGCTTTTGCCTGTTCTGATTGTTCTGCTCTACATGCCCCAAACTTGGGCATTGTGGAGCGCATTTGGGCTTTATGTTTTATCCGCAGTGACTGACTTTGTAGATGGCTATCTGGCACGTAAATGGAAGGTCGTATCCCCTTTCGGTACTTTCTTAGACCCCATTGCTGATAAAATATTTATCGCTGTTCTATTGGTAACTTTGGTGGATATTGGCCGTTTAGAAGAGCTATGGACAATCCCCGTTATTATTATTTTAACACGAGAATTTTTGGTATCAGGTATGCGTGAATTCTTAGGGCCTAAAAACATCAAACTGCCCGTCTCCCAACTAGCCAAATGGAAAACCACTATCCAAATGGTAGCTCTTGGTTTATTGACCATCGGCGGTTCAGTCCTCTTAATTGGGCAAATCAGCTTACTTATCGCGGCACTTCTAACCGTCATCACTGGCTGGGCATATCTTAAAACTGGATTATCTCACATTCAGTCTTGATTCAATAGGCGCCTGAGTGCTTTATTGTATCCATGCCGATACCGTTTAAATACATCAAACCAATCATACATTCGTTCGATCCCGAAACAGCGCATAAAATCACGATTTTTGCAGGGAAACACGGCCTTACCCCCCGCTTCAAAAACATTGATAATCCCAAGCTAAAAACCACCGTCCTAGGCAACGAATTTTCAAACCCCATCGGCCTCGCTGCGGGCTTTGACAAAAATGCAGAAATGGTTAGCGCCGTTCACCATATGGGATTTGGATTCGCAGAATTTGGTGGCGTTACAATCAACCCACAAAAAGGACTACCAAAACCCAGAATTTTCCGTGACACTGAAAACGAAGCTATTATTAACCGAATGAATTTCCCCAATGTCGGTATGGTTCAGTTCAAAAAAAATATGGCTGATTTTCGTCAAAAAAATCCTGATACAAATAAATTAGTTGGTATTCAAATTGCCATGACCTCTGGTCAAACAGAGCCTGAAAAAGATTTCAAAAAACTTATGCGCGAATTGGGATCATTGGCCGATTATATGGTCTTTAATGTTTCCTGCCCCAATGCGCCAGGGCTGAAAAACTTGGAACAAGCGGATGTTTTTCATGAATTGGCGTTAACGCTAATAAACGAACGAAATAGTCTATACGATAAAAAACAATTACCGTTATGTGTAAAGTTTAGCCCTGACTTAAACGAAGACCAACAACAAGCATTGGCAAAAGCATGCCTTGATACGGGCATTGACGGCTTGATCCTAAGCAACACAACGACAAAACGCCCTGATTACTTACCTCAAGATTTTAGAGAACGCCTAGGGGGACTTAGTGGTAAACCTTTAAATGAAAAATCAACCAGCACCATCCATAATTTTTACCAATACACTAACGGACAAATTCCTATTATTGGTGTTGGTGGTGTCTCAAATGCAAATGACGCTTACGAAAAAATCAAAGCAGGTGCTTCGCTTATTCAACTTTACTCCGCCCTTGTTTTTCATGGGCCAGAATTAATCACACAAATTTGCCGTGATTTAGCCATGCTTTTAGACCAAGATGGATTTAACAACATTTCAGATGCTGTCGGCACAGCGCACACATAAAAGGATATTAAAATGAAACACTTAACGCTTACTTTTGCATTTTTAGTTATGGCTTTTCTACCCGCTCATATGCAAGCACAAGACGAAGTGGCTGAAGCCGAAGCAGTTGAAGAATCAACCATAATCATTTCCCCTTCTATCACCATGCATGGCGAACCAAAATATAAAGAAGGCTTTACGCATTATGAGTATGTGAATCCAAACGCCCCAAAAGGCGGCACGCTAAAATCTTCTGCAATCGGTTCCTTTGACTCTCTTAACCCTTTCATCACAAAGGGAACACCCGCCGCAGGCATGTCATTCTTGGGACAAAGCTCAATTTATGACTCACTTATGGTGCAAAGCTATGACGAGCCGTTTTCAATGTATGGCTTACTCGCCGAAACAATCGAGTATGACACAGCCGACAAAAGCTGGGTTGCCTTTAACCTAAACCCAAAGGCCAAATGGCATGATGGTAATCAAATCACAGCCGATGACGTGATCTGGACATTTAACACGTTGCTTGAAAAAGGCACACCTTTCTTCAAAGCTTATTATGGTGATGTGACAAAGGTCGAAGCCACTTCCCCTACCCGCGTAAAATTCACCTTAGGTAATTTAGAGAATGCTGAACTACCGCTCATTTTGTCGCAGATGACTGTTTTACCAAAACATTTCTGGACTGCTGAAGGCAATGACATCTCGGCTACGTCTATCGCACCTCCTTTAGGTAGTGGTGCTTACAGAGTCGAAAAAGTGGATGTAGGGCGTTCTATCACATATAAAAGATTTGATGATTATTGGGCAAAAGACGCCCCCGTCAATAAAGGCCGTTACAACTTTGATGTGCTTGAATATGATTATTACAAAGATGGTAATGTTGCCCTAGAAGCTTTCTTTGCGAATGAATATGATTACCGTATTGAGAATGTCGCAAAGCTCTGGAACACAGCCTACGATGCCCCACCTGTCAACGATGGCAGGGTTATAAAAGCAGAGATTAACCATCAGCGCCCCCAAGGAGTACAAGGGTTTTTGTACAATACACGCCGTAGCGTTTTTTCTGATATCGAAGTGCGTAAAGCGCTCGGTTACGCCTTTGATTTTGAATGGTCAAACAAACAATTTGCCTTTGGTGGATATAAACGTACCGACAGTTATTTCGAAAATTCTGAACTTGCCGCAGGGAATGGTCTACCAGAAGGACGCGAATTGGAAATCTTAGAATCCTACCGCGGTAAAATTCCTGATGATATTTTCACCACACGCTACCAACCACCTAAAACTGATGGTAGTGGTAACCTTCGTAACAATCTTCGTACCGCGATGAAACTTCTGGATGATGCTGGTTATAAGCTTGGCGATGATGGTATCCGCGTTCACGAAAAAACAGGCACACGCCTAAGCTTTGAGATTATAGATTCAAACCCTATGTTTGAACGTTGGGTGCTCCCCTTCATTTCTAATTTGAAGAAAATTGGTGTGGAAGCTAACTTCCGTGTTCTAGACCCTGCTCAATATCAAAACCGTTTGAATGAATTTGACTATGATATGACCGTCAGTTCTATCGGACAATCCAGCTCCCCTGGTAATGAACAGATTGATTTCTGGGGCTCAAAAAAAGCTGATATCCCAGGCTCACGTAACTACATAGGTATCAAAGATCAAGTGATTGATGATTTGATTGTTAAAATTATTAAAGCACCAAGCCGCGCAGAATTAGTCGCCCTTACCCGTGCGTTAGATCGCGTATTGCTTTCTGGTTATTACCTGATTCCACAATGGCACATCGACCACTGGCGCACAGCCTATTGGAAAAAGCTTCAACGCCCAGAAACACTCTCTGGATTAACTCCAGCCATCGCAGATACTTGGTGGGTTGAGGAGTAGAATAATTTAAGGTTTAGGCGAGTTTTGTTGACGATCACTCATAATTCTTTGAACTTCATTCTCAACACGTTCTTCTAACTTAGAATTTTTTCTAAACGTATAGATTCCTCCAATAAGAGCACAAACAAAAGATAGCCCTGCAATTGGCGCTCGAACGGTTTCCCACGACTGGCGCATTTCGCTAGGTGCACTATCATTACTTTTATCGGATATTTCATCTATTAAAACATCCCCAATAGAACTTATTGTTACTAAAGCAGCACCTACAAAAGCGGCTTTCCACCTATTAATACTAACAATTTCTCTAGCAAACTCATCTTTTGAACAAACATCATTTCGCACAACTTCTTCATCTAGTACACCTACAACTTCTTCTTCTGGTTTACTCATCGTCATTTCTCTTTTATGTTGTATTGAGGTTACCCATATAAAACATTATGTAATATAAAGCAATAAAAATATGAAAACAGCTATTATCATTCCAGCGCGTTATGCTTCAACTCGGTTTCCGGGTAAGCCTTTAACGCTTATTGGTGGACAATCTATGCTCAGCCGTGTCGTAGACATTGCCCGTCAAGCCGCTGATAATATTGATGATATAGAGATTGCCGTTGCCACAGAAGACCAACGAATTTTAGATCACTGCGATAAAATTGGCGTGCGTGGCATCATGACATCCGATAACTGCGCCACGGGTTCTGACCGCGTGTTAGAAGCCGTCGAAAAACTGGACAGTAACATTGAATTTGTTTTAGGGCTTCAAGGCGATGCCCCCTTCACACCCGTTGATGCCCCTGTAAAAATGCTTAAAGCCATTCAAGATAATCCAGATATCCAAGTCATCACCCCCGTCATTCGCCTTCGTTGGAACGAGTTAGACAAATTGAGAGAGTCCAAAAAAATTACACCTTTCAGTGGTACAACCGCCATTTTAAACGCAGATGGTCGCGCGATGTGGTTTTCTAAAAACATCATCCCCGCTATTCGCAAAGAGGAAACTTGGCGCGAGGCTGATGAGTTTTCCCCTGTTCATCAACATATTGGTTTATACGGCTACCGCGTTGAAACACTTAAAAAATTCACAAGCCTCCCCGAAGGACATTACGAGAAATTGGAAGGGTTAGAACAACTCCGCCTAATCGAAAATAATATCCCCATACACACTATTAAACTAGACGTAGACGCAGGCCTCGCACAAGCAGGCATAGACTCCCCCGAAGACGTACAACGCGCCGAAGATATTTTGAAAGAAATAGCCAATGCCTAATTTAATCCTCTTATCACAATTATTACCACCGTTTGTATGGATTAGCTTAAGTGCTGTACTTTTTACGTCTGCAGACATTCTTTTTAGATTTTGGTATCAATCAACAACAACATTATATTTCTTAATGGCTTTCTGTATCTCCGCCATAGGTATATTTTGCTTATCAATGAGCTTTCCTTATCAAAATATCGCTGTGGCAACAGTGGTTTGTATATTAATTAACATCGCATTATATCTTATTTTTGCTTTTTTAATTTTTGGAGATATTATTACAATAAAACAGTCCATAGGTCTTTTAATAGGCTTTACAGCTATCTTCATTCTAGAAGGAATGAAATGACAAAACTTATCATCGCTAGACATGGGAATACGTTTACCGCCGATCAAACACCAACGCGCGTTGGTGGGCGAACTGACCTTCCCCTTGTAGAAAGCGGTCTTGCTCAAGCTGAGAAAATTGGCGCGTGGTTAAAAACGAATAAAATTTACCCCGAAGTCACTTATTCCTCGAAATTGATACGCACAAAGGAAACAGCGGAAATTGCGCTGAAAACACTCGGCTATGCGCAACCTGTTTTCCCATTAGATATTTTCAACGAAATTGATTATGGGCCAGATGAAAACTTAACAGAAGACAAAGTGATACAACGCATAGGAGAGCAAGCTATCAAAGATTGGGACAACCACGGCATCGTGCCAGAGGGATGGAATTTTGACCCACAAAATTGCATTGATAACTGGAAAAACTTTGCTAATCACATTATCGAGGATGGGCAAGATACAATTATGGTCGTAACCTCCAACGGTATTGCGCGGTTTGCGCCTCATCTGACGGGCAATTTTGAAGAATTCTCTGCGCAAAACAAAATCAAGCTTTCCACTGGGGGGCTAGCTGTATTAGAATTTGTTGATAATCAATGGATCATCCATGATTGGAACATAAAACCATAAGCGAGCTTTTCTATGCTTAATTACATTCTCCGTCGACTACTCCTCATGATCCCGACATTGTTGGGCATTATGCTGATCAGCTTTATCATTGTTCAATTCGTGCCAGGCGGCCCCGTTGAGCGTATGATTGCACAATTGCAAGGTCACGGCGTAGAGGCAACTGCTCGTATTGGTGGCGGGGGTGGGGCAGACATGGCCGTTGGCGTCAGCGCACAATCAACAGGCGAGTCGAGCAAGTATCGTGGCTCTCAAGGATTAGACCCAGAATTTGTGGCAGAGCTTGAGGCCATGTACGGCTTTGATAAACCAGCCCATATCCGCTTTTTTGATATGGTCGTTAACTATGCTCAATTCGATCTGGGGCAAAGCTATTACCGTGATGTGTCCGTTATTGAATTAGTTCTAGAAAAAATGCCTGTGTCCATTTCACTGGGCCTTTGGTCAACACTGATTATCTACCTTATCTCTATTCCCCTCGGTATTAAAAAGGCTGTCAAAGATGGACAAAAATTTGATATTTGGACATCAGCTGCGGTCTTTACAGGTTATGCCATCCCCTCTTTCATGTTTGCTATTCTGCTGATCATTGTGTTTGCGGGTGGGCGATATTTCGATATTTTTCCCTTACGCGGACTGACCTCCGATAATTGGGACGACCTCTCCAGCATAGGCAAAATTGGTGATTATCTCTGGCATATGGTCTTGCCTGTGATTGCTATGGTAATTAGTGGGTTTGCAGGACTTACAATGCTGACCAAAAACTCCTTTCTTGATGAGATTAACAAGCATTACGTGCTAACCGCCCGCGCCAAAGGCCTTGGTGAGAAACAAGTGCTATACGGTCATGTCTTTCGTAATGCTATGCTGATTGTGATTGCTGGATTCCCCAGCGCCTTCCTTGCTATCTTCTTCACAGGATCTTTATTGATCGAGGTTATTTTCTCTCTCGATGGCCTTGGACTGCTCGGTTATGAGAGCGTTATTAACCGTGACTACCCTGTTGTATTAGGCACGCTCTATATCTTCTCCCTTATGGGATTAGTGATGACCCTCATCCGTGACATTGTCTATGTGAAGGTTGATCCGCGTATTGATTTTGAGGCACGTACTGTATAACACAGTCTGATAATTCCATAAAAACTTGACAAAACGCCTAAATACGCCTATAAAGTTGGCACTCAAAAGGAATAAACGTCATGAAATTCAACACTGTCCATAAAAAACTAAATGATTTTCGTAAGAAGATTTTGGAAAATGGCGAAGTGACAGAAGAAGACAAAAAACATCTACAGGAATTAGTCGAAGAAACAATCGCTGTTTCACGCGGTGATTTACAACAACACCCTAAAAAAGCCAACGAATTCCTTATCCCCCTTCCTGAAAACGACAATACCCCCCTAAATAGTGACCAAAAGTTCAAACTCCGCATCATGGAGAAAACTGGTACTGGCTCTACGTCTGTTCATTAAATAATTTTATTTACATAATTACAATACTGTGCTAATGTCTTTTTTTTGTTTCAAAGAGATATTATGGCGTTATTCAATAGAAAAACATTAGGCGTTGCATCAGTTGTCGTTTTGGCGACAGCTCTATTATGGCCAGATCAAAAACCTACACCAGTCAACGACAACACCCCGGCGAATACGCCTGAAAGAACTCAAGACTCAAAATATAAATCACCATTTAAAGCTGTTTCTGGTATTGAAACAGCGCCTAACCCACCACTTCTTCAAATAATGATGTTGTAACAACAGATCTCACGACAGAAGAAACGGATGAATGCGCAACAAACATTGAAAAAGCATTACGCTTTAAATGCACCCTCTATTATGAATACGACAATGCTGAAACGATAGATGATGTTATAGAACAGCTACCTGCTAATGATTTTTCAACTTGTTTAGCTGACGCGTTCAAAAATGAAAATATTGATAAATTTGTAACTACAAACGATCAAATTAGATTTGCTAGCTTAATTCCTATATCCGAAATTGATGCTTACACACTCAATCCAGAAATATTTAAAAACGCAGGTTATTCAAACACTATTCGAGTAGGGTTTGAATATAAATCTACTAAGGATATATATGAACTAACGCTTGTGGCTGATTTCAATACCCCTACCCAAGAAACAAAATCTGCCTTAGGTTACTTTATTGAAATAGATAAATCATCCAGAGCATCTAACTATGAGGGCAAAATAACACCTTATACAAGAACCATAAATGTTGCTGATAGCGATTATAAAAATACTGAATTAGCAACGACATCAATAGCCGATTACATCGCTGGCGCTGTGTCACGCATATTTGGGCAATTTGCTCATTGCCATCCAGATCCAACATTTAATTCTGCTATCAGTGAACAAATCTCTGCTTTAGGCAATAAGCCTTTGTTAGAATACAAATAATAGCTTAGAATTGCTGATATAAATATTAAACTTAATCAGTAATATAAACACTCTATGGTTCTATCGCCCCTTACACAACGACGCCTTGCCCAATTTAAAGCCAATAAACGTGGCCTTTGGTCGTTTTGGATATTCTGCTCGTTATTGCTGATATGTCTGTGCGCTGAGTTTGTGGCGAATGATAAACCTTTATTGGTCAAATATGACGGTGGCTTTTATGCGCCTGTATTCCAAAATTACCCCGAAACCAAATTCGGCGGAGATTTTGAGACCGAGGCTGACTACCGCGATACCTACGTCCAAGATCTTATCAATGAAAAAGGTTGGATGGTTTGGCCACCAATCCGTTTTTCCTATGACACGATTAATTATAATCTGCCAACCCCTGCCCCATCAGGCCCAACACGCGATAATATTTTTGGTACAGATGATCAAGGGCGCGATGTTGCAGCCCGTGTTATTTATGGCTTCCGCATCTCTGTTTTATTCGGCCTAACCCTCACCATCATCAGTTCCATCATCGGTATTATTGCAGGTGCGTTTCAGGGCTATTATGGCGGACGATTAGACTTAATCATGCAACGCTTTATTGAGGTCTGGGCATCACTCCCCTCGCTCTATATTCTCATCATATTCTCCGCGATGTTTATTCCTGGATTTTGGACATTACTCGCTATCCTACTTTTATTCTCATGGGTCAGTCTTGTCGATGTTGTCCGTGCAGAGTTCTTACGCACCCGTAACTTTGACTACGTCAAGGCCGCCAATGCCCTTGGTGTATCAAACCTATCCATTATGTATCGCCATGTTCTACCCAATGCGATGGTCGCCACATTAACGTTGATGCCATTTATCTTAACAGGATCAATCACCGCGCTTACTTCCTTAGATTTCTTAGGACTAGGCCTACCACCCGGTTCCGCGTCATTAGGAGAAATGCTCGCCCAAGGTAAAAACAACCTTCAAGCACCATGGTTAGGCATCACCGCTTTTGTATCACTAGCCCTAATGCTCTCACTCCTAACCTTCATCGGCGAAGCCGTCAGAGACGCATTCGATCCGCGCAAGACGACTTTATAGAGATAATATGAGTGATAAAAAAATAAAATTTAATACGAAAATATTTTTTTTATTAGCGCTTTCTATATCTGTAATTATTTTAAGCTGGCTGTATATAATTCATATCAAAATTCCAAAACAAGACATTATTGAAGCCGAAAAAATAATCAATGACATGAAAAAAACGACTGGAAAAGCTACGTATTTTGGGCCAACCATCACTGAATATGAGCTTTATTTACAAAGAGAAGTTTTCTTTATTGGTAAATTAATTAAAATTGAAGTTCCAGATAACATTAAATCTCATAGTAGCGCCACCCTTACTTATGAAGTCACAATACCAATAAAGGGCATTTCTAGTAATCAAAAAACATTTGAACTCCAATATTTATTACGGATATTGGATATAGATGTTTGCTGTTATGACAGACCTATTCCTCCAATTAATTCTATTAGAAAAGTAGCCACATACTCAAAAAAGACAAAAGATAAGAATCAAAAAATATATTTTGAAATAGAGTATGGATTTCCAAGAGTTTTTACCATGCTTAGAAATAACATTTTCTATGGCGAATTTACTCCACATAAAAAGACGATTTAAAGCTATTAATAAAATTAATGCATTGACAAATTTTCCAAAAAACACTTATAACTAGCTTATGGATAAGAACTGCACATATCAAAGCCGACGACGTATTAGCTGATCGCTAATATGTTACGTGTGTTTAGTTTTTAAGCCCCTCTATCACTCTTTCATTTCTAGAATAGCGATCAATCATAAGACCTTTACACAAAGGCGCTTGGGCTTCGACTATGTTTAATGAGCTACGAAATGAATGTATTTAATAACCCCTCTTACGGCACGCCTTACGCCTGCTATGTACTTAACGAAGATGATTTACCTCATCTCATTACACTTCAAGACCAAGTCATTGAGGATCTTCCAGAAGACAAAAAACATCGGCTGAAGCCAAGAACGATTGAAGATTTAAAAGCTCATTTGGATGCAGACATGCCGATTATTGGCATTAAGGATAATTACGGCAATCATATCGCTCATTTATTACTCACAACAGATCCTGCTAATCCTGCGACGATAAATCTAGAGGGATATCCCATCACTGAAGGAATGGCTGTTATTCAATCTGTGGTCATTCACCCAGATTATAGACCTAAGCAATATACCCATATGAGCGAAGCCGTAAAACCATACGATATATTATTCAAACAAGCTGAACTTATAGCGAAAGAAGCAGGTATTAGCCAAATCATCGCCAAGGTTGGTGCACAAAATATGGGTAGCCACGCCCTTTTTATCAATCAAGGCTACACTGCTGGCATGCCAACACTTTTGGCAGAAGATGACTACGCCTCAGTTTTCTTTAATCTTCCAATTGAACAACCTGAACCTGCTGTGACAATAATGCCGTCACCTATTGCCCCAACACCCCAAATAGCTATACCCTTAGCCTTACAATAAATTAGGAAACACCCCACCATGAGTAACAAAATCAAAGTATCAATTATCGGCGTCACTGGCTACACAGGCACAGAGTTATTACGTTGTCTACTTCAACACCCTGAAATTGAGCTTAAATATCTTGTATCTCGCCAACATGAGGGCACACCTCTATCCGAATTATTCCCAAGATTGAGTCATATTGAAGGATTAAACATTACAAACACAGCCCACGACACTGTGGCTAACGACAGTGATGTTGTTTTCTTATGTCTACCACACAAGGCTGCACAAGAAGTTGCCCCTAGCTTTTTGGGTAAAACCAAAATCATAGATTTCTCTGCTGATTTTAGATTAAGCGACAAAGAAACTTATGAGCGTTATTACAATATCGAACATCATCATCCAGAATTATTAGATGGGCGTTTTGTCTATGGTCTCCCTGAAATCTACAGAGATCAAATCGCCAAAGCCGATGCCGTCGCAAACCCAGGGTGCTTTGCACTCTTAGTTCAATTATTATTGCTACCCTTCAAAGATAAAATGGACGGTGCCGATGTTATTGCTATTTCTGGTACATCTGGAGGTGGACGTAGTGCCCGTGACCCTGTCGATCACCCCTTCTGCTCGCAAAATATCAGAAGTTATCTGGTCAATAATCACCGCCATACCCCAGAGATTTTGGCAACAAGCGGACTTGACGAAAAACAACTGAACTTCGCGCCCACTGTAGGGCCCTTCCTGCGGGGTATCTTTGCCAATGGCTTTATTAAGTCAGACTCATCCGCAAATTTAAGCGTATTCAACAACCATCCTTTCGTGCGTGTCGTTGATAAGGTCGAACTCACGAATGTCGTCAGCACAAACTTCGTTGATTTGAATTATACTCAAGGTAATAACGGCGAAATCATTGCTCAAGGTGCGTTAGATAATTTACTCCGTGGTGCATCAGGGACCGCCATTCAAAATATGAATATTATGTTTGGTCTTGATGAAACACTCGGCCTTCAATTTAACAGTCCAATTTATCCGTAAGCGCTATGATAAATTCGTTTAAAAAATTCTATCGTAATTTATTCCAAGGACAGCTCTTTGTTGTAAAGGCTGGTGGTCGTATCATTACAGACAAGGGTGCCCGCGAAAATTTAATTGCGAATATCCAAGAGCTAACCAATGACGGCATCAAAATCCTGCTTATCTATGGCGGTGGTGAGTCAATTGATATTGCGATGAAAGAAGCCGGACTTGAACCGTTTAAAATTGACGGGCGTAGAATTTCTTCTGCCGATGATATCAAAATCATCAAGAAAACCTTGACCGGCGATTTAGGGTTTAAATTATCCGAAAGCTTAGTAAAAGCAAGACTTCCCTCTACAGTCTTAAACGCTCTTCCTCCGCACTGGACAACAGCTAAAAGACGTCCTAACGAAGGTGATATAGTGCGTTTTGATGGCACATTAGAAAAAATTGATAGCGACGCTATTCGGGAGCATTTCTCGGCCACTGATCTAGCTGTCTGCCCCTGCCTCGCCTTCTCAGAAGACGGCACAGCGCTAAATATCAATGCAGATAATGTAGCCATCCAACTAGCTAGCGAGACGAAAGCTAACAAACTAATTCTACTCACTGATATTGATGGTGTGATGGCGGATGGTAAAGTTCAATCATATTTAACAGCTCGTCAAATTGAAGAACTGATTACAGATGGAACTGTTAAAGATGGTATGCGCGTAAAACTAGAAAATTGTGTCGATGCACTACGCAACGGTGTAAAACGTGTCCATATTTTAAACGGCTTTAAAGAAGATGCTCTACGCAATGAAATTTATACCTCTGAAGGTATGGGCACCATGATTATTCGTGAAAGCGAAAAAGAAAATTATCAAAAAGAATTAAGCAAAAAATAGTTTAGGAGAAATATAATGACCATTAAAAACTCAAGCGGTGAAGCCTTACAAAAACGCGCTAACGATTCTATTATGCCCTTATATCCGCATAAACATATAGCGTTGGAAAAAGCAGATGGTTGTTACCTATACGATACAGACGGTAACAAGTATCTTGATTGCGCAGCAGGCATTGCCGTCAGCTCTTTAGGGCACAACCACCCTGCATTTAATAAGGGTGTCCAAGAGCAATTAGATAAAGGTTTTACTATGTGTGTAGGCTCTTTCGCGCATGAGCCTAAAGTCAATGCGGCTGAGCTTCTCGTTAACAATTGTTGTTCTGATAAAATTTTCTTCTGCAACTCTGGTGCTGAAGCCGTTGAAGGTGCGTTAAAGCTCGCTCGTGCTTATGCGCACTATAACCGCTCAGAAGACTGCAAAGAATTTATTGTTTTCAAAAATTCATTCCACGGTCGTACTTACGGTGCCGTTAGCGGAACACAAAAATCATTATCACAACCACAATTTGGCCCTTACCTACCCGGCTATCACTTTGCAGATTTCAATGATTTAGATTCAGTCAAAGCCCTTATCACAGATAAAATTTGTGGCGTTCTTGTTGAACCTGTTCAGGGTGAAGGCGGTTTAACCGCAGGGACAACAGAATTTTTACAAGGCCTACAAAAACTCTGTAACGATAATGATATCATTTTAATTTCTGATGAAATCCAAACGGGTATAGGGCGTATGGGAACATTATTTGCCCACGCGCATTTTGACTATGAACCTGACATTATAACACTTGCCAAAGGTATTGGTGGAGGCTTCCCTGTTGGCGCGTTCATGGCCAAAGATCATGTATGCTCCGTATTTAAACCTGGCGACCATGGCACGACCTATGGCGGAAACCCGCTTGCAACAAACGTTGTTTATCATGTTGTTAGTGAAATTGTGAAACCTGAATTTTTAGCGCGTGTCCGCGAAGCTAGCGCTTATTTTTATGATCAACTTGAAGCATTACAGGCTGAAACGGGCGATGCCATCACCGCTATCAAAGGCCAAGGTCTAATGATTGGTCTTGATACAAAATTTCAAATCAAAGAATTATTGGCTGAACTTCTAGAAAATGGATTGGTTGCAACGCAAGCAGGTAAAAACACACTCCGATTGACGCCTCCTCTAACTATTTCCAACACAGAAATTGATGAAGCCATCAAAAAGATCAAAACTGTTATTACCTCGGATAATTTACCATGCCTGGAATAAATCATTTTCTAAATATTGACGATATTGATGCAAAAACGCTAAAAGAAATTTTGGCACATGCGCATGAATTAAAAAAATTAAAGTTCAATCCGCCTCAACTATTCAAAGGTTTATCACTTGCGATGGTCTTTGATAAAAAATCTACGCGGACAAGATTTTCTTTTGAGGTGGCTTTCAAACAACTTGGCGGCCACACAATTGTGACAAGTATGGATGAAATCCAACTGACTGGTGCGGAAAGTATAGAAGATACTGGACAAGTACTCTCACGTTTTGTGGATGCTATCATGATTAGAATGAGTGATCATGCAACACTCAAAAAACTTTCTGAAAACACCACTATCCCTGTAATTAACGGCCTAACGAATCATTCACACCCCTGCCAAATCATGGCGAGCATTTTAACGATGGAAGAAAAATTAGGCCCTATAGCAGGTAAAAAAATTGCATGGCTAGGGGATTATAATAATGTTGCCCATGCTTTCGTTCAAGCTTCAGAAAAATTTGATTTTGAACTCACTTTAGCCGTCCCTGAATCGCTAAGACATAAAGCTGATAAACGGGCTAATCTTGTAGATACAGCAGAAGAAGCCGTTAAGGACGTTGATGTTGTTGTAACAGATACATGGGTATCAATGGGTCAAGAAGGCAAAGCTATTGAAATTTTTGAATCTTATCAGGTCAATTCAAAGCTGATGACGCTCGCAAAAGAAAGTGCAATTTTCACGCATTGTATGCCTATCCATAGAGGAGAAGAAGTGACAGAAGAAGTCCTCGCCTCTCCTGCTAGTGTTATCTACGATGAAGCTGAAAACAGAGTCCATGAACAAAAAGCCATTTTAGCCTGGTGTCTTGCAGACACTGAAGTAAACGTATGATTAGCACTTTATTATGTTAAAGCATTGAAATAAAACAATTTTTATTATTGGCTTAAGCCCAGTTAATTTGTATTTAACCCTTATAATCTAGTATAATAGTTACATGAGCGCTGTTACAACTATCGTTAGTGACGTGGTAGAGTACATCCTAAGGCTATTTAGGGGAAAAAAAGACGACCTCGTTTTAGTTGAAAGTGAACAAGTTACACCAGATGAAGCACTTGCTTTTGTCGCAGATGAAACACATGACCCTCTCCAATCACAGGGCGAACAAGATGTGCGCTCCAATAAAGATCCTTCCATAGAACTAGATTCTGAAGAATCTGACGTTAACAATAAAAACAAGCCTGAAAATGAAACTAACCCTGATGTTGACTTAATGGCTTTAGCACCTGAAACACCAAAACAAGATTCTCTATTAAAACCTGCCGCCAATGATCCTGTCATTGAACCTAAAAACCGAGATAACAGACCAGCAGAAAAAGAACCTGTTAATAAAGATCAAACCAATCACAAAGAATCTACACAAAAAGAAAAACCAAAAAAGAATGACGATGATGGGCTTGATGACCTCGCGGAACAGTCATTAACAGAGCCAGACAGCATACAGCGTGACAGAAAAGAAACGCCAGACATTGATGAATTAGCCGATGTTAAGCTTGATAATAATAATGATATTATTGTTGATACGGATGTTACCCCTGATACAGAAATAGATTTCTTATCACAAAAACTGGTGACGCCAGATTCTTTTACCACCAGTGATGAAGCCAGAATTCAAGAAGCTGTTGCAGTTGAAACAACGCGCAATCCATCTATGCCAGAAAAGCTTATGGATACCTCTCTTCAAGAATCGCTAACTGTGTCTGAACAATTTGCCTTCAGCGCTGAAAATAAATTATCTATCGGAAGCGCATCTTTTGACGAACCTATCACAATGGGCGCATTATCAGATCAATTTCAAGCACCCGCTTCTAATGATCCAAACTTGGCAGAACCAGCAGTCACCATTCAACTTGCGGCCGGCCAAGATTTCACTCAACCAAAATTAGATGTCGCAGAAATGCAACCCGCCGCAGCAGCTCCAGGCCTAGGCGGATAATCTTCCCTTAACGTTTACCAACCATTTTCATGATATCATCAAGCGGATTACCATCTTGATTTTGATCTAACATGCTCATGATATTCGCCATACCCTGCTTATTCGCGCCGCCTTTTGCGCCCAATAAACCACCAAGCATGCTCGCCATACCGCCGCCAGCATTTCCACCACGGCCACCAGCTAAAGCACTAAGGCTTCCTAATAAGCCACCTGCACCAGACACATTACCTTGGTTACCTGAAGCTGAAGGTTTCAAATTTTTGCTCATTGCGCCCATCGCTGCCATGGCCAATATAGGTAACATTTTCTTAATGATAGCTGAACTAACGCCTGTGTCTTGCTCAACTTTTCCCGCTAACGCACGGCTAACATCTTTACTACCCAACAAATGTCCTAAAACAGCATTACCTTCTGCTTCTGCATTCATTAGCTGTTGTGGTTGCTCAATATATTGCCCGTGATTTCCTTTCATCACGGCATTGATTAATGGCTTTACACCACCTTGCGTTGCTTGCTTTTGCATACCGCCCTTAAGCGCGCCCATGACTTGCCCCATAACAGCACTTGTTTGTGATTGATCTAACCCAAACTGCTTCGTTAAAGCGCTAATAATTTGATCTTGCTGGCCTGAAGCCTGTAATAATTTTACTAAATCCATGATGAAGTCTCCTATCAATCTGTATGAATAATATATATGCCCCATTATTATTACAAAATCCCTTACAACTCAAGGAAAAGCTATTAAAAGCCGAATTCACAGACCCTTCACCACTAACGTTTTCAGGACGACAGAGACAAATAGCCTAATAACTCTGCCTTTCCCCTTCTAAACCAGTGCGAATTAAGCTAAAAATATGGGATGAAAACGCCATTATTACAAGTTAAAAACTTAAATGTTGATTTCACGAGCAATCAACGTGTCTTCCATGCCGTAAAGGATGCCAGCTTCACTATTGAAGAAGGGCAAACAGTCGCCCTCGTCGGCGAAAGCGGATCGGGCAAGTCTGTAACGGCTATGTCAATCATGCAACTACTTCCCTACCCGCTTGCCTCACACCCAATTCCATCCAGTATTAAATTCAATGGCGAAGAACTTGTCGGTAAACAGGATGGTTTCATGCGCCATATTCGCGGCAGTCAAATTGGTATGGTTTTTCAAGAACCCATGACTGCGTTAAATCCACTTCATTCTATTGAGCGTCAAATTGGCGAAGTCTTGCGTCTACATCAAAAAATGAATGAATCCGATGCCCGTACGCGCGTTAAAGAACTGCTCGACATGGTACAACTTCCTATGATGAAGGAACGCCTTAACGCCTACCCTCATGAACTCTCTGGTGGTCAACGTCAGCGGGTGATGATTGCAATGGCGCTTGCCAATGATCCTGAATTATTAATTGCAGATGAACCAACAACGGCCTTGGACGTAACGGTACAAGCTGAAATTCTAGAGTTATTAGAAGAACTTCAAAACGAGCTGAACATGGCGATGCTAATGATCACGCATGATTTATCCATCGTTGAGAAATTTGCAGATCATGTGTGTGTGATGCAACAAGGTGAAATTGTTGAGCAGAACACGGTCAAAGCTATATTCAAAAAACCTGAACACGCCTATTCTCAAAAATTATTAAATGCCCAGCCTAAGGGCACAGCCTCAGCGCCTGCAAAAAATTCATTACCTGTGATTACAGGCGATAATATCAAGGTGCATTTTCCAAACAAGAAAAGCTGGCGTGGCAAGACTGTTGGCTGGGTAAAGGCTGTTGACGGCATAGATGTAGAAATTAAATCTGGTCACACTGTTGGTATTGTCGGTGAAAGTGGCTCTGGTAAATCAACGCTTGGGCTTGCTTTATTACGCTTACTTAACGGAGAAGGAAGCATTAATTATAACGAGAAAGATATTTCTAAATTCTCCCGTAAGGAAATGACCCCTTTGCGTTCCGACTTACAAATTGTTTTTCAAGACCCTTTCAGCGCCCTTTCTCCCCGCATGAGTGTAGCTGGCATTATTGAAGAAGGCCTGAAAATTCACCGTAAAGACTTGGACGAACAAGGACGTGATGACTTAATCGTTGATGTGCTTAAAAAAGTTCACCTTGATCCTGAAACACGTCACCGCTACCCGCATGAATTTTCTGGTGGTCAACGCCAACGTATTGCCATTGCCCGCGCCATGATTTTAAACCCTAAGTTCGTGGTGTTAGACGAGCCAACAAGTGCGTTAGATGTTTCTGTGCAAGTGGAAATAATTGACCTTCTCCGTGAATTACAAAAAGAGCATAACTTGGCTTACCTATTCATTAGCCATGATCTTCGCGTTGTCCGTGCTATGGCGCATGATTTAATTGTCATGAAAAATGGTAAAGTCGTCGAAAGCGGAAAAGCTAGTGCAATATTCAAAGCACCAAAAGAAGATTACACAAAAACTCTCCTAGAAGCTGCGCTCAATTTAAAAACAAAGAAGAAAAAAGCAGCTTAAAACTAAGCTGCCTCTAATGTCTTAGGGATATATCCGCTAATACCAACGTAAACAGTTTCTTCTTTAGTGTCTCTGTTTTGGCGTGTAAACTCAGCAGACGTACCGAACGCCGCATGTGAAATAGAATCTGCAATATCACGTGATGGTGTTTCTGATCCATCCAGGGTTTTTTTCTACCATAACTTGATTAAGCGCAGGTTCTTGAGAACTAATAGTGACGATAGCTATCCTCTTTAAATCAGGCACAGCTATGTTAATAGCTTCACCCTCACGGGCTATACCAAATGTTTGACTAGCTTTTAATTTAAAATCTTCAAGCTTCACAACATTACTCATCACACACCCTTGTTTTATAAATTTGTGATGTTATGACCTTGTTTTAATATTATACCAATAAAAAAAGCGGCCTATTATCTTTAGGCCGCTTTTCTTAAAATTATATAGATTTGTTATTTCTTACAAGTGCCGCAACAGGCGCCCGTTAGAATACAGAAACGGTATCTTAACGCTGCTAATACTGCACCTGCAAAAGGGGCTGCAATAAAGAGCCATAACTGCTCCATCGCTTGACCACCAACAAATAATGCTGGCCCTAAGCTACGTGCTGGGTTCACAGAAACGCCCGTGACTTGGATACCAACAATATGAATGACAACCAATGTTAAACCAATAGCCAAGCCAGCGATCGCAGGATGTGCATCATCATTTGTTGCCCCTAAGATAACGGTCATGAATAAGAAAGTTGCAACAACTTCAAACAGTAAAGCAGCATGCATATCAAATTCACCAAGGTAACCTGCCCCCCAACCATTTTGACCTAAGCCAGAAGCTGCAACATCATACCCTGCCAATTGACCATTCATAATTGTCAAGAGCACAAAGGCACCTGCTATACCACCTGCACATTGTGCAATCATATAACGAATACAATCAATCACAGACATACGCCCAGCAATAAGAGCGCCAAGACTAACAGCAGGGTTAATATGACAGCCTGATACAGCCCCAATACCATAGGCCATTGCAATTAACGCAAGGCCAAACGCAAACGAAATACCTAACACACCAATTTGTTCTCCAGCGATAACGGCAGCACCGCATCCAAACAAAACAAGCGTGAAAGTACCTATAAATTCAGCAAATTCTTTTTTCATGATAACCTCTTATATGTTTTTTAATTTAGAAGGAACGAACGCTCCGAGTAAGATTATGTCATAAATAACCATTATTGCCAATTATGTAGCTAAACTACTCGCCCATAGCCACACCGTCACGGCGTGGATCAGCGGCACCAATAATCTTACCATCTTTGAAATGAATAGCCGTTAACCCGCTATTCATAGGGCCAACTTCAATAGGATGCCCTAAATCTTTAAGCGGTTCAGCAAAATCCATCCCACTCACCTCAACCTCAAGCTTCTTCCCACGGTGGACAATATTAGGCATATCCAGCGCACTTTGGATGCCCATATCCCAATCCAGCACAGCAATAATACGTTGCAACACAAAACCAATAATACGACTTCCACCAGCTGACCCAATAGCCAATACAGGCTCACCCGCCTCATCGAAAATAATAGTCGGCGCCATTGATGACCGAGGACGTTTATTCCCCACCACACTATTAGCAATTAAATTTCCTTCATCGTCATACGGTTTAAAAGAAAAATCAGTGAGTTGATTATTTAACAAAAACCCTTCAACCATCAACCGCGAGCCAAATGCATTTTCAATTGAACTTGTCATCGACACAATATTACCCAGTCCATCAACAACTGTAATGTGTGACGTGCCTGGTGGCTTAATTGAATCATCTACCCCATTTTCTTCCTCGGTTATCCATTCTGGCGGAATACCTGCCGTTACTTTTTTCATCGCGCCTTCTGATGAAATAAATTCAGCACGTTCCTTTAGATATCCAGCGTCCAATAATTTTGTATCTGGCGTTTCAACAAAATCCGGATCGGCCATATATTGATTACGATCCGCAAACGCCAAGCGACTAGCCTCCGAAATTAGATGCCAGCTCTTAGGATCATTAGGGCCCATAGAGCGCAAATCAAAATGATCTAAAATCCCTAACGTCATCAACAGCGTAAGCCCCCCACTAGAAGGTTGCCCCATAGAGCAGACTTTATACGTGCGGTAATTACCACACACCGCCGCACGTTCTTTGGCTTCATACGCCGCCATATCTTCAACAGATATCAACCCACGCTTCGTTGGTAAATCACGGACTTTCGCAACAATATCTTGCGCCAACTCATCTTCATAAAAATAGTCTGCGCCATTCATGGCAATTTTTTTCAACGTGTTTGCGTATTTAATATTTGTAACCACATCGCCTACCCGCAATGGGTTATCAACATCAGGATAAAAATATAATTTGGCATCTATATCTATTTCAAAACGACCACGCTCTTTTAAAAGCTGTTGATGCAAACGTGGGGAAACAGTAAATCCTTTTTCTGCGACACGAATAGCAGGCGTGAATAAATCACTCCAATTATTTTTGCCATGCCATTGATGAAGTTTTTCCATCATGCGTAACAAACCAGGCGTGCCAACTGAGCGACCGCCAATGGACGCTTCATAAAACCCTAACGGTTTACCTTCATTATCCATGAATAAATGCTTACCCGCATTATCGGGTGCAGTCTCACGTCCATCTAATGTAATAAGTTGCTTATTCGCCGCATCATAATAAAGAACGAAACCACCGCCCCCAAGGCCAGATGATTGCGGTTCAACCATCCCCAACACAAGTTGCACAGCAATTGCCGCATCAGCGGCACTACCGCCCTTTTTCAAAATATCATAACCTGCTTGGGTCGCCAGCGGGTGCGCACTCACAACCATCATGTTTTGCCCAATAACGGCTGATTTCTTATCAATCCCCGTGGCGCTCTCAGGCGCTGGGCGCACCACGCCCTCTTTTGCGTTCAAAGGCGCTACACCAGTGAAAACAAAGCAAAATAGCGCTCCAATTAGGTAAAAACGGTGAAATAGCATATAATTAACCTACAAATCCTTATTATTACTTGATTTAGCCCTTCATTAAGGGTAATTAAGTCACGTATTTATAACGCCAAATGGCCAAAAGACCAAATAAGAAAGAGGTGATTTTAATTGGTAACTGTATCCGTTCGTGATAATAACGTCGATCAAGCACTACGTGTGTTGAAGAAAAAAATGCAGCGTGAAGGACTCTTCCGTGAAATGAAAATGCGTCGTGATTTTGAGAAGCCGTGTGAAAAACGCAAACGTGAGAAACAGGAAAATATTCGCCGTTCACGTAAAACTGCACGTAAGAAAAGCGAATACTAATTTTTCAACTTCTTAAATATCCTAAATTTATTTGGATCTAATAATTTAATAAAACCGCCTAACGCATGTTTGGCGGTTTTCTTTATGGCTAAATCGCTTTTTCCAACTCAAGCAATTTTTCCTTCACTGGCAAACCCCAGCCATAATTACCCAACGCGCCAGATGCCTGCACTACACGATGACAAGGGATAATCAACGATAATGGATTTTCACCCACGGCCGTCCCCACCGCGCGATAAGCTTTAGGGCGATCAATATCATTCGCTACATCACCATAAGTCACAAGCTTACCTTTTGGAATTTTGAGGAGAGCTTGCCATACGGATTTTTGAAATTCTGTGCCGCGCAAATCTAGTGTCAATTGACCGAAATCATCTAACTTCCACGCTTTGATAACAGCCTCAACGTCGCCCTTAACGGCACTATCATCATGGATAAATTCTGCTTGAGGTAGAAAACTTTGCATCCGCTCCAACGCATCGCCCTTATAGGACCCTTGCGCGACAGTCGTCATAAAACCTATCCAGCAAAGCCCCTTAGTGCTTTTCGCTAAAATAACCTGCCCCAGAGGCGTGTTATGCAATCCGTAGATGATTTTCTCCATAAAACACAGTATAAAGAGAGTCTAATTTTAAAATCAACAGGATTCCTCATGAGACACCCCAATCTTACCATAGATATCATTACAACTGGCGGTACACTAGAAAAGCAATATGACCCTATTGTGCAAACAACTGTCTGTACTGATGCGCCGTCTCCCCTGCCCAATTATATTGAAAAATACATTCAACCTGCTTTTGATATTAATTATCATCCAGTATGTAATATTGACAGCCGCGATATGACCGAGGAGATATATGAAAAAATCATAGAGGCTATAGATAAATCAGGCACTCATATCATTATCACACATGGCACCGATACAATGTCAAACACAGCCCAGCTATTATTAGAAAGGCTTTCATCAGATCACGGCAAAACAATTATCCTGATTGGCTCTATGTATCCTTACGCTCTATCTCCTAACGATGTTGGCTTTAATTTGGGCTACGCTATTGGGCAATGCCCATCGCTAGAATCTGGTATTTATATATGTATGAACGCACAAACATTTAACGCAGGGCGCGCAGTTAAGAATACAGAAAAAGGCGTCTTTGAAGCAGCATGAAAAAAGAAGATGTCATTGAGTTTTTTACGCGATTTCAAGCTATTACCCCTGAGCCTAAGGGGGAGCTTGACTATGTGAATCCGTTCACTTTGCTCGTTGCTGTTGTCTTATCGGCGCAAGCCACGGATATTGGCGTAAACAAAGCCACGCCCGCTTTATTTGCCGAAGCTGATACGCCAGAGAAAATGGTCGCAATTGGTGAGGATCGTATCCGCCATCACATCAAAACCATCGGGCTTTTTAATGCCAAGGCAAAGAATGTCTATAAACTCTCCCAAATTCTAATTGATGAGCATAATAGTGAAGTCCCTCAAAATATGGATGATCTAATAAAGCTTCCTGGTGTTGGGCGAAAGACGGCAAATGTCGTCCTCAGTATGGCATTTGGGCAACCCACCATCGCCGTTGACACACACATCTTCCGTGTCAGCAACCGTACAGGTCTTGCAAAAGGCACTACCGTTGAAAAAGTAGAAGATAAATTATTGAAGGTCGTACCCGACCAATTCAAATTCCATTGCCATCACTGGCTTATCCTGCATGGACGCTATATCTGCAAAGCACGCAAACCAGACTGCGCCAACTGCCCAGTCATTGATTTATGTAAGTTTAAAGAGAAAACCGCTTAAATATCGCGCTTTTGGATGATTGATTGAACACAATGCCACGGGGCTGCTTCATCCTGATTCTGCATGTCACCATTCTGGCGCGCACGGAACTCATAATGGCTAGCAGATTTTGATGTTACATCTTTTCCACGCCAGTAAATATCCAACACACAAGATTGCGTACGGTATTGCCACACTTGCGTTTGCCCATCGACACGCACTAAATCAGGCTTCGCTAACGCTAGCTCGATATCTTGTTGTCTTAGAGAGGCAATCAAAGCAGGATCTTCAGTAATGCTGTCTTTGACAACACGCGCATGCTTATCTAATTCATTTTGGCTTAAGACACTCAGATCAGTTGGGTGTTCTTGAAAGCCCAACAGAGTCGCTTCCTCATCACAACTTCCAAGCGAGAGAAGAGATGCACAGAGAAACACCGCCAATAAACCACGGCGGCCTGTCAGCACAACAGCTAAAGCGGATGCAAGCACCCGCTTTAATACATTATTGATTTTAGTCATTATAAACATCAGAGTCTGACCTTAACCGCTCATTCTTGAGCTCTCTCTAATATATCTTCCCTGTTAAGAGATATAGTAGATCGATTCTTACTCAGCCGCAGCAGCTGTTTTATCTGAGAACGGTAATTCATCCCCAGCATTATGTGCTACTTTTTTTGACTTAGTGTTTGATGTTTTCTTTGATGATGGTTGCGCAGAGCTCACAGTTGAGCCAATTGGCGCCATTGAACCTTCAACAGTTGCACCAGCTTCGATAGCAATTTCTTTGTAAGAAATTGTACCCATAACGATACCTGTTGAACGAATAGTCAAACGACCATTTACCATGATATCACCTTCGAAACGACCAGCAATTACAGCTTCTTCGATTTCAACAGTACCAAAGTAAGCACCACTTTCAGAGATATCCATAAGATCAGCACCTTTAAGTGCTGCTTCTACTGTACCTTCAACAATCAAATGATCACATGAATCAATTTCACCAGAAAGGTTAATACCTTTACCGATAACCAACTTACGAGTGTCAGCATCATTTGCTTGTGAACCGTAAGGTGATGAATATGTACCAGGGTATGCTGGACGGCTAGCAGGTTGTGGTGTTGCAGGCTGGCTACCAATCGCACGATTTGGGCGTTGGAAGTTGTTACCTGGAATATCAACGCGATCTTGCATTGATGTGCTGTTTTCGTCAGATGAATCATTCTTCTGGTTGTTTTCGGTATTCATAATAGTGTCCTCTTCTATAATTAGTTGGGTATTTTCTTCTATATTAAAGTTATTAGTTTCGTTTAAGTCTTCTTGTTCTATTTCTTGAGGTTCTTCTTGCCTCGTTTCTTCCTGCTTAACTTCATAACTGACGTCTTCTTGCCAGTTATTTTGTTCTGTTTCTTCGTGCTTCGTCTTCAAATTATTTGTTACAGCAAATTTTTTCACTGCATAAGGTGCAGTTGAGTTTTGGTTTGCCATGTTCAAATCTTGGTCTTCGGGTGTGATATTGTCTTTCTTCGCATAACGCTCGACCGCTGATTGTTCTAATCCAATCTTATAAGTATTCTCCTTATATTTCGGCTTTGCTGTTTTAACTTCCTGTTTCCTAGCAACCTTTTCTTCTGGATGATCTGTAGATTGACCCTCAGACTGCTCGGTATTCAAGCGATGAAACATATAGTTTTCCCCTTCTATGTCGCAATAGATTTAACAAAGTTCTCAATTTGAATAACTAACAATTAGCACCTCATTTATTCAATCGCAAGCATGAAATAAACTTTTTAAACAACTTTTATAAGACTCTGATTTTGTTAAATAATCTTGACAGCCGATTAAAAAAGATCAATATAATAAGCACCTCATTATTTCAGAAGGAAAAATATCTATGTCATTGAGAATAATAGAAATTTCAGCGCCCGATAAAGCTTCTGACAAAATCAAAGAGCTTGCCGAAAAGAACAACGCTATTGATTGCTGGCAAACGAGTCGCAAAAGTTGGTTCGGTAAAAACGAGGAGGAACGTAGCACAACTAGAATCTTAGTTGACGTGAAGAATCAGCAAGAATTAATGGATGCCCTCACCCGTCGCGTTCAAAGCAATGATGGTTGGAGAATATTGTTGTTGGCTGTGGAAGCCACTTTACCCACACCAGAAGAACTTGAAAAAAACAACAATAAATCCGATACGTCCAGTAAAGAAACTGGCTTAAAGAAATGGTTTGATATCAAAAATATTTTGCAAGGCTCTGTGACAAGGGAAGAACTTCTTCAAGACATGGAAAAAGGTGGCCGCTTGAATTTAGACTTTATGTTACTCGTATTTCTTTCCTCTATAGTAGCAGGCATCGGTCTTATGCAGTCTGATGTTGCCATTATTATTGGTGCGATGGTGATTGCGCCCTTGCTCGGTCCAAATCTTGCCCTCGCTTTTGGCGCAGCATTGGGCAGTAGAAGCTTAATCGCCAGCGGTGTAAAAACTAATTTAATCGGTTTAAGCTTCACTCTAGTAATAGCGATTATCGGCAGCTTACTTATTTCACCCGAGACCGTGCTTAACAGCACCGAAATGATGAACCGCACGAACGTTGGCTATGCCAGTATTATTTTGGCGCTTGCCTCTGGGGCGGCAGCCGTATTGTCCTTAACGGCAGGTGTCTCCAGCGCCTTGGTGGGTGTTATGGTGGCGGTTGCCCTTATGCCACCTGCTGTTACGCTAGGAGTAACAATCGGCAATACGCAATGGCAGCTGGCCTATGGCGCATTTTTATTGCTCGCCACCAACGTTGTCTGTGTAAATTTATCCGCCTTAGCCGTCTTCCGGCTAAAGGGCATTAAGCCCCGCACATGGTTTGAAGAGAAAAAAGCAAAGAAAGCCTCAAAAATTAATGCGCTTATCTGGCTAAGCTCATTAATCTTTTTAGCAATTCTAATATGGCTCAAAAAAGATTATATGGGTGGTTAACAAGTCACCTCAAATGAATGGCTAATTTAGAAGATCCGTCAGGAATCATCATACAACTTGCGTTTACAGCAGGCGCATTAGCGTTCATTCTTGAATATCTAAATTTTTGGCAAGCTTTTTTCAAAGCTACAGATAATTGCTGCTCTGCAGCTACTCGGCCTGGACATTTTCTAGAACCAACACCATAAGAAATAAAAGCGTCTTGGTGGCGAGCTTTTTGAGCCTCAGCATTTTGATTTGTTTCAGGATCAAACGTATTAGGGTTAGCATAAAAATCTGGTAGACGATTAGTAACATGGGGTGAAATGATAACAGAATCCCCTTTGCTAAATGCATGACCATCTTTTGTTACAAACCTCTCTTTAACATCTTTCGGTATAACGTATATAGCAGGATGCAATCTCAAAGTTTCTTGAATCACCTGCTGAGTTATAGGATCATTATCATCATTAGCTATTCTATCTTGCCAATCTTGAGATCCAGAAATATTCCACATAGCATTAAAAAAAGTATAAACCATTGTTGTGTGACTAGCCCTAATCATCATGCCTATACGTTCTTGCGATACTGCATCATCCACATCTATTAAATCATCTAACAAAATATTTTGGTCTTTCTGTGTTTGCTTTTGGTAAATTTCCCTTATAGCCATCACTTCGTTATGAAAAAACTCTATAGCATCACTTGTTTGAGGTAAATTAAGAGAGATAGGCTTTAACAACCCATCACTTAACGCAACATTTACTTGATGACGATGAAGGCGCTTTGCGGCAGATTCCAATGAATCACATATTTCAGGGGACGCCACCTGACCAAACATAACCCTATAAGCTAATTTTATCATTAAGTGAGAGCTTTCTCTCGCTAGAGAAATTGATGAACGCCCATTCCAACTTTTCGTGTGGTCATCTATAACTCTCTCAACAGCGCTCATAACAGGCTGTTTTAATCCTCGTTTAGAGTGCATATGCTTTGATAATGCTTGACGCCCTTGCTGCCAATCTTTACCGGAAGAATTAACAATTGTAGACGGTCTATCGTCTGATGTCTCAGAGAGCATTTTTATCTGCTTGCCTGCCAATCCTATTTTTCTATGATTTTGGCGAAAAACTTCTGTAATGTCCTCAGGATGAAATAAAAAATGAGTTGATGCTCCGATAGGCTTGTCCACTCTTACTCGATCCCCTAAATCAGACAATTCATCTAGTGTTTGCAATAAATAGTTAGGATTATAGAAAGATTTCATGACATTAGGCACCAATCTAAGTGCTGAGATAGCCACAGATCGAATTGATGCTTTTTTTACCGTATCACTCATTATACTAACCATTAATATTATTAATTAAGATAACATATATACATATATAACATTATGTCAATATAATTTATTACTAATTAAAATACCCATAAACCTTCTCAGCAACGCCTTTAGAGATTCCATCAACCTTGAGCAAATCTTCAATGCCCGCTGTCGCGACTTCTTTGGCTGAGCCAAAATGGAGTAACAGGGCCTTCTTACGCTTAGCCCCTATTCCCTCAATCTGATCCAGCGGGGATTTGGTAATATCATTTTTACGGCGGGTACGATGCGCGCCAATCGCAAATCTATGCACTTCATCTCGTAAACGTTGTAAGTAATGAAGTGTTGGATCATTGATTGGCAGTTGAAAAGGCGTCTTTCCATCAATAAAGAATTGCTCCCGCCCCGCATTACGATCTTCGCCTTTGGCAATACCCACAACGGTCAACTTATCCCAAACACCCAACTCCTCTAATGCTTGCTTCACAGAGCTTAACTGCCCCTTCCCGCCATCAATCAACAGTAAGTCTGGCCAATCATCGCCCTCAAAATCAACATTCTCTTTTAAGGCACGCCCAAAGCGTCGCGTCATAACCTCACGCATCATGCCGTAATCATCGGCTTCTTTAGCGGCCTTAATATTAAATTTCCGATAAGCATTTTTGCGAAAACCCTCAACGCCAGCCACGATCATACCCCCCACCATATTCGTGCCTGAGATATGAGAGTTATCATAAACTTCAATACGTTGCGGCGGCTTATCCATATCAAAAAGCTTTGCCACTTCTTTCAAATGCCTAACTTGTCCTGCCCGTTCAATCAAATGACGCGCCAGCGCTTCCTTGGCATTACTTTCAACAAAATCCGTTAAGCGTCTGCGCTTGCCCCGTTGTGGCACAGAGATTGTCACCTTGCCACTATCGCGCTGTGTCGTCAGTGCGGTCTCCAGTAATTCTTTTTCTTGCGGTTCAATATTAACCAAAATAGTTGCAGGCACAGGTTTTGCCACATAAAACTGCCCCATAAATACAGCTACAATCTCGGCTGGCTCTGCATCTGCCTCATGGCGTGGGAAGTAAGGACGATTACCTAAATTCTGCCCTCCTCTAAAGAAGAAGATTTGAATGCAAGTGCGTCCCTCTTTTTGTGATAACGCCACCACATCAACATCGCCAATACCTTCAATATTAATATCTTGATTAGATTGAATGGACGATAATGTACGAATGCGATCACGATACTCCGCCGCCTTTTCAAAATCCGTTGCCTCACTGCAAGCTTGCATTTTTCGCGCAAAATCCTCCTGAATGGCTCGGCTTTTACCCGCCAAAAAATCCCGCGCCAATTCGACCTGCTCACCATATTCTTCCTTGCTTACATGCCCCACACAGGGCGCACTACAACGCTTGATATGGTATTGTAAGCACGGGCGATCCCGCGTCGCAAAATCACTATCGGAACAATTGCGTAAACGGAACACACGGTGGAGTACTTCGATAGAACGATTAACCGCCCCCGCAGAAGCAAACGGCCCAAAATACTCCCCACCTCCTTTAGCGCCCTTCTTTTTCTTCATCCCACGATGCTTCTTTATCTGCGGGTAATCATGATCCCCCGTCACCAAAATATAAGGAAAAGATTTGTCATCCCGTAGTAAAATATTATAACGGGGCTTTAACTTCTTAATCAGATTAGCTTCTAACAGCAAAGCCTCGGCCTCAGTATGCGTCGTCACAAACTCCATCGTCCCCGTGGCTGCGACCATCCGTTGCAGACGAATAGGCAGTTTATCAATATGCGTATAGCTCACCACCCGCTTTTTCAACGCCTTGGCTTTACCCACATATAACACATCCCCATTATCCGCTATCATACGGTAGACACCGGGTGTAGCAGGTAAATTCTTCACGTATTCGCTGATAATTTCAGCGCCACGTGTCAGTGATGGTTCTTTTTTATTCATATCTGTGGAATGTATGGCAAGTTTTACGATATCGCAACTTGTCATGTATTAAAAACTATGGTTAATATGTGCGCATAATTGTTGGGGCTGTGGCGGAATGGTAGACGCTGTGGACTTAAAATCAGAACTCAACTTCTCGAAACATAAAAAATACAATAAAATCAATAGGTTAAATTCATTAACCATTTTGTTTTATACTTACACATGTCTTACACACTTTTCGTTGTCCAAGACAAAACAAATTTTCAGCTTTATGGAGATTAAAATGTGTCAGTTATTAACAACTAAACAAGGAGGCTCTAATGCTTAATGAAAAGCACTCCCTTCTTGATGGAAAAGTCCATGTTTACCGAAGACCTAGTAGCCGATACTGGCAATGCTCTTCCTATATGTGTGGACGTAATTATCGCGTATCAACAAAAGAAGAAAACTTAAGGCTTGCCTTAGAATTTGCGCGTGAATGGTACACAGCCGTTTATGTTGAAACAAAGAAAGTTTCCAGAGGATCGCGTATTGATGAACTCGTTACCCGATATACTGGAGCAGAAAGCACAAATTCTATCCCGCTTAACGCCCCTTCTCCTTTTCAATTCAAAGAAGAGACTTCTGCAAAAACGAAACCTAGCGGTGAAAGTTTTGCAAAAGCATCAGAAAAATTTATTGCTGAATATGAAATGAGTGTTGCAGGTCAGCGAAATGAACGCTACGCCAAGTCCCATGAACTGAGATTAATAAATCACCTTCTTCCTTTCTTTGGAAAAATGTCCGTTAAAGAGATTAATGCAGGATTAGTTCAAGAATACCGGATATCTCGTACACAGAATGGATTTAATGGAAAAGTTCCCTCAAGAAGTACACTTCACCATGAAACAGTCACTCTACGGCTTGTTCTTAAAACAGCTCACCGTTATGGCTGGATTGAAACTGTTCCTGACATTACCCCTACCTATAATACATCTGGTAAGGTTAATCACAGAGCATGGTTTGCTCCCGATGAGTATAAAATGCTTTATGAAGCC
>JABAZY010000058.1 GCA_018608245.1 Alphaproteobacteria bacterium | reverse complement strand
ATACCATGGCCTTGCTGATAATATAAAAGGGAGATTGGGTTTTCACACAGCCTGGACCCAAAGCGGTCATTTAATATTTATTTGTAAGTTTTAAGTTAATTTGTTCCACTTAAATTAATTGCAGCTAGGTGGCACCTATCTCACTTCCTTAAGAATTTTGACAAATTCCATAATATTATGTATAAAAAATTATTCATTTATTATGAAATACACTGAAAGAGGGTATCTATGTCACAAGACCTATCTAATAACTCGTCACAAAAGCCCTTCGCATTAACAGATGATGAGCGCGCAAAAATTGATGCCGCTCTATCAAAATATTTACACATGGCTGACGATGATCGTGTCGCGCTGATTAATGATATTGAAGTGACAGGTAGCCTCCGTCAGTTTGGTTATGGTTCCCTTATTGGTGATCCATCATCTGAAAATGATAAAGAATATGGCGGTGTCGCAGAAGGTTGGGAAAAAGGCGCTTTTTGTAAAGATAGGCACTATCGTGGCACACCTGAAAACCTCGGCGTTACTATGGGTGCATTAGAAACGGAAGATGGAGAAGGCGGTCTTCCTGGTGTCGTACAAGAAATTAATGCGAGTAAAAATGATGAAGGCTCATTTGCCGATCGTGCCTTAAAAAATATCAAAGATTTTGCCTTTAGAGAAACATCCCTCAATCCAATCTATGAATATAAAGTCATTGATGTGACAACCAAAAGAAATGGTGTAGTAAAAGCGTTAATTTGTGCAGCAGATCCTAAAAACCCACTTTATTTAGGGCGTGATGGTGAAGTTTTAACAATAGAAGAAAAGGCTGCTATTATTGCTACTTCAAAAGGTGTGATTGACTCTGGTCCACGCAATACAGGCATGGCGTATTGGAGAGATCACGTTCATTGTTGTAAGCTTGGGGGATTTGAACCTGATGCCAAAATTCAAAAACTTGTTGAGTTAGCCGAAAAGTATCGTGCGCAACTAGAAATTGATGACCCTCAATTATTTGCTGAATTAACTGCCCGAGAGAGTCAGAGTGCTCCAAAGGGGGCAACGGATGGCGTTACATATGCAACAGCGGTCTATGATGTTGATGTTATTTCAGCTTCTGATAACCCTAAACGCGTGATAGAGTTACGTAACGAAGCGATTGAAGGCGCTAACTTACTCACAGATCCTCTAAATGCGGCACAAACAGAAACAATTCAACGCCATAAAGCTGAGTTAGAAGCGCCAACGCTTCATTAATAACAAGCAATAAGTTTTAGATAAGATAAGGAATACCATGATTGGATTAGTTGTCATTGGTTATGATATATTACCAGAAGCAATGCTGGTTGCACTACAGTGCATAACAGAAAAACAAGAACAAATCGTTGCAGTCCCTCTTGCACCAAATGAAGATGCTGATGATCAACGTCAGGCCATTATGAATGCGATTGATCATGTTAATTCAGGAGAGGGTGTCTTGGTTTTTACTGATAGTACAGCTAGCTCAGCAGGACATTTGAGTCTATCCATTATCAATTTGGCAGAGGTGGATGTTATTAGTGGCGTTAATCTTCCAATGCTTTCTAAGGTCGTTGAAAAACGAAATAGTTTATCAGTGGAAGAGTTAGCAGAACTTGCGCGCGACGAAGGGCGTAAAGCTATTACTTGGCGCATACCTTAAATCCTTGAGTTTGAATGTTTGCCTATTGGCCGAACCCGGCTGAAACCGACCCATAGCAGACATTGTGGGGGATTAAAATTCTCTTAAATATATTGACATAACTATAGATTCGGTATATAGTTTTCACAACATAAAAGGTGCTTTGTGACTGAATCTAATAAAATATTTGTACTATCACTGCACCGTACAGGAACGCAAAGTACTCAACAATTTCTTGTTAATGCTGGCATTAACTCTCTTCATAATCCAACGGGACGACGTAACCTGAGTTATTATTTTAATGTGCGTCAAAATTGGACTGGGCGTGAAACCGATCACCAGTTTATTTTTAATCATATGATGAAGAATATTGCAGGTGAGTATGAGGCGGTTATTGACGATATTGGTGTCTTGTATGAAGAGGCTTTTGCTCAATACCCTGATGCAAAATTTATTCTAGTTTCTCGCGACTCTGAAGCGTGGGCAAATAGCGTTCGTAAGCATATTAATGAACGTGATTTAGTGCCGTCGGAGCGCGTTCAGTATTGGAGATATCTAACAGAAAAACCAGAGACGATTGCAGATATTTCTAATGAGCGTTTGGTTGAAATGTGTTCTACCCATAAGGCCGAGGTTGAAGCTTTTTTTGAGGCACGTCCTGAGGCTAATTTTTTAAGTGCTGATTTGAATGATCCTGCACTTGGGCAGAAAATATCTAAATTTTTAGGTGTGGAGGAGAAACCCATGCCTTTTTATGATAAACGAAAAAATCCTCTGTTTGAATTTTTAGCGACAGTCTTAGATAAATTGAATCTTTAACCAATTTATCCCATTATTCATGTCCGCTTAGGCCGAAAGTGGCCGAACTCGGCTGAAACCGACCCAAAGCGGACATTGAATAATGAGGTTGTTGCCTGTGGCATTATTGCTGTTTTTTGATACCAAGTGTGGCACAGAAGGACTAAATATTCGGAAAGAAGCTTTCCTTGCAGTCTACCGCTAACTTTTCTCTGTAAATATAGCCTTTAATATTTCTTTTCTACCCCCTCCCATAAAAAACAATATCTTATGGATACTAGACGCTCCAATTCATCTCAAATTTTAACTATTTCTTAGGGGGATTTCTGGTAGAATATGGGTAAGGTACAGGAGTATTTTACTTAACAAAAACAGAGGAGTAGCCTCGCTTAGATGGTCAGTTTCACATTAACGCTGGATTTAAGTGCGCTTTATGCGTCAATGGCGCCTTCGTTTGAGGTGTTGATTGATGGTGTGCTTGAGGCGAGTTTTTCTGTGAGCAGTTCATATTCGGCGACGGATTATAGTTTTAGCTCGGCGAGTGCTGTACCCTCTATTCAACTTCGATTTAAGGATGACTTTTCTGAGAGCGGTCGCTCTGTTTTAATCAACGATGTTCAGATCAATGGCGTTAGTGTGGCGGGTAGCTCGATTGATAAGGGCATGTTACTACAACAAGAAACAGCCAACATTGATACAGCCTCTGAAAGCGGAAGCTTTGGGGTTATTCCACCAGATGGTGGCACGTTCGCGGTAGCGGCGCCAACGATTGCAAGCTTTGGTGGCGCAACAGTCACAGGAACTGCGGGTAATGATCTTTATCTGGGCGGTGATGTAGTTGATAATGATTTAGAAGTATTTGACGCGCTTGGTGGTGATGACATCGTGCGTGGTCATGGTAATGATGATGCGATCTTTTTACGCGCGGGTAATGACCGTGCCTATGGCGGTGGCGGTAACGACACGCTTGTCGGTGGTACGGGTGATGACCTACTAAAAGGTGACGCCGGTGATGATGCGCTTTGGGGTGAAGAAGATAATGACCGCCTCTCTGGTGGTGATGGCAATGACATACTTTACGGTGGTATTGGTGACGATAAACTAACCGGTGGTAATGATGATGACTTTCTCTATGGCGAAGAAGGCGATGACGAATTAAACGGTGGAAGCGGTATAGACACGCTTGAGGGCGGTATTGGTGAAGATGTTCTCTACGGTGGTCGAGGCAATGACACGTTAGATGGTGGTGATGATAATGACCGCTTAAGTGGAGGTAATGATGATGATACGCTGCATGGTGGCGCAGGTGATGATCGTCTAGATGGTGGTCGTCAAAATGACACGCTCAATGGTGATGATGGCAATGATATTTTGTTGGGTCGCGATGGTAATGATATCTTAAATGGTGGCATCGGCAACGACACATTGTTCGATGAAAATGGAACGGACACATTAAACGGTGGCGATGGTAATGACACATTAGTCTCAGGCGCGGGCGCGGATATTCTAAATGGTGATGCAGGCAACGACATCCTCCACGGCCACGGCATAACCTCCCAACAAGCTGGTACAATCCTCCGCGCCAACCCAGGTGTGGTGTTTAATGCACAAACGAATTCGTTTTATCAGTATGTGGCAGATGTCGGTGTGACACATACAGCGGCCCTGACTGCGGCAAATGCGACACTTATTGGCGGAGTGGCAGGTCATTTAGCTAATATTACAAGCTCTATAGAAAACGACTATGTATATGATTTAACAGGTTTGAGTTCTGCTACTGAGTATGCATTCCTTGGCGGTAATGATAGTCAAATTGCTGATACATGGGTATACGAAGGTGGTGCAGAGGCTGGAATACAGTTTTCTCAAGGTTCTACAGCCGTAAATAATATGTATGTGAATTGGAGTACTGGACAGCCTAATAACTCAGGAGGAAGTCAAGAGTTTTTACACTTCCATGGTGGTGACGGTCGTTTGGGAGATATTAGAGAGGTTCAGGCGGGAATAGTAGGGTACGTCATTGAATGGGATGCAGGCTTAATGTTTGCTGACAATGCCGTTGATACGCTCAATGGTGGTATTGGTGACGACATGCTCTATGGCTATGGCGGTGATGACGTACTTCAAGGTGGCGCCGATAATGACGTTGTGATTGGTGGCACAGGCGATGACAACATCGACGGCGGTGATGGAAATGATGCTCTATATGGCGGCGCTGACGATGATATCATCACGGGCGGTTTAGGTGATGATAACCTTGAAGGTGGAAGTGGTATAGACACACTCTATGGTGGTGATGGTGACGATACATTTGATGGTGGTGATGGTGCAGATATTATCTACGGTGATTATGGTGCAGAGAATATTGTCATGGAGGCAAACAGAGTTGAGGTTACTCAATTAAATAGCACTCAATGGCACAGCATTAGCTTTGGAGGTACAATTACTGATGCTGTTGTTAAAATGTTTTCAGAAAATGTTGCCGGTGACCCTTATACAATTCGTGTGCGCGACATCACAGACACAGGGTTTGAATTTCAATTAGATGAATATGACTATCTTGATGGTGCCACAGGACTTGAATCAATTTCATGGGTAGCGGTTGCAGAAGGCACACACACATTATCAAATGGAAGTGTTATTCAAGCTGGATTTGTGAGCGCAACAAATTCAAACACAACAACAGTCACTTATGGCAGTGCCTTTGGTGGTACTCCTATCGTGTTTAGCCAAGTTTCGTCTGATAATGAAACAAGTGCTGTGATGAGCAGAAATAATGGTGTCTCTTCAACTGGATTTACTGTTCGCATGGATGAAGAAGAAGCAAACGGTGCAACAACGGCCACTGAAGATATTGGTTGGATTGCGATTGATTCTGGTGGCTCCCCCGCTGTTGGTATTTTAGCAGGAACGACGGGTGATGTTGTTACAGAATCTGTTACCCCTATTAACTTTGGTGGCGCTTTTTCTGGTACACCCATCCTTATTGCAGATATGCAAACAAGAGATGGTGGAGACCCAGCTGTTACTGCAGGAGATGGTAGTATTTCCACCTCAGGCGCAGGCGTATTTACTGACGAAGAAGGTTCAGATGATGCTGAAATAGTCCATACAACTGAGGAAGTTGGCTATTTTGCCATTGAGTCAGGTGCCTACACAACGTCCGGACGCGTCAATTATAGTGATGTAATTCGCGGGGGTGATGGCAATGATACAATCTATTCAGACCTATCTGTAGATTCCTCTGTTGCCAGTTCAGCTTATATCTATTCAATGGCACGAGAAGTATTAGAAGACGGTGCGGGTGCTTATTGGGATTTAAGTGAGACCGCAGGAACAACTTTTGACAATCAAGGTGGACTAGGCGCAGCAGTAGACGGAACAAGCACAGGTGGGCCAACTTTAGGCGCTACAGCACTATACACTGGCGGGAGAACAGCTGTTAATTTCAATGGAACAACTGATGGTATTTTAATTCCAGATAGTCTTGGCATTAACGAAGGTACTTACACAGAAAAAACGGTAGAGTTAGTTTTTAACGCAGACGATGTCATAGGACGCCAAATGTTATATGAAGAAGGTGGCGCAACACATGGTTTTGCAATCTACCTAGATGGTAGCACTGTTCGCGTCACGGGAGAGGAAGACGGTGTATGGGTTGATGCAGATATCAGCAGCGCAGGTATAGTTGCAGGCACGTCTTATCATATTGCTTTTGTATTCGATCAACCAAATGATAGCTTTGAAGGGTTTTTAGATGGCGTAAGCATGGGCTCCGTGACAGTTGGAAGCTCAATTTTCCCTGCCCATACTGGTGATATTGGAATTGGATATGTTCCAGACAGTGGACAATTCCATGATGGTGATGCCACCGCAGGTTTTTATTTTAATGGGAGCATTTCTGATGTTGCTGTTTACGAAGTCGCATTAACACAAGCCCAATTACAAGATCACTCCGATATTGTACAAGGCACCTATGTTGGCCCTGCTGTCGCTGCTATTGACGATACAATTTACGGTGGAGATGGACTAGATAGCTTATATGCCGGTGCAGGACGTGATTCATTTGTATTTGAATCTACAACAGCCTTTGGTGCTATAGATGTTATCTATGGATTTGATGTTGGTGAGAATGATGCTTTAGATCTTAGTGATCTATTAACAGGCTACACAGATGGCGTAGATGATATTTCAGATTTCGTACAAATGGTTGATTCAGGATCCAACACAGATGTCTTTGTTGATACCACAGGAACAGGGTCATTCGTAGGCAACCAAATTGCAACAATTGATGGCCTTACAGGACTCTCCGATGAGGCTGCTGTACTAGCAAACAGTTCAATCATCACTTAACATTTCAAGAGTGCTTGTAATAGGGGGTGCAGAAGGATTTGAACCTACGACTTTCGGGTGGACAAACTGATCAGTCAGCAACAAAGCTCTTAAAACTCTTAGCAATAAGATCGAACCAAAGAGCTCTGGTACACTCATGGCACAGGATGTAAGTTGAATCCAACTTTATTGAAGTTATTCAATGTCCGCTATTGGCCCAGGCTGTGTGAAAACCCAATCTCCCTTTTATATTATCAGCAAGGCCATGGTATAACTATAATGTTTTAAACTCTTTAAAAATGAGGAAGTCATGAAGCGTTATATTGAGGGAGATTGGGTTTTCACACAGCCTGGACCCTCAGCGGTCACCATTTATTTTCTTTCTTTTATATTGTTAGCGTTTTGCCCCTTTGTTAATTTAGACGAAGGGTTTTGTTGTTTTCTGCGTATAATTATTATCAGCTAATTTAGGGAGAGAACATAATGAAACCTATTTTTTATACATTTACGGCTCTATTAAGCCTTTCGGTGGTGGCTTATGCGGCGAATTCAGTTTCAATTTATAAGAAGGATGATCAGCGTTGTTTTGACGCAAATGGTTTGCCTGATCATGCAACGGGCACGTTTCCGAACAGAGGAAACCCTAATGCGATTAGTGCGCAGAAGGTAAATATGTGTGTGCCCTTAAATCCCAAAAAACAAGTAACGTCAAAAAAGGTTCGTGGAACAATTGGGATTGCCGTGAATGGTGTTCAGTTTCGTCCAACAACGGCGGGATTTTACGATCCTAAAGGACGGCGTGGGCATAGTCGTAATGGTGATAAGAATTGGAGTTTAGATATTTTTGGCGCGCCAGGGAATCTTGGGCTTGATTTTAACAATGGCCATGTTGGGCGTGGTGGGCTATATCACTATCATGGTATTGCAAAAAGCCTGACGAAAACATCTGGTAGTACGCTTATTGGCTATGCTGGTGATGGGTTTGAAATGCATTATGTTGGTGAGAAAGTCACTTCTGGGTATCAGTTGAAGCAGGGCGTGCGCCCCTCTGGCCTCAGTGGTCGTTATGATGGCACTTATAATGAGGATTACACTTATGTTGGTGGTAAGGGTAAGCTAGATCAGTGTAATGGTGGTTTATTGAATGGCAAGTATGCTTACTTTGTCACAGAATCTTATCCGTTTATTGGGCGTTGCCTATGGGGTGATATTAGTAAAGATTTTGCCAATGGAGAGCATTAATGCTTATTATCTGTATCGCTAAAAATTAGCTGTCGTGCTATTTATCCATTATGCGTATCCTGAATCATATTTTTGTCATAATGGCGGGGTTGTTCCTGAGCAGCTGTTTTACGGACGGCATTCCGTTGAAGCATCAATATGACTATAAAATTGCTGGTTTATCAGACCTGCCTGAGACGAAAGACTATCTTGATAAGATTTTAAAAGAACAGCTTATTCCACCACCTGATGATGTGAAGAGTGAAGCGGAGTTAAAGCGGTATGAAGCTTATTTAGAGCGCCGTGTTGAAAGTAGTTTGATTAAGGCGCTTCACGCGAAAGGTTTTTACGACGCGGAAATTAAATTTCAAGATACGGGCGTTAAAAATACGGGTGCTTATGAAATTATCAAAGGTGATCAATACATGATCAGTGAGGTTTCAATTAAGCCAAAACAATTTAGACAACATATTGAAGCACTGACGGTTGAGCAGGGTAGTGCGTTGACGGCTGTGCCTGTTTTAAAATCGCAAGCTGAGTTTTACGAAGTTATTCAAAAAGACGAATGTTACTTCAATTTAGAAATGTCGTATCAGGTTGTGTTGGATCGCAAGGTAAAAACTGGACGGGTAATTTATGACGTGGAGGCGGGGCCAAAATCTGTTTTTGGTAAGGTTTATTTTAAAGGGCATACAAGTGTTGAAGAATCTTATTTGCGTAAATTAATTCCTTTTAAAGAGGGGGATTGTTTCCGTAGGGAAAAGATTGAGAAGTTACGCGGTGAATTATTATCGACAGGTTTATTTGCGCGGGCAGATATTAAGCTGCCTGATCAACCTGTTGACGGTAAGGTTGTGCCTCTTGATATTGATCTGAAAGAGCGGGCGCATAGAACCGTTAGAGTAGGGGCTAGTTTCTATACGGATGAAGGGCTTGGTGGTGTTGTTGGGTGGGAGCATCGTAATTTCTTGGGGAGTGCGGAGAAGCTAGAGGCCAAAATTAAAGCATCACAACGTCAGCAACAGGCAAGCCTTGATCTAACTAAGCCATTCTTTATAAGGAAAGATCAGACGTTATCATTGACCTCTTCATTGGAGCGAGAAGATAGTGATGCGTTTGATGAGTTAAGTATTGGTGCGGGTGCGAGTATTGCGCGGGCGTTTACAAGACGGTTGTCAGGGAGCACGGGCGTTGAGTTAAAGATTTCGCAGATTGAAGGTAAAAATACGTTGATTCAAGACAACTTTGCGCTGTTGTCGTTTCCGCACTCACTGACGTGGGATAGCCGTAATGATAAATTAAATGCGCGTAAAGGGTGGTTTATCAAAGGCACGTCTGAGCCATTTTTAGATATGTTAGGAAATAGTGATCCTTTCTTTAAAAACCGTGTGACGGCGAGTACGTATTTTGGATTTGAAAAGAACACGGTGTTTGCTGTGCGTGCGAGTGTTGGAAGTATTCAAGGGGCGGATATTGAAAATGTTCCTGCCACTGAGCGTTTTTATGCTGGGGGTGGTGGTTCTGTGCGTGGGTTTGGTTATCAAGAAGTTGGGCCGTTTATGAATGGTGATCCATCAGGTGGTGCGTCTATCGTTGAAGGGGCGGCGGAGATTAGGTATAAGCTTACTGATACGCTCGGCGTTGTTGGGTTTGTTGATGCGGGTAAGGTGGATGAAAGCCCAACACCAGAGTTTGGTGATTTCTCAATCGGAGCTGGGGTTGGGGTGCGTTATTACAGCTCCTTTGGCCCGTTGCGCCTTGATGTGGCAACACCGCTGACGGATAAGGGTAATGCGGATAGTAGTTATCAAATTTATATTAGTATTGGGCAGGCGTTTTAGATGAAAAACATACTTTTTAAAGTTGCTGGGATGTTAGGAAAATCTATTCGATGGATTGGTGCAGGTGTCTTATTGTTTGTAATACTTGTACAGATTTCCCTGTGGTTTGGGTTGCAATGGCTGAACTCTGATAAGGGGGAGGTATGGACAAAAGAGCAGATTGAAATTGCGCTGAAGGATACGGATTACACAGTCGATTATAGTGGATTTCGTTATCGTCCCTTGACCAGTTTAAATGTAAAGAGCTTAAAGCTGTCTAATAGTGAAGGGCTTATATTTAGTGCTGAGAATACGAAAGTGGGCGTTGATATATTGCCGCTTGCTATGCGTGATTTATCACTTAATTTTGTGAGTGACAATGTGGTGTTACATCGATTGCCTGAACCAGAGGAAAGTGATGTTGAGAAGCCTACAAATTTTTATCTGCCAGAAATTTCTTTGCCAAATTTATATTTTGACAAATTTAACATTTCTAAAATAGCGATTAATGACCTTGAGATTTCGGAAGCGGTAGCGGAGCGTAAGATTAATTTATCTCCTTTATTAAAGGGGGATATTGGCATAAGCGAAGAGAGCATCATTGATTTTGATTTACGTTTTTATGCTGATTTTTCTGAGATAAGTAACATTATCTATCTGCCTGCTATGACAGATATTAAGGGAAGTTTTAATGCGGCTACATCACTGTTTAAATTAGATAAATTGTTGATTGATGGTAGCGGCGTGTATGAGGTCAAATCACAAGGATCAGCGTTGTTACGTGAGGGGGGCGGGATCGATTTATCGCTAGGTATTGTTAGTGATGATCTCTCTAAAATCTCTTCGACCATTAACGGTAATTTTAAATCTGATATAGAAATTTCTGGAACACAAGACAAGTTGGTTTTGGATGCTGAAGGTGCAGTCAAAATGCCTACGCTTGAGGCGCGTGGTTTGGCGCCTGTGATGTTTAGTGTCCAATCAAATTATGTTGGTGCGCAAGGGTTGCGACCTGCAACGGTAAAGGTATCGTCATCTTATAAAGATATTCCTATTGAGTTGAAGACTCTGATTGAGCAACAAGGCGATCTAATTTTAGCTAAGGATATTTTTGGAACCGCACCTGATGTGAAGGTTGATGGAAATATTTCTTATAATTTAGATGACGGTATTGCGATAGGAAAATTGTCGGCAGATATGCAGAAATTATCAACCTATAAAGATCTATTGCAGTTAGATATTGCGGGTAAATTAAAAGCAAACGTTGATTTATCAAAAAGTGAATTAGGACAGCAGGCTGTTGTTAATTTAGACGGTAGTAATGTGCAATATGACACGGTCAACCTTAGGAGTGCTAAAGTATCGGCAACCTTCCCAACCGTAGAAAATTATTGGCCTACAAGCGCTAACTGGACGTTAGAAAAGCTGACGGTGCAAGGTGCAACATTGAATAAAATGTCTGGCACGATTAAGCAAAAAGAGGGTGATGTTTATGTGTTGAATACGAAAGGGGCGGGCGCTTATCAAATGCCATTTTCTTTTGATGCAAAAGCGGATTTGATTGGGTTGAAAGTGAATACCCCAAAGGCTCAAAATATTGACGCATCTATTAAATATAATGGCCAGCCGATTAAATTATCAGGGCGTGTAAATGCAAATGATATTGATATGCTGATTAAAACAAGTTCACTGTCGCTAGATCAATTTTCAGATAGTTTACCGATTGCATTGCAGAATACAAAATTGACAGGAGAGGCTGAAATTTCTGGTTTAATGGCGTCACCTGTTATTGAGAGTGATATTTCATTAAGTGCATTTAGTTTGACGAAAAAAACACCTGCGATCAAAATTGATATGAGTGCAGGGTATCAAGATAAATTAGCGCAAATAAATTTAAACGGAAGTGGAAAAGGGATTAAAGTTTTATCAGCGAATGTTCAAACGCCTGTTACTTTATCGCTTAATCCATTCGTATTTGATTTACCCGCTAGTCAAAATTTAGATGGGCAGGCGCAATTATCGTTGGAAACGGAAAGTCTAGCGAACATGTTATTGCCACCACAATATGATTTTTCTGGTGAGTTAGTGTCGAATGTAGATATTGGTGGAACGGCAAAAAATCCGCAGGCAACAGGTGATTTTAGGCTTTCTAGTGGGGCGTTTGCGGATGAGAATTTAGGGCTTTTCTTGAATGATATGAATGCCTCAGGGCGCTTGAGCAATGATCGTCTTGAGTTAAGTAGTTTCACAGCAAAAGATAATAAGGATGGGAATATAACGGCCTCTGGGTATGTTGGGCTTGAGGCATTTTCTCCGCAAGATGTTCAGGTGAATTTGGATATCACGAATTTTCATTTGCTGGATGGTGAATTGGCAGATGGTAAAATTAGTGCTGATCTGGAATTATCAGGTAACCCGAGCCAGTATAATTTATCTGGGTCTGTGCGTCCTGACTATATTGATATTTCAATTCCTGAACGGTTGACGACAAATATTCCAGAATTGAATATTGTTGAAGAAGAAACGAATGGCCCTGCTGAAACGATGGCGGGTAAAATTGCATTGAACATAAATTTCATTGCTGATAACAAAATTTTTGTACGTGGCTGGGGACTGGATGCTGAGTTTGGTGGGAAAGTAAAAATTGATGGTAATTTAAATGATCCAAATTTTGATGGTGTGCTTAAATCATCGCGTGGACGCTATACAGAGTTTGGAAAACGATTTGAATTAACACGCGCACATTTGAATTTTGCAGGGCATATACCAGCTAATCCTGTCATGGATATTATTGCTGAAACCGAAGTAGAGGACATTACGGCGCAGGTAAACATACAGAGAACAATACAAGATCCTAAGGTTTCATTTTCTTCTAACCCGTTATTACCTGAAGATGAGGTGTTGGCGCGTATTTTATTTGGGCGTGATATTTCCTCAATTAGTCCGTTTCAGGCTGTGCAATTAACACAAACGATCAGACGTTTTTCAGGTAAAGGAAGTGGTTCTGATCCATTAGGTCAAATACGGGATACAACAGGGTTGGATGATTTACGTATAGATACTGATGAAGAAGGCGAAACAACCGTTGGCGCGGGGAAATATATTGCGGATAAGGTCTATTTGGAGTTTGAGAAAGGAAGCGGTGAAAATAGCGGTGCCGCTAACTTAGAGGTCGAAATCACGCCTAATATTACTATGGAAAGTGAGGTTGGGCAGGATGCACAAGCGGGTGCTGGGCTTTTCTGGGAGTGGGATTACTAAAATAATATGTGGTATGTGGTCTTTACCTAAAATTTTAACTATTTATTAGTGAGATTTGGGGTAGAATAGGGGTGGAGTACAGTAGTATTTTACCTAACAAAAACAGAGGAGTAGCCTCGAATACATGCCTAATTTCACCCTAACGCTAGATTTAAGTGCGCTTTATGCGTCGATGGCGCCTTCGTTTGAGGTGTTGACCGATGGTGTGTTGGAGGCGTCATTTTCTGTGACGAGCAGTTATTCTGCGACGGATTATAGCTTTAGCTCAGCGAGCGCAGTGCCGAGCATTCAATTAAGATTCAAAGATGATTTTTCAGAGGGCGGCCGCTCTATTCTGATCAACGACGTACGCATCAATGGCGTAGGCGTGGCAGGTGCCAACATTGATAAGGGTATGTTACTCCAACAAGAATTAGCAAATATTGATACGGCTTCTGAGAGTTCAAGCTTTGGTGTGGTTCCTCCAGGGGGTGGAACATTTGCAGTAGCGGCACCGACGATTGCGAGCTTCGGTGGCGCTACGGTGACGGGTACAGCAGGTAATGATATTTATCTGGGCGGTGACGTGATCGATAATGACCTAGAAGTGTTTGACGCGCTCGGTGGTGATGACATTGTGCGTGGTCATGGTAATGACGATGCTATATTCTTGCGTGCTGGAGATGACCGTGCCTATGGCGGTGGCGGTAACGATACGTTAGTCGGTGGTACGGGTGATGATCTTCTGAAGGGTGATGATGGTAATGACACGTTGTATGGCGAAGAAGATAATGACCGTTTAACTGGCGGTAATGGCGATGACCTACTTTATGGTGGTATCGGTGATGACAAGCTAACGGGTGGTGCGGATATTGATACGCTGTATGGCGAAGAAGGCGCAGACATTCTCAACGGCGGTAGTGGCGATGACTTTCTGTATGGTGGCGATGATAATGACCGTTTATCAGGTGGTGGTGGCAATGACATCATGGAAGGTGGCTCGGGCGATGACGTACTTCGAGGAGGTAACGGCGACGACAACATGATCGGCGAAGCCGGCGAAGACACGTTAGATGGCGGACGCGGTAATGACACAATCGATGGCGGAGCAGATGATGATTTCTTACTTGGTCGTGACGGTAACGACACGCTAACAGGTGGCACAGGAAACGACACATTGTTCGACGAAGATGGAAACGATACACTCAATGGTGGTGACGGTAACGACGTGCTGATCGGTGGTCGCGGCACAGACACCCTAAACGGCGACAACAACGATGACATCCTGCACGGCCACGGCCTAAACGCCACAGAGATAGGCGCAATCCTAAGAGCAAATGCGGGCGTTGTATTTAACGCTGAGACTAATTCTTTTTATCAGTATGTTGATGGACCTGTAACATGGGGAGCAGCGCAAACGGCAGCTAGTGCTATTGTGATTAATGGTGTTGCAGGGCATATTGTTAATGTTTCGAATGCTATTGAAAATGAAGTCATCTACCAAATGGGCGTGACCAATGGAAATGACAATTCAACCGGTGCTGGTGGTAACCGTATATGGTTAGGCGGAAGTGATGTGGTCACAGATCAGGTATGGATTTGGGATAATGGTATCGAAGCAGGTTTACAGTTTTCTCAAGCTGGAACAGCAACTAATAATCTTTACGAAAACTGGGGGGGCGGTCAGCCAAACAATTCCGGTGGCGGGCAAGTATATGCGACAATGTGGTTTAATGGTGGTGCTGATGATGACACATGGGATGATCGTAATGCAACAGATGGTCATGACTATGTGATTGAATGGTGACCTGCCCCCATGATGGTACCAGTTTAAGAGTTAGTCTCTGGTCATGGTTTAT
>JABAZY010000044.1:67890-69436 GCA_018608245.1 Alphaproteobacteria bacterium | reverse complement strand
TAAGCTCTTTCACCTCTCCCCCCAACTTTAATTTATCAGGATTTTCGGTCAACTCTTTCATAAACTCAGGAGAAATATATTGCCCAAACGCCCCCCGAATTTGTTTCCTATCAGTCTCTGATCGTAAATAACTCAACAAAGCCGACATGATAAATAAGGAGAACAGAACAAAACTTGGATAAACAGGATCAACCAGCAACCCATAATTAACGTAGGATTGAAGCGAGATAAAGAACATACTAGCCATTAACGTAAGCGTGAAAAAGCCTAATATAATAACGTTTATAAATGGCGCTAGCAAAACGATTAAAACCCCAACAAAAGCTATAGCAATCGCTTCAAGCCAAATAACAGAAGACGAACGCGTCAAATATTTCCCTTGTATAATTTGTTCAACAACATTCACATGAACCTCTACACCAGGAATAATAATGTCAATTGGTGTTGCTCTAATATCACGTAATCCTTCAGCACTTGTGCCAACAAAAACAATTTTATCTTTTAATAATTTTTTAATATTTTCTTTTTCATTAGGATCAAAAATTTTATAAGCTGAGATATATTCATTATCTTTTATATCGCGATAGTAAACACGAAATTTTGAATCATTTTCTATAGGAACTTTTATTTCACCCATACTTAAGAGATAGTTAGAATCAAAAATATTTATTTCTTTTCGAGCCCTAATTATATAATTCATTATAGGGTCTATTGAAACACGCAATGCCTCTAGCCCTAAAAATGGATATAATTTTTTCTCTTCCTGACCATTTACTACATTAGAATACGTTCTAAATAAATCTACCTCACGAATAATGCTATCAAAATCAGGGCTGGATATAAAGCTACCATTACCTGCCGCAGCTTCAGAAAATTTAGGTAAGTTTGTTGCAAATCCTTTAGTTGGTGTCGTATTTTTAAAAAACTCTTCTTTTCCTTTAAATATAAATATTTTTACTGATTCCACTGGTGCCCTGAGCGTTTCATTGGGGCGTGCATGTGTAAATCCTGTGACAACATTACCTGTATCTGCTATTGCCTTAGCAAACACATCATCATTATCTGGTAACGCTGCCAACATTTTTTTTGCGTCATCAAAATTTTTATTTGGAGGTAAGTTTTTTGCAATGCGTTTTGGTGATGTCCTATCAGGTTCGCCAAAAACCATATCAAACATGACTACTTTAGCGCCAACCTCTTTAGCCACTAAAACAAGCTCAGCCATTTTACTCCTTGGCCAAGGGAACTGACCAACTTTAGCGAGAGAATCTTCGTCAATATCAATAATAGCAATCTTATTTGTCGCTTCTCGAGGATACATATTATTATATGTATCAAACGTAAGATTTTGAAATCTTTTTCTAAACTCATGATCAGAAAAACTAAAATAAACAGCACCCGTTAAAAACAACAATAGCAGTAATATATGAAGCCATTTATTTGTTAGATAGCGTAGCATTTTCAATCGCCCCTATCGCTCTGTCAGCGCTTTATCACGTGTCCGTAATACAGGCTTCATCAAGTAACTCATAATGGTACGTTTCCC
>JABAZY010000044.1:22085-67880 GCA_018608245.1 Alphaproteobacteria bacterium | reverse complement strand
CCTGTAATCACTTCAATATCAGCCAGCATCCCTGAGGTTACAGGCAAAGGATTAGCTTCCGTCCCTAAATATGTTTTATCCGCTAGAACCTCAACTTCAAAGAAAACATTCCCATCATTATCCGACACACTATTCACACCGATACGGGATAGTTTTCCAGATAATGATCCATAACGTTGCGGGTCATAAGCAGAAATTTTAATGTTAACTGGTTGCCCTTTTTTTAAAAATGCAATTTCTTGCGGTGCTACCTTAGCTGTAATTTTTAACGCGTCATCACCTGGCACAATCTCTACCAACGGCATAGCTGGTTCAATAACACCACCAATAGTTTTAAGCATAATTTTATTTACAATTCCAGTAACAGGTGCTCGAATATCCGTCCGAAATACACGGTCACCAATGGCTGTTAAACTTTGATCAAGTTGTGCAATTTGCGCTTCTATTTCATTAAGCTCGCCCAAAACCTTACTTTTAAATTGATCCTCTTTATCTTGGCGTTCTTTTTTTGCACTACTTAAATCGGCGTTAAGCCCTGCGCGCTCTTGCGATGCTTCACGAATTTTTCCTGAGATATCATTTAATTCGCGCGTTAATCTTATTTCCTCTAATTTTGGTACAGCACGTTTACGTACCATCTCGCGTGTTATTTCTAATTCTTGCGCAACAGATTTTTTACTTTGCGACAGACGATTTATTTTTGCATTCACTTCACCGATACTTGAATTAGCACTACTAATTTTACTATCCAAAATAGATTTTGCATTCATTAATTCTTGCTGACGTGATACATAAAGAGACTCTTCATTACGCGCGATATCAGGGTATTTAGAAATTATTTCTTGATCAGGTTTAAATTCTGATCCTTGCGCTTCTGCCGTTAACCTAATCTTCTTGGCTTTCAATGCCATTGATTTTATTTCTGCGCCTTTTTCTTCAGACACAAACGCAACATCGCTAATTTTCATGATGATTTGCGATTTTTCAACACGGTCGCCTTCTTTAATCAAAAGCTCTTCTAACACCCCACCCTCAAGGCTTTGCGCAACTTGCACTGCTTGTGTTGGTACAACCTTTCCCGTTCCATGTGAAATTTCTTCAATCTTAAAATAATTCGCCCACACAACCAATGCTACAATCAATGCCGTCACAGAAAGTAACATTATGTTTGATGCAAAAGAAGGTTTAATCCGCGTGGCAGCAGATAATTCATCCATGAAATCTAAATCTTTTCTCATGCTTTCACCTGTATATTGCCTGTCGCAATTTGTTCTAAAACTTCATCACGTGGGCCATCCAAAATAATGCGTCCCTGATCCATTAAAATAATACGATCAACAAGCGGTAATAAATGATGGCGATGCGTAATCAGTAATAACGTATTTTCACTACTCTGTTCTTCAAGCAACTTAACAAAGGCCATCTCTGCTTGAACATCCATAGAGTTAGTTGGCTCATCACATACAAATATATTCGGCTTTAATAGCATGGCACGGGCAAGCGCCACTGTTTGACGTTGGCCACCACTTAAGTTATCACCACGCTCACCAACTGGTGCGTCATAACCCATTGGATGACGGGAGATAAACTCATGCACACCCGCTGCTTTCGCAACACCCAATATTTCATTTTCTAACGCATGAGGTACGCTTGCAGTGATGTTATCACGCACAGTACCGTTAAACAGCATGACATCTTGCGCAAGGTACGCCACGTTACGGCGTAAATCAGCAGGGTCTATTTGGCGATAATCAGTATCATCAAATAAAACGGTTCCCTCTGATGGTTCGTAAAGCCCCATTGTTAATCGCGCTAACGTGCTCTTGCCAGAACCGATACGCCCAATAATCGCTACTTTTTCACCTTGTTCAATGGTGAAACTAACATTATCTAAAACTTTACGATCCGTATGCGGATAAACAAAAGAAACTTTTCTAAACATAACTTTACCGTTTAAATCTGGACGGTGTAGAAACTTTGAATTAGCTGAGCGCTCAACTTGTTTACTCATAATACCATTTAATGTTTTAAGCGCTGTGCGCGCACCGTGATAACGGCTCATTAAATTTGCCATTTGACCAATTGGCGCAATAGCACGCCCACCTAAAAGCACACAAGCGATCAACGCGCCAACACTCATTTGGGAATCTTTAACCAAATACATACCAGCAAGCACAACGAAGATAGACGCCGTTTGTTGTATCCAACTTGATACATTCACCCCTAAAGAGGAAATAAAGCGAGAGCTTTGGGAATACTTTGCGTTCTCAGCAATGTAGCGTCCATAACGTGCACGCATTCTACCATCCGCACCTGCCGCTTTGATCGTTTCCAATCCATGAATAGTTTCAATCAAAAGTCCGTGTTTTGCCTCAGCGGATTTTGTTGATTTTCGTACATAAGATTTAAGCGGAATTTGTAATAACATTCCTGCTAAGAAAACAAACATAACCAACACAAACAAAACGAGCGCAATAGGTCCGCCTAATAAATAAATCACGAATAGATAGAAAAACGTAAACGGTAAATCAATAACAGCCGTCATAGTAGCCGACGTAATAAAATCACGTACTGAGTCAAAATCACGAAGCATATTTGCAAATGATCCACTCGATTGCGGGCGTTCTGATAACTTCATATTTAAAAGCTGATCATAAATTCTTTTACCTGCAATCACATCAATACGGCGGCCAGCGAGATCAATAAAATACCCACGCAACGTCCGCATTAAAAAGTCGAATACAAATATTGTTAACGCTCCAATACCCAACACCCATCCCGTTTCTATGGCATTATTGGGAATAACACGGTTATAGATATTCATGATAAAAATCGGACTGGTGAGTCCAAATAAATTAACCAAAACAGCCGCAATCGCGACCCGTCCATAAATCCATTTATTGGCTAAGATCAACCCCCAAAACCAATGCCCTTTGGCTTCTGCTTTTGAGTCATCATCTTTTTCAAATTCTGCCTTAGGGTGTAAATAAATTGCATAGCCTGAATAAACTTTTTTAAGTTCCGTTAATTTAACAGAACGTTCAGAAGATGTTTCTGGCGACCAGATTTTTGCGCTATGTTCATTCTTACTAACTTTTAATAAAACGCACGCCTGACCATTTTTTAAAATCAAAACAGCAGGCAAAACAGGTTGTAAAATTTTCTTTATTTTTTGACGATGAACAATTTTTGTAGTTAAGTCATTTTGCTCTGCCGCTTCACAAAATAGATCAGGGCCCATATTATTTTCATCATAAGGAAGCCCTGCAACTAAGGCTGACGCTGATTTAGCTCGCCCATAATGCGCTGTCAAAAAAACCAAACAATTTAAAAGAGGGTCAATTTTGTTAGCATTCACGCCACCATCTTTAACGTCTTCTTTTATTTCATCTTTTTTATTAGCTTGTTTATCGTCTGGGGATGACATTTATGTTCTACCTTCGCGCTTATATAAAAGCGCAGAAATTATTTTGACGCTAGAGAAAAAGACCTGTGCAACTTACCGGTACTAGCAAGAGTTGCATATTGAGCTGCTAAATATCGATACTCTGCATTTAATGTTTCAAGCTTCGCACTAAATAATTGATTTTTGGTTTGCATCAATTGAAGCAAGCGAACACGAGCACCTTCAAATTGCGCTTCATAAGCTTCCATTAAATCTTGTGCAATTTCTTCACGTTCTTTTAAGACAGCTAATTGCTTTTTGGATGTTTCATACTCCGAATAAGCACGACGAATATCCCCTTCAATTTGGCGTGCGGTTTCTTTTTGGCGTGCCATAATTTCTTTATACTCTGCGCGTGCCCTGTTCTCACGCGCCTTTTGCGCACCACCAGTTTCAAACCCCCAGTTCATGCGTAACACTGCACGCGTGTCACGTAACTCACCACCAACCTCTTCACGTTGATCACGTTGCAGGTGAGATAACTCACCATCGACTGTCGGATAAGCGCCGCTTTTTTCCGCATCCAAACTATAATCTGCTGCACGCATTTCTTTTAAAGACGCAAGAATTAAAGGATGATTTTGTTTCGCCCTTGCCGCTGCTGCATCAACAGAACTGTCCATTAAATCAGCTACAGCTACTGGACGCTCCATTAACCCTTGCGGTAATCGTCCAACTATTTGTAAATATTGAGCCAGCGCCGCTTCACGTTGCCCCTCAAAATCAATAATAATATTTTGTAACTGTAATTCTAAACTTTTGGCTTGCGCAATTTCAGATTCATCGGCGACACCTTCATCAACCATAACCTGAATACGTCCTAAATAATCCGTCACTTCTTGCTTATGAACCAAGGCTGTTCTCAAAACATCACTTGCCCGTAGCACGCCAATATAACTTTGCGTTGCCTGTAGCGCTAAATTCTCTTGTGTATCAATCACGGTTAATTGCGATGCATCTGTGCGCGCCTGCGCCGCCATCACACGGTTATTAACCTCACCCGCATTATAAATTGATTGCGTAACAGAGGCATTACCTTCCCATATCCATGAATAAGCAGCCCCTCTAGAGGTCGTTAAACCACGGCTGGTGCTGTTATCTAAATAACCACGACCAGCGGTTGCGCCAAGACTAATACTTGGTAAATAAGCAGAACGCTCTTCTTTGACGCTTTCGCTATTGGCTTCACTAGTAGCAAATGCCGCTTCAACGCTTGGGTGCGTTTTAAGCGCAGAAGACACACTATCTCTAAGCGTTTCAGCAGAAACTTGCGTGCTAAATGACCCGATAGAACAAACGCAGATCAACTTTAGAATCTTATTCATAGTACAGTTCCCATAAACGGGCAGAACACCCAGAAACATCAGAAAGAAATTCTGATGAAATATAAATGTACGGTGATTTGCCTTAATCTGCAAGTATTTGGGGCAAAAAAACGCTAATAATTGCGAATTTATGCTTTTACCTCCCTTCACAAACGAATAAGAATAAGGCACACTCCGGTTCTGCATAAAAATATAATTAAATACAGGAATTTCTCGTGTTAAAAATTGCTATTGTCAAAGAAACAGCCGATTTTGAAAAGCGTGTGGCGGCCACACCTGATACTATTAAAAAATTAGTCGCTATGGGCTGTAAAGTTAACATTGAACAGGATTCTGGCTTAACCGCGAACTACACTAATGATACTTATAAGAATGCTGGCGCGACACTTACTAAAGACATCGCTACCACGACAAAAGGCGCTGACATTGTCTTACGCGTTCAAGTAACAACTGATGCAGATATCAAGAACGTTGATAAAGGTGCATTATTAGTTGGTCTTGTGAACCCACATCAAAACAAAAATTTAATTGATACGGCCAAGAAACAAGGTGTTAATCTATTTTCTATGGAAATGGTCCCCCGTATTTCACGGGCGCAATCAATGGATGTCTTATCATCCCAATCTAACTTAGCTGGTTACAAGGCCGTATTAGACGCTACAGCCGTTTATAACCGTGCCTTTCCTATGATGATGACCGCCGCGGGCACAATCGCCCCTGCTAAAGTTTTTGTTATGGGAGCTGGTGTTGCTGGCCTTCAAGCCATTGCCACAGCCCGCCGTTTAGGCGCTGTTGTCTCAGCCACTGACGTCCGTCCAGCGGCGAAAGAACAAGTTCAATCACTAGGTGCCAACTTTATCGCCGTTGAAGATGACGAATTCAAAGAAGCTGAAAATGCGGGTGGTTATGCCAAAGAAATGTCCGCTGAGTATAAAAAGAAACAAGCAGCTTTAATCGAAGAAACTCTTCAAAAACAAGACATTGTGATCACAACTGCCCTTATCCCTGGCCGTCCAGCGCCCGTATTAATCACAGAGAAAATGGTTAAATCAATGAAAACAGGTTCTGTTATTGTTGATATGGCCGTTGAAGCTGGCGGAAATTGCGCATTAGCAAAACCGAACGAAGTTGTTGACGTTAATGGCGTACAGATAGTTGGTCACATGAACATTGCCAGCCGTCTTTCAACGGATGCATCTGCGCTATATGCCAAAAACCTTCTTAATCTTTTAAATCTAATCATCAAGAGCGAAGATAAAAAAGCTGAACTTGCAGTTGATTGGGAAGATGAAATTGTCAAAGGCATCGCCTTAACAAAAGAGGGTGTAATTATTCACCCTGCCTTTAGTGATATTTCACCAACAGTCACAACAGCAAGCGCGAAAACACCTGCAAAGAAAACAAGCAGTAAAAAAACTGCAAGCAAAAAAACGACAACCAAGAAAACAGGCACAAAATAAGAAACTATAGGAATTAGAAAATGGCCGACGACACACAAAAGCAAGACCTAACCGAAAATGCCGCTAATCTAGCGAACCAACTAAAAGACCTTGGTGACCAAGCGGCCTTTCTAGCCATTCAAGCGGGCGAAAGCTCAAAGGCAGCAATGAACGCAGATCATGGTGGGTTTTTCATTACGGGACTGACCGTATTTATATTAGCCTGCTTTATTGGCTACTACGTTGTATGGCGCGTAACCCCTGCCCTTCACTCACCATTAATGGGTATCACCAACGCTATCTCAAGTGTAATTATTGTTGGCGCCTTAATCGCGGCTGGCCCAATTGATATGAGCTTTTCAAAAATGATGGGCTTCTTTGCCGTAATCTTAGCCGCCATTAACATCTTCGGTGGCTTCATTGTGACGCGCCGTATGTTGCACATGTTTAACAAAAAGAAAACTTAAGACAACACACAAAAATTTAAGAATAGAATTTAGACGATTAATTAGGACAATATAATGGAATCAATTTCAGCCTTAGCTTATCTCATCTCTGCCATATGTTTCATCATGGCACTTCGTGGCCTATCAGGACCAGAGACCGCCCGAAGAGGATTAATCTTTGGAATGACAGGGATGGCGATTGCAATCCTAACAACCTTATTCTTTGCCACCCACTCATGGACTATGATTGCCCTAGGTTTAGTTATTGGTGGCTCAATAGGTAGTTTCATTGCCCTAAAAATTCAAATGACCGCGCTACCACAATTGGTCGCCGCCTTCCATTCACTCGTTGGTTTAGCCGCCGTATTTGTAGCCATCGCCGCCTTCTTCAGCCCAGAAGCCTATAACATCGGCACTATTGGTGACATCCACACCTCTAGCTTGGTTGAGATGTCGATCGGCTTAGTTATTGGGGCGATTACCTTTACTGGTTCCCTAATTGCTTTTGGTAAATTACAAGGCATCGTGACAGGAAAACCCGTAAGCTTCCCTAGCCAGCATTTAATCAACGCGACCATCGCAGGTGGATTAGTATTATTAATCGTGCTTCTTTGTATAACCCAAAGCACGACTATCCTTTGGACTCTAATTTTGGTGTCCTTCTTATTAGGTATCTTAATCATCATCCCAATCGGTGGCGCAGACATGCCTGTGATTGTATCCATGCTGAATTCCTATTCAGGTTGGGCTGCCGCAGGTATTGGTTTCACGCTCCAAAATAATCTTTTGATTATCACAGGAGCACTTGTTGGTGCGTCTGGTGCCATTCTATCCTACATCATGTGTAAAGCGATGAACCGCTCATTCCTAAGCGTGATCTTGGGTGGCTTCGGCGCAGAAGCATCAGGCGAAGCGCATGATTATGGCGACCGTAATGCCAAAATTGGCTCTGCCGAAGATGCCGCTTTCATCATGAAAAATGCCTCTAAAGTTATCATCGTGCCGGGTTACGGTATGGCGGTGGCACAGGCTCAACATGTTGTGCGCGAGCTTGCTGATACACTGAAAAAAGAAGGCGTAGATGTTGTTTATGCTATTCATCCAGTCGCGGGTCGTATGCCGGGTCACATGAACGTACTACTCGCTGAGGCCAACGTGCCTTACGATGAAGTATTCGAACTAGAAGACATCAACCGTGACTTTGCACAAGCTGATGTAGCTTACGTGATTGGCGCAAATGATATTACAAACCCAGCCGCTAAGAATGATCCTACCTCCCCTATTTACGGTATGCCTGTTTTAAATGTTGAGAATGCAAAAACTGTTTTATTTATAAAACGTTCATTGGGTTCGGGTTATGCAGGCATTGATAACCCACTTTTCTACGAAGATAACACTTACATGTTATTGGATGATGCGAAAAAGATGACTGAAAATATTGTGAAAGCGATGGAATAGATTTTGGTACGCTCAACTTACCCAGAACTGCCTGAACAATTTTTGCTACCAAAAGAATGGCAGAGAGATGCATTTATAAACCCTGACACCAGTCATCACATTCACTACAACTATGCACTTGCTGGACGCAAACCTGAATCTGCGAAAGCCAATATTTTAATTCTACCGGGTTTAAGCGAATTTGGTGAAAAATATATCGAATTCACCCGCGAATGTTTAGCTAAAAAATATAATTTTTACATTATTGATTGGGCTTACCAAGGACGGTCATCCCGCTACATTCCAAATGCGCATAAACGCCACTCTAACGGTTATAAAACAGATATTTCTGATCTTCATTATATGACCCAAAATGTGATCACAAACGAAAAACCAATCATTATTATGGGGCATTCCATGGGTGCACATATTGGCCTACGTTATTTACAAGAATTCCCAGGCGTTATTGATGCGGCTGGTTTCGCCGCACCAATGGTCGGTATTAAAGATTTGAAGTATACAAAATCGGCCGTTGAATGGTTCCTAAAAAACTTACCTTCTATTCATACATGCTACATCCCTGGCGGAAAAGATTGGTACGCTCAAGCACGTAGCAGTGACGGCAAAGACATTTTCTCTAGCGACCCTCTGCGCGATAAAATTCACAATGCATGGTGCATGTCTGTACCAGAGCTTCAAATTGGTAACATAACTATTCGTTGGGTTTTTGAAAGCTTAAAATCTTGTAAATTATTAAATGAAAAATTTAACATCTCGAAAATTAAAATCCCTGTTTTCATCGCAACAGCAGAACATGAAAAATTAGTCGATAACAAGGAAACTGAAAAATTTGCAAAGCAGTTATCTGATGTTGAAATAATAGAGTTACCGAATGCGAAGCATGAAATTTTGATGGAAACTGACGAAATCAGAAGCATCTTCACAAAGAAGTTCTTTGATCTTGTCAAAAAAGTTAGTTAATTAAATCTAACCATTCTTGTTCAGACAGAACACTAACCTCTAATGCTTGCGCTTTTTTTAATTTAGATCCAGAATCTTCTCCAGCCACTAAAAAATCAGTTTTCTTGGAAATCGACCCAGATACTTTTGCGCCTAATTTTTCAGCAGTGGCCTTAGCTTCCGCACGGGTCATTTTCTCCATTGTCCCTGTAAAGACCACCGTTTTACCAGCAACTGCACTATCCGATGCCTGTACTTGCTCATACTCTTTAATGGTCAGTATATTTTCTAACCCATCCAGTATTTCTTGATTATAATCATGCGTAAAGAAATCAATTAAATCATGCGCCATTAGCGGACCAATATCATCAATGCTCAACAAATCTTCATAAGCAGCGCTTTCTTGATCCTGCGCCTCACTCATTGCTTTTCTCAAAATTGAAAAACTACCGTAAAACCCAGCCAACCGTTTTGCAGATGCTTCACCAATTTGGCGAATGCCCAACGCGTAAATAAATCTATTTAATTCAATTTCACGTTTATCATTAATCGATTGAAATAAATTTTTAGCGGATAAATCACCCCATCCTTCACGCGCACGTATCGGCGTTAACGATTCTTTATCTTTTTCTTGCAGCTTGAAAATATCAACAGGCGTTTTAATTAAACCTTCTTGATAAAATTGCTCAATTATTTTTGCACCTAAGCCATCAATATCAAAAGCCAAACGACTTACAAAGTGCTTAAGGCGCTCAACAGCCTGCGCCTCACAGATCAACCCACCACTGCAACGCCAAGCCACTTCACCCTCTTCACGAAGCGCAGGAGAAAAACAAATAGGACATGCGTGTGGAAATTTATAAGGTTTAGAATCTTTATGGCGCTTATCCAGCACCACCTCAACCACTTGCGGAATAACATCACCGGCACGTTGAATAACCACATGGTCGCCGATGCGCACATCTTTACGCTCAATTTCATCTTCATTATGAAGCGTAGCATTCGACACCACCACACCACCAACAGTAATAGGCTCTAGCCGTGCCACAGGCGTCAAAACACCTGTCCGTCCAACTTGAATATTAATATCATTGATAATAGTAACAGCCTGTTCCGCAGGGAATTTATGCGCCGTTGCCCACCGTGGCGCACGCGATACAAAGCCAAGACGTTCCTGCAACTTCAAATCATTAACCTTATAAACCACACCGTCAATCTCATAAGTCAGGTCAGGGCGTATAGTTGATATCTCGTCGTAAAACTTTAAAATCTCTTCACTATTTTTACACAACGCTGCAGGAGAAGCTTCGGCAAAACCCCATTCTTTTAATTTCTCACGAATACCCCATTGTGTCTCGGCAATAGGCTCGCTTATTTCACCCAACGCATAACCAAAGAAATTTAACTTTCGGGATGCTGTTATTTTTGAATCTAGTTGACGCAAACTACCTGCCGCCGCATTACGCGGATTAGCAAAAATTGGCTTCTCATCTTCTTCTTGCTTCTTATTTAACGCGATAAATTCATCACGGCGCATATAAATTTCACCACGCACTTCCAAAATTTCTGGCGCGCTCTTGGCTAACGCATGCGGAATATCAGAAATTGTTTTCACATTATCTGTTATATCCTCACCCTCATAACCATCCCCTCGCGTCGCCGCCGATATCAAAACCCCGTTCTCATAACGAATAGAACAAGAAAGCCCATCAATTTTAGGTTCCGCTGTAATCTCAATACTCTCAGCTTTCTCAACGCCAATGAAACGACGAACCTTATCAAGAAAATCTTCCAACTCTTCCGCGCTAAACACATTCCCTAATGATAACATCGGAACAACATGTTTTATCTTCTTAAACCCACGTGACGGTATAGCTCCAACTTTTTTTGTTGGGCTTTGATCTGTTGCAAGGTCTGGATATATTTTTTCTAGATCAATTAACGCTAAGCGTAATTTATCATACTCAGCATCCGATATCTCTGGCGTGTCTTGCCCATGATATTTTTCATCATGATAAAAAATTTTTTCTGATAATTCTTTATGACGTGCAACAGCATCCTGTTTATCTAAATCAAATAACGCATCAGACATTTTATCTACGCCGCCCCTGCTTCAAGTAATTTATTGGCCGCCGCACGTGCCTCTTCGGTAATTTCTGCACCCGCTAACATACGCGCAATTTCTTCACGGCGTTGTTCGATTTTAGACAACTGAATAATGTTGGTTTTAACAACATCATCGCCACCTTTAGCGACTATCCATTGGTTTTTCGCCATCGCTGCCACTTGCGGGGAGTGTGTCACCACCAACAACTGCGCCCGCTCTGCTAAACGTGCCAAACGTTGCCCCACAGCCGCCGCCGTTGCACCGCCAATACCACTATCTACCTCATCAAACACAAGCGAGCCCGCACTACCAACTTCTGAGAGCACTAATTTAAGCGCTAACATGAAACGAGACATCTCACCGCCCGAAGCAATCTTACTCAAATCTCCCGCAGGTGTATTTGTATTGGTAGAAACCAAAAACTTCACAGCATCCATGCCCCGCTCATTCCATTGCTCTTCAGGAAGTTGTGCGACCGACACTTCAAAGCGTGCTTTTTCCAATTTTAATGGAGGCAATTCCAACGCAATTAATTTTTCTAACTTCGCAGAGGCTTTTTGACGTGCCTTGCTAATATCTTCTGCTTGCTTTTGATAGCTACGCTTATACGCTTCAACCGCTTTAATTAAATCAGCCAGCAAATGATCTTGATGCTCTATATCATTCAACGCTTGTGCAATTTCTTCACGCTTCGCGGACAGCGCATCAATCTCACAACTATGCTTACGCGCCTGCGCCTTTAACGCGAACAAACGATCATCAATTTCGGATAAATACTCACTATTATCCACTTCATACGCCAGATCATCAAGGCTAGACGCCACCTCCTGAAGCTCCGCATCGACCTTATCCATAGCCTCAAGCACTTTCGGCGCGTCATCAGAAATACCATCTATCGCGCGCCAAACAGTCGCAGTTGCACTTTCAATATCTTGCAAACCTAACTTCGCCGAATTCAATGAATCAATAATTTTCTCACGGCGCATCAACTTCGTACGAAGAGCAGATAACGTTTCTTCTTCTCCCGCTTTAGGGTCAAGCTTATCTAAATCTTCCAACGCACTACGATAATATTCTTCATCCGCTCTAGCAGTTTCAATGCGGCTCTGTTCCGTAATTAATTTTTCTTGCGCATTTTTCCATTCATGCCATTGTGCCGATAGTTTTTTAAGTGCTTGCTTATGATCAGCATATTCATCAACCAGCATGATATGATAGCCAGCATTTAATAATTTATGCGTATCAAATTGCCCATGAATTTCGACTAAAAATTCACCAATATTTTTGAGCATATTAACACTAACCGCTTGATCATTTACAAATGCCCGCGAACGCCCATCAACCCCCACTGTACGGCGCAAGATAAGTGGCGCTTCTGTCTCTAAATCTTGCTCCTTTAAAAATTCGAATATTTGATGCTCAGGCGCAATGTTAAATTCTGCCGTTACGCTTGCTTGATCCGTTCCATGACGCACTAACTTAGCATCTGAACGTGAGCCTAGCGCTAACCCAAGCGAGTCTAATAAAATGGATTTACCTGCGCCCGTCTCGCCCGTCAACGCACATAGACCAGAGTCGAAATGCACCGTCATTTGGTCGATCAGCACGACATTTTTGATAGTTAGACTGGCGAGCATGTTTCCCGCCTCACTTTAATTAGGCTTGAACAAAGAATCGACTGTCTTATCGACGAAAGAACGATCTTTAATTAATTTTGCGCGCGACTGATCATCCATTAACTTATAAGTGTCTTGATACCATTTAGATCCTGGATAATTATGGCCTAAAATAGCCGCCATCTTAAATGCTTCATCACGCAACCCAATGGTCAGATAAGCTTCCACTAATCTATGGAGAGCCTCTGGCACGTGGGTTGTTGTTTGATAATCTTTAATAACTTCATTAAAGCGGTTAATCGCTGCATTCATTTGATTACGGTTTAAATAGTAACGACCAATTTCCATTTCTTTCCCTGCCAAATGATCAAGCGTCAGATCACGTTTTAATTTAGCATCACGCGTATATTGGCTGTTCGGGAAACGAACGATCAAACTATCTAATGATCTTAGCGCTTCATCCGTAATACTTTGATCACGCGCTACATCAGAAATTTGCTCATAGAAAGCGAGTGCCCGAAGATAATAAGCATAGTCGATATCTTCATTACCTGGATGCAAATCAATAAAGCGATCAATGGACAAAATAGCTTCGTCATAACGGTCTGCTTTATACGCCGAAAACGCCGCCATTAATTGTGCCTTAGTCGCCCACTGAGAATAAGGGAACTCACGCTCAACTTCTTCGAATAATGGAATAGCCCTCACGTAATTTTCATCATCCAGCTCTTTCGCCGCACGGTTATATAGCTCTTCCACAGATGTTTGAGGCTTAACCTCAACTTCTGCTTCTTTCTTATCTTTAGACGAACAGCCAACTAGAGCTAGGCCTAAAACCACTAAAATCAGTAATAGATTATTTTTTTGCATGGACTATTAATAGCGCGATAAGCGCCAAATTAAAAGCATTTAGCGTTAATTATGCTATTTAATCTGTCGATTAAATAGCGGCTCAGGCGGGCAAGCCCGCTACGCTGCTAATAATAAAAAATGAGGTTAGTTTAGGCTGCTGAAACAGCCGAAATGCGTGGTTTTTCGTCATACATAAAGCCTTCAGCTTCATCTACTTCCAAATACATATCAACGATTTCCCATGCACTATCATCGGCAAATAAAGCACGTAACGCCTTATTATTCATGTCATGACCACCCTTGAATGAGTCATAGCGTCCGATAAACAAACCACCACATAGTGAAATATCACCAATCGCATCCAGTAATTTGTGACGGATAAATTCATCTTGGCAACGTGTGCCTTCTTCGTTCATCACGCCTGTATCATCAACAACGATCGCGTTATCCAATGAACCACCTAGCGCAAGGCCATTTGCACGCATCATTTCAACATCTTGCAACATGCAGAATGTACGGCAATCAGCCATATCATGCTTGAAATTACCGTTCACAAACTTCATTTCATAGCTTTGCGTACCAATCGCTTGGTTATCAAATTGAATAGTACCACTATAAATTGGCAAAGCAGATGGTGACAATGTCACTGTTTTATCGCCTTCTTGATAGTTAATCTCTTTCAAAATACGAATAGCGCGTCTTGGCTCACTTTGAACACGTGTGCCAATTTCTTCAATTTTTTCAACAAATTCTTTTGAGCTACCATCCATAATTGGTAGTTCTGGTGCATCCACTTCGATAATCGCATTATCAACGCCACAGCCACGAAGAGCCGCCATTACATGTTCAATTGTGCCAACAGTTACACCTGCATCATTACCAATAACCGTACATAAACGGGCATCAACAACCTTGTCCCAACGTGCCAAAATCACGTTATCTCTACCATCAGTGATATCCACACGCTTAAATGTCACACCATGATCTGGTGAGGCTGGGTGAATGCTCATATGAACCGTAACGCCCGAATGCAGGCCGATTCCTTCGATTGAGATAGTGTTTTTCACTGTTTTTTGCATAATATTCCGTTTTTTTTCGTGGCTCAGGCGGGTAAACCCGCTACGCTTTATACTTTCTTTATGCTCTCAATATACAGAAGCAGGCACAAAATAAAAAATCACAGTTTGTATCGGAATGTTACATGTCTGTAGTAAGAAAGAGCTCAGGCGCGTAAACGCGCTACGCCTGCTATAAAAAAAGGGAGCTAATGAAAGCTCCCTTAGGTATATAATCTGGAGGACACCAGAAAATTACTTAAAATACTAATACTAGTTCGCTTGACGTCTCAAGAACGCAGGGATGTCTAAATCGTCTTCCACCTTGGCTTTAGGAGCCGCTGCAGGAGAATCAATATTTAACTTACCTTGAGAAGGATCGACAGGCGCACGCTCAGCACGTAATCCACCGTGGAAACCGCCAGAGGCGTTACCACCAGCTGATCCTTGAGCCTGATCACCTTCACCTTGCTCAGTTTGTTGAGCGCCATGATCGCCTTTATACACATTGGTAATACGTTCAAACAAGCTAGGAGACTTACGCTTTTCAGCTGTGCTCGCACCCGGTACTGGTGGGCGTAAGTTTAGGCCACTACTTGCCGCAACTTCTTGATAAGCTTGTTCATTTTGACCAGTATAACGTTGAGCATTCAATGTTGATTGTTGCTCTTCACGATTCATACGCTCTGCCATGCTACTACCGACTGTCGATGTTGTCGCTGCGCTACGCGCCGCAGAGAAATTCGATGTTGGTTGTTGTTGGGGCTGCTGCTGTGTTTGAGGTTGTTGCTGAACAACAGGCTGAACAACAGGCGCTGCATAAGAAACAGTATCCTGTGGCTCTGGCACCATCGGGCTTGGTGGAATGAATTTTCCACCTTGCACGCTACCACGCATTGATGTTGTTGCGGGTGTTACCATTGGCTTTTCTTCAATAACCGCTTGAAACTCACTTTGTTCAAACATATCTGCTTCTGTTGGCACAGATGCTTTAACAGGTGCAGAAGCTACAGGCTGAACTGGCGCAGACGCCGGAATAGACTGTCTGGCACTCATCGTCATCGCACGAGCAACTTCCGTTTGTGGAATAGCACGTTCCATACCTGTTTTCACAGTCGTTGTCGCCCCAGCACCTACTGTACCAGACGTATCAGACTTTCCCACTGCGTTAACGCGAAGGCCTCCTGTACCCGGAATTGTACGCGCCGCTTCCTGAGAATCAATGCCCGTTGCCACAACCGACACACGCATTTGACCATCAAGTTTTTCATCAAAGGTCGAACCAAAGATAATATTCGCATTTGGATCAACTTCATCACGAATGCGATTACACGCTTCATCAACTTCGAACAATGTCATGTCAGCGCCACCAGTCACGTTAATAATAACGCCTCTAGCACCCTTCATTGAAACATCATCTAGAAGTGGGTTGTTGATTGCAGATTCAGCAGCTTCCGTTGCACGGCGCTCACCTTCAGCTTCACCAGTACCCATCATCGCTTTACCCATTTCAAGCATCGCACTACGAATATCAGCGAAGTCTAAGTTAATCAGACCAGGCATCACCATCAAATCAGTCACGCCACGCACACCAGATTGCAACACACCATCAGCCATTTTGAAGGCTTCCGCGAAAGTTGTTTTCTCGTTTGCGATACGGAATAAGTTTTGGTTAGGAATAACGATCAGCGTATCAACAAAATCTTGCATTTCATTAATACCAGCATCCGCCATGTTCATGCGGTGCGTTCCTTCAAAATGGAAAGGCTTCGTCACAACACCAACGGTCAAGATACCTGCATCACGACAAGCTTTCGCAATCACAGGAGCGGCACCCGTTCCCGTTCCACCACCCATACCAGCGGTAATGAAGGCCATGTTTGAGCCTTCAAGGAATTGCATCACTTCGTCCAAGCTCTCATGGGCTGCTTTTTCACCAATTTCTGGTTTCGCACCAGCACCAAGACCGCCTGTCACGTGCGCCCCTAATTGAATTTTGTTATCACATAAAGATCCCTCTAGCGCCTGAGCGTCTGTATTACAGACAAGGAATTCACATCCCTCTAGTGCTGATGAAATCATGTTATTGACGGCGTTACCGCCTGCTCCGCCGACTCCGACGACTGTAATTTTTGGTGACAATTTTTGAACCTCTGGTGCTTGTATTCTTACGTTTATCATAATGTGGTGACCTCCATGACGGTGTGTTACGCGTGGTGTAACTAGATTCTATGTTTATTTTTTCTAAAACGGAATCCTGAAAATGCCGAGAGATTAGAAAAAGTGCTTTTTTTTAATTATTTCCGCTTAAATCCTCCCCAGAAGATGCTTAAGAAAAAATGGCTAACCGACTCAAATGAATCGATAAATTAGATTGTGTCACAAGCGGTGAATCCCGCCAAGAGTCCTTGCGTATATAGCTGTGGATAAGTACGGGATATCCACTGAATAATTAAAAATAACTATTTGATGAGGATTTTTATCCGCCCCAAGAACAAATCATCAAAACTTTACAATTTGTATTTGCTACAATCTACCCCTGTGCTCCTTAAAAAACTATCAGGGTCACAAAGCCTTTTTTCACGCATTTCTTTCTGCTGAGCTTTAGAAAATTTATCCCATTCTTCTTGAGTATATTCTTTTTTATAATCTAATTCTTTATTAGCCAAAACAAAGTAACCCAGCCCAGTGATAAGAATGGTAATACTTATAATCAAACTGACGATTAGTTTCTTTTTATTCATTGTATTTCCAGTATATGCTCAAAGGCACAAGAAGACTACCAATTCTCTTTCCACCAGAATTTGAAGCGTTCCCACAATGATCCAGGGTCAACGCTGGCCATTATTTCGGCAGGCATTTCGTGGCTTCGGGCTGTCATATAAGTAAGCAACCCAGCGACGGTTGAAAATGCTGCACCGCTTGCAGCATCTGGCAGGCCAACAAGGCGGATAGGCTTACCAAGGCGCACCTGTTTATCCAAAATCATTTGCGCCAAATCACGTAAACCCGGTAACTGACTTGCGCCACCTGTTAACACAACGCGGCGTCCCATCGCACTGCCCAGCCCACTATCATCGAGCCTCGCACGCACCATTTCCAAAATCTCTTCCAAGCGTGGTTGAATAATTCCGATTAATAATGAGCGTGGCACTTGGTTTGAATCAAGTTGATCTGTCTCACCCAGCGGTTGCACATCAATCAATTCGCTCTCATCACTATTGGTCATCATCGCGCTACCATATAATGTCTTGAGGCGTTCAGCATCGGCGTGGCTACAGGTTAACCCGCGCGCAATATCATTTGTCACATGCCAACCACCAACAGGAATAGACTCCATAAACACCATGACACCCGCCTGAAAAACAGCAATCGACGTAATGCCCGCACCCATATCAATAACGGTACAGCCCAAATCCATTTCATCTTCAACCAATGACGCCAGTCCCGACGCATAAGGCGCGGCACATAAAGCCTCAATATCCAAATGACTCCGCTCAACGCAACTCGCCATATTTTGAAGCGGTGATAAATCACCTGTGACCATGTGAATACCCACTTCCAACGTTTGCCCCGTCATCCCGCGTGGCTCACGTATCCCCTCTTGCCCATCAATGGAGCAATGGACAGGAATAGTATGGATCAGTTCATAATTCGCGCTAATAATTTGATCTTGTGCCTTCGCCAGCGCACGGCGCATATCGTTATCGGTAATCACCTGTCCTGCAATTTGAATATTCGCCGACACATCATAAGTATCAATTTGCATCCCTGGCACATTCACAATCACATCTCGCAAAGGATAACCCTTCATCGCTTCCGCCGCCATGTTCTCAGCCGTATGAACGGTTTGACGAATAGCGTTATCGGCAGCTTCCATATCAACAACCGCGCCGCCTTTTATGCCTTGGGAGGCATGGTAGCCCACGCCCAAAATCTCGACCCCGCCTTCATCATCACACACGCGCCCAATGAAACACGCAATTTTATGTGTTCCAATATCAAGGGCGGCAACAAGCGACCCACGTGGTTTTGATTTATGTTTCATACGCTCAACGTCTCTATATTAAATTTGTCCGCCTGATGTAGCATTTACCTGACTGTAACTATCTTGATATTCCTGAACCGCACCAGGTTTTGTTTGGACGATAATACGGTCATGCTCGCGAACATCAATAACTTCTATATCTTTATCCATGATATTTTCTTTATCTTGCGTCACTGATAACCTACGCAACGCCAACGACATCTCGTCTTCAGGCAATTTTACCGTCACGCCGTTTTTTAATTTCAAGTTCCAACGACGGTTAGACACATAAGTTATTGCTTCTACACGGTTTAATACCTCTGGCTCAGCATCCAAAATTTGTAGAAACTTCGTCGCTTCCTCTGGCGCTTTTTCGCCAACGACAATCACTAAATCTTTGAACCGTTCTAGCTTATGATCGGTCACGACCTTACCTTCTGTATCAATCAGGCTCAGGCGTTTATTACGTTGCCACAGCGCCATTGGCACACGCTCTTCCAAATGCACATAAATTGTATCTGGCAAACGACGCTCAACACGCGCGGTTTTCACCCATGATAATTTTTCGATTTTTATTTGAATATCCGCCAAGTCATAAGCGAATAAAGGATCATGTTTTTCAATCCCCATAATTGCCTTTAAAGTTTCACCATCTGTAAAGTGACGCCCCTCGACCAAAATATTTTCGACGCTATAGCCCGCATTCGCGCTCGCCATATATATTTTGTCTTGCGTCCAGTGCCCAAACTTTTGCGATGCGCCCGACATAAAGAACCAAGCACCCAACCAACCGATAAAGATTAAGCTCGCCGCCAAAACGCCAAAGCGCTTTGTCCAAAAAATTATGCGCTCTGCTGATGCGGGCCGCTTTTTGAGGATTGAGCTCCGTCTTGTTCCTTGAGATCTTGTCCCTTTTGATTTTGGGCGTTTGTTATATTTCCGTGACATTTTGCGGTTTCCACCAGATGAGAACATAATTGAACAAAAGACATGCCGTTATAGACACATTGAGAAGGACCAATAGAATCAGCTGTCATTCCAGGTTGCGTATTAATTTCTAAGAAGCAAAGACCATCCAGCCCTTTTTCTTCATCAAATCTGAAATCACAACGCGCTAACCCATTGCATCCAATAACATTATACACACGTTCGGCATAATCTAAAGCGGCATCGTAAACATTTTGCGGAATTTTTGCAGGCAGTATCACTTCAGTTTTATCGTCTGAAGGATCATCAGACATGACACCAGCATATTTAGCCTCATAATCAAAGAAACCGCCCGTATGTGTTTCCACCTCACCCACAGCTTGCGCCTTGCCATCTAGCACCGCCACAGTTAACTCACGACCTGGAATATATTCCTCCACCAGCGCATGTGCGCCATAATTCCAGTTTTCGCCAATATTTTCTAAGTGATTGTCGTTTTCTTTAACGATGTAAATATCCACGCTAGAGCCACCATCATAGGGTTTTACAACATAAGGGCGCGGTACAACTGATTCTGCCATAACTTCCTCTTTTGTCGCCAACCCGCCTTTAGCCACAGGCACGCCCACCGATTGCGCAATACTTTTTGACAAAACTTTATCCATAGCAATGGCAGAAGCCATAACGCCAGAATGCGTATAAGGTATATCAAGCAAGGTCAATAATCCCTGAATAACCCCATCCTCACCTATACGCCCATGCAGATTATTAAACACCGCATCAGGTTTAGGCGTTAAGTCTTTTAAGAGCTTGGGAATATCTTGTGTTAAATCCACAACCTTAAGATCATAGCCCCCCTCAATAAGCGCAGCTTCAACGTATTTCCCCTTGGTCACAGAAACTTCCCGCTCTGCATTCCAACCACCAACAAGTAAAACTACTTTCTTCGCCATCTTATTCTCCCAATTTCTTCCCTATACGTCTAATTTCCCAGCGTAGGGTGATTCCGTGCTTTTCCAAAACGCGGGCACGAATTTCCTCGCCTAAATCTTCTAGATCTTGTGCGGTGGCCATGCCGTTATTAATCATAAAATTACAATGCTTCTCCGACATCATCGCGCCACCAATGGTTAGGCCTCGCCCGCCGACACTATCAATAATTTTCCAGACTTTAGTGTCTAACGGTAGTCCCGCTTTTTCTAAATCTTGCGTGCTTGGATTGGCAAAAGTTGATCCGCCCGTTTTCTCACGAATAGGCTGAGCATCCTCACGGCTTTTCTTAATATCAGCCATACGCGCTAGCACTATTTCTGGCGTTTCTTTTTTAGATCGAAACGTAGCGTTTATAAATATATAATCCGTTGAAAGATCAATATGGCGATAACTCATGCCCAAATCTTCTGGCGTGAAGCTGTGGAGCGCGCCTTTTTTATCCAACGCCTGACAAGAAATTAAAACATCTTTTATTTCAGTACCGTAACACCCAGCGTTCATCCTTAATGCACCCCCGATAGAACCTGGAATACCACTTAGGAATTCCAATCCGCCCCGTCCTGCATCGGCAGACACACTCGCAACATTGGCATCAAGCGCCAGCGCCCCTGCGGTCACTTCATCACCCTCAATATCAATAGCAGAGAATTCTCGACCTAAGCGTATCGTAACCCCCTCTAATCCCCCATCACGAATAATACTATTCGACAGCGCGCCAAATATATTAATCGGCACACCCTCAGGACAATCTTTCAAAAAATGTTGTAAGTCTTCAATATCAGCAGGCTTAAACTGCACCTCAGCAGTTCCCCCACACCGAAACCAGCCAATAGCGCCCAGCGGTGCATTCTCCTTATACCGCCCGCGCACTTCGGGTAGCCCAGTTAATATTGATTGTGCGGCCTCACTCAATTTAAGCTCTTTGTTTTTGCTTCTTGGCGAAGGCATCATCTAGCTGTTTCGGCAAGGCATAGGCCCATTTGGTGATATCACCAGCACCGAGGAAAATCACATAATCTCCTTCTTCTGCTGTTTCAGCGAGTGTCTCACCAAGCTTATTAACATCGCTCAAGACTTGCGCATCCTTATGCCCTAGCTCTTTTAGACGCTCGACCAATGCTTCTTTTGTGGCGCCTTCAATCGGCAATTCCCCTGCCTCGTAAACATCCCCAACAAACACTTGATCAGCATCATTGAAACAAGCACTAAAATCTTCGAATAGATCCCTCAAACGGGTATAACGGTGCGGTTGCATAACAGCAATCACCTTCTTACCCGTGGAATCAACGGCCTGACGCGCGGCTTTCAACACAGCCTTAATCTCAACAGGGTGATGCGCATAATCATCAATTACGCTAATACCGTTGCTTTCGCCCGTCTTGGTAAAGCGCCTTTTAACACCACTAAAATTCTTCATCGCGGTTTTCATGGTCGCAATCGGAACGCCCATTTCATGTGCTATCGCCAATGACGCAAGCGAATTAGAAACATTATGATCGCCTAACATTGGCAAGAATATATCGCGAATAGTCTCGCCTTCCTGTCCTGTAATCCAACCCGCCAGCTCTACATCAAAATGTGTACCTTCTGGTGCTGGACGAATGTTAATTGCACGAATATCTGCCTGCGGATTGAACCCATACGTTATGATGCGACGATTTGATATGTTCGGAATTAACGCCTGAACAGCAGGATGATCGGAACATAAAACCGCAAAGCCATAGAACGGTAAATTATCGATGAAACGTCTAAACGCTGCCTTAATATTATCATATGAGCCATAATGATCTAAATGCTCAGGATCAATATTGGTGACAACTGCCACAGTCGCAGGGAGTTTGGTAAATGTTCCATCACTCTCATCAGCTTCCGCCACAATCCAGTCACTCTCACCAACGCGCGTATTTGTACCGTAACGGTTAACAATACCGCCATTAATCACAGTTGGGTCAAACCCCGCCTCTTCCAGCATTGTTCCAACCATCGTGGTTGTAGTTGTCTTACCATGCGTACCCGCAATGGCAATTGACCATTTCATGCGCATAATTTCCGCCAGCATTTCGGCACGGCGGACAATTGTTTTACGGCTCTCATGTGCCGCTTTTAACTCTGGGTTTTCTTCCTTGATCGCCGTCGAGACGACAACAATCGCCGCTTCATCAATATTCTCAGCCTTATGCCCAATAAAAACCTTGATGCCTTCTTTGCGCAAACGCTCAACATTGGCACCATCAGACATGTCTGACCCTTGAACTTCATAGCCCAGCGCATGAAGCACTTCTGCAATTCCGCTCATACCGATTCCGCCGATACCGACGAAATGAATTTTACCAATAGTTTGGGGCATCGCTCTCATGGCGTTTTCCTCTACTTTATTATCGTTTTATTTAAATTCTGCCCTGTGTCAGGTCAAATGGCTTTTGATCAGCCTTGTCCCAACCACTTGCCAACGCCGTCACCAAATTACCTAGCTTACGTGCGGCATCTGGACGACCACAACTACGGGCATTTTCAGCCGCTCTAAATAACGTCTCTGGGTTTTGCAAAAATGTCTCAACACGTGCCAACACTGCTTCCGTTGTAAAACCATTCTGCGTCATTACCCACGCACCACCAGCATCCGCCACGGCATCTGCATTACGCTTTTGCTGTTGATCTGCATGATGCGGATAAGGCACAAAAATCGCAGGGCGACCAGCGGTTGTTACTTCCGCCACTGTTCCCGCACCAGAGCGTGCAATCACTAAATGGCAAGATTCTAATTGATCCGCCACATCATCAAAAAATACTTTAAGTTCGGCATCAATATCACTAGCTTCGTACGCCTTGCGAACATCTTCAATATCTTCTTCACGACATTGCTGAACAATTTCTAAACGCGCACGATGATCAGCAGATAAACTACTTAATGCAACCGGCAAAACTTCACTAAACACATGCGCGCCCAATGAGCCACCCATCACAAAAATTCTTAACGGCCCATCTTGCTCCAATGACGGATAAGCTTTGTTATAAAGCGCCGCAATATCTGGACGCACTGGGTTACCCGTAATCACACTACGCACAGAATCGCTATCATCCATACCGCTCACATCATTCCATGAAAGTGCAATACGGTCTGTCTTTGGCGCAAGGTAAGAATTCGCCTTACCCAGCACAGCATTTTGTTCATGCAAAATAGTTGGAATATTTTTTTTCTGACCTGCATACATAGCAGGGAAAGATGGATAACCACCAAAGCCCACCACAACAGAAGGCTTAATTTTATCGACTAATTTCTTTGCCTGCATAAAACCAAAAAACAAAGCACCCGCAGTTTTTATCTTGCTCAAAAAACCAGATTTCATCGCGCCAGATTTCAACACATAAGTCGGCACCCCATCGGCAAATTTATATTTCTTTCCACGTGCATCAGTCGCCAGTGAAACTTTAAATCCACGATCTAGCAAATCTTCAGCCAGCGCCTCCGCAGGGAACATGTGTCCGCCTGTACCGCCAGCTGTAATTAAAATATGTTTTGCTTCACCGTTCATTGTTTTTTTGACCTAATCTATAAACTATAATGTTTCACTGCCCACTGGCCTGATTGACAATCCTTGCTGTGCAATCCCAGAGCGCACTTGCCTACGCGTTAACGCTAAAACCATCCCCATTGCCATACACATCGACAATAGCGAGGAACCACCGTAACTAACCAATGGAAGCGTCATTCCCTTTGTTGGTAACAAATGGAGCGCCGAGCCCATATGAACAAGTGCCTGTAGTCCAAACATAGTCAATAATCCGCCCACTGCCAAGACCACAAATAGATTATTACTGTCCATAATGCGATTAAACCCCCTCACAATGATATATCCATAGAGCGCAATGAGGATAACAATGAAAAATAGCCCAAATTCCTCCCCCGCCACAGAGAATATAAAGTCTGCATGCGAATCGGGAATTGACAGCTTGACCGTCCCCTGACCAGGGCCAGTGCCAAAAATACCGCCATTTTTAAAGGCATCAAGCGACTTCTCAATCTGATAAGTATCGCCACTCTCAGGATTCAAAAATCGATCTAACCTGCTTCTAAAATGTGGCAGTGAAAAATAAGCCGCAAACAACGCTCCAATTCCGCCGCCTGCTAACAAGAAAATTATCCGAAACGGAATCCCTGCCAAAAACACCAGAACCAAAAAACAGCACGTTAAGACAAAAGTCATACCAATATCAGGTTGAAGAACTAACAACCCAACAACAACCGCAAATAAAATACTCGCATAACGCATACCATGAAATTTTTCAGTATCTTTTTGACGTGCAATCAACCATGACGCCACCACAATAAAAAATGGCTTAGCAAACTCACTTGGTTGTAAGGAAAAACCAGGTAGATGAATCCATCTTTGCGCGCCCTTAATCTCCATCCCAAAACCAAGGACATAAATCATGCAGATAATACTGCCTAGTAAACCAATGGAGGAGATACGCCAAATTTGCCGAATATCCAAAAGTGAAATACCAATCATAATAGCGATCGACGGCACCAAAACAATTAAATGACGGATAAGAAAATGATATTGCCCCAACCCGATACGCATTGCTACAGGCGGGCTAGCGGAGACCACTAACGTCACACCAATAACAATTAATAATAACAATAACCCTAAGAATCCACGATCAATCGTCCACCACCAGCGCCCCAAAATAGACTTACTAGTTCTTGAAAATAAATTTTTAGGCAGAATACTCATTAGCTATTCTGTTCCAATTCTTTGACCTTATTCATGAACGCATCGCCCCGTTTTTCAAACGAAGAGAATTGATCCCACGACGCGCAAGCAGGTGACAATAAAACAGTCGCAGGCGCATCCAAATCTTGTGCATCTATATGCGCTTGTTCTGTGGCTTTATCTAATTCTCCACATCGCTCATAAATCATATTATGCTTATCCAACCACTCCGCAAATTCATCCGACGCTTCACCAATCAGGTAAGTTTTTATGATTTTAGATTTAAATTCACTTAAGCCCCGAAGGCCACCCTCTTTTGAACGTCCGCCAATAATCCAAAAAACATTATTATAACTGGATAACGCCTTCGCCGCCGCTTCCGCATTGGTGGCTTTACTATCATTAATATAAGTAACTTCATCAATTTTAGTCACCAAATATTGCCGATGCGCCAATCCACCATAGCTTTTGAACGCTTCCAAAATCTTTGCAGGTTCAATATCCAGCTCTAAGCAAGCACGATAAACACATAAAATATTTTGATGATTATGCGCACCCTTTAACGTTTCCAACCCATTCAAATCCGCAATTTGAATATCTTCTCCGCGCGTATTCTCATACAAAAAACCTTTGCGCGTATATAACCCTTCAATCAAAGACGTACTGAAAGACACAGGACAAACTTTGCGTGATCCACTACAAAATGTCTGATCAAAAAGCGTTTGCGTAAAGTCATCATCAACAGCAATAATCGCTGTACCTTCACCTTCTAAAATACGCGCCTTGGCCTTAATATATTCTTCCATTGATCCATGGCGGTCTAAATGATCTGGCGTAATGTTCAACAAAACAGAAATATCAGGACGAAATTCAGGACATAAATCCATTTGATATGACGAAATTTCTAGCACCAAAACCTCATACCCATTTGATAAATCTAAATCAAATACTGACTTACCAATATTCCCCCCCATCACAGCGGACATACCGCACTCATTCAACACATGCGTCATAAGCGCCGTTGTGGTTGATTTCCCATTCGTCCCAGTAATACCAATGGTTTTCACGCCATGATCTGCACGGTTTAATAGTTCTAAATCACCAATAATTTCTACATTATGTTTCTGCGCATTAATAACAACTGGATGCGGGTCAAAAGTATAAGGCACACCAGGTGCTAAAACCAAACATGCAAAATTTGATAAAGTACTTGTGGTTAAATCATCTATCTGTGCCCCTAGTTCTTTTGCTTTTTGTTGATTTTCTTCCTTATCATCCCACGCAACAACAATAATACCTGCATCAATTAACGCACGAATAACCGACAAGCCAGAAATGCCCAAGCCAAATACCGCGACTGGTTTTCCATCAATGGTTTTTGCAAAATTTGATAAATCTGTCATTTATTTTTATCTTAGTTTTAGAGTGGATAATCCAATCATCGCCAAGATCATAGCAATAATCCAGAAGCGAATAACCACGGTCGGCTCTGACCAGCCCTTTTTCTCAAAGTGATGATGAATAGGCGCCATTCTAAAGACGCGCTTACCCGTCAATTTATAGGACGCCACCTGCACAATCACTGAAACAGTTTCCAGCACGAACAAGCCACCAATAATCCCCAGCACCAATTCATGCTTCACAATAACCGCAATCGCACCCAGCCCAGCACCCATAGATAATGATCCTGTATCACCCATAAACACCATCGCAGGCGGTGCATTAAACCAAAGGAAGCCCATACCACCGCCAATTAATGCCGCGCAAATAATCGAAAGTTCACCCGTTCCTGGTACAAATTGAATAGCTAAATAATCAGAGAAAATAGCGTTACCCACCAAATAACTGATTAACCCAAAACATGCCGCCGCAATCATCACAGGAACAATTGCCAAGCCATCAAGCCCATCTGTTAAATTAACCGCATTAGAAGCACCCACAATCACCAACATGGCAAAAGGAATAAATATAAAACCCAACGGCAATAAATAATCTTTCATAAACGGAATAGACAGCCCCGTCGCAATATCATCGCTCGTGAAATGCACGTAAGCCATAACAGCAAGTGCTGCAATCGAAAACTCAAACACTAATCTTATCTTCCCCGATATCCCCTCATGCGAACGCTTAGTTAGCTTTGCGTAGTCGTCAGCCAGCCCAATCAACCCAAAAGAAATAATAACGCCACTGACAATCCAAACATAAGGATTGGTTAAATCAGACCAAAGAAACACGGAAATCCCCGCTGATATCAAAATCATCAGCCCGCCCATCGTTGGCGTACCTGCTTTTTTAAAATGAGTTTCTGGCCCATCAGAACGAATAGGCTGACCTTCTTTTTGCTTTTTCTTAAGCCATCTAATAATCGGCGGGCCAATTAAAAAACAAATAATTAATGCTGTCATCACTGCGCCACCACTACGGAACGTTAAGTAACGGAATAAATTAAAAAACTGATAATCCTCAGCGAGTGGATAAAGCAAATAATACAGCATTTATAAAAGTACCTTTTTCTTAGTTAGTCTTGTTTTTCTTTTTTCAATATCTGTGGCAATGACCGTAACGCCTCAACCACTAATCCCATTTTACTGCCCAATGATCCTTTGACCATCACAACATCCCCAGGAATTAAAACATCTGGAACAATTTGCGCAAGCTCTTTACTTGTATCTCTATGCTCACCCCGCTGGTTAGCAGGTAAAATTTCATGTAGTTTCTTCATATATTTACCACAAGTATAGACCAAATCAACATTTGCAGCTTTTAACGGCAGCGCCAGATCACTATGCATATCCGCACTACCATCACCAAGCTCCAACATATCCCCCAATATAGCAATACGGCGCCCGCCACGACCTGGATCAATAAGCGCCAAAACCTTAAACGCCGCATTCATCGCGGCTGGTGAGGCATTATAGCTTTCATCAATTAATGTAATTGGATTATCTGCCACGCCACTATCAATATATTCGCGCTTACCACGACCAATAATTGCTTCTTGTTGCGCCAACGATTTTGCTGCTTTTTGAATATCTGCGCCCGCTACCTTAACAGCTAATAATACCGCCAGCGCGTTGCAAACAATATGGCGCCCTGGAATTTGAAGGGTAAATGATACTTTCTCACCCAAAATTTCTGCCGTCACACGCGTTCCATTTGCGGCCTCTAGGCAATCTAGAATAGTTGCGTCTGCGTCCTTAGTCTCACCAAAGCTATGGACAATAATTCCTTTATCTTCTGCACGTTGTTTCAACGTTTCGAACGGCTCAATATCAGCATTTAAAATCGCTACAGATCCAGCCTTCATCCCATCAAAAATTTCTGCCTTAGCAGACACAATACCATCAATACCATGCTCAAAATTCCCGATATGAACTGGCGCAATTGTTGTAACAATAGAAATATCAGGTTTCACCATCTGACTAAGCGGTGTAATTTCATTCGCATGGTTCATACCCATTTCAAAAACGCCATAATCTGTGCCTGGATGCATGTTCGATAATGTAAACGGCACACCCCAATGATTATTATAACTTTTAATACTGGCATGTGTTTGCCCCTGTGATGCAAATGCTGTTGCCAGCATCTCCTTCGTACCCGTCTTACCAACACTACCCGTAATACCAATCACCTTAGCACTAACACGCGCACGTGAAGCCTTTGCTAAATCCTGCATACCTCTCAAAGTATCTTCAACAATCAATAATCTTTCTGCTGGCACACCCTCAACTTCACGAGACACAAGCGCCGCCACAGCACCCTGATCCAAAGCCATTTTCACGTAATCATGACCATCACCATTATCACCTATGAGCGCGACAAATAGATCACCTTTTTCAACGCTACGACTATCAATCGAAATTGCTTGCGCCTGCCACTCTCCTGCAACGCTTCCGTTCGTTGCTTGCGCCGCTTCTTTAGCCGTCCATATGGTATTGGATGATCTCGTCATTATGCATTAACTTTCTTAATAGATTTTTTCACTTCTTCAACGTCATCAAAAATAAGCACTGTGTCTTTGACAATCTGTCCTTGCTCATGCCCTTTACCTGCCACAACCAAAACATCACCTTTTTGTAATTGCGCGACTGCCCATTCAATAGCCTCTGCACGATCACCAATTTCTTTTGCACTAGGACATGCTTCTAAAATTTCTGCACGAATAACATCAGGATCTTCGTATCGTGGATTATCATCCGTCACGACAACAATATCAGCCAAATCATTTGCGATTTTTCCCATCATCGCGCGCTTACCTGGGTCGCGGTTACCACCACACCCGAAGACACAATATAATTTACCTTCAGTGTGAGGGCGTAGCGTACTTAGTACAGCTTCAAGCGCAGCAGGCTTATGCGCATAATCCACGTATACAGCGGCTTCCCTGTGCCCAGGCACTAATTGCAAACGTCCAGAAACACCTTCTAGCTTCTCTAATAAAGGCACAAATTTCTCAACATCACTCCCATCAGCAATTACAAGCCCCAACGCACAAAGTGCATTCATCACCTGAAATTCACCAACAAGTGGTAACATGATATCAAATTTCTTACCTTGAACTTCAAAGCTAATATCTTGCCCATGAGGTTTTGGTGTGCGTGTAAGTATTTTAATATCTTCACCTGCATAACCGTAAGAAAAAACTTTATGCCCTGTCTTCTCACAAATATTTTTTAACTTATCCGCATACTCATCATCAGCATTAATGATAGAAAGCCCACCTTCTTCCAAAAGATCAGAAAATAAGCGCGCCTTCGCCATAAAATATTCATCCATATCCTTGTGATAATCCAGATGATCACGCGATAAATTGGTATAGGCCGCAACAGATACTTTCACGCCGTCTAATCTATATTGATCCAAACCATGACTAGAAGCTTCCATCGCCAAATGCGTAATCCCACCAGAGGCCAAGTCCGCTAAATCCGCATGGAGTGCCTGTGTCCCAGGCGTTGTCAAACTCGCATAACGTCTAATCCCTGGCGCACGTAGTCCCAAAGTCCCAAGCGATGCACATTTCTCAATGCCCGCTAACATCCATAATTGTTGCACAAAAGAAACGGTTGAAGTTTTACCACTCGTCCCTGTTACCGCTACAATATGATCAGGCTGTAACCTATAAAATTTAGACACAATTTGCGCAAAATCTTTACGTGTGTTTTTTGTTTCTATTAAAGCAATATTTTCGACATCAATATTATCCGATATTTTTGTACCCGCTTCAAAAAGAATAGCTGACGCCCCATGCATAATGGCATCCGAAATAAAATCACTACCCTTAACTTTATTCCCTGGGAACGCAGCAAAAAGAGATCCTTTTTTCGCCTGACGGCTATCGGATGTTACACTTGTTATTTCAATATTTTTTTCAGTGTCGATTAAATCAGTGAGTCGCAACGGCCCTCTCCTTCTTTATTTGTTCTTTAGTTTTGAGATAGCGAACTAAGCTCGCTTCGAATTGTTTATTGTCTGAGTTTGGAGGGATGCCTAGAATTGAGGCCATAGAGGAAACAACCTTACCAACCGTTGGCGCACCAACCCAGCCGCCTGTGGCGTAGCCGTAAGATTCTTTTGTGCCTTGCGGTTCGTCAACCATGACAAAAACTGCGTAGCGTGGTTCATCCATTGGGAAGAAACCCAAGAACGATGAAATTAATTTTTTTCTGGAGTAACCGCCAGCACTTGGTTTTTCTGCCGTGCCTGTTTTACCGCCAACAAGATAACCTTCAACATCGGCTTTACCACCTGTGCCTTTTGTGACAGTTAATCGTAAAAGCTGTCTCATGCGATGTGATGTTTCTGCCTCAACAACACGCACAGCACTTTTGCGTTTTTTATCTTGTATTGAATTTGGATTAATGACCAATGTTGGTTGTACCAATACACCACCATTCACAATAGAAGATGCAGCACGCGTTAACTGCAATGGTGACACCGCGATCCCATGACCAAACGCTGCTGTCATTGTATTAATATCACCCCAAGGGCTAGGCACAATTGGTTTACCCACTTCGGCCAATTCAAACTCAGGCGCGCTTAACAAACCAATATCTCTATAAAAATCTTGCAGTCCTTTATTACCAACACGTTGCCCCATCATGGCAGAGCCAATATTTGATGAATAAATAAATACTTCTGGTAACGTCATGATGCGTTTTTCGGCGTGGTAATCACGAATTTTAAAACGACCATATTTAATGGGTTCACGCACATCAAACTTATCGTTCATGCCCGCTTTTTCTTTATCAATTAAGGCCGCCGTTGAGAATAATTTAAACGATGACCCCAACTCATAAACACCTTGGCTAACGCGATTGAATTTTTGTTTGTCCTTTGCGCGACCATAATTATGTGGATCAAAATCAGGAAGCGACACAGACGCCATCACTTCACCATTTTCAATATCCATGATAATACCTGCACCACCTTTGGCTTTATGGTCTTTCATCACATGTGAAATTTCACGACGCAAAACATGTTGCAAGCGCACATCTAATGATAACTTAAGCGGCTCACCGCCTTTAGCCAACAATTCATCAAAGCTACGCTCAATACCAGACAGACCTTGCCCATCAACACCAGAAGCCCCGACCATATGAACAGCCAACGCGCCTTGCGGATAAATACGACGTTCCTCTTCTTCAAAATTTAACCCTGGATAGCCAAGATACAAAATTTTCGCATGTTCATCGGGTGTAATATTTCTTTTCAACCAAACAAAACGCTTTTTACTTTGTAATTTTTGTAACGTATCCCCATAAGACATATCAGGAAAAATTTTCGTTAAATCACTCGCTACTTTTTTTGGTTCTCTAATCAGTGCAGGGTCAACGAACAAGGACGCCGTTTTTAACGAGCGTGCCAAGACAACGCCATTACGGTCAATAATATCGGCGCGTGAAATTTTTTCTTCTTGTTTCGGTGATGTGCTATAAACAGCACTACCATCACCCGATTGTTCCAACGCCCCTTGAATAATTGAAACATCAGCCGCACGCGCCACAACAATAATGTAACAAAAAACAAAGAATGCACTAACCAGCACCAAACGCCCACGCGCTTGTTCTAAAGCACCACCTTTTTGGCCAACCAAATGAAAACGACGACGGCTCAACTTACTCATCTTTAGCCCCCTCATTTTCAACGGGAACATCATAACGCACAGGCTTTGCCTGAGGGATAGCAGGTACCATAGGCTCAGGAATTTCTTCCATGCCTTCAATAATAAACGGCGCATCTTTTGGATTATCTGTTTCTATTTCCAGCGTTTCTTGCGCCAGTTTTTCCAAACGATCAGGACGATTCAGATATGACCACTCCGTTGTTAACACACGCAGAGAATCCTCCTCTGCCGTAAGCGTCTGATTAATCTTCGCCAACTCTTCTTCAGCGCGTTGTACAGATTGGCTCGTCCAAAACAATAACCCACTTAAGAAAACGGCAAATGCCATCATGAGAAGTCCAGAGATACGAAACATTATACGTCCTCCCCTTCTTTAACACGCACAGCCACGCGTAATTTTGCAGAACGTGAGCGTGCATTCTCTTTTGTCTCAACGTCTGTCGGTATAATTGCTTTACGTTTTTCTAATTTAAACGTTGGCACAGGAACGTCTTGAGGTGCCACAGGCATATGACGTGATCCACCTGATATACGACCAGAGCGCTCATAAGTAAACGCCTTCACGATACCATCTTCCAACGAATGGAATGCGACCACAACCAAACGACCGCCATCACGCAATAAATCTTCCGCACCTTCTAGTCCACGTTCTAATTCACCCAGCTCATCATTGACGGCAATGCGTAACGCTTGAAACGTTCTCGTCGCGGGGTCAATTTTATCCTTCGGTGAACGCGGTACACAGCTACGCACAATATCCGCTAGATCAATTGTGGTTTCAAACTTTTCCTCAACGCGACGTTCAACAATTTTCTTGGCAATACGGCGCGATAAACGCTCTTCACCATAACGATAAATCACATTCGCTAAATCTTCTTCTTCGTACGTATTCACAATATCCGCCGCCGTCGCGCCAGCGCTTTTATTCATACGCATATCTAACGGTCCATCAAAGCGGAAAGAAAACCCACGATCCGCCTGATCTATCTGCATAGAAGACACGCCAATATCAATCACGAAACCGTCAATAAATTCATAGCCAGCATTACGCACCAACTCGAGCGCATTACCAAAGCACCCACTAACAAACACAAAGCGATCGCCATATAGCGCCTTAAGCTCTTCCACGCGTGGCATCACCGATGCATCACGATCAATCGCCACCACAACACAATCAGCAGAGTCCAATATAGCTTGCGAGTACCCACCCGCACCAAATGTACCATCGACATAAACGCCACCATCGACAGGTGCCAAATTTTCCAACACTTCATTCAACATGACAGGGTAATGCGCACTCATTATTTGTCGCCTCCACTGCCTTTAGGGATCGTCATATTTTTTGACTTAACCGATTGGCGCGCGCTTTCGCGACGCGCTTCAAAAACACTCGGACTCCAAATTTGAAACTTGCGCCCCATCCCAACAAAAGTGGCTTTTTCATTTAACTCAGAAAATTCCACTAACTCCGTCGGCAACATCACACGACCATCACCATCCCACGGAAGCTGAACTGCATCACCAAAAATCGCCGTTGCTAAATCATCTTGTTCTGCGGAGAATAAATCAAAGTCATCTAACCGTGCTCCAATTTCCTGCATGTAAGAATAAGCAAACCCCTCAAGGCATGCATGAACATTCGAGCGGAACAAAACTATTCCCTGAAAACTTTGATCCGTCAACTCAGCACGAAAAGAAGCCGGCACAGAAACGCGCCCCTTCTTATCAACTTTATTTGTGAATGTAGACAAAAACAACGTCATACAGAACAACCAAGCCTTCCTTAAAAATCAAGAAAGTGAATTACAACTGGCTAAAGAAGCAAAATCACAAAACGAAACCAAAAATCTCTTATAAAAAGAAATTCATGGATATATATGGGATAACATGGGATAGCGTGGAAGGTCAATTCGACATTGTCTTGCCGCCCTATCCATTCACAATTATTTATTTTTAAATAAAATTATTATGAATAAAGGGTATTTTGTCCTTTTTGAAAATTATTGTAATAATGTTTCACAAAATCGTGGTTACATGGTTTTTTATAAACCCTTGATTTTCCGCCATTATTGAATTTTCATAATGAAAAAATATCCTTTGAAAGGAATATTTTAACTAAGCTATTGATTTTAAACAAAAAACTTGACTTTCAAGTAATCATTATGGTAAAACCATCTTACTTAATCAGAAAGAACCAAAAATTACTGGAGGACGATTAAGTACAAACTTAAATCTGTGTAAGGGGAAAAACACATTATGTTAAGCTTATTATTATTATCAGCATTATCCGTCAATGGCGGGATGTTCTTGGTAGCAATTTTATATTCTGCCTATAAATCATCAGCAATGCTTTAAAACTTACAAAACTAAATTAAACTAATAAAAAGAACCGCCCATACCTAAAAATAGGATGGGCGGTTTTTTTATGAATTGCTTCACTAAATTAATAAGTTAGAAAGCCTATAAGCCGGGTTTTGTACCCTATCGAAATAGAGCGATAACCATTCATCTAGGATATTTATTGCTAAATACCTCAAGCAACCTACCCGAACAACAGGTGGAAAACACACCTATACGCCATTCCTATTTGGTTTTGCTTCTAGTGGGGTTTACATTGCCATATTTGTTACCAAACACGCGGTGCGCTCTTACCACACCCTTTCACCCTTACCTGCGATCTTAAAAGACTTGCTTAAAAAATCACGGGCGGTCTACTCTCTGCTGCACTTTCCGTTGGCTCACGCCACCCGGGCGTTACCCGGCACTATGTTTTCACGAAGCCCGGACTTTCCTCGGTCATAATAAATTACAAACGCGGTTATCCAGCTTTCTAACAAGCCATGATGTATCATAAAACTTAGTCATCGAGCAATGTTTCATTGCTGTAACGTGATAAAAGCGCATAAAGCCGTGCCTTCGTTAATCCCGTCACCTCACCTATTCTATCCTGTTCAAACACTTCAGGGACGTAATGCCGTTGAAACGCGATCAATGATTCATCAGGGAATTCTTCCACATTATACCCCAAATCAACCAAACCTTGGGTTATGTTCAGCACATTGCCCAGTACCATATCTTCATCAGAAATCTCTGGCCAAACACCAATCTTATCTTCAGCAAGCTCTGTCCAAGGAAACAAATGACCAGGATCTTCTTTGCGCTCTGGCGAGACATCAGAATGCCCCAAAACTTGCTTAATCTCATGACGCGTCATAATCTCATGACAAAGTTTTTTAACCGCTTCAATCTGTTTGTCAGCGAATTTATGATACCCAAACTCATGACCTTTATTCACCATTTCAATATTGATTGAGCGTGCATTAATATCACGCATTTCTTGCCAAAAGGATTTGCCTACGCACCATGCACGATCTTCCTCTGCAACATGTTGATAAATTTTTCCATTCTCATCAACCGTATAGTGGGCACTCACTTTACTAAATTTATTCGTTAACCGATCCAACGCCGCTTGTGCGGTTTCCATGCCTGTATAATGCAAAATGATCAATGTTGGTCTATGGCCTTTACGGTCATCAAAACTCGGTGAGGGTAATTGTTCTATCTTCATTGTTTTACCTCTTTCACTTTAAGGATCATCACCAATCCCACAACCCAGAATAAAATAATACTCGCCATACCTGCTTGTTGTGTATCAAAAACTTCTGTTGCCACCCCAAACGCTAACGGCCCCAAGAAAGAAATTGATTTACCCGTAAAGGCATAAAGCCCAAAGACTTGCGTCATCATCTCGGGCGCGGTCAACTTACTCACCATCGTCCTACTCGCCGCCTGTACAGGACCCATAAAAATCCCTAACCCCAATGACAGCCCTAAAAATACGATCTTATCAGTTGTCATTAAAATAACGCCACCAATGATAATAAGCCCAATGAGCGATATAATAATCGTCGGCTTTGACCCCAAATAATCATCTAAGTACGCAAAACCAAAAGCACCCAACCCTGCCGTCACATTCAACCCAATCGCGAAGATCAAAATCTCCGTAAAGTTCATGTCATATTGCCCCGCAGCATAGACCCCGCCAACAGCAAAAAGCGTCACCAGCCCATCACGATAAATCGCGCTAGAGACCAAGAACAATAATAAATTTTTGTGATCTTTAATGTGACGCACGCTATCGGCTAATTGATTAAGCCCTAATGATAAGCTTTCCAAAACTGGTTTCTTTTCTTTCTCGACATCCTTCGTGAAAATAAATAATGGCATCATAAACACAAAAAACCAAACGGCGACTAACGGGCCCACAATTCGAATATGCTCAAAATTTTCTGTCGGTAACTGAATGATTGGCTCTATATCACCCAACCCAATAAAACCAAACAAAGCCACAACCAATGCGGTCAAACCACCTGCATACCCAAGCCCCCAAGCCCAGCCAGACACCCGCCCTAACTTCCCTTCGGGCGCGACATGTGGCAACATTGAGTTATAAAAGACTTGTGACAACTCCAACCCAACATTGGCAACAGCCACTAAAAATAAAACAAATATAATATGCGCCGCACTATTATCTGGCACTGCCCACCACAGCATAGCCGTTGGAACAATACACATCATCGATAACCAGAATATCCAGTTTTTTCGATCCCCAGAATTATCCGCAATTGCCCCCAACAAAGGGCCCAAAATAGCAATAAAAAACCCAGAGATAGAAATTGCAAATCCCCACTGCGCAGCTCCGCTAATTTCATCACCCACAATTTCACGCATAAAATAAACGCCAAAAACAAACGTGATAATCACGGTACTAAACGCCGTGTTCGCCCAATCATAAAAGCACCATGAAAAAACCGACTTCTTTGTGTTATACTGATTATTCATTGCACTCTTATATATGTAACTATTCAGCGTTAATTCGCGAATAGGTTTAAAATAACAGAAAGATTATAAAATGCGATTTGTTTTACCCGTTTTTACGCTATCAATTTTAGGACTTATTCTCGTGGTAAGCTTATTTTCTTTCCCCTCAACCAGCAAAGGTATGGACGTGGCCGATACGATACAGACAGAATTACCCGAAAACGCAGAACTTCTAACCCTCGCAGGTGGCTGTTTTTGGTGCCTAGAGAGCGAATTTCGCGCTAAAAATGGCGTTGTTTACACAATTTCGGGCTATACAGGCGGAAAAACGGACAACCCAACCTACGGTGACATCACCACAGGCAAAACAGGGCACGCCGAAGCCACTGAGATCTATTTCGACCCCACAATCATCTCAGCACGTGAAATATTGGAGTATTTCTTCAAAATCGCCCATGATCCAACCCAACTAAACCGCCAAGGCGTTGATAAAGGCACCCAATACCGCTCAGCCGTATTCTATGAAGATACCGAGCAAAAAGAGCTGGTGGAAACCATCATAGCCGAGGTAAACGCCTCAAAAGCATGGAAGAAACCTATTGTGACCACCCTAGAGCCTGCCCAGAAATTCTGGCCTGCCGAGGAGTACCACCAACAATATTACGAAAAATACGAAGCAGAAAACGGTCGCCCCCATATAAGAGTATTATATAAACAGAAGAAAAAAGCTTTATAAGCCCGCTCTTTTTCGGTAAAACTACGCCCATGAGTAATATATCACAAGAACTTGCCTATACGGACGAGGTCGCGAAAGCCACAGCGCCCATCTATGACATCCTCAAAGATCAATATGCGCTGTCCTATTGGGAAACCATCGCGCCGTATATTCACGAGATCAATAAGCTCAAACGCGAAAAAAATGCAGTTATCTTGGCACATAATTATATGACGCCAGATATTTTCCACGGCATCGCCGACATTGTTGGTGACTCTTTGGCCCTTGCCCGCTCCGCTGCAAAATCAGACGCGGATATCATCGTTCAATGTGGTGTCCATTTCATGGCTGAAACCTCCAAAGCATTATGCATGGATAAAAAAGTTATCATCCCTGACATGAAGGCAGGTTGCTCATTGGCTGAATCAATCACTGCAAAAGATGTACGCCTACTCCGCGAGAAATACCCGGGCGTGCCCATCATCACTTACGTGAACACAAGCGCTGAAGTAAAAGCAGAAAGCGATATCTGCTGTACATCAGGTAACGCTGTCAAAATCGTCAACTCAATGGAGAGCGATACGGTTCTCATGATCCCTGACAAATACTTGGCACAATACACCCAAGGTCACACAGATAAAAAAGTTCTAACATGGGAAGGAAGCTGTGAAGTTCACGAGCGCTTTACCCCTGAAGACATCTTAAAATTCCGCGCTAAATACGAAGGCGTTGTTGTTCTTGCCCACCCAGAATGCCCACCAGAAGTATTAGCAGAGGCCGACTACACAGGTTCTACACAAGATATGATTAATTACGTTGAAGGTGAAAAGCCAGATCGCGTTGTTCTAATCACTGAATGTTCCATGAGCGATAACATCGCCGCCGCCCATCCAGAAATGGAACTAGTGCGCCCGTGCCAAATGTGCCCACACATGAAACGCATCACACTGCCAAAGATTTTAGAAGCGCTTAAAAATGAATCACCAGAAGTTATTCTCGACCCTGAAATCGCAGAAGCCTCACGCATCCCTATCCAAAAAATGCTGGACGCTAGTTAAGCCAAAGCTAAAAAGGAAATCATCATGAGCATATTCTCCCTTGTCCACACCGATGCCGTTAAGGCCGCATTGAAAGAAGATTTAGGTCATGGGCGTGATATCACCTCAGAATTTTTACTGGATGATGGCACAAACGTTACTTGCGTCATGAACGCACGCGAAGATGGTATCTTGGCTGGTATTGAACTTGCCGAGATTGCCTATAACTTGGTGTCCGACAATACATTAAAACTAACCCGTCATAAGAATGATGGCGACGCGCTTAAAGCTGACGATAAAATTCTAACCATCACAGGGGAAGCAAAATTAATCCTCTCAGCCGAGCGTATTGGCTTAAATTACGTCTCACACCTAAGTGCGATTGCTACAAAAACAGCTGAATACGTGAAAGCCGTTGAAGGCACGAACGCCGCTATCGTTTGTACCCGTAAGACACTACCGGGCTTACGTACCCTTCAAAAACATGCTGTGCGTATGGGTGGTGGTAAAAATCATCGCTTTGGTTTGGATGACGCTATTTTAATCAAAGACAATCACATTGCCGCAGCGGGTGGTATCACCCCCGTCCTTGACCGCGCCAAAGATGCTGGTCACATGGTCAAAATTGAAATCGAAGTCGACACGCTCGACCAACTAGATGAAGTCATCGCACATGGTGGCGCAGACATCGTCTTATTAGACAACATGCCCCCTACTGATTTAAAAGAAGCCGTTAAACGTATCCAAGGTAAGATGATTAGCGAAGCATCAGGCGGCGTCAACATGGACACTGTCCGCGGTATCGCCGAAAGCGGTGTCGATCTAATCTCCATTGGCGCATTAACACATACTGTTAAGGTTTTGGATATCGGGCTAGATATTGAATAGTAGAAATTCTACCCCTCCTATGCTATAATAATTGTACAAACAAATTACTCACGCCTGCATTTTGCAGGTTTTTTTATGTTTGCTTTAGAGGATCAAAAAACGAACTAATGGATTTATTCATTTTTTTCAACGCATTAATAATTTTCACAGGGTGAGTTGGGGAACGAACTAATGGATTTAGGTACGCTATAAACGCAATTCTACCATTGACAATAACGCATATATCTGTTATTTTAAATCAACAATAAAAAAATCTAAACACATGGGAGAACAATGAAAGCACTTTCTTTGCGAAGGCGGTTTAGCGACGCCATAGACACACTAGAAACAAATTATTATCGTTACGCAGACAAAGCCGTAACACCAAACCCAACAACACTTAAAGCCGAAAATACTGGCCCTGTCCGCAGTAACATTGTGGACTTTGTGAACACCACTATCCATAGCGCTCATGATTTTGTCCTGAGTGGCGTAATAGGATTTTCGCCCAGCCCCAACGAAACAGATTTAGTCAAAGCAGGCGTAGAAGTTTTATCCGATAATGCACACAGGGTAGCTCCCCTCATATCACAATTCGCAAAATCTCCTGCCGCCCTAGCTGGCGCGGCAGTCCTTTGTGGGGCAGCTGTTATTTGTAATCCAGCCGTCAGAGATGAAATTTCACATAGCTTTGACAAGGTAGGTCAAATGGCTACCGATGCAGGAAATGGTCTAACAGAAAAAATTTCAGCGGCAATAAAACCAGCAACACCTATCGCAGTTGCGATTACACCAACTTACAAGCCTTCAAAATTAGGGTAGATCAGTAAAAATCAACTGTGGCGCTCAGCCATCAATTTTTTGATCTCAGAAATCGACTGCGCAGGATTCAAATCTTTTGGACATGAGTTTGTGCAGTTCATAATCGTGTGACAACGGTAAAGTTTGAACGGGTCTTCTAATTGATCCAAACGCTCATCCGTCGCCTCATCACGCGTATCAGTAATCCAACGCCAAGCATTAAGAAGTACTGCAGGGCCCATAAATTTCTCAGGGTTCCACCAGTAACTTGGGCAAGAGGTTGTACAGCAAAAACACAAAATACAAGCCGCAGGGCCTTTACCATCATTACCATTTAACATTTGCGCATCTGTTTGAGACTGCAAACGCTCACGCGTTGGCGCAGGGCTATCGGTTTTCATCCATGGCTCAATTGATTCATATTGAGCATAAGCGTGGCTCAAGTCAGGCACTAAATCTTTAACAACCGGCATATGCGGTAGCGGTGTAATTTTAACATCGCTTTTAACTTCATTAATCGGCTTTAAACATGCGAGCGTATTACGCCCATCAATATTCATGGCACAAGAACCACAAATACCTTCACGACATGAACGGCGGAAAGTAAGCGAGCTATCAACGTTATCCTTGATATGAATAAGCGCATCCAACACCATCGGCCCGCAATCATCAAGATCGAGCACGTACTCATCTAGGCGTGGGTTTGTTTCATCTTCAGGGTCCCAACGGTATACCTTAAAGCTTTTGGTATTCGTAGAATCCTTATGAGTCGCGTCAACGCGTTTCCCTTTTTTTACTTTTGATCCTTTTGGAAGTGTAAATTTAGCCATTTTATTTATACCCTTAATATACCCGTGCTTTTGGTGGAACTGCTTCAACTTCGTCTGTTAGTGTATGCAAAATAACAGGACGATAGCTTAACGCCGTCGCCCCCTTATCATCAACATGTGAAATTGTGTGTTTCATCCATTTATCATCATTACGATCTGGGAAATCCTCACGCGCATGCGCGCCACGAGATTCCTCACGGTTCACCGCGCTAGAAAGTGACGCCACAGATTGATACAGCAAATTATCAAGCTCTAATGTCTCAACCAAATCAGTATTGAAGATCATAGAACGGTCATTAAGACCAAGTTGATCACGTTTATTAAAAGTCTCTACAATTTTCTTGTGACCTTCTTCCAATGTCTCACCTATTCTAAACACAGCCGCGTGATCTTGCATCGTATGTTGCATTTCACCGCGCAGTTCGGATGGTTTCATGTCACCGTCTGCATGGCGATAGTAATCTAACCTATCCAACGCGCGCGAGCCGTCATCTGCCCCTAAAGGCATATGAGGAGAATTAGGTGTAACCGTTTCTGCACAACGGATAGCCGCCGCACGACCGAAGACAACAAGATCAAGCAATGAATTAGATCCCAAACGATTTGCCCCATGAACAGACACGCAAGCCGCCTCACCAATTGCCATTAATCCTGGCACAACAGCATGTGGATCTTTGGCAGTCGGGTTTACAACTTCTGTACGGAAATTAGTTGGTATACCTCCCATGTTATAATGAACAGTCGGAAGAACAGGAATAGGTTCTTTGGTCACATCAACGCCCGCAAAAATTTTCGCACTTTCGGCAATACCCGGCAGACGCGCATTAATAATTTCTGGATCAAGATGCATTAAGTTCAAATGGATATGATCTTTCTTATCACCAACACCGCGCCCCTCACGAATTTCAATCGTCATCGAACGAGACACAACATCACGTGACGCCAAGTCTTTAGCAGAAGGCGCGTAACGCTCCATAAAGCGCTCCCCTTCTGAGTTTGTGAGGTAGCCACCTTCACCGCGAACACCTTCGGTAATCAAACAACCTGCGCCGTAAATACCTGTAGGGTGGAATTGCGTGAACTCCATGTCTTGTAGTGGCAAGCCAGCACGAAGAACCATACCGCCGCCATCACCAGTACAAGTGTGCGCAGAAGTACATGAGAAGTAAGCACGGCCGTAACCACCCGTTGCCAAAATAACTTGATGAGCGCGGAAGCGGTGAATTGTTCCATCATCCAAATTCCAACACATCACACCAACACATGTACCGTTATCATCCATGATTAGATCAAGGGCGAAATATTCGATGAAGAATTCTGCCTTATGTTTCAATGATTGTTGGTAAAGCGTGTGCAACATAGCGTGGCCTGTACGGTCAGCCGCAGCACAAGTACGTTGCGCCGTACCTTTACCGTAATGGGTTGTCATACCACCGAAGGCACGTTGGTAAATTTTGCCCTCTGGCGTACGAGAAAATGGCACACCATAATGTTCAAGCTCAATAATCGCAGGAATCGCTTCGCGGCACATATACTCAATCGCGTCTTGATCGCCTAACCAATCTGACCCTTTAATCGTGTCATACATGTGAAAGCGCCAATCATCTTCACCCATGTTACCCAGCGCCGCAGAAATTCCACCTTGCGCCGCCACAGTGTGCGAACGTGTTGGAAAAACTTTTGAGATAAGCGCAGTCTTTAAACCTTTTTCAGCACAGCCAAAGCCAGCGCGTAAACCTGCACCACCTGCACCAACGACAACCACATCATACTCATGGTCAATAATTTCGTAATTTCCGACTTGATCGCTCATGTTACTCTAATTCCTACTTCAGTATTTTTATTATCCAGCCGTAAAGGCAATTTTTAAAATTGAAAAGATTGTTGCTATAGCCAGCGCTGTAAAAAATAATTTATGCGCTATTAACTTCGTCATCTTTAAGCATTTACATTTAATGTAATCTTCAACAACAACTTGCGCGCCCAAGACACCGTGATAAAAACTAGCAATAACAAAAAATATCATCAGCACCGCATTAATCGGTGATGCCGTCCAAGCCATAAACTCAGCGTAACTTGCACCTTTAAGGTCAACAATTGAGTATACAAGCCAGACCACAAGCGGGATAAGTGCTAAGGCCGTAATACGCTGCGCCATCCAATGATGAACACCAGCATGTGCCGCGCCTAAACCTTTAGCTTTTTTAAGGGGAGAACGAAAATCTTGATCATCAGCCATTTTATTCTTCTCCCTCTTCTTTTTCATCGTCCGTTATTTCAATCGCGTTTACATCAACAAGATCTGGTGCATTTTCAGACGTATAAAACCAAATACCTGCTGTTAAAATTATGGTGGCTAAAATGACAATGGTATTCCCCTTACAGGCACCACATTTATTTAAGCCAACACCAACATCCCAAAGTAGATGACGGATACCATTACAAAGATGATAAAATAAAGCCACTGACCAACCAAAAATCATCAGCGTACCGATCCACCCTTGAGAGAAATCCATCAACAGCGTGTAATATTCTTCACCCGCCACAGCCGCGATAAACCAGATAGAAATAAAGATAGCACCCAAAATGAGTGCGATACCTGAAATACGGTGAGAGATAGATAATAGCGCCGTTAACGGCAAACGATACACTTGCAAATGTGGTGAAAGAGGTCGCTCAATCTTATTGGTTTTTTCAGTCATTAACACTCTGTTCTAGTTAGATGAAATTACATGCGTATCATACGTAGTTTAAGATGCTTTTCCAACCCCAAAAGCGCGGGGAAGTTCCATATTCTAGCGTTATTTACTTCAAATAATCTTTAACCAAAACCTCGGCGATTTGGACTGTGTTCAGCGCGGCGCCTTTACGTAAATTATCTGCTACGCACCAGAAATTTAGGCCGTGCTCGACTGAGTCATCTTTACGCACGCGCGAGATGAACACATCATCTTCACCGGCAATCTCTGCTGGGGTCACGTATTCCATATCACTTTCAAGGTCAATAACACTCACACCTTGCGCATCACGCCATAATTTCATGGCTTGCTTCGGTGTTATTGCTTCTTCGAACTCAACATTAATCATTTCAGCATGACCAATGAAGATTGGGCAACGCACACAGCTTGCACAGACTTGGATACTCTTATCGAGAATCTTATTGGTTTCGACCTTCATCTTCCATTCTTCTTTAGTCGCACCGTCATCCATGAATGTATCAATTTGTGGAATGACGTTAAAGGCGATCTGTTTCGGGAAAGCTTCATGCTGAACTTTGTCATGCATAAAGAAGTGACGGCTTTGGTTAAAAAGCTCATCCATAGCTGATTTCCCAGCCCCTGAGACAGATTGATATGTCGATACAACAACACGTTTAATCTTTGCAACATCGTGCAAAGGCTTCAACGCCACAACCATTTGGATGGTTGAACAATTAGGATTTGCGATAATATTTCTTTTGGTATGCCATGCTAAATCTTCTGGATTTACCTCAGGTACAACGAGCGGCACATCCTCATCCATTCTGAAATGGCTGGTGTTATCAATGACAACCGCGCCCGCTTCGGCAGCGATAGGCGCAAACTGGGCAGAAACCTTACCACCAGGTGAGGACAGAACAATATCTGTGCCCTTAAAATCATACTTATCAAGATCTTGTACTTTCAGGTCGTTATCACCGAAAGACACTTCACGCCCTACTGAACGGTGAGATGCCAACGCGACAACTTCGCTTACAGGGAAACCACGCTCATGTAAAATATTCAACATTTCATGCCCAACATTCCCTGTAGCGCCTACAACTGCAATCTTATAGCTCATAATATAATCCTTAATTTGGCTCTATTTAATCTAATCATATGTGATATGATAAAACCACGTTAAAAAACAACCTTTTTATTCACTCTTATGCCTGATTTTTCCCTTTATAACGATATTCCTGTTGGTGTTTGCGTCATTAAACGTGATCGAGCACATCTGCAGGTGTTATATGCAAATAACACGCTCATTAAGTCCATTGGCTATAACGACCGCACAGAAGTCGTCGGAAAAGACTTTGAAGCCATATGGGCTAGTAAATATGCCCTAGCCTTCGCCAAAGAGCTAAAAGGCCCTAACCCACCCAAAAATGAAACCTTAAGTTACCAATCTATTGAGGGGGAACCGAAGCGTTGGGCGCTTATTTCGGTTCAGGAAGCCACTTACGACAACCAAGATTGCTTTATTTTATGGGCGACAGATATTTCCGCACATAAAAAG
>JABAZY010000044.1:0-22075 GCA_018608245.1 Alphaproteobacteria bacterium | reverse complement strand
CAATTAGAGTCCGCTGTTCAAAAAGCTGATGAAGGTGCAGAGCAGAAATCTAATTTCTTAGCAACGATGAGCCATGAGATTAGAACACCGATGCAATCTGTCTATGGATTATTAGAGATTATCGAACAAAGCAAACCTGATGCTAATATTTTGAGCATGGCGCAGACAGCCAAAAATTCGGCTAGTGGATTGCTAGAAATTCTGGACGACATCCTAGACTTCGCCAAAATGGATGCGGATCAAATGAGCCTCGATCATTTTGAAGTGCCTATCCGTACGCTCGCCTATGGGATTAACGAAGCGATGGCGGTTAAAGTGCATGGAAAACAAGTAGAGTTACTCACCGATATTGATAAGGAAGTTCCATTCGTTATTGCGGGTGATCCAAAACGTTTGCGCCAAATCATTATGAATTTAATGGGCAATGCATTGAAGTTTACGCATCAAGGTGACGTCAAGATTAAAATTAATACTGATTACGCACATATTACCCCAAGCAAAAAACAAATTGGTTTGCGATTTGAAATTGTTGATACGGGTATTGGTATGCAACAGGAAATTGCCGATAAATTATTTACGCCTTTTACGCAAGCTGACAATTCCACGTCGCGTAAATATGGTGGAACAGGATTAGGATTATCCATTTGTAAAAAACTTGTTGAATTAATGGGCGGTAAAATTGGTGTTATTTCCGCCGAAGGAAAAGGATCACGATTCTGGTTTGAAATTCCAACAGAAGAAGTCAGCACAGATACCAACGCGCTAGACATGCCTGTTTTAGACGGAATCTCCGTTATTTCTGTTGAAGATCACCCGCAAGGAGCGAAAGAAATTATGAACTCACTACGCTCAATGGGCGCATCAGTGGAGAGCTGCCCAACTTATACAGAAGGGTTAGAGCTCATCTCTGCACGCCCATTTGATGTGGCTATTATTGACCAAGGATTGCCCGATGGCGTTGGCTTAGACCTAGTGCGGGAAGCGCAGAAACTGCGTCCGTCTATGGGTATTATCATGTATACAGTGCGCAGTGATGCAGGCCTTCAACATACTTTACAATCATTAGGTGCTACCTATTTAACCAAACCTGCCAGTCGTATTGGGTTGGGTGAAACTGTTCAAGATTCAGCCTCTAAATCAGTGGCCATTCAAATAGATGGTGCAAAGAAACTATTGATTGCTGAAGACACGGCTAGTGTTCGTGATATTTTAAAACGTCAATTAGATATGATTGGTATGGATGTTACTTTTGCAGAAAATGGTGTGGAAGCATTTGAAAAATTAAAATCAGGTGAATATGGTATCTTGATTACAGACCTTCATATGCCTGAGATGGATGGTTATGAACTTATTCAAGCCATAAGAGCTCAAGACGAAAAAAATGATACACACTTCCCCGTTATTGTTTTAACCGCTGACGTACAAATGAGTAGTCGTCAAGAATATATGAAACATGGCTTTGATGAATGCTTATTAAAGCCAGTATCTTTGGGGCAATTCAAAAGATTATTGATCCGTTGGGGGTTATTAGATGAAAGTAAACTAAAAGCGGAAATAGATACCCAAGATACGCTAGAGATAGAAACGAAGTCTATTGACCAAGAAGCCATCATCAAACAAATGGGCGCGCTAAACGAGGATACAATTAACATGCTCCATATGTTTATCGATATGACCAAACCAATGATTGAAAAGCTAGTACAGGCGCATAAAGATCAAGATAATCATAATTTAGCAGAGCAAGCCCATAGCTTAAAAGGCGCGGCGCGATCAGCCTGCGCCAACATACTTGGTGATATTGCCAGTAAAGTTCAAGATGGGTCAGAAGCTGGACAAGATTGTGCGGCGTTAATCAAAGAGATTGAAGCCGAATTTGAAAATGTTAAACGAGAAATAAAAAGCTTAAAAGCTTAAGGACAAGAGGCTAAAGCTTCTTCGCCACCAGCAACATAAGTTGCCGTTGGTTGTGCAATCACCCATACACGAAAACATGTCTCGCCATCTGGACATTTAGGATCCGTAAGCGCGGCTGTGCTGGTCATTTCAAAATCAGCCCCTGATGGCGACATTATATCTGCCTCGCACTCCGAATATTGATCATCAAGTTTTTGCATGGCTGATTGCAAAAACGCATCGCTTTTATCCGTTAAAGTGTAAAAGAATACACCATCAACATCGCTGTAATATTCCCACTCGTAAAATAAATTTGGTGGTGGTGGCATGAACTTCCCTGACGAACCTGCAAAAATTTTACTATGGTCATTTGTGCCAGGATTTCCAGGACACCCTATATGACGCACAAGGTCGCCATCATTATTAGTTGTTCTATCCGAATCATCAGCAGCTGTTGGGGATGCTAGATAAGCACTGGTTGGATTGATTGGGTAAGGGTGATTAGAAGCTCCTGCCAAAATTTGGCCGGGGTCGCCCGCAGGGTATGTTAAAACACATTCCTGAATAGCTGAGCGGATGAAGTTCACTTGACCGTTCAATTCAGTCACGGAATTAAAAATACTTTGAGAGGTCGTTTGCTGACTAGCAGGCTTCATGAAACTAGCGGTAAGGGCTGCTAATAAGGCAATCGCGATTAGAATGTAAACAAGGGCACTTCCCTGTTCATTCTTAGCGTTTAACTCTTTTTTTAGCCCTATTCTCAATTTTATTCCCTGCTTTTAATTATGAATTAAAGTAAAAAGCTCAACCCAATATAAAAATGGATTGAGCTTTTTATTGTCGGCACAATGGAGACAGCGCCTATATTATTTCAAGTTATCCTATCGTTCTAAAAGAACTGAGAAGAAAACAAATCTATCATCACCTGCACCACCACCATCGATGTCTACAAAACAACCAGATGGTTGACCATGGAAAGCTTGACATGTACCACCACCATCAACACCAGTCAAAAGAACAGGCCCTACCGCAGTATAAGTATGATCCATATTTACAGCCACTGTTGTTAAGTCAACACCTGCCGCACTAGTTGGGATATTAGGGTAATTACCACCATCATTATCACAGTCGGTCATATCAATATTAAATTCTCTATTTACTTGATTACATACAACTTCTGTAATATTTGGCAGAAAGGCAACCAAATCCTCAGTAGCATTTCCACCAATATTAGGCACATTAAAATCTAAGTTATAAGACCATGGGCCATCATTTGCGCCTATCATCACACCAGAATCGGCATTTTGAAACAAAGCACCACCACCATCAGGATGAAAGACAGCAACATCATTACTAGTAACAAGACCGATATCACTTGGTGAATTAAATTCTAAAGCATTTACATCAACACCGCCTAAAATCATACGAATGACAGCTGTTCTCATGGCTGTTGGATGTTGTGTCATACCCGCACTACCTAAAATAGCTTGTTCCCTATCAGTTGACCCACTACCTGAACGCGTAGATTTCGTCACCGCGTAGGATAATGCTGCAAAAAGTGCAACAGCAATCAGAATCAGAAATAAAACATTTCCTCTTTCTGATTTTCTATTATATGTTTGTTTTTCCATTATTTTCTCCATTTTCTAGTTTTGAATATTATACGTTAATTCTACACAATTAAAACTGATTATTATGACTTATTGTTATTTTTTTCCTGATAAAATTGTTTTTACTTCCACTTTGTTCACTTTAAGTGATGCCATTAATTTTGAGTTTTTACTACATTCACGCCCAACACATAATTTATCCAAGGATACGCGCCATCCATTACCACCATTTTGGACATGTCCGATGGCTTCTCTGAATTCTGTGAAATTAGATGTATTACCTGCTGTAATTGTAATAATTGAGCCTTTTGCGTTAATTTTCACGCCCCGATAGCTCTCTTTAGCCTTCGCAACAAAATCATCAACAGCCGCTTTAGAAATTGGAATGTTTTGAATCTCAGGGACAGCAGGCTTCAAAGCCTTCGTTTCCGCAAGTTCCGCACGCATTTTGGTCAACCCCTGCATCTGAAGCGCTGTAAAAAGCCCAAGTGCCGCCGCCATCCCCCATGCAACCGCGCCCGCAATGAGCACAACATTCCCTGCATTTTGGGGGAGTTTCTCAAGAAAATGATTCAAATCCCCAGCAGACTTGGGATCTGTGATTTTCTTTAAACTGGTTAAATTTAGTGATTTAAAATCCATTTCATTCCTATTACATTAACTAGTACATACAATTTTAGTTAAATAACTTTAATATCTAATTTATTATAAAAAAAATTTATCTAAAATTTTATCTATCTTGTTCCACTAATACGCACGCGTTTATCTTCTTCTAATGTTCCAGCCTTAACTTTCCCTTCAAAACTACCAATTCCATTACCATAAGCTTGAGGGACCAAAGCTTCCCAAACTACTTTTTTACCCGTTACTTGATATTTCACAAGCGTGCCGTCAATAGTTTTTAGTTCATCCAAAAGTTCTTGAATACGCACCATATGTTTGATGGAATCACTTTGAAGTGCATTATAAGCTTCAACCATTAATTGTTGTGACATACGATCCGTCTCTTGCCTTACGGCATTAAGATCGCGCTCCACAAAATTAGTCAGAAGATATTGCAGAACCAAGAAAGACAAAATGACTAAGTTAGTAACAATACCTGTCGTCAATAATGTTTTAGCGGCGGCACGCGATAATTTTTCTGTTTTTAAAGCTCTGTTAATCCACGGTACTTTTTGAGCCACCTCTGGGTTAATAGTTGCAAAATTTGCATCCATGCTTTGAATACGTGGCAACAACGTTCTAGATGCCCCTAGGAAAATTTGTAACCTACCTGTATCAACGTCCCACCTTAGAGCAGAGGCCATACCTTCTTGCTCATAGAGGTAAACAGTTTCTTTATCCCAAAACTCACTATTGCCAGGCAAAGCTGCCGCCAAAGGACACCAACTATCTGGGTTAGACGCTAAAGCAGATGATGGGCAGGCAATATACCAGCAACGACCATCTGCAACGGAATAACAAAAATTAACTTTTTCTGTACCACAAGATTGTGAAGCCGCATTCCATACAGCCTCTTCTTCCGATCCAGCCACATGAGGTACTGAACCACCGACCAATTCACTTGGTAAATAAGGCGTTAATTCAGAAACAAATGAAGCTTTCTCACCCGCCAGCATATCACTCATGCCAGGTCTAAGGCGCTTAGGTGCAGCCTTATTTCTATTTTCTTTTTGCAGTTCTGGGCTATTCTTTGTACTCATATTTCCTATCCTGCACTTGGTTAAAGCGCGCCCCCCATTAATCCGCCCATCATACTATCCATACTCATATTCATCACAGATAAAGCATAAATAGCACTACCAAAAGCTACCACAAGAAAAACCCCTGTTAGCGCAAAAGCTAACCATACGATTAGGGAATGTTTTGTTCTCGCTGAGTTGGAACGCATTTCAGCAACAGACTCCAATATTGTAGCAACTTGATCAAGATCAGACAAGCTTGCTAATTCCATACGCTCACTTCGCGTTAAGGGTTTGTTATCTAAGGCATTTCCGAGTGCAATACCTCGTTCTAGTTTAATATTCGCCTCCCGCCAATAACCAGACACCTCAGGGGAGGTTGTTGATTCGGCTGCTTGCTCCAATGCCTCGGCAATTGGCACGTTAGCGTGCAACATACGGGAAGCCGCAACCATTGAGTCCGCAAAACCCAAATCACGTAGATACGCGCCAATTAATGGGATTTTTCTAACCACCCGTGCCGTTGGCCAATCTGTTTTTCCACGATTAATGAAAAACGAAAAAACCGCCCACGCCATGAACGCACCAAAGGCAAAAGCGATAAAAATCAATACGTCCCAAGTCAGCGATAGATTATCAACCACACGGTTATATTTTTCTAACTCTTCTGGATTAGTTGGCGCATTACCTCTGAACCAGCCAAGCACCATATCCTGACCCCAGAATAGTGATTGCACAATCGTGATCACATCAAAGGCAAGCCAACTCATCGTTCCCACAATCGCACGCGTGTTTTTCTTCTTTTGCGTTAATGAGTGAATGGCATGTGGAATACCTTCCGTTAATTTATTTGCCTTCTCACTCCCCGCCAAAATGGCAAGTGTTCCATGATCAAAAATATTCAACGCTTTTAACGCATCAATAACACCAAGCCCTCTGGCCAATGCTTCTCTGGCGGGTGCTAAAATATTTTGGCGCATCGGATTAGTTTCAGCTTCGATGATTTTCCACAGTGCTACACCCGGTGATGACACAGATGTTGCGCGGAATTGAATACCGCGCAGAAGTTGAACTTGCCACCAAGATGAGCGTGCCAATAAACGTTCTATCGGCGAACGCGAATGCGCCCGAATAGAGAGAACGTATCCATTTTTTTTAATGATTGCTTCGCGAACGTCTTCTTCTGTCGGAAGATAAAAAGACTCAACTGTCTTTTTTGTTCCTGACCTTGTATCGTAAGCTATCTCTGCAACCCATTGCTGCATCAGCTATTCCTCTAAATACGAAATAGATGCTTTAGGATCGACTAGACCACTTAAAACTAGATCAACTAATCCTTCACGACGGGTATGAACAATCACCCCTTCTTGATTGGGGATATCGTTTGAATTCTTAATCAACGCTTCATAAATATCATTACGTTGCCCTGGGCCTAACGTAATAAGAATAGCATCTAATAATAATGTTCGCCCAGAAATCCCTGTACGGTTGCAAAGATCACACCCTGATGTGTTATGAATTTTTACTTTATCTTCTGGTGAAATACCAAGCTCTTCAATTTCGTTTTCGTTTAAAGCCTCACCCGCTGTTTTAGGGTGTGAACATCCTTGGCAAAGTGTTCTCACGAGGCGTTGGTTAAGAATAGCACGCACCTGTTGTGCCAATGTAAAAGTTGATGAGCGCTCACGCTCCGCAGGCATTAATGAGCGCATACGCTCGAACGTTTGAAGTGCTGTATCCGCATGAACCGTTGAAATAACGGTATGACCTGATTCAGCAGCCCTAAGAGATGTCTCCACTGTATCCGCATCACGCATCTCCCCGATAATAATATAATCAGGATCATGACGCATAGAGGCACGGATCAAATCAGCAAACTCTCCGCCTTGCTGATTAGGGCGCACTTGCCATTGCGTGGCGTAACGCAACTCATACTCAATCGGATCTTCAATCGTCAACACGTGACGCCTGCGACGGTCAATTTGTTGCACACACGCATAAAGCGTTGTCGTCTTACCAGAACCAGTAGGTCCAGAAAGCAGAATAAGACCACCACCACCTTTAATTTCAGGGGCAAGTAATGTTGATAAATAATCACCAATATCTTCATGACGACGGAAAAGCTCATCAAACCCTTTAAGTGCCGCTCTATCCAAAAGACGTAACGTAATTTTTTCACCATCTTGAGCTTGAGGGCCAGCCGCCACACGAACATCGATTGAGCGCCCCTGCCAGATAAATCCAAATCGACCATCCTTCGGTGTTACGCGGTCACCAAAGTTCAAACCGGCATCACGTTTTAACAAAGTTGTTAAACGGGCCATCGCATCAGCAGGTAATAAATGAACAGGAATTAAATCCCCATCAATTCTATATTTAATCCAGTTTGGTGCCTCTGGATTATTGTCCTGTACCAAGTGAATATCAGACGCACGCATCTGTAATGACTCAGCCAACATATCTTTTTGGAACCGATTTAAAAGCAATCCATTTTCAATATCACCTAACCATTGAGCCAAAGTTTTTTCACAGCGATCAGCAGATAAGTCACGCACAGAGCGTAGAGTTTCTAATAATTCTGCACGATCCCAAGCTTCAATATCTACGCTGTTAATTTGAAGACCGCTTCGTTGTGCCGTTGAGATTAAATTTTCTATTTGACGATCATTTAAATCATTTAAAGGAGCAATTTTTAAAACACCTTCACTCATACCAATTAAATGAATACTTAATGGTAGCCAAGCCTGAACAGGTAACACAGAACGCAACTGATCTCCTGTTGCGCGTTGAAGAATCCCCTCTTCTGAATTATCGTCCGTTGACGCAATAGCGCCGGCCATATCCAAAAGCTGTTCTGTTGAACGGGTAACACCCATATCCATGAACATGGCACGCTCACGTTGCACCATATCCAAATAACGTTCACGCCCCTCTTGAGAACGAATTTTACGACGATCTTGCCATTGACGGCGTTCTACGCCCAGCGGAGATTTACCCTCCTTCTGACGACGATCCATTTTCCCTTTGCGTGCTTCTAACTCAGCGTTCGGGCCTGTAATTTCTTCTGAATTTTCTTGGTCTGACATGGCACGTTATTCCTCATTATTGTTGTTTGAAGAACCTGAACCTGTACTTATAACACCGCTATCAAAGCTTGATAAAGAACGATCAAACGGAAGTAAAATTCTTTGTTTACCATAGGAGAATTGCACACCACTTTGGCGAACATCTACGATCCATAAAATACCGCCAATAACTGTTTCTTCACCAGAAAATACCACACGGCTTCCACCCGGTCCTGCAATAATAGCGCGATGTTTTGCAAGAGAAGATATTTTAAATCCATCCAACACCCCCCTCACATCAATCACGCGTGGAGCTTGTCTAACTTTCTCTTTGCGTACCACTGGTTCTTGGTCATCAGAAATATAATTTTCTTCTGGCGCTTCATAACCATCTACTGCTGAAGCAGGAAGTGATGGAACATTACGTGTTAGAGATTCAAGTGTTAATGGCTCATCGTTCAAGAAAATAGCTTTACTATCTTTATTAATTGCCTTTGTCGCAGAACCTCGCACAGGTAATACCAAAATACCACGCGCGCCGTTATGCAATATTTGAATATCATCAAGCACACTGCCCTCACGCACAGGCTCCCACACCATTGTTAAAGGACACGCTTCCACTGGATCAAGTAAAGTACCAGGTGCGCAGCCATTATCAGCAACACGAATACCATTATCTTCATTAGACAGGCGAATATCACGTAGGGAAATTGGCGCGTCACCAACATTCACTAAAGATACTGTAATCGCTGAACTAGTTTCGATACCACTACCAAAATCTACAGAACTTTGCGACGCTGTTAACAAGCCCTTACCAGGTACAGCTTCTGGGAAAATTGCAGCTTCTGATGCAGAACTAGGTGTATATACACCATCTAAATCAATACTAGCAACGCCAGTTGGCCCACTATGGCGAACAACTAAGACACCAGATGCAGGGCCTTTTTGTGTTGGTGACCAAACGACTGTTGCCACACAAGCAGCCCCTGTTTGTAATTTTTTACAATCCGTATCCAATTGGAAACCAGATTGCACATTAGACTCAATTTGCATCTCTGTAATGTCAACATCTTTTGATGTCACGTTTCTTAAAATAATCGAACGTACCTGAGGACGACTATCATTCAGCGTACCAAAATCAATTGCCTGCGGAATTGATTCAATATCATTAATAAGCTCACGTGATTTATCATCAGAGCTTTCAACGCTACCTGTAATTGTTGAGGTGATTAATTTCGCGCGGCCATCATGACGCATTAACATTTCAATACGGAATTTCCCCGGTTGCAATCCTTTAATAGACATCGCAATCGCACAAACAGAACCTGAAACAATCGGCTCTTGCGCACATTCATTTTTTGCGACACTGGCGGATACATTAGAAGAAGGATAAAGGCTAATCGCGCCTGTTGTAATTGGTCGTCCACCATTATTTTGGAATAGGATAACAACCTGAGAAGAGGCACCCAATGTAAGCGCGCCTGCATCTACCTTCTTCTCAACCGGCACTAAATCACCACCGCCTTTACCTTTAACAGCACCACCAGGATCTTCAAAAGCTGATTGCCCGAAAGCAGCAGGCGAATTCATGAGTATAACCAACATTAAAATGCTGGTGGCGAAGAAACACATCTGTTTTTGCAAAATACTCAAAATTTTCAACCTTAATAAATTATTTTTTATGGATGAAACACCATATAATTAACCAAATTTACACCGAAAACCTTAAAAAAGACTTACGGCATTTTACATACAAATTACTCTTCGTTCACCACGGGCAAATCAACCATCACTCTATCTGGACGATCAAACAATAAAGTAGCACCTTCATCAGCAGGCACCGTTTCCACAATAATAGGCTCCGTAACAGGAATTAAATTTATTTCAGGTACACCACCAGCTTGTGGCGCGATATCAACCACACCATCTGGCGCGTCATCTGACATTATAATTCTTGGAGATATAGAAGGTCTATTACTACTACGCGTAACAGGGGCATCATCTTCAAACGAAAGAGCAGGAGATATTCTAACACCCATGGAAGGTTGTGGGACCTCAGAAACTTCAGGCACAATTACTGGCTCAAGCAAAGTTTCTGGCGGCATAATAATATTCTCTTCCACGATAAGCTCTGGCGCTTCCATGACAATAGGTTGTGGCGCCTCTATAACAGGCTGTGGCGCTTCCATGATGTCTTCTATAATTGTCTCAATAACAGGCTCTGCAATTATGGGCGCTGGCTCTTCCACAAAAATAATAGGTTCAGGCATTATAGGCGCTGGAGCGGGTGGCGGTGGTGCAACGACGATTGGTTCAGGAGGCGTTGTTACAATAATAGGTTCTGGTTCTGGTGCCGGAGCAGCAATAGGTGCAGGCGCGATATAAACAGGTGCAGGTGCAGGAGGCACAGGTGTAGGTATTGCAGCAATAGGTGCGGGCGCCACTTGACGTTGAGGATTTTTACTATCTGAGTAATCTAAATAACGTTTATCATCATTTGCCGTATACACAATCACGCGAGGACGCAGCAATACAACAAGCTCTAGATTTTGAGTTTCTGCTGTACGACTATCAGGCAAAATAGGCTCCATAAAACCTGGACCACGGCTACTAAAATTATCATTCTCACGCACAAGACCTGCGATCAAAACAGAGTCGCCTGGGCGCACACGAATTTGAGTTGTTAGCTCACGCTCTGATGTTTGTGGCAATTGAATAGTTGTACTAGTCCCGCCAGCACCACCATCAGAGAAAGTGAAATCTTCAATCTCATTTACATTTGTTAAATTAATACCAATGTCCGCATAAACAGTTGATTTATCCCAAGAACTTCCAACGCTTAAGGTAAATCCACTATCAACAGACCCTGTATTCACAGAAGTAGTTGATGCACTGTCTGTAATCGTTGTTACAATTTCAGACACAAAATTTTCTGTATCCGCTACACGCAACTCCGCAGAAGACCCAGATAGTACGGTGATTTGCGGTTGAGAAATTGTTTTTAACGCACCAAATTGTGACAAAAACTGAACTAATTGTTCAGGTGTTGTGCCTATCGTGCCTCTTGTTGGAAGACCAATACTAACTGGGTTTGTAAAATCAGCACCAATGGCGCCGTTCAAACCAATACTGGTATTAAACGCACCAAACTCCTCCATCTGGCTCCAGTTAATCCCTGCTGAATTACCAGAATTTAATGACACTTCCCAAATATACGTCTCGAAAACAATCATGGCTGTATTAGCCCGTAAACGTTCAAAGTAGTTTTCAGCTAATGGCGCAGTTCTTTGTGTCGCCGTGTAGATAATTGCTCTTGTGGTGTTGTCTGCAATTGGCGCGGGAACATCTTCACCAACAATAGCGGTTAAGCCAACAATGACATCATCCAAAAACTCTGTACCACCATCAATCCCCCCTAAAGGTGGCAACACAACAGCAAATATTTCTGTATCTTTAACAGTTAAAACACCACCATCATATGCACAATAAAGATCCGCCAAAGAACAAACACGAGAAACAACCTTACCAAGTTCGCCACTTAAATTAGCAACCGTTACTTTCCTGGTTAATCCCTCTTCTGTTTCAAATGCAATAGCAACATCATAGTCAGCTAATATTAGCTGTAGCGCACCAGCTAATGTTTCAGAACGTAATTCAAACGGCCCCACCATTTCAGTTGGTAGCGCACCACCAAAAGCTCTTGCAGGAACAAGAACGTCATCCCCTAAAGGAAGGTACATAACGCTATCAGGACGTTCATTAATCGCTTCTCTTCTTTGTTCAGCACTAACAGGAGAAGGGATTTTTACGTTACGGCTATCTGGTACACTTACTTCTGCACAGGAAGACAAAAGAAAAGAAAAAACTAAAATTGCGACAACACAGGATCTATTTAAAACTTTTTCACCAAACATACTTATCCGTTCCTTCTCTTCAGAAGGCGATCAACTGTTTGTAACAATCTCTCTTTTTGAATTGGTTTAATCAAAACTGCTCCTACGCCCCACTCCGTTGATTTGGTTAACAAATCAGGATTATTATCACCAGTCACGAGAATAACAGGAATATTCATATCATTTGCACGTATTTTTTTAACAAATTCAAATCCATCCACAGGCTCCATGCGCACATCGACAATCGCCATATCAACACCACCATCATTCACAACGTCTATAGCTGTTGTGCCATCAATGGCCTCTACCAACTCATATGACTCACCCGTTAAATATTGCACAAGTTGCATCCTGACAAAATCATTGTCTTCAGCTATCAGAATTTTAGTTTTGTTAGACATAAAAAAACTTCTCGAGAGTTTGAAAAAGAAGAGTAGACAGAATCGCTCATACACAGGATAATCCACAACAAGATATAACGCAATGCCCAAGGGAATATTACGCTATGTTGGCTTTATAACAATCCCTTTTAATATTCTGTAAATATATGATCATCGCTCTCAGCCTTCTACTCATACTCATTGCTATCATTTTGCTTATCACCTTAGCGATCATAGACTTTCGCACTTATTATTTGCCCAATATCTATGTTTTCCCTTTTGCCGCAGCAGGGATTTTATTTCATTTAGCCACAAAAGCAGCATTACTATCACCTATATTTATTATTGCAGGTGCCCTAGTTGGGTTTTTAAGCCTGTATGTTATTCGCCTTGTCGCTAATCATTATTATAAAAAAGACACACTTGGTCTTGGTGACGTTAAATTAATGGGTGCCGCTGGCATATGGCTAGGGCTTGATGGGATTTTATTGGCGCTGACAATTGGCGCCATTGCGGGAATGATACATGGTGTTATCTACGGGCTTTATTTAAAGCATAAGCATAAAAAGCCCGTTAATTTTGGTCAATTAAACATCCCCGCAGGCCCAGGATTTATCATTGGCATCTTTTTAGCCAGCATTCCACTTTACAAAAACTTTGTTCTGAATATGATAGCAACCATCTTTAATATATAAGTGAGACAATAAATATGGGCCTATCACAACCACATCTCTTAGGCATAGAACCCTTAAGCGTTGATGATATCAATCATATTTTGGAAGTTGCTGATAATTACGCCAATCAATTAGATAAAGGTAATTTTCAATCAGATATACTTAAAGGTAAGATTATCCTTACCCTCTTCTTTGAGAATTCTACCCGCACGCGCACTTCTTTTGAAATCGCCGCAAGGCGTTTAGGCGCGGAAGTTGTCCATTGGGATGTAAGCACCAGCTCACTTGCCAAAGGTGAGAACTTTAACGACACAATCAAAAATCTCAGCGCCATGCAGCCTGACGCTATTATTGTGCGCCATAGTGAATTTGGTGCGCCGCATACGATTGCAACAATGGTTGATTGCCCAGTCATTAATGCGGGTGATAGCTGGAACGAACATCCGACACAGGCTTTATTAGATGCTCTAACGATTAAGCGTCGATTAGGTAAACTTGAAGGATTGAATATTGCCATCTGTGGCGATATTGCCCATTCACGCGTAGCTGGATCAAACATGCGCTCGCTCACCAAACTAGGCGCTAATGTGCGTATTGTTGCCCCACCTGCCCTGATGCCAGAAAAATTCCCTGTCGAAGGCATTGAAAAATTCGATAACCTTGAAGAAGGCATTAAAGATTGTGACGTTATCATGATGTTACGCAATCAAATGGAGCGCATGCAATCTGGGCTTATTTCCTCAGAAGCAGAATTTTTCGAAAACTATGGATTGACCAAAGACAAAATGAGAAACGCAAAAGATAACGTTATCATTATGCACCCAGGCCCCATGAATAGAGGCGTTGAGATCGCGGATGATGTCGCCGACAACAAAGATCATAGCGTTATTTTGGAACAGGTTAAAAACGGAATACCAACCCGCATGGCGGTTCTAGATATTTTGATAGGTGGTAAATGACTGCTTATATTATTGTAGCTTTATTTGGTTACCTTCTTGGCTCCATTCCATTTGGTTTAGTACTGTGCAAAATATTTGATCTTGGTGACATTCGTCAAATTGGTTCTGGTAATATAGGTGCAACCAATGTCTTACGAACAGGTAATAAACCACTCGCTCTTGCCACTTTATTACTAGACAGCGGTAAAGGCGCAATTGCTGTTTTAGTTTATATGTATTTTTGGCGCTATTTTTACGGTCTTGAATATAGCTCACCCGTTTTTGAAACTAAACATGACGAATATTTGCAAATTTTACCCGAGTTAATATGTATAGCGCTTGGCGCTGTATTGGGTCATTGCTACCCTATCTGGTTAAAGTTTAAAGGCGGTAAAGGCGTTGCGACAACGCTCGGAACATTATTAGCGCTAGCATGGCCTATTGGTTTGAGTGCTTGCGCTATCTGGGCTGTCTCTGCATTAATCTTCCGCATTTCTTCACTATCTGCTTTGATTGCCGTAGGTGCTACACCACTTATTGCTCATTACATGTACGACAACCCAAATCTTTCCGGTTTTTGTGCCATGATCGCAGCCCTTATCTACATTAAGCACCGAGAAAATATTAAGCGTATTATTGCAGGGACTGAACCTAAAATAGGCCAAAAAAATAAAAAGAAAGAGCAAGCCAAATGAGCTTATTTGCGCAAGAACCTCAAAATACAAACCTCTCTATTCAAGAAAAACTAAACTGGTTGCGCCTGATCCGTACGCAAAATGTTGGCCCTATTACGTTTTATAATCTGCTAGAATATTACGGCTCAGCTAGTGAAGCTCTAAGCGCCCTCCCTGACTTAGCAAAAAAGGGCGGACGTAAGAAACCTTTGATAGCACCTGAGCCCGCAAAAATTGAAAAAGAATATGAAGCGCTTAAAAAATTAGGTGGTGATATCATTTGCGCCTGTGAACAAGGCTACCCACTAGCCCTTGCCGCCACCGATGATGCTCCACCTGTTCTCTCCTATATTGGTGATTTAAATTTGGTACGAGCACCGTGTCTTGCTATTGTTGGTGCACGAAATGCCTCTCTCAATGGGCGTAAGTTCGCGCAAAAAATTGCCACTGAGTTAGGGCAATCTGGACAAGTCATTGTATCTGGCCTAGCCCGTGGCATTGATACCGCCGCCCATAATGGTGCATTGCCAACGGGTACAATAGCCGTCGTGGCTGGTGGAATAGATATCATCTACCCATCAGAAAACACCGCACTCTATAATGAGATCAAACAAAAAGGATTGATCTTGGCCGAAAGCCCGCTTGGTATGGAGCCTATCGCCCGTCACTTCCCGAAAAGAAACCGCATTGTCTCTGGCCTCTCTACTGGTGTGGTTGTCATCGAAGCCAGCATCCGCTCTGGCTCGCTCATTACCGCTCGTATGGCAGGTGAACAAGGGCGTGATGTTTATGCTGTTCCTGGCTATCCGCAAGATCCACGCGCACAAGGACCAAATAAATTAATTCAAGATGGTGCCACTCTGGTACAGCGCGCAGATGATATTTTAAGCGCCCTAGAAAACTACACAGGTGGTCAAACCTTAAAAGATAGTGCGTTATCAACACCACCAATATTAGAAGTTATTTCGTCTGAAAGCCCCGAGATTGATACCGAAAATGCCAAATCTCTGATCTTAGAAAATTTATCGCAAATGCCACTAGCTGTTGACGAATTGCTCAGAGCATGTCATTTGAGTATTCCAGCAGGGCAGTTTGCCTTGTTAGAAATGGAATTAGCAGGACTGATTCAACGCCTTCCCGGCAACCGAGTAGTTCTGTTAGATAGCGAAGAATAAGGATTAAGTTATTGAGTGCATCAAATGTAGTTATCGTTGAGTCACCTGCTAAAACCAAGATTATTAATAAGTATCTTGGTGATGATTACGTGGTTGTTGCCTCCTATGGACATATCCGTGATTTGGTCAATAAGGACGGCTCTGTCTTACCAGATGAGAATTTCAAGATGCGTTGGGAGCTTGGTGACCGCGCCAAGAAAAACGTTAATGACATTAAGCGATTGGTTAAAGCAGCCGATAACGTCTATCTCGCGACCGACCCCGACCGTGAGGGAGAAGCAATTTCATGGCACGTAAACGAAGTTTTAAAAGAAGCAGATCTGCTTAAAGGTAAAAAAGTTTATCGTGTAGCCTTTAATGAGATCACCAAAACAGCCGTGCATGAAGCGTTTAACCATGCCCGTACATTGGATCAGGATTTAATCGACGCTTATATGGCGCGTCGTGCGTTGGATTATTTAGTTGGGTTTAATATCTCACCTGTTCTGTGGCGTAAATTGCCAGGCTCACGTTCTGCTGGACGTGTACAATCTGTATCTCTTCGCTTAATTTGCGAACGTGAGGCAGAAATTGAAAAATTTAATGCTCAAGAATATTGGTCAATTGAGACTTTATTGCATACAGCTGATGGTGCGCCCTTTACCGCTCGCCTAACGCATTTAGCTGGTAATAAGCTTGATAAGCTAAGCATTGGTTCAGGCGACGAAGCAAAAAAAGCCGAAGCCCGTATTCGCCAAAAAGATTTAGTCATTCAAAAAATTGAGAAAAAACAGGTGCGCAGAAACCCTTATGCGCCGTTTATTACCTCAACTTTACAAATGGATGCATCCCGTAAATTAGGAATGTCCGCGTCACAAACGATGCGTAATGCTCAACAATTATATGAAGCAGGGCTTATCACTTATATGCGTACTGACGGCACAACCTTGTCAGAAGATGCCGTTAAGCAAGCGCGTGATGTGATCAAAAAAGATTATGGTGATAAATATTTGCCGTCTGCGCCAAGATTATACAAATCTAAGGCCAAAAATGCGCAAGAGGCCCATGAAGCCATTCGTCCAACTGATCTAACCAAAACACCTAAATCATCAAGTGCGCCATCAGATCCACAACAGGCACGTCTTTATGATTTAATCTGGAAACGGACGATGGCATCGCAAATGGAAAATGCCATTATGGATCAAGTCAGTGCTGATATTTCTGATGGTACAGATGATGTAATTTTACGTGCAAACGGTTCCGTCGTGGCCTTTGATGGTTTCTTGACGCTCTATACCGAAAGTGTTGATGAAGATGATGACAGCGTTGATGAAAAAGACCGCCGTCTGCCACCACTTACTGAAGGCACAAACACAAAATTAATGGAAGTGCGTCCAAATCAGCATTTCACCCAACCGCCTCCACGTTATACAGAAGCATCACTTGTGAAGCGTATGGAAGAATTAGGTATTGGTCGTCCGTCAACTTATGCCTCAGTGCTTCAAGTTTTACGTGATCGCCAATATGTGCGCATGGATAAAAAGCGCTTTATGCCAGAAGATCGTGGACGTTTGGTCACCAGCTTCCTAATGAAGTTTTTTACGAAATACGTTGATTATGATTTCACGGCGAATTTGGAAGAAGAGTTAGATGCGATCGCCGCTGGTCACACCCAATGGACAGATGCCTTAAAGCAATTCTGGATTGATTTCCACAAGGCCGTTGAAGATGCAAAACCGTTAACAATCACAGAAGTGATTGATCACTTAAACCATGAGCTACGTATTCACTTCTTCCCAGATAAGGAAGATGGTGGCGACCCGCGTCAGTGTCCCGCTTGTAGCAAGGGTGAATTATCCTTGAAGCTTGGGAAGTTTGGTGCGTTTATTGGTTGTTCTGATTATCCAGAATGTAGATTTACCCGCCCGCTTATTTCCAATGATGGCGATGATAATGATGCAGGAGCTAACCTTGCAAACGAGCCGAAAGAGCTTGGGAAATGCCCGGATACAGGTCGTAGCGTATCGTTACGCCGTGGCCCTTACGGTCCTTATGTACAGATTGATGCTCCACCAGAGACGGCAGAAGAAAAGCAAGCCTACGCTGAGAAATTAGAAGCCTATGAGACACGCTATGCAAAACGTGTTGAAAAAGCCAAAGAAAAGAAAAAAGACATTCCCGTTCACAAGCCACCGAAGCCACCAGTTAAAAGACCGAAGCGTCAAGGCTTACCGAAAGAACTTACAATCGATGAAGTGAACCTAAAGAATGCATTAGCCCTTCTCGCCCTTCCACGTGATGTTGGTTTACACCCTGAATCAGGGAAAATGATCAAAGCGGGTATTGGTCGTTTTGGTCCCTTCGTCATGCATGACGGTAAATTCGCATCCATCCCAAAAGATGAAGATGTGATGACCATTGGTATGAATCGCGCCGTTGATTTAATCGCCAAGAAAATGGAACGCGATGCCGCAAAAGCAGCGAAAGGCCCCTCTAAGAAAACTGCCTCTAAAAAGACAGCAACAAAGAAAAAAGCAGCAAAGAAGACTGCTAAAAAGAAGAGCACAAAAAAAACCGCTTCTAAAAAAACTACTTCGAAGAAAACCGCTCAAAAGAAAAGTTAAAATAAGAAATGCCCTATTTTAAATGTTTCATAGAAGGTCAAAATTTCCCCGGTGAGTTAGTAGGCGCATCAGAGCCAATTGGCTTCTACGTTACGCGATTTATAGAAGCTTCATCAGCGAAAGAAGCTGAACAAAAAGTACTCGAAAACTTAAAAAAGAAGACAGCTTAAAAGATACTGAAAATTTATCAAATAAAGAAAATGCACGTGTCTTTTTTGAAGAAATAGAAGAAATATTAGAAGACAACGTACCAAAATCTGAACCTGGGTTTTCCTTTTTCAATATGGAAGAGATGTAAGATCACTTTACCTATCAGGAGCAATAATTTTAATGTTTTCTTTAGCTACTAAAACAAAATTTCACTTGACATTATAGGAATATAATCATATATTCATTTTGACATGTCGACACTGACACGTCATAGATCGCAGGGGGCATGGAATTTCCACCATGTCTTAAACTTATACCCCGCGCTAGAAATGTCAGTGTGAAAAAGGAATCGCGCATCACGGGCGCGCCCGCTTTTATTCCCTTGCGCATAATATATTTAGAGCAAGAGAAAACCCAGAAATATCCATCTAAAGGGTGAAAGTGACATGCTCACTTATTTTACCATGCCTTTATTTTCGAAACGCTAAAGGTTACTTATAATACCCTCGATACCACTCAACGAACTTATCTAAACCCTCCTCTAAACTTGTTGAAGGTTTAAAGCCAACGGCTTGTTCTAATGCAGAAATATCGGCGTAGGTTTCTTTTACATCACCTGGTTGCATAGGCAGCATATTGGTTTCTGCTTTTTTACCCAACTTATCTTCGATAATACCAATCATATCCATTAATTGAACAGGATTATTGTTACCAATGTTAAATAAGCGATACGGCTCGTTTTTATTATTGCCTTTCGCAATTAAACGATCAATCCCTTCAACAATATCATCAATATAAGTAAAGTCGCGGCGCATATCACCTTCATTATAAACATCAATCGATTTACCTTTTAGGATAGAATCAACGAACTTAAAATAAGCCATATCAGGACGCCCCCACGGCCCATAGACGGTAAAGAAACGCAAGCCCGTACAAGGTAGACCATATAAATGCGCATAAGTATGCGCCATCAGCTCGTTTGATTTTTTCGTCGCGGCATAAAGGCTAACAGGGTGATCAACATTATACGTTTCAGAGAATGGAACTTTCTTATTCGCGCCATAAACTGAGCTGGAAGAAGCAAAGATTAAATGCTCAACATTATGGTGACGACAGCCTTCCAGAATATTGGTGAATCCAACGATATTACTGGAAATATAGGCGCGCGGATTATCAATGGAGTAACGCACACCAGCCTGCGCCGCTAAATTCACGACAATTTGAGGTTTAAAGCTCTCAAATATCTCATCCATTGCTGGTTCATCTTCCAAACTAGCTTCAAGAAATTTAAAGCTGTTATGCTTTTGAAGCTCGGCAAGGCGAGCCTTTTTAAGCTCTACATCATAATAATCATTAAGGTTATCAACGCCATAGACCTCATGCCCCTTGGCACATAAAGCCAAAGCCAAATGAAATCCAATAAAACCAGCGGCGCCTGTTACAAGTATTCTCTGCATAGAATTGTCTTTTCCTTTAAATAACATTGGGATATAAGCTGTCAGCACTCTACAATCATTTAACAGAAAAATTAAAGGATTATTATGTCTGAATCCGAGTCCCCCAATAAATTACCTCATAAAAATGAGATTGTTAAACTGATTAATGAAAATGGCGCTGCGATGAGCAAACGCGACATTGTTAAAGCTTTTAACATTAAAGGCGATGACCGTAGAGCTATTAAAGACATTTTGAAACAGCTGGTCGATGGCGGGCAATTGATTAAGGGTGAGAAGCAAGCTTATAACGTGCCCGGCGCTTTGCCGACCGTGAGCATGATTAAAATCACCAAGATTGATATTGATGGCGATATTTTCGCTGAACCAATGGATTGGAATGTTGAAACGCAGGGACCTGTTCCACGTATTGAGCTCCTTTCTAATGCACCGATGAAAGAAGGCGATCGCGCGCTGGCGACCCTTAAAAAATTCAATGACACGCTTTATGAAGGCAAGTTAATCCGACGTATTGATAAAGAGCGTGCCACCGTATTGGGGCAAGTTATCAAAACGTCTAAAGGTTTTATTATAAAGCCAACGCACAAAAAAGCGAAGTTTGATTTTGATGTTGGACAAGCAGATTTAAACGGCGCAAAACCTGGTAATTTGGTTGTGGCTGAGATACTTACCTCCCGCTCAGAGAGAAACCGTAACGCCAAAGTGACAAAGGTCATTGGCAATCGTGACGATGTGAACGCTATCAGCTTAATTGCTTTACATGAAGCTGGGTTAAATGAAGAATTTTTAGAGAAAGTTCTTAAAGAAACGGAAGGTTTGAAAGTTCCTCCTCTTGGCAAACGTGAAGATTTACGCAAAATTCCACTTGTGACAATTGATGGCGCAGATGCGCGTGACTTTGATGACGCTGTTTATGCAGAAAAATTGGATGATGGTGGTTTTCATTTGATCGTGGCGATTGCCGATGTCTCCCATTACGTCCGTCATAAAACTGCGTTAGATACAGAGGCTTATAAGCGCGGAAATTCTACTTATTTCCCTGACCGCGTTGTGCCGATGTTGCCAGAGGCTTTATCAAATGATTTATGCTCACTCCGCCCCAAAGAAGACCGCGCATGCTTGGCGTTTCATTTATGGATTGATGAGCATGGCGAGCTGCAAAGACACAAAATTGTCCGTGGGCTGATGCGCTCCGAAGCACGTCTGACCTATGAACAAGTGCAAGCAGCCAAAGATGGTACGATTGATGATGTTACTGACGGTTTAATGAAACCTGTTATTAATCCGCTCTATGAAGCTTATGCGGTTTTGGATAAAGCGCGTCAAAAACGCGGAGCGTTAGATTTAGATTTGCCAGAGCGTCAAATTATTATCAGTGACGAAGGTAAAATGACTGGCGTTATAAAACGTGCGCGCCTTGATGCCCACAAATTAATCGAAGAATTTATGATTTTGGCAAACGTTGCAGCCGCGCAAGCGCTTGAGAAGAAAAATGCGCCTTGTGTATATCGTGTTCATGATCGTCCAAGCTCCGACAAGGTCGATAATGCCCGTCAATTTGTTGAAGCGTTTGGTATTTCAATGCCAAAAGGCCAAGTTATGCGCCCAGCGCAGATTAATGATGTTCTAAGACAAGCAGAAAAAACTCAGTATTCTCAGCTTATCTCCCAAGTTATTTTACGTACGCAATCACAAGCTATCTACCACCCAGAAAATATTGGGCATTTTGGGCTAGCTTTGCGTCGCTATGGGCACTTCACTTCCCCCATTCGTCGTTATGCCGATTTACTGGTTCATCGCTCCCTCGTGTCCGCCTATGGGCTGGGAGAAGGTGGTTTAAGCGAAGAAGAGCGTGTTACGCTTGAGGAACGCGCTCAACATATC
>JABAZY010000049.1 GCA_018608245.1 Alphaproteobacteria bacterium | reverse complement strand
CTTTTATCGTATTTTTTTGATTGTTGGGGTTTGCTTTAATTTTAATTTTACGGGCATTAGATTCTGGCTCGTAACGCTCCATATCAATATGCAGAAGCCCATTATCAAGGGATGCTCCTAACACCTCAATGCCATCTGCTAGCACGAAGCTGCGTTGAAACTGGCGTGTTGCAATGCCGCGATGAAGGTATAAGCGCTCTGCCTCATCTTCAAGCTGTTTACCACGGATGGTTAATTGATTTGTCTCTATCTCAACATCTAAATCATCCATCGTGAAACCCGCAACAGCCAAGGTGATGCGCAAGCCATTTTCATGGGTTTGTTCGATATTATAAGGGGGGTAACCTTCAGACGCATTTTTGCGTAAACGGTTGAATGTTTCTTCGAAATGATCAAAGCCCAAAAACATTGGGCTGTCAAAAAGTGACAGTCTCGTGGTCATTGTGATCTCCTCCATTGAGCGAGTTCTATGTTGTTAGAGACCCACACCGTGCGGCGTCTCTATCCTTATTATAAGAAATTAGGATGAAAATATCAAGAATTTTGGATTTAGGCGCAAAAAGCCTATTTTTCAGCCTTAACGAAGTGGCGACCACAATAAAAACAGTCGGCCTCAGGGCGTCCATCGAAGCTATACCATACTTGTGGGTGCCCTAAGGGGCTGCCACCGCCATCACAGACTATTTGGTCAGTATCAACAGGGATAATAACTTTTTCAGCAGGGATAACTTTATTTTTATAAGGCATGTAAAAAATCTAATATTTGTAATTTATCATTAATATTTAGATGCTAAACTGACATGAGAATTTCGTTTATGCAAGTAAAATTCAAGCTATGTCGGGGCACAATATATGGTTTCATTTTCGTTAGAATATAAGGATAATCGGCTTATTAAGGGCAAAGAAAGCACTTATAAAACGGTTGATGTTCAAATAAAGCATATTATTGAGAGCTGGAAAATATCACTTTTTAGCTTTGAGTGGTTGACCCCAGAGGGGAAAATCAGATCTTTTGATGAATTACCGGAAGGGGAGCAGGAAAAATATCAAGCAGTAATGGACGATATTCAGAATAATCATACCTTGGAGCGTCCTATTTTAGGGATTGGTATCATGGATAATATAGAAATCGGCTCCCGCCGTGATGTATTACTGACGGTGGCATCGCAGGAGCAGAAGAGTATTTCTGTACACATTCCTGTTCGTCACGAAGAAGAATTTATGCCCTATCTTTAATTTTTGCGTTATGCTTTAGACATGAAAAATAAGCTTCACAATCAACGTGGTAATGTTTTTATCTATATCCTAATTGCCATTGCTTTGTTGGCAGCCCTTAGTTATGCGGTGTCAAGAGGGAGCAGAAGCAGTGGATCAGCTTTAACAGGCGAGCAAGCACGCATAGCCGCGCAAGAAATTATTGATTACGGTAATGATATCGCAACGGCAGTTCAAAAGCTTACTTTGCGTGGGTGCAGTGATACAGAAATTAGTTTTGATAGTGCAGTATTAGCTGGTTACTCGAATGTAAGTTCACCAACGGATGAATCCTGTAATGTTTTTTCTGAAAATGGTGGAAGGCTGAATGTTCAAGAATTCTCAGAGAGCTTTTTTGAAACAAGCCATTCTGCCTATAATGCTTATGGAGAAGTGTATTTTTCAAATACTATTCAAGTCGAAAATATTGGTACTACTTGTGGAACAGCAGATTGTACAGATTTATTGTTTCAACTGCCTCATATAAGATCTGAAATATGTGAGGCAATTAATGTAAATGTTATTGATGATAAAATCTTACCTGATGAAAGTGTAACTAATCACTCGTACCAGACTATAACAAAGTTTATAGGTGCTTATACTTTTCAAACTCCAGGTACAACAAGTACGATAGGAGATGATTCATTTCCTGCAGGACGAGTTAATGGTTGTATACATCGTTTTGATGGAGGAGGATTTGGTACTCCCTATACCTACTTTCAAGTGCTTATTGCGCGCTAGCTTTTTTCTCGTAAGGGGCTAAATTATTTGGCTCGTCACAATGTAGCATTGCATTCACCTTGATATCTTTAATGTGGTAGCTTTTTAATTTAGGAAGGCTTGTAAAGTCATTCGCGACCTTGTTTCCTACGCATGAACAATATTCATTGTTATTTTTCTCACGTGTTCTCATGACTGACGCCATTTGTAAACATTCCTGATAATTTGCGCCCGCAATACCAATTGTGTTTGTACAAGGCGTGTTTGTATCTTGATAAATTTCGTTTGTTATATGGGTTTGTGGTGTGATGGGGCCTTCATCTTCACGTATTTGGCGGAAAGCGCCTGCAATGCATTCGCAGCTATAATATATGTTTTTCAAAATATTCCTGTTGCAGTCTTTATAGACATAGAACGCCTCTAAATCCATTTCTTCTTCAGACATTTCACCATCATCTTTTGTGAAATAATAACTGTCTTGAGCGTCATAGATAACGGGTTCTCTCTTTTGCCCCTCAGCACTCCATACGGATGTACTCCACGCAACAGACAGGGTTAATAGCAGTAATAGGCTTAGTTGTTTCATGCTTTCATTATATCATAAAAGGGGTAGGAAATAAAAAAGGGAATAAAATACATTTCCTCCCTTAATATCAATAGGTTAGTGCTTTACGCGGTTTAAGCGGCAGATTTATTTTTAATCTTATGCCATAAACCTTTAACGCTAAAGCTATCATCCGTTTGGATGCCCTGTGCCTGGTTTTGGTGACCTTGGCGTTGACGGCCTGTTTGATTGTTTTGGTTGTCGCCTTGCATGTGTTGCATACGCTCAGCCAGTCTTTTTTCGTGACGTAAGCGGGCACGTTCTTCACGCTCCTTAAGCTCTGTTTTAAGCTCTTCAGCTTGTTTTTGGCTATATTGGCTGGTGATAAGTACTTGTTGAGCTTGTTTTTGCCATTGATCGCGTTGGCCTTTAAGGTCTTCAACCGTTGTATTTGCTGTATCCAGTTGTGTTTCAAGAGCAGAGATACGCATTTTCATGCGTTCCATCTCTAACATGTCAGCCGCTTTTTTAAGTTCATCTTCGGCAGAGGCTTGCGCTGGTCCTTGCTTGGCGTCATTGCTTGCAGGGGCAAGACCAAATACGCGCTCTAGCTCAGAAACGTCAATAATACGACGTTTATTCGCATCAATTTCATATGAAAGCTTACCGCTATTCATAGCACGTTGTACGGTTGATTTTGATTTCCCTGTCAGCTCTGCTGCTCTTTGTGCGCCTACTTTAGCCATTTCTTTACCTCTTTGTTGTTCGATTAAAGGTTTAAAACAATTAAGCACTCACGCAGGCAAAGCATTATACTTTGACGTTTGCAGAGAGCTTGATATTTTACTTATTACATTTACATACGCTTATTTAAAAGCCTAGTCAATCTTTGCCACTGTGATCCTGAGAATAAATGGGCATAAAGGAATGGAAGCCATCCTTTTGCACGCCAATCTAGGAAGGTTTTTTCATCTAGTTCAGCTAGTTTTTTCTCGTCAATAATACGGAAACCAGCAAAGTTAATTTTCTTGCCTTCGCCAATGTTAATCTCGGCTTGACGCTCAACCAATAGACCTGATTTTTCTAGTTCTTGACCAAAAGCTACTGTTTGTTGAGCTGCTGCATGGTAGGATTTACAGAATTCCAAAGCATTCTGTGATAATTGTGTTGGCTTTCCTTCATCATCAAAGAATTTTTGATCGCCATCTTTTTCAAGCACGTTTTCGCTGACATCAATACATAGTGATAATTGATCGCTATCAGGCATTTCGGAGAAGATGAAAGGATAGCGACGAATATAAGCAGGGATATAAGTATCTTCTTCCCACTGATTATCCTTTGTTAAGAACAGGTTTTCATTGTCACGTAAACCAACGATGGCCACAGGCGTAGCACTCGCATCTGGTGCGAAAGCAATAGGGTAGAAATGACAGATCTGCGGCATTTCGATCAAGTTGATCGGTACGGCGTTTACATCTTTAGTGAAGTCTAGACCAAAATCTTTTCTTAGAGCTAAGTCACTATGTGCTTTACCGTCAAGTGGCATTGGCTTTGAGTAGAATAGAGGCATAGGCGTTTTAGAAGCATCTTGAGTGGCGGTGCTTTCTTTTGGAGCTGCTTTTGCTGCTGGTTTCTTTTTAGAAGCTGTTTTTTTAGTCGCCATTTGAGGATATCCCTTGGTTAAAAATTTGATTATTAATGTGTAAACTTTAATTCAATGAATAATTAACCAAAATTTGAGGTGAAAAGCAAATGATACTCTGTGTTTAAGGGGCGTTTTTTACTTGTTATTGTGATGAAAAGGTCACTATTATGGGGCTTAGGCATTGATTTTCCTTATTTTTATGGGCATTTTAGTGGCTGAGTTTCTAATAGGAGAAGAATAATGCGTTTATGTATGGTTGGCACAGGATATGTTGGATTAGTTTCTGGTACATGTTTTGCTGAATTTGGGGTTGATGTCGTTTGTTTGGATAAGGATACCCAAAAAATTGAAAATCTAAAAAACGGTATTATTCCTATTTTTGAGCCAGGATTGGAAGATTTGGTTGCGAAGCAGATCAAAGGAGGACGTTTATCATTTACAACAGATTTAGAAGAAGCTGTTAAAGGTGCTGATGCTATCTTTATTGCTGTGGGAACTCCACCACGCGCGTCTGATGGTCATGCCGATTTACAATATGTGCATCAGGCCGTGCGTGAGGTCGCAAGATTGGCTGAGGGTTATACAGTCATTGTTACGAAATCTACAGTTCCAGTAGGTACAGCGCGTGAAGTAGAACGTATCGTTGCAGAAGAAAAGCAGGTTGATGCGGTTATTGATGTTTGTTCAAACCCAGAATTTTTACGCGAAGGGTCTGCTGTGAATGATTTCATGCGCCCTGATCGTGTGGTTATTGGTACTGATTCAGAACGTGCAATCGAAGTGTTAAAAGAAGTTTATCGCCCGCTTTATTTGAATGAAACGCCGATGGTTGTGACAACACCAGAGACATCAGAGTTGATTAAATATGCGGCTAATGCATTTCTTGCGACAAAAATTACTTTTATTAACGAGATTGCAGATTTGTGCGAAGCATCAAACGGTAATGTCCAAGACGTTGCAAAAGCAATGGGGCTTGATGGGCGTATTGGTAAAAAGTTTTTGAATGCGGGGCCTGGCTATGGTGGTTCTTGTTTCCCGAAAGATACGTTGGCGTTAACGCAGACAGGGCAATTATTAGGGGCTCCACAGACATTGGTTGAAAGTGTTGTGCAGTCTAATAAAAACCGTCAGCAGAAAATGGCTGATCGTGTTGTCAAAGTCTGTGGCGGTTCTGTGAAGGGTTTGAAAGTAGGTGTTTTGGGTGTTGCGTTTAAACCTAATACTGATGATGTGCGTGATGCACCAGCACTTGTTATTATTCCTACATTGCAAAAAGCAGGCGCGCAAATCACTGCACATGATCCAGAAGCTCAAGAAGAAGCTAGCCGTCATTTGAAAAATATTAACTGGGTCGCTGATCCATATGAAACGGCGAGTGAAGCAGATGTTTTATTAATTTTAACAGAGTGGAATGAGTATCGTGCTTTAAGCATGGATCGTATAGGCGATAGTATGAATTCGAAACGACTTGTTGATTTGCGTAACATATATAAGCCAGACTATATGAAAGAATTAGGGTTTCATTATGTATCAATCGGGCGTCCAGTCGTTGGTGCAGAAATTTCAGCTGAATTAAAGAAAGTATCTTAATGCCGTTTAATAAGCACTTAGATGAATTAGAAGCACAATCTATTTATATTATTCGTGAAGCTTACGCGAAGGTAAATCCACTTGCGATGTTATGGTCGATTGGTAAAGATTCTACAGCTATGTTGTGGCTTGTGCGTAAAGCATTTTTGGGGCGTGTGCCTTTTCCGTTAGTATTGCTTGATACAGGTATGGAGATGGAGGAAGTTTATGCTTTCCGTGATCGTATTGTTAAAGACTGGAATTTAGAGGTGATTAATTATCCTTGCCCGCCTGAAGCTGATATGGATCAAACACTACCGCCTGCTACACGTGCAGCTATGCGTAAGACAGAAGGGCTAAAGGGCTTGTTGTCCGAGCATGATTTTAAAGGGCTATTCTGTGGTATCCGTCGTGATGAACAAGGGCTTCGTGCAAAAGAGCGCGTTTTCTCACCACGCTCATTAGATGGAAGTTGGGATTTTAAAGATCAACCTGCTGAATTTTGGGATCAATATACAACGAATGTACCAGATGATTGCCATTTGCGTATTCATCCTATTTTGCAATGGACTGAATTAGATATTTGGCAGTACACGCAACGTGAATCTATTCCGTTATGCGATTTATATTTCGCTAAGGACGGACAGCGTTATCGTTCGTTGGGTGAGAAAAATATTACGATGCCCGTAGAGAGTAATGCTTCAACGATTAATGAGATTATTGAAGAGTTAAAAACAACAGATATTTCTGAGCGTGCTGGTCGTACAATGGACAAAGAGACAGAAGATAGTTTTGAGAAATTAAGATCACAGGGGTATATGTAGCCATGAATGCAATTAATAAACATGATAAATTAAATGTTGTGATTGTAGGGCATGTTGATCACGGTAAATCAAGCCTTATAGGACGTTTACTATACGATACCGACAGTTTACCTGCGGGTAAAAAAGAAGAGTTAGAGGGGATTTGCAAGAAACGAGGTGTGCCATTTGAATGGTCATTTTTGTTGGATGCGTTTCAAGCAGAGCGTGATCAAGCGGTTACGATAGACACCACTCAGATAAATTTCTCTACTGTGATGCGTGACTACGTTATTATTGATGCACCAGGTCATCGTGAGTTTTTGAAAAATATGATTTCTGGCGCTGCTCAGGCAGATGCTGCTATTTTAGTAGTTGATGCATCAGAGGGGGTTCAGGAGCAAACAAAACGTCATGCTTATATGCTTCATTTGCTTGGTATGAAGCAAATAGCTGTCGTTGTAAATAAAATGGACGCAGTGAAATACGATCCGAAAGTGTTTGAAAAAACATCACAAGATATTACCCATTATTTGCAGACTATAGGGCTACAAGCCTCTTCTATTGTACCTATTTCTGCACGTGAAGGTGAGATGCTAGTTGATCGCGGTTCTAATCTTGACTGGTATCGTGGTAAAACGTTGACGGAAATTTTGGACTCATTTGATGTTTCTAATATGCTCTCAACGCAGGACTTACGTTTTCCTATACAGGATGTTTATCGTTTTGATGAAAAACGTGTGCTTGTTGGGCGCGTAGAGACAGGTATTTTGCGTAAAGGTGATACCTTATTCTTTTCACCTACAAATGAACAAGCTGTTGTAACTTCCATTGAAAGCTGGCCTGATGATGATGAGATAGTCGAGGTTCATGCAGGTAAAACAGCTGCCATTACATTAAGTGAGCCTATTTTCATTGAACGTGGACATATGGGGAGCCATGCAGAAGCGCTTCCGATGTTATCCAATGTGTTTAAGTCAAATATATTTTGGTTCTCTGAAAAACCATTGAAGGTCGGTAACACTTACCGTGTGCGTTGTGGGACAATGCAGACAGCTGTTAGTGTTCAGTTGATTGATCATGTGGTTGATACGCAAGATTTAAAAAAGACTGAGGGTGCGTCAGAGGTTGCTAAAAATGCAGTTGCAGAAATTACCTTGCGCGCGCGTGATGTGTTGCCGATTGATCCTTACACCGATAATGCCCGTTTAGGGCGTGTTGTATTATATGATGGGCATAATGTTGCTGGTGGCGGGCATATTAATATGGAAGGATATCCAGATCAGCGGAAATCATCCAATCCAAAATCAGAAAATATTTATAAAGTTAATCACTCCGTGACGCCAGAAATGCGTGCGTCTATGCTGGGGCACTATGGCGGTGTGTTCTGGTTTACGGGGTTATCAGGATCAGGAAAATCAACTTTGGCTGTGGCCGTAGAACAAGCGATTTTCGCGCTCAATATGAATGCTTATGTGCTTGATGGAGATAATGTACGTCACGGTTTGAATTCTGATTTAGGGTTTTCTCCTAAAGATCGTGCGGAAAATATTCGCCGTATCGGTGAGGTGGCGGCACTTCAGGCAAACTCAGGGGTGATTATTCTCTCTGCTTTTATTTCACCATATAGAGAAGATAGACAGAAAGCCCGCATTGCTGCGCCGCATTGTTTTCATGAGATTTATATTAAAGCTAATTTAGAAACTTGTGAAGCGCGTGATCCAAAAGGGCTCTATAAGAAAGCCCGTGTTGGTGAAATTAAAGAATTCACAGGAATTGATTCACCTTACGAAGCGCCAGAAAATCCAGATTTGGTTGTTGATACAGAAGTAAATGATATTGAAACTTGCGTCGAACAAATTGTGAATTATATCGAGGCAAATGTAAAAGCGGAAATTATAGAAGAAGAAATAAAGAATAAGAAAAAGGATTTATCTCTTGTCCGCGCTTAAAGAAAACACCTCTCCTAAAATCTTTGCTCATCTTCCAGCTCTATGTGCTCAAGTTCGTCGTATTGCTATTGAAGCAGGGGATCTTACGCTCGATTATTTTGATGAAAGTGGATATCAAGGCGCAGATATAAAAGCTGATGGCTCGCCATTAACGCAAGCTGATACAGTCGCAGAAGAATTGATTACCAAAGCGCTCAAAAAGATTGCACCAGATATTATTGTGGTTGGTGAGGAAGCTGTGGCAGGAGGAAGCCGTCCTGATTTATCGAATGAAGAGTATTTTTGGCTGGTTGATCCCGTAGATGGCACAAAAGAATTTGTCTCAGGTAGCGGTGATTACACGGTTAATATAGCGCTCATTCATAATGGTAGACCTACATTAGGCGTTGTTTATGCACCAGTGCACGGTGAACTTTATGCAGCGCATGGCGAAGGCACTGCCATTCGTTGGAGTGTTGAACGTGAAAGTGATAAGAAAATAACTGTCCGTAAGCCACCAAATAATGGCCTAACGATTGTCTCTAGCAAGTCACACGGTAAAGGTGACAAGCTTGATCAGTTTTTATCAAATTATATGATTAAAAAACAAATCACGCGCGGAAGTTCGCTTAAGATATGTGCCGTAGCAGCAGGGAAAGCGGACATGTACCCACGCTTTGGGCTTACATGTGAATGGGACACTGCGGCGGGGCATGCGGTTATTATAGGCGCTGGTGGGTTATTAACGGATATACATGGTCAAGAATTGACATACGGCGGAGCAGACCCTAAGTTTCTTAATCCTGAATTTATCGTACGCAGTGCAGGGATAGATTTACCTGAATAATATAATAGAGAGTAAAAAATGGCATCCGGATCACAAAAAGTAATTATTGCAGCCCTAATTGGTAATAGCTTAATAGCGGTTACTAAATTCTTTGCGGCATTCTCGACAGGTAGTTCGGCAATGTTATCAGAAGGTGTTCACTCACTGGTTGATACAGGTAACCAAGTGTTATTGCTTTTCGGATTAAGCCGTGCGAAGAAACCTGCGAATGAACGTTTTCCATTTGGGCATGGAAAAGAAATTTATTTTTGGAGCTTTGTCGTTTCTATTTTAATTTTTGCGGTTGGCGCAGGAATTTCAATTTATGAAGGAATTCATCATATCCTTCATCCATCAGAATTATCTGATCCAACAATTAATTATATTGTTTTAGGTCTCGCTATGATTTTTGAAGGGGGCGCATTATATTTTGCGGTCGTAGAGTTTAACAAAGTGCGCGGTAAGACAAAAATGAGCGCACTTGATGCGGTGAAAAAAGGTAAAGATCCTACTTTGTTTGTTGTTTTGTTTGAAGATTCTGCGGCTATGCTTGGCTTATTCGTTGCCTTTGTTGGTATATGGCTTGCGCACCAAACAGGCATTTTGTGGTTTGATGGTGCGGCGTCTGTTCTGATTGGATGTATTCTTGGAGGGACGGCAATTTGGCTGGCTTATGAGACAAAAGGATTACTTATTGGTGAGAGTGCTAACCCAGAGATTGTGGATGGTATTAAGGGTATTTTAGGGGCACAAAAAGGAATAGTTAAAACGAATGAAGTTTTAACTTTGCACATGGGCCCAGAATTTATTTTGGTTAATATGAGCGTTGAGTTTGCTGATAAGCAAAAGACTGGTGAGCTAGAGAATATTATTCATACAATAACTAAAGATATAAAAGTGAAATTTCCACGTGTTAAGCGTGTCTTTATTGAAGCAGAAGATCGTAGCGTTAAATAGCTTTAACTCTTAAAATCAATAAATATTCTATGACGAACATTATTTTTTCCAGGCTTGATACGTTGTTTGGTGATTATTTCACTGTCTTTCGTTAGCTCAAAGATAATCAAACTTCCGTTGCCTTCTTTGATTTCAGCAATAGACTTAAACAGCTTGCTGAAACGGCGTAATGTGTTTGGATCAGAGCCAAGGCTTCCGTTTTTAAACTGAATGGTGATTAAATTTTCATCATTATCAATGGTAACCTCGTAATCCAATTTTTCAGTCGTCTCAAAAACAACACGTGTTTTCCCAGCGTGGTCTGCAACGCGCATTGTATGAATTAAGTCACCTGATTTGATATAAGACTTAGGTGTTTTATATGGCTTCTTAGCTTTGCTTTTTGTGTTTTCAATTTTTGTTGAGAGCATAGAAGGTGATTGATCTGGCATTACCATCATAGGTTTAGGCGCCATAGTATCACTATCGATGACATCTTCTTGTTTTAATAAATTTTCTAGCTGAAATGTAATGTTTTCTAAATCACTTTCAATCGTCACTAAACGTTCGATGGAGGGTTTTAGTTGCTTAAAGTCACTTGCCATTGATTGCACGACATTTTCAAGACGCTCAAAACGTGCGTTAGTGTCTTTGGTACCATCGGCAAATAATTTGTTTATTTTAAGCCCTGATGGCTTTGCTAGGTCACTACCAGATAGATTATTGTCAGAAGCAGGGGATAGATCAGCTAAAGCTTGATTTTGTGTGTTGTTGATTGTTATCTGAGAATCTCTTGGCGCATTGTTTGCAAGGTCTCTTACTTTCTCAATAGAAATTTGCGGAGATTGAATTTTATGTGAGCTTGCCGCATTTTTTGCGTCATTTGCAGAACTGTCGGCAAATGGCGGTGGTAAATCTTTGGAAGTGCTGCGTTTATTTAATTTAAGCACGTCACATGCTGTCATGTTTAGCATCGCTAAACACAGTATCAAAAAATACCCTTTTTTATACCAAGAACCTCTTAAAGCGGGAGAATAAGAGGAAGTGCATACGGTCATGTTCATAACCCATTGATTGTATCTTACAGAACGCAAGACGCATTAATAACAGATTAATGTTGATTTGGGTAAAATGTCAAATGATCTTAGGTGTTTAAGGGGTAACTGTAACGTTATAAGTTCCCTGATATAAATCATCAGTATGCGTGCCACCTAATCCATCGCTGGTTAGCACTGCGTAGGTATTAAACGTAATGGAGCCTGTGCCATCTGTCATGATCACGGCAGGTATGGTAGAAATTACGCCAATTGAGAAATTGCTAGTACCTATACCTGTTGGAGAAACAGTCGTTGGGTTTGAAAAAGTGACGGTATAAGTTGTATTGGGTAAATATCCATCTAAAGTGATTTGCCCGCGCTGAGGATCTATGAAAAATATATATTCAGGATCCGAAATAATGCTACCATCAGAAAGTATTGAAATTGTACGGGGTACACTGTTGTCCGTAATGGCAATTTGACCAAAAGTTAGAGGTTGGTCTTCTGTAATTGTTTGCGCACGCACACCCGTAGCGCCAAGAAGAATACAGGCGAAAAATGAGAGGTATAAAGCTTTTTTAAGTCTATTGTTCAACGCTAATTTCATCATATATACGACCATCCTTATTTAAAAACCTTATACGTAATGTCCCAGATCCTTGTGGAGCTTCAGTTAAAGGTAATTTTATATTCCGTGACGCGATGTCAGTGAAAACATTGAGATTTGTAATGCGTCCAATACGGCGTGGTTGCTCCCCTGTCGGTTGCCAAAAAACTTGTAGCATACCAATAGCACTAGCGTTTCCCTCTCTGTTAACGGGCATATGAAGTTCAGGTTTTTTTGTTTCTGTTTGGGTAGCTGGAACAATTTTAGGGTTTCCTAGTTTAGCTGATACAGATGTTTCTCCGTGGCGGACGATCACTGGGATAGTAATACCTGTATTCATAACTAACTGTACTGATTTTGCATTTGGATCACGTTTTAAATCGTCTTTTTGTGCAAATTGCATAGCCTTTACATGAAAACGATATTCCCCAGGAGGTAATTCTGCTGGTTTACGTAACGATAAGCGTATTTTTTGCTTACCACCAGGCGGTAAAGTAAATTGTTTTGGTGTAAAGCGAACGATTTTATCAGGGTCAAAAGCAGGGTTTAGGGGTGTATCTAATTTTTTATAAACGCCATCTTGGTTTTGTTCAAAGTTGAGTAAGCTGATACGAAATGTACTCTCTTGGTCAATTAAGTTTAGAATTGTAAATTCACCACCGCGTTCACGGTTTTCAATAATTATTTTTTGTGGAACAATATCAATACGCGCTTGTGCGCTAGGAATTAAAAGTACTGAAGCAAATAATGTTAGACACCAAAATAATGAGTATTTCATAATAACTATCCTTTAAAATTATAATTATTTTTATCACACTAATAGATAAAGAAAAAGCCCCACTAATAAATAGTGAGGCTTTTAAGAATTAAGTTAATTAGCGATTAGTAGCTGAAGATAACGTCATAAGTACCTGCATAAGCATTATCTGTATATGCACCAACACCAACAGTTGTTGAAATTGTTGCGCCGATATCAAGTACGTTTGTACCACCACCAAAAGCATTGTCAAAAGTTACTTGGAAAGGCGTCGCAATTACTTGTCCAGCATCACCAATACTATTGTAGTTTGTAACAAAGCTATCTAAGGCAAAGAACTCACCTGTGTTAACGGGATCAACCACGTTATCAATAGTGATATTAATTGTTGCGCCATCCGCACCGTCAGCAACTGTGATTTGAGCCGCTGAAAGAGCTGTAGCATCAACAGACTCGATTAATGCAACACCTGCAGGCGCCGTAGCAAAAGTACCATCTGTGTTAACAGTCATGGTTGCTTGAAGCGCTGGGTCACCAGCAGCGGCAACTGTACCGAAGTTCAATTGTGTGACAGGTGTTAATGTTAGTGTGTTTAACACCGTAACATCTGCTGTCATTGGTACTGTTTGTGCTTGTGTTGTTGATGTGAATGACAGGGCTGCTACTGCGCAAGCCGTCATAAATAGGAATTTTGATTGTGTAAGTTTTTTCATGTTAAAGGAGTTCCTTCCCAATAGCTGTTCAAAAGATATTTTTGAAACGACATACTGTGTTTCATAGATCCTACTAAATAAAATAGTTGGTCTGTTATTATTATCATACAAAAACAGTTAATGCATTGTTAATTTTTATAAAAATAAATAAAAATTTATTTAAAATTGATTATGTAATTAATTGTTTATTAAAGAAAATAAATTGTAGGATTGAGCTTAATGTAATAAACTATATTTTCCTGAACGGCTTTTTCTCTTGTGATATACGGGGGTTAAGCTTTTTTCTTCGCAATTACTCTGGACAAATATTTTGTTAAACCCTTCTATAAAAACAAAATTACTTGCTTCGCTATGTTTATGTCTAAGCGCTAACTTAGTATATACAAATGTAGTTTATGCTCAGGATAAATTAGACAAAGAAAATTTTGAATTTAACATATTAGATAATTTGGTGAATTCTACATTCGATGAGATTTTAAACGCATCACCGTCTGCTCCTGAGATATCCATTGTAACGCCTGTAATTGATGCTGCTAATCAAAAGGTGATATCTCAACCAGTTACTTCTTCTTCTGATTTAAAAACTATTATTCCTGATGGGCAAGAATTACTATTAAGACCAAAAGCTGATAAATTACTGTTTGACCGCAATATTTATGTTTTAAAAGAAAATGGCCAACTTTATATATCGTTAGCGGATGCTATTGATATTTTAGGTATTGCTGTGGATTATGATAGCCAAACATCACGCGGTAATGGTTGGTTCTTCCGTGAGGATTGGCGCTTTAATATTGATGTGACGCAAAATAAAGCTGTATCGCGAGGACAAGAATATAATATTGACCCAATTGATATTATTCAAAGAGACAATGAAACTTTTATTGCGCAAAGTGAATTTGAAAAATGGTTTGATGTGTCTTTTGATCCTGATTATTCTCAACAATATGTAGAAATTATCAGTAGCTATCCGCTTCCTTCAGTCGCAAAATATTATCGTGATCAGAAAAAAACGAATGCTGGACGTCGTAAAAATGTAGCGCAATTGCCCCGTAAAGAAACTGAAAGTTCGTGGTTAGATATTAATACAGCGGCTTTAAGGGTGGGTACGCGTTTTCGACGAGTTGATAGCGGTAATACAACCGTAAATAATAATGCTAATCTTGCTCTTGAAGGGCAAGCCCTAGGCCATCAGGCATATTTATTAGCAGATGCAGATTTCTTAAACACTCAAAAAGATCGTAATGACCTTAACTCAGTCGTTATGCGTTTATCAAAACGTGATGAAGATGCTGTTTTATTAGGTCCCCTTAAGGCGCGCCAATATGCAATAGGTGATACAAACGTTACACGTATTCCTTTGACAGGAGGCGCGCGTCAAGAGTTAGGCGTGCAGGTTACCAATAGCTCGCTGGATAATACGGATTTTGAAACAACAGATATTAACGGTAATGCCATTCCTGGTTGGGATGTTGAATTATATAGAAATAATATTCTAACTGGATCAGCGGTCGTTGGTAATGATGGATATTACGAATTTGCAGAGATTCCTTTGTTCGGTGGTGATAATAAATTCGAAGTATTTTTCTATGGCCCGCAAGGGGAAATAAGAAGTGAGTTGATTAATATCCCTGTTACAGCGTCTTTGCTTAAACAACAGAATAATACTTATGAGTTATCGGCCTCTTTATCTGATACACGCACGTATGTTAATAGGAAATCTAATGATGTTGATCGGGAAACGCCCCATGTTGCTGCACGCTTTAATAAAGCGTTTGGTAATACACTTGGCTATATTGGCTTGCGTAATCGTGATGTAGAAGGAGAAAATAAAACATTTATTGGTACTGGTTTTACAGCACCTATTTTCAACTCTATTATTGATGGTAATTTTGGTATTGATGATGAAGCCAATACTGCTGCGCAACTAAGAGCGCGTAAAAATTTATATGACTGGAATTTATCTGCCAGTGCTTTGGTTCAAGATGAAAGTTATGCACCTGATTCAACGATTAGTAGTAATAAATTATTATTATCATCCCAGTGCCCATTTAATTTTTTCATTCCTCTTAC
>JABAZY010000048.1:7288-70781 GCA_018608245.1 Alphaproteobacteria bacterium | reverse complement strand
ATATAATCTAGAGCCTGAACGTAATCACCTTGATCAAGGGAAGTACGTAATAATCCACGCAAGCCTAAAAATGCCGTGTCTTTATTATTAGCCAGCGCCACAAAACAATTATGCGCAACTTCTTCATCCCCTCTAAGACGTGCCGCTTGCGCTTCTAATAAAGTAGGAAGGCCTTCATTTGCACCGATCAAGTTTTTAGCTTTTTTAGAATATTTATTCGCAAGTTTACTATCACCTACAGCAACAGCAACCAACCCTTTTGTTAAGGCCCTATAACCACGGTTTTTTTGTGTTTCTTTATGCTGTTCTGCAATAATCCTAGGCGCTGTAATAATTGTTTTTACTGCCCATAAAAACAAAGACACGACAAAAAATATAATAATAAGGCCAAGAAGAAAAATGCCTAGTTCAGTTTTTAAAGTATAATCCATTAAATCAATGGTTACTTCACCCGTCTGAAAAGAAATCCATACCAGTGCGGTAACGATTAATGAAATTTGAATAAAAAACCAAAATGTTTGTATCAATAGATACACCCCTTTACTTAGGTTATTTTTACTTGAGTTAATTTACTTGGGTCAACGCTCCTTCAAAAAAACGTTGAATTATTGTCTCGCTGAGAAACCTTTAAAATCAGACTTTGGAAGAACACCTTCATTTCCAACAGGTGACGGAATATCAGACGTTGATTCATTTAAAATGTCTTCAACTTCATTCAAGTTAATCTCTGTATCTCTCTGCGTGCGCTCTAACCCGCCAGCATCTGTCGATATTTGGTTTGTTAAAACATCTGCCGCCGCTAAATCTTGCACACGTTTAGCCAATAATGACAGTTCCGCACGTTGAATAAATGGTTGCACTTGCTCTGCAGTTTTTCCATCTAGCTTCTTAAGTTCAGCAATCGCTTTTTCTGCATCACCTGTATTAAGATATTTTTCTGCATTGTGTATAATAGCTTGTGTTTCAGTACCTGTTAAAAGCTTTCCATCTTTTTCGAGTTGAATAACATTGTTAAAACGTGCCTTAGCTTTATCCTTCAAAGATAAATCTTCACCCGCAATGGACGCCGCAACAGCTTCCCCAGCAAGCCCTTTAAACTCCCCTGCTAAACCACCAATGGATAACACACCGCTATCAGCATAAGGTGCTAATTTTTCAATCGCTCCCTGTAACTCATCATTATCTTGTCCTGCAAGTTTTTGTACCAATGCAAGATCATCTGAAAATGGCTGTTCACGATCAAGTGAACGACGCATTTGCGATAAAGTCAAAAGCATTGCCGCTGCCTTCATTTCATTCCCAGAAACGCCTCCCATTGTTTCGCCCAATGCAGTCTTAGCGTCTTTAGCTCTCTCAACACCATCAGTAATACGTGTACCACCACTTTGTACAACACCACGAAGCTCATCTACTGATTTTGCTAATTGTTCTTGTCCAGGGACCGTGCTTTCCAAGACTTGAATACGCGACATTAAAGCGTCTAAGCCATCAAAGCCTTTTAATTTTTCTTCTAAAACACTGATACGGCTTGATAGATTAATGCCCTCTTCACCCAGCGCAACTTGCCCAACAGATTTAGCTTCTGTAGCTAACTGCTCAACAGCTGATTGAATATTACGTGCTTGGTTTTGTAACCCATCCATGCGTTGCTTCATTTTGTCCGTCGTTACACCATCCATTAAAGATGTTTTGTCATTAACGTCATCAACTTCACTTGCAAGCGTATTAATATCATTTTCTAGATTGTTGATTTTCTTAGCGCTAGGCCATAACAAAAAAGCCGCCACAGCCGCTGCCACCAATAAAAGAATAGTAACAATCCATACCGTTTGAACAGCGTTCTTGCGGCTATTATCTGAAATGGCTTTCATGATGGCATCGTGTTCAACCGTAGACAAATCATTATCATCCACATTCACTGTATGCGTACCCTTCACCTCTGGCGTCTTAGCTTCTTCAACTTTATAAATTGCATCTGTTTGTTCCAGCTGATCCATTGCCTTATTTTCAGTTGAAGTAATTTTAGGTGCCACTTTTTTAGAAGCTTGTGTTTTTGACTTTGCAGCTGACTTGGCGCGTACAGATTTATTTTCATTTGCAACACTAGAAGCTACGGCATCAGCAATATCTGTTAAATCAATGTTATTTTCTTTTGCGGCACTTAAAATATCCGCACGGCGTGTTGCAGGAATAACATCACGTTTTTTCCACCCTTGTACAGTTGTGACAGGCGTATCAATTTTCGCAGCCATTGGACGAATTCCTCCAAAGCGCTCAATAATTTCCCCTGCGTTTTGAAGTGGGGCTTTTTTAGTACCTTTATTCTCACTCATTTTATGCTCCAAAAATAGTTTGTTCGTTTTAATTTATATCAAAGTCAGTAATGACTGACGATTTGGCTTATCTGCCACAGCAATATCTTGCCATTTTATTTCCGAAAGACACTTTATCATGGAAGAACTAAGACACAAGGCTTTTGTCTGTTTTAATCCCTCTAAAGCCCGCTCAGCATTAAAATCTCTTCTGTAACAGGCTACAAATGCCTCCGCTGTACGTGCCGAGAAAAACAAGATTTCATCAAAATCTTGATTCTTTATGTGCCTGAAGCACTCATCCGAAAATTTACTATGTTTTTCAGCATGATAGAGTATTTTCTCCTCAATTATTACATTGTAATTATGCTCAAAAGCTTGCGTAATGGACATTGTCACATCTTGCCCGCGCCCATGCCAATAATGCCCAGCGGGTAAAGCATTAGTAAGTTCTCTAACCGTATCTCCTGCCAAAATAACTTTAGAAAAACCCATGGTTCTTGCTGATTTTCTGGTGTTTTCGCCTACAACGTAGATGGGAATATCACGTATCGCTGACAACTGAGTAAAAACACGTACAGCATTTCTACTGGTAAAGATAAGCCCTGAATAGGCGTTTAAATCCTCAATTGATACTTGGTGGGGCTTAATTTCTAATAATGGTTCAATAAAGGCTTTATGCCCCATTTTGATGATATCTGCCTCTATCTTTTTAGCGTCTTCTATAGGGCGTGTAATAAGAATAAGCTTAGACATTACGCTAAAAAGCCCTCAGGCATTTCGTCCAATAGCTTTTGACCAATAGAGGCTCCACATTGCTTTGCGCTATCTAACGTCACATTGCTAGCTACTTGCTCAGCTTCGTATTTTTGCTGCCCATCCAAACTGTAAATTTGCACTTTTAGGCTCAGCGTTTGTCTATCCAGTGTTGCATAGGCACTAATTGGCGTATGGCACGTTCCATCTAGAACACTCAATACCTCACGCTCCGCTGTCGCGCATAGAGCTGTTGGAGTATGGTTAACAGCGTTCAATATAGTATGGGCGTTGGTATCCCCTTCTCGGCTTTCCATACAGATAATGCCTTGCCCACAAGCAGGTAACATATTTTTAACGCTGACTGGATGAATCATATCATTTTGTATATTTAACCGCTCAAGGCCAGCCATTGCTAAAAAAGTAGCATCAACTTGGCCAGCCGCAATTTTATCAATACGTGTCTGCACATTTCCTCTGAAAGGCATAATATTTAAATCTGGGCGAAGATTAAGAGCAATCGCTGCGCGTCTTGTACTGCATGTACCAAGCACAGCACCTTCGGGCAATTCATTTAAAGAGCTATACTTGTTACAAATCAACGCGTCTTGTGGGTTTGCACGTTCTAGAACGTGATGAATAACCAACCCTTCTGGTAATTCTGACGCCATATCCTTTAGGGAATGAACACCGCAATCGACCTCACCACGGATAAGTGCTTGCTCAATTTCCTTTGCAAACAGGCCTTTACCGCCAGCTTCTTCAGATAAAGGCTTTTCACCTTCGCTCTTTTTCCAATCTGCCTTACTTCTTATAGGTACAATTTGGATATCCAAATCCTTATGCGCCTCACCAAGCAATTCAGCCAAAATATTAGCCTGTCTCATTGCCAACGGTGAGTCACGAGTGCCTATCTTAAAAATCTTATCAGCCATAATTTACGTTGTAAGCACTTTACACAGGATTGAAAAGGTGAAATATCTGTCATCCATGAAAGTCTTGGGTATAGAAACATCCTGCGATGAAACAGCAGCGGCCGTTGTATCAGATGATGGTACGATCCTGTCCAACCTTGTTTTAAGTCAGCTAGAGGAACATAAAGCCTTTGGTGGTGTTGTCCCAGAGATAGCCTCCCGCGCGCATTTAGACCATTTAGACCGTCTTATCAAAGGGGCTATGGAAGAAGCTAACCTAAATTTTAACGAGCTTGATGGCGTTGCTGCTACCTGTGGTCCCGGCCTTATAGGCGGTGTGATGATTGGCATGATGGCGGGTAAAACCATTGCCGCCACACATAATTTACCATTTTTGGCGATTAATCACCTTGAAGCACATGCACTAACCCCGCGCCTGACTAATCAAGTTTCCTTCCCCTACCTCACTCTACTCGTTTCTGGCGGTCACACACAATTATTGGTCGCGGAAGATGTTGGTGTTTATCGCCGTTGGGGCACCACAATTGATGACGCGCTTGGCGAGTGCTTTGATAAATCGGCAAAATTAATGGGGCTTCCCTATCCTGGCGGGCCAAATTTAGAGAAAATGGCTCAAGACTGTAAGAATCCTAATGAGGCGATCAAACGTTTTCCTCTGCCGACACCTTTAAAAGGTCGTAAAGGCTGTGATTTCTCTTTTTCTGGGCTAAAAACCGCTGTGCGCAATACTATTGAGAAACTTCCAGAAGGTGATTTAAAGCCAGATGATATAGCTGATTTAGCTTATTCATTTCAAATAACCATTGGAAACATACTGAAAGACCGCACTCAGAACGCTATTTCACAGTTTTTAGAGACATATCCCCATAGCGCCAACAAGCCTACACTCATTGTCTGTGGCGGAGTTGCGGCCAATAAACATGTCTGTAATGTCTTAAGGGGCTTGACGAGCGAGCGAAATATGGATTTTATTGCACCACCAGTGAATTTATGTTCTGACAATGGGGCAATGATTGCTTGGGCTGGTATAGAAAGATTAAAACAGAATATGACTGACCCACTAACAATCGCCGCGCGCCCACGTTGGCCTTTAGACCCAGACGCAGAAAAGCGTCCTGGTGGTGGTGTGAAAGCTTAGCAACATTAAAAAGCTAACCCACTTTAAAAAAACTTCAAAAAATTATATTGAATAAGGTAATAGGTGTAAAATGCAGAAAATTGGTATTATTGGTGCTGGAGCTTGGGGAACAGCGTTAGCGCAATCTCTAGCAAATGCTGGTAAAGATGTAACCATTTGGGCACGTGAAGAAGAAGTTGTTTCTTCTATCAACCAACGCCATGAAAATGCATTATACCTTCCTAAAGTACGTCTAAATGAAATGCTTAAATCCACAGATGATTTGGATCAAATGGCATCTTGTGAAATGTATTTAATCACAACACCAGCTCAACATATCAGATCAACACTAGAATCTATGAAAATAATGCTTGGTAGTGGTAAACCATATATAATATGCGCCAAAGGCATTGAATTAGAAAGTGGGAAATTACTCTCAGAGGTTAAGAGAGAAATTTTACCCGACGGCAATGGGGGCTTTTTAACAGGGCCAACTTTTGCTAGTGAAGTTGCAAAAGGTCTTCCTTGCGCTGTAACTGTTGCCCTTAGAAACACACACGTTGGTGAAGAAGTTGTTGCATCTATCGGATCACGCACACTACGCACTTACCTAACAAATGACATTATCGGCGCTCAAATTGGTGGCGCGGTTAAAAATGTTATTGCTATTGCTAGTGGCGTTATTGAAGGACGTGGCATGGGCGAAAGTGCCCGCTGTGCCTTAATCACAAGAGGCTTAACTGAAATGGGACGCCTTGCTTATGCGATGGGCGCAAAGAAAGAAACACTAATGGGTATGTGTGGTGTTGGTGATTTGATGCTGACTTGTTCAAGCATGCAATCACGTAATTTCTCCCTTGGTGTAGCTCTTGGTCAAGGTAAGACATTAGAAGAAATTTTAGGTGACCGTATTGCCGTCACCGAAGGTGTTCATACAGCAAAAGCATTAACCGTGCTTGCCAGAAATAACGCTGTTGATATGCCAATTTCTAGTGCCGTAAACGACTTTTTAACGTCAAACGCAGATATTCCGAGTATCATTGAAAAAGTATTAGATCGCCCATTAAGAAATGAAGTTCTCTAATACACCTTAATAATTATTAAGAGGTTATTATTATGAATGTGAAACGTTATTTTTTAGCAAGCCTTGCAAGCTTTGTTTTTATTTTCCTTTTTGAATTCTTATTTCATGGCAATATTTTAATGCCAGCCTATGAGCGCACCGCACATTTATGGCGTAGCTCAGATCAAATGCAACAATTTATGCATTGGATGCTTATCTCTCAAATTTTAAAAGCGTTTGTGGTTGGATTTATTTTTACCCGTCACTATGAAGGCAAAGGTCTAGTTGAAGGTATTCGCTTTGGTTCGATGATTGGTTTGCTTTTAGGCGTTATGCAATTTTCCACCTATGCCTATATGCCTATTCCTTTTGGTCTAGCTTTATCTTGGTTCATTGGATCATTTATTGAAGCGCTTGGCGTCGGTATAATTTTAGCCCTCATTTACAAAAAGAAAGCTTAGGTCATGGGATGATCAGGTTAAAAAGGGCGTTGAGCATTGGGATGGCGTGCGTAATTATCAAGCGTCTAACAACATGAAGGCCATGAAAATTGGTGATCAATCCTTTTTCTACCATTCCAATGAAGGTAAAGAAATTGTTGGTATTGTCGAAGTCGTAAAGGAATATTACCCTGATCATACCGACCCTAAGGAGCGCTTTGGTATGGTTGATTTTAAGGCCATAAAGCCCGTGCCTAAGCCTGTTACCCTTAAAACCATCAAAGAAACCAAGGCATTAGAAGGGATTTTCCTTGTAATGCAAATGCGTCTTTCTGTATGCCCCATCACCAAGAAAGAATGGGATATTATCTGCAAAATGGGTGATGTAAAATAATTTTACATAAATAATTGACTCTCTCCCAAAGATAGCATATGATGCGCTAAATTTACTTTAAGGGAGAAGATGATGAAAAATCCAACATCAAAATTTGTAGCAACAGCCGGAGGATTAGTATTAGCGTTATCCCAAGCAGCCTGCGTGACACCTCAAGCTAATAATTCTGAATTAATTGCATTACCAAATGCACCTGAAGCGGCTCAAAATGGTTGTACTGTCGTTAAGGAGGCAGAATCTCGTCTAGGACCAACATTATTGGTAACAGGCGCAGGCTACGCCATCGGCGGTCCTGCATTAGGTCTAGGTCTAGGTTTCTTAAGCGCTTTTGGAAGAACAGATACCGTAACGACGACTTACTGCCCAGGTCAGGGACCTCTAGTAACAAGGGACTATGAATAATGAAAAGCCGTACTTTAAAATTACTTGGTGGCGCTTTAATTGGCGCACATTTGGCAGCTTGTCAAAGTGGCCCCGCTGCTCATCTTAAAGATGTCGATATAGAAAAACTGCCCGACACATGCAGAATAACAACAGTTCCCAGATCGAGAACACCGCTAGTAATCGCAGGGACTCTTGGTGGATATGCGGCATGTGGTCCTGGCTGTTCTGCTGCTTTTGGAATGCTAGGTGGAACTATTAGTACAGGCACAACAGTAACAGATATCTCTTGTCCAAGGGGCACTGTTATTCCTAAAAGAGGTGATAATTCTTCTGAAAACGGATCTTCAAAAGTCACTGACTTTTTTGCAATCCCAGAAGATCCAGCACTAAAATAATGACTGCTAATTTTGCAAGAAAGATTGGTGCGCCAACGCTAATCTTGGCTTTTGCATTATCTACAGTTGCCTGTAGCAATAACCCAAAACATCCTGATAACGCGCCTGTATCTGATGGAGAGTCCCCAACTTCATCTTCATCAACATCCCTTAAATCATATGGACGCACACAATTTGATAATGTAATTGCACGAAGCTCAGAAGCCATTACTTGGGCATATGAAGAGCCCGAAGAGCCTATTCACTGTGTTTTTCCTGAGGGAGGTCGTGTCGACACACTTAATGGGCCACTTGTTCTTACGGGCGGTACTGTTGCCCTTGTAACATCAGGATTGAGCTGTCTGGCATTATTAGGTCCAAATGCGTTTATTTGTAAGCCATTTGCCATGGCCGTCGGGGGTATATTCGGTCTTGGATTAACCAATAAAGGATTAAAGGCGCTTACATGTCCCGTCCCTACGACAGTAACTGATGAGAATAATGGTTTAAAAGCAGTGCAACCTTAAGCCGCTAGCGTTTGTTGATGAGCTTGATTATAACGCCTCATAGAAGATGCAGTATCCACTTTTAAAGCATATAAAATGAGCCAAATTTCTAAGGCACGTGACGGCTTATTCACCTCACGCATTTTCTCCAACATTTTAAAATAATAAAATAACTCAAGCGCCTTTTCACGCGCAAGCTTTTCTTTTACCCGTTCAATAGCATATTCAGAGTCACGGATAAGAGCCTGCGCTAACGTCATTAAATTACGCTTCTCACGTAACTCCAAATAACGCGTTTGCATGGAACACCATGCACTATCTTCCATATCAATCGCTATCTCAACCATAGGGTCATTCACCCCATATTGCTGTGTTAGGGCACTTCGATCTTGCTTTGCGTCAACATATTGCTGATGCAGATGCTTTAACAATGGATCAATACAAACAAAAGCTTCTAGCTCTGTCAGAACTTTAGGTATGGGTTTAGATGATTTAGCACGCAAAGCGGTGGCGTTCACGCCTGCCCCTTGCGCCATATCATTCATTACTTGCTGTAGAGATAAATTCTCCATAAAAAAAAGCCCCTAAAAACTGAGTTCTAGGGGCATTATAGAGAGAAAAGATTACGGAATAATTAACATAAAAAACCGTATATTTTCAGAGAGTTAGTGTAATTCTTAAGCCATACCGATGGCCGCCATGTATAAATTGAGCAATTCGTCTTCTTCTTGGCGCTTTTCAGCGTCCATTTTGCGTAATCTGAGGATACGGCGCATAATTTTCACTTCAAAACCCGCAGATTTAGCCTCTGCATAGATTTCTTTGATATCTTCGGCTAGGGCCACTTTTTCTTCTTCTAAGCGCTCTATGCGGTCAAAAAAGGACAATAGACGCTTTCCAGCGACACCGCCTACATCTTCTTGCGCTTCTGATGATTTAAATTCTGCTACGTTACTTGATTCACTCATTGAAATACCTCTATTTTTTAAATTATAGAGGCACTACAACCCGATTCTATATAGCTGTGCGAGTCTTTTTTATAAAATAATAATCTTTATATTGAATAGAATTATGACAGATAGAAAATTATTCTATACGCGGTGTTATCGCCCAGCTTTCAATCTGCACAGCACCATCATCTTCTGGCAAATTAACCCGTCTTATCTGTGTTTGTAGTGTCATTTTACGGCTAATAATATTAACATTTTCATCATATTCTGTTTGACCAGCTGGTATAAATGTTACCGTAATCGGTACTTCATATAGCCATCGATAAATATCGTCCAACGCCATATCATTCAATAATAATGCAGGCTGATCAATATAAGTACTAATACGGTAATTATTATCTTTCAAATTGTCAAAAATACGCGATTCTTGCAAATAAGTTTGATATTGCTTGAATCCTGTTGACGTAAAATCATTTTGTAAGGTTTTAGTTAGTTCGGAATAAGTCTCCATCTCAAAAGAAAGCGCATTTGAAACCAGAACAGTTAACCAAGCCGAAATCTCTCCTTCTGTTCTATGCGCAGCATCCAGTTTATATTCCTTAAATTGGGCTTCCAGAATATTACCGTCTACATCGCGTTCAACAAAAGGAGCATGCTCTAACTTAGGAGCGAAGATCGTTCCATCAGAAAAAAAGGCGTACACAAAAAGAAGCAAAACCGCAACAAAAGCGCCTAAAACAGATAATCGTAAAACAATTTTTTCATACATGAAATCAAACATAAATAACTTCTTATCTTTCTTTTAAACCTTAACCACTGACCTTTGACGGCTTAATCTTACTAACCACCTTCCCAAATTGTAACACATTTTCGATACGGCGGTGCAAAAACGCGTAACTATCCGCATGATTTTCGCTCTCATCGCTCAACCAGACAAGCGTTGTTGAGATAATAACCCCTGATAAAAGACCACGTTTTGTATAATGATTATAATCTTTAGCTGTATCGCCTGCCTTCTCCCAAATAACATCTGCCGTACGCCATATTATTTTCATGGCCTGAAATTTACGAAACGGGTGCGCCCAATAACTGGATGATAATTTCACAGCTTCCTTGTGTGCGCTCAAAAAATCCAATCGTTTTTTAACAGCTAGTTCAATCTTACCTCTAATCCGCAACGCATCAAATTCAGGATTATCTAATGCCACCAACATACCCCTATCTGCCCAATCAGCAAAATGTGATAGGCAGTCCCATATCTTTTCAGGAAAAACTGCTTCGGCCATATTTTTTTCATAGCCAGCATTCACAGCCGCATTTTCAATCACAGACCAATTCCAGCCATCAAAAGAGATATCTTCCAATGCCGTTTCTAATATTTTATCTTGTATCTCTATAGTCGTCAGTGTCATATACTATATATGCCTGATAATCCTTTTTTTGTATAGGAAAAGCCGTTTAATGAATACGATAAATGACATCCCTAAGAAACCAGATGCAGAAGATAAAAGTTCTCTAACCCGTAAAATAAAGCGTTACGGCCAGGTCTCTACGACAATGGCAGGGCTTGCCGCCAAAATGGCTGGTGAGAAGTACTTAGGCATTAAGATTGAGCGCGAAGATCATGCACAACAACTCACCAGCGCTTTAGGAAACCTTAAAGGCCCACTCATGAAGGTTGGGCAAATTTTATCAACCATCCCTGAGGCACTTCCACCTGAATATGCCAAAGACTTCCAACAACTCCAATCTAATGCTCCACCAATGGGATGGGCATTTGTACGACGCCGTATGAAAACAGAACTGGGCGTAAACTGGGAAAGTAAATTTGAAAAATTTGATCGTGAAGCTTCTGCCGCAGCAAGCCTTGGGCAGGTACATAAAGCTGAAACAAAAGACGGACAATCAATCGCCTGTAAATTACAATATCCAGATATGGCGAGCGCTATTGACGCTGACCTTAATCAATTAAAACTCATTTTCTCAATTTATGGCCGCTACGATAAATCAATCAAAACGAATGATATTTACGCTGAGTTATCTGCACGCTTAAGGGAAGAACTAGATTATAAGCTAGAAGCAAAATACGAGAAACTTTATAGCTATATGTTACGTGATGAAAAAAATGTCCACGTACCTGAAATTATTGATGATCTATCGACCTCACGTCTTTTGACCAGTACATGGTTAGAGGGTGATAAAATTATGAACTTTGTAGATGCCCCAATAGAAGCGCGTAACGCAATCGCCTTAAACATGTTCCGCGCATGGTATGTTCCACTTTATTATTATGGCGTTATTCATGGTGATCCACATTTAGGTAATTACTCTGTCCGTCCAGATAACTCAATTAACCTCATGGATTTTGGTTGTGTACGTATTTTTCCTGCAAAATTCATTAAAGGTATCATTGAACTATATAAAGCCCTTCAAACTAATGACTTTGACCGTGCCTTTGCAGCCTATGAGATCTGGGGGTTTGAAGGGCTGAGCAAAGAACAAGTTGAAACACTTAATATCTGGGCTAGATTTTTATATGCTCCAATTTTAGAAGATAAAATCCGCCCTATAGGTGAAGTAACGAACGGTATTTATGGCCGTGAAATTGCCGAAGAAGTTCATAAAAAACTGCGTGCCTCTGGTAGTGGCGTAAAAGTGCCACGTGAGTTTGTCTTTATGGATCGTGCAGCGCTTGGTCTAGGGTCTGTTTTCTTACACCTAAAAGCCGAAATAAATTGGTATCAAGTCTTCAACGAAATGATTGATGGTTTTGATATGGACACGTTAGAAAAACGCCAAGCTGACGCTTTAAGCATGTTTGATATTAAAGAAAACTAATTTAAAAAACGCTCTCCGTCATCGCTGTCTAATTGCTCTTCAAACATATCAACATGCTCTTCTACGGTACTTACATCTTCAAAAGTTGCTACGTGGAACGCGGCGTCACCACGGTTCAATAAAGGCAATGTCACTGCTCCAATAATAATACCACTTCTTTTTGCAACCAGTTCATGCTTCTCTCGTCCAAACGGATCGGAGATCACGCCAAGTACGTGACCTTTTCTAACACGTTGACCAATTTTCTTTTTAACAGTTAGAATTCCACTATGTGGAGCACGTATCCAATGACTTGAACGCGCAATAAAAACGTCCTTAGCAGGTTTTTTATTTTTTAAAGGCAATAACATGCCCAGCTCACGCATTACTGACAGCACACCCGCTAAACCACTCTTAATAACTTTCTCATTAAAGCGAAGCGCCTCTCCCCCTTCAAAAAGAAGCGTTGGAATATTTTTAGACTGCGTTGCTTCTCTTAATGAACCATCCCTCAAGGAAGAATGTAGCATCACAGGAACTTGAAAAGCTTCTGCCATACGCTTCGTTTCAGGATCATCAAGACAAGCTCTTATTTGTGGCAAATTAGCGCGGTTAATAGCTGCTGTGTGTAGGTCAATACCATGCGTACAATGCGAAATAACCTCAGTCATGAATGTGTGAGCAAGTTGCGCCGTTAACGACCCTTTCTCAGAACCAGGAAAATTTCGGTTTAAATCGCGACGATCAGGCAGGTAGCGCGATTTTGTATTAAAGCCAAACACATTCACAATCGGTACAGCAATTAATGTTCCCTTCAAACGGCTTAAAGCTTTCTTCGTAAGTAGCCGCCTGATAATTTCAACACCATTAATTTCATCACCGTGGATAGCACCGCTAACAAATAAAACTGGGCCATCCTGCTTACCACGGATAACTTCAATTGGAATATTCATATCCGTGAAATCGTATAATTTAGCTACATCAAGAAGTACGCGTTTACGTTCCCCTTTTTTTATAACCTCACCACCAATAATTAATTCATCTGTCATTTATTAACCTCTATTAATACGGCGTTTCTTAGAGGGTGCTATATCTTTTTCTAAATACTCAACCATAAGCCCTGCAATATCTTTACCTGATATACCCTCAATCCCCTCTAACCCTGGGGATGAGTTTACTTCCAACACAAGAGGCCCTCGGTTAGAGCGAATAAGGTCAACCCCTGCTACATCAAGCCCCATCGCTTTTGCTGCCGCCAGAGCAGTCTTACGTTCTTCCGGCGTAATTTTTATTTTTTCAGCCACGCCACCACTATGTAGATTGGAACGGAAATCACCATCTGTTGCTTTACGCATCATCGTCGCCACAACTTTATCACCAATCACAAAACAACGAATATCTGCGCCACCCGCCTCCTCGATATATTCTTGAATTAAAAAGTGAGCATCTAAACCACGAAAAGCTTCAATAACACTTTCTGCTGCTTTTTTCGTTTCTGCTAAAATCACGCCTTTACCTTGCGCGCCTTCCAACAATTTGATAACAAGGGGGGCACCACCCGCTACTTTGATTAAATCATCAATATTACTTGTTGAGTGTGCAAAACCTGTAATTGGCATACCTAATTTTTTACGAGATAAAATTTGATGGGCACGTAACTTATCCCGCGCACGCGTAATTGCCAACGCTCCGTTCAAAGCATAAACACCCGACATTTCAAATTGGCGCACAATCGCCGTTCCATAAAAAGTAACGGATGCTCCAACACGTGAGATAACTGCGTCAAGCTGAAGAATTTTTTCTTGATAATGTATTTCATTATCAACAGAATTAATGTTCATAAAACATTTCAAAGGATCAATAACTTGAACCTGATGTCCGCGCTCTTTACACGCCTCAACTAAACGCATCGTTGAGTAAAGTTTAGGTCCGCGGGACAAAATACCAATTTTCATTATTATGCTCTTTTTCTATATAGAAGATTAAATGGTGCGCCTGAAAGGATTTGAACCTTCGACCTCGTCCTTCGGAGGGACGCGCTCTATCCAGCTGAGCTACAGGCGCTTATCTTTATTATATAACCTTTATATGCCCAAAAAGAAATAGCGGAAAATGATTGCTCACTTCCCGCTACATCAGAAATTATTTTAATTTAATTACGCAGCTTTTTTTGATTGAAGCTGAGATGTAATTTGTTGTTGTGTTTGACCAATATTTGGACGGCTAGCAGATTGTGCCAAATCACCCAAAGATACAACACCAACAAGGCGTTTATCACGGTTTACAACAGGTAGGCGGCGAACTTGAATTTCGCCCATATTATTACAAACTTCTTCAACATCTTGATCATCATAACAGTAATATGTTTTTGCAGTCATCACATCACGTGCAGTCGCATCTTGTGGGTTTTGGCCTTGGGCACATGAACGGATAACAATATCACGGTCTGTTACCATCCCAATCATACGGTCATTTTCAGCCACTGGCATAAAACCGATATCTTTATCGCGCATTGTTTGTGCAATTGAAGCTACTGGTGAATCTGGTGCAATCCATTCAAAGCTTGGAGTCATTACGTCTTTTATTTGAGTCATTTCGTTCTCCTGTATGTATATTTTCATTATTAATGTCTTAGCAATAAAACATAAAGAACGCCCTAAAGCAAAGGGGAAATAGCCATTTCCTCAAAAAGAAGTCGCCGGCGTGAACCGGCGACCGAAGGAATGAATAATCACGAGCAACCACTTCCTGAACAAATACGGGGCATGGCATTTATTCAAAATCGCTCGCGATAATGGTTTGTCCAATATTGATTAATTTATATTTAAACTCGCCACATATATTATGGTAATACAAACTTATTAAATAGAAATAAATAATAGATAAAACTTTATCTAATTCACAAAAACCCTAAGAAAACCGATACTTTAAGAATTAAGAAAAATATCTAGTGATGTAGTATCCAGCCATTGCCGCCACGCCAGTGACAGCTGTGCCCCAAATAATACTCGACTTCACTGGTCAGTCTTTAAAAGTCGCTGCAATTTAATATCTCTCAACATTAAGTCACCCAATTATGCACAACGGCTAAAAAAAATTATTCTGCGAAAATAAAAAACTCATTTAAATTTCCTTGATTATACCATTCACGGTTTAATCAACCAATTTGTTCCACCAGCCTTTTTTAGGTTTTTCTGGTGCTGCATTCACAACTTCATAATCTTTTTTTTCTTCAACTTCTAGCGGTTTAGTATCATTAGATGGCTTTACTGCTTTTTTAGCAGTCGCCTTCTTTGCTGTTTTTTTAGCAGACGTTTTTTTAGTTTCTTTTTTAGGTTCGGATTTTGTATCGCCCTTCACACCATCTACTTTAGCCTCTACGACGTCATCATTTTTTTCTTCAGATTTCTTAGGTAATTTTTTAGCCGTCTTTTTAGCAGATTTTTTTGTTGATGTTTTTTTAGCTTCTTGCTTCTCTTCTAATTTTTCTTCCTGCTTTTCTACCGAGCTGTTATCCGTAGATTTTTCTGACGTCTGATTATTATTATCAGAATCTGATTCCGCATTATTGTCTCTGTTTTGATTACGACGGCGACCACCGCGGCGACCGCGCCTACGGCTACGTTTCGGCTGATCATCACCATCTTGGTTCTTATGGTCGTTATCATCATTAGAAGAGTTAGATAAATTATCTTCAACATCTTTTTTCGCTTTATGCGGTTTTCTGCTGTCATCTTGTTGTAGAATATCAATCTTAAATTCTGAAGCGTGTAAAGTTTCATCAACACGTACGTGAACACGAAATTCATAACGATTTTCAATATCAGCTAGCATATCGCGTTTATGGTTTAAAATATAAACTGCTACATTATTTGGTAGGCTTAAGGATATTTCAGTCGCTTTATTTTTAATACCTTCTTCTTCCAAAGAACGCATAGCTGTAATCGCTGCAAAATCCATTGTCATGACAGATCCACGACCACTACATTCTGGACATGTTTCAAATTGTGCTTCTGTTAAACTTGGGTTTAAGCGTTGACGTGACAGTTCTAACAATCCAAAAGAGGAGATGCGCCCAACTTGAATTCTCGCACGATCATCAGAAAGCGCATCACGTAATTTATTCTCAACTTTACGATTATTACGGCGTTCCATCATATCAATAAAGTCAATAACAACTAATCCACCTAAATCACGTAAACGTAACTGACGTGCCACTTCTTCAGCTGCTTCCATATTCGTTTTTAACGCAGTTTCTTCAATATGACGCTCTTTTGTCGCTCTACCTGAGTTCACATCAATAGAAACAAGCGCTTCTGTTGGGTTAATCACTAATGAACCACCAGATTTCAATTGAACCTGAATTTCACCAATATCACTAATTTGTTTTTCAACATTATATTTGTGAAACAATGGTACTTTTGCGTCCGTGTATTCTTTTACTTTTGCGGCATGTGAGGGCACCAACATCTTCATAAATTCACGGGCTGTTTTATGGCCTTTTGCTCCTGCCACATAAACATTATCAATATCACGTGTATATAGATCACGAATTGAACGTTTAATCAGATTACCTTCTTCATTAATTAACGCAGGGGCAGATGATTTCAACGTATCTTCACGAATAGTATTCCAAAGACGCGTCAAATAATCTAGGTCACGTTTAATTTCCGCCTTCGTACGCGCAACACCAGCAGTACGTAGAATAACAGACATGCCTTCTGGGATCGTTAAATCTTTTAGGATTTCACGCATACGTTTACGGTCTTTGAAATTACCAATTTTACGGCTAACACCGCCGCCACGTGGGCTGTTAGGCATCAAAACACAGTAACGACCAGGCAATGAAACATAAGTTGTCACAGCAGCACCTTTGTTCCCACGTTCTTCCTTGGAAACTTGGATCAACATAATTTGACCGCGTTTTAGAACTTCTTGAATTTTATATTTGTGACGCAGGTTAAAACGAAAAGGCTTACCATCATCTTGGCTTTCTTCCTTATCATCAACAATCTCTGCTGATTTACCTTGACGCATTTCTGAGCGTTTATTATTACGTCCACGATTTCTGTTACGGTTATTGCGTCCGCGATTATTTTGTTTTTTACCATCATTGTTATCTGCTGCATTACCCTGAAGTTTAGCTTCCGCTTCAGCATCTATTTCTTCATCAGATTTTTCTTCTACATCGGCTTTAACATTACCAATATTATCTTCATCATCAGCTTTATCTAATTTTGCTTTTTTACTGGTTGATTTTTTTGCTTTAGATTTCTTAGTAGATTTAGATTTTGTTTTAGCTTCAATTAAATCATCATCTTCATCATCAGCAGGCTTATCAGCACCGCCAACTTCGACAATATCATCTTCGTCTTCTTCAACAATTTCGATAGGACCTTCTTTGGCTTCAACCGCGTCATCTTCGTCTTCGACTAAGTCAGCATCATCATCTTCGTCTTTATTTTTATTATCAATGCGCTCTAATTCAGCTTTTTGTGCTGCAATTAAGGCTTCACGATCACTCACAGGAATACGGAAATAATCAGGGTGAATTTCAGAAAATGGTAAGAACCCATGACGATTGCCGCCATAATTCACAAAAGCTGCCTGCAAAGACGGCTCAATACGCGTTACCTTGGCAAGGTAAACCCCACCTTTAATTTGTTTTCGAACTTTACTTTCATAGTCAAATTCAACTAATCGTTTACCATCAACGACTGCAACGCGAACCTCTTCAGCATGGGTTGCGTCTATCAGCATATTTTTTGTCATAATAACTCTCCAGCGCAGTGCAGCTTACTCCTTAATGCGACAGAAAAGGAAACAGCGCAAAGCGCGATAAAAATTTCAATAAAACCGAATGATATTTTTCGAAATTTAGCTACAAACCAAATTTTCACCGAGATTATTTTCGCCTAGACCTTGGTCTATAAACGGATAAGGGCTGTTTTAAAATCTAACCTACGTCTTGCCATTATCTAATATTCGGCGCCGAAATGAAAAGCCATATATTGTTTAAAAAGGCCGTTCTCATTCTTCCATTGTAGCTAGCGAAACTCTTAAAAACTAATAATATCAAACAATTATGCTAGAGCCACAACGTGTCGCAAAGAAACATTACAACCGCACAGCAAAACTTACAAGCAAAATAAAATAAAAGAATTTTTTATCAAAAAACCTAATTTGAGCCTTTCTGATGCCATAATGGTTGTGTTAACTTGAGAAAGTCAATTTTGCAAAGAAATCTCTTAATCGTGCCAATTCATATTTACCGTATTTTCATTTTAGGGCTATTTATGCTCTTTCTCCATAGCTTTTCAGCTATGGCGAATTTAGGCATCGATTCTGTTCGTTTCGGCGTCCATTCGGATAAAACCCGTATGGTTATTGATCTTAGTGAACCAAGCGAGTTTAGAAGCTTCATGCTTCCTGCAATTGACGATAAACCTTACCGCATTGTAATTGACCTGCCTAATTTCAATATCAATACCGCCAACATTGTAAAACCCAAGACGGGTGATGTACTAGAAGTGCGCTCTGGCAATTTAACACCTGAAATTTCTAGACTAGTGGTTGATCTAAAAAATCCTAGCTACATTCTGAACGCCTTTCAACTACCAAGCGGTGCTGGTAAACCAGATCGTTTGGTCATTGATTTCAAAACGACCTCAATCAATAACTTTAAAGAAACCCATAAAAAAGTATTTGGCAATTTGAATGAAAAAAATATTCCTAAGACATTAACCGCTGTGCCAAAAGCAACTGATAGCGTCAAAACAATTAAGCCACAAATTAAGCCTAGTAAAAACGTGGCAACCACTAAAACACCCCTATATAAACCACTCATCGTTATTGATGCAGGGCATGGTGGTAAAGACTCTGGTGCTGTCGGCGCGAATAAAACATACGAAAAACATATAACACTTGCTGCTGCTAAAGAACTTAAAAAAACATTAGAAGCGACAGGCAAATATCGTGTGTCCCTCACCCGTAGTAGTGATAAATTTATTAAGCTACGTAACCGTGTTAATTATGGGCGATCTAAAGAGGGCGATCTGTTTGTCTCACTGCACGCTGATTCAATTAATAACCCTAAAGTTCGTGGTGCATCTATCTACACACTTTCGAATAAAGCCTCCGATGCTCAAACAGCAAGATTGGCAGCACGTGAAAACCGTGTTGATTTAATTGCTGGCGTTGATTTAAGTCATGAGGATAAAGAAGTATCCGACATATTAATTGATCTCGCCATGCGTGATACCATGAATCAATCAAAATTCTTTGCAAACATTGTTGTTAAAAATATGAAGGAGCGTGGCATTACAATGTTAAATCGCCCCCACCGTTATGCAGGATTTGCCGTTTTAAAAGCACCAGATATTCCATCCGTTCTTATAGAAATGGGCTTTATGTCTAACCGAAACGAAGTTCGAATGCTGTCTTCTGACAACTATAGACGCAAAATAGCACTTTCTGTGACAGAAAGTGTGGATGCTTACTTCACAAAAGTCAGAAAAAACGAAAATCAGTAAATTAATTTATGAACGTTTCATGCGACTTACAGAACTAAAGGCTTAATTTTAATAAAAAAATCTTGCAAAAAAGCCAAAAATAGTAAAAAAACTATTACTATTAGAAAAACAGTATTGTATAAGGGAACTAAGTTTTCCCGATAGGGTTTGCTTAAAATAGACAGCTACCCTGTCACAATATAAATAAACCTAAATAAGGTAAGAAGGATATACATTATGAAAAAAATACTATTAGCTACTATGGTTCTAGGTTCAACAGTTGCAATCTCAGCTTGTTCAAACGGCTTTGGCGCATCAGATACTCTAGATGAAACACTTACACAGGCTCCTTACGCTGAAGAGCGTACAGTTGGTTCAACACCATCAGCTGTTGTTCGTTCTGCTCCTGCAGTACGTTCTGCTGAGCCAGTTTTCCAATCAAGCCAAGTTAAATAAGCTTTTTACGGATCAATAATTTAAAAAGGCTGTTTGGTTTTTATCAAACAGCCTTTTTATTTTTTAAAATTCAGGCATTATAGCTTTATGACTTTATTTCTTCGCATACTTATTTTAATTAGCTCATCTCTTTTAGGGATCACGCTATACGCACTTACATTTAACTTGCTACAGTTTGGCAATCTAATGCCAAGCGATGCGGCCGATACTTACTTTGGAGAAGTTTTAACAAACAAAGCAACTTTTGTTTGGTTAGGCGCAGTGGTCATAGGACTTTGCTCTCTATTCGTACAGAAAAAAGGGCTACGCATTGCAATGCTAATAGCCCCTTTATTAATCCCGTCAATTTTTGCGGTTATTTATACGCTTATTCAATAATCAATTTATTGTAGAATAAGCACTGGATAACCACGGTGCTCTTGCACAGCGGTACGTACTTTTTCCCAATCAATATCTTTCGAACGCGCGCCTGCTTTCTGATTAATATATTTTATATCAGACTTTGTGATTTCATATGATGGAACAACACCATCTTCTTCAATTTTAACAGCCTGATCTTGTGTTGGATGTACTTCAAGATACATTTTACTTTCAATCCACCCCACTTTAATAGGTTGATCAACAACAGTTACTTTTGTGCCTACTGGTACTTGCGGAAAAAATTCTTTTACATTTTCTGGATACATACGCATACACCCACTACTCACACGACGGCCAATGCCGTATGGCTTGTTCGTGCCATGCAACATATATTGTGGCCAACCTAAATATAGCGCATGCGTGCCTAATGGGTTATCTGGCCCCGCCGGGACAACATCTGGTAAGCTAGGGTCTTCTTTCTTCATACGTGCTGTTGGACGCCACGTGGGACCTGCTTTTTTACGCACAATAGAGGTCGACCCTGTTGGTGTTTGTAACCCTTCGCGACCGATACTAATAGGATAAGTGATCGGCGCTTGTCCCTGCTCTTTAAAAAAGAAAACACGCATTTCGGGTAAATTAACCACAATCCCTTCACGTGGAGCATCTGGTAAAATATGTTGTTTCGGTAAAACAATTTTTGCGCCCTTCCCTGGAATCCAAGGGTCAAGCGTTGGGTTTGCTGCCCGTAACTCAACAAAACCTAATGTATTATTACGCGCTAAATGAATAAGCGTATCTTCAAAAATTGCTTCGTGAATAATTGTCTCACCAAAATAATCTTTGTTGTACATGACTTTGGCATGAGAAATAGTTGAGCCAACCGAAACTGTTAACGCAACAGCGAAAACACCTAAAATAAACTTTTTCATTTTTAAGAAACCTTCTGTTTAAAATTTGCCTCGACTTTGTCCATAAAGCCTTGTGTTGTCAACCATTGTTGGGTTTCACCGACCAATAATGCCAAGTCTTTGGTCATGTGACCTTGCTCCACAGTTTCCACACAAGCCTCTTCCAGTGCAATAGCAAAATCGACAACCTCTGGCGTATTATCAAAATTCCCACGATATTGAAGCCCGCGCGTCCAAGCAAAAATAGACGCGATAGGGTTGGTTGAAGTTTCATTCCCTTTTTGATGCTCACGATAATGACGAGTGACTGTCCCGTGCGCAGCTTCTGCCTCAACGGTATTTCCATCTGGCGTTAACAAAACAGACGTCATTAATCCGAGTGAGCCAAATCCTTGCGCCACGATATCCGACTGAACATCGCCATCATAATTTTTACACGCCCAGACGAAACCGCCCTTGGATTTAATCGCAAAAGCAACCATGTCATCAATCAAGCGGTGCTCATACCACATATCCTTTTTTTCAAACTTATCTTTAAATTCTGAATCATAAACGTACTGGAATATCTCCATGAATTTACCATCATATTGCTTCAGAATTGTGTTCTTGGTAGATAGATAAACAGGGTACTTACGCTGCAGGCCGTAATTAAAACAAGCACGGGCAAAGCCTTTAATAGATTCATCAACGTTATACATACCCATGGCGACGCCTGGGCTGTCAAAATCAAACACATCCCAGCTTTGCACTTCGCTACCGTCAGCAGGTTCAAAGGTCATTTTTAACTTACCCGCTTTCTCAATCTTCATATCTGTCGCTTTATATTGATCCCCAAAAGCATGGCGACCAATAACCATAGGCTCTTCCCACCCCGGCACGTACTTAGGCACATTCTTTGTCACAATAGGTTCACGAAAAACAGTACCGCCCAAAATATTGCGAATCGTTCCATTCGGAGATCGCCACATTTTCTTCAACCCAAATTCCTCAACACGCCCCTCATCAGGTGTAATCGTCGCGCATTTGATCCCAACACCATGTTCTTTAATCGCATTGGCACTATCAATTGTTACTTGATCATCCGTCGCATCACGGTTTTGAATCGATAGATCATAATATTTTAAATCAACATCCAAATAAGGCGTAATAAAACGCTCCTTAATCATCGCCCAGATGATACGCGTCATTTCATCGCCATCAATTTCTACGATTGGATTTTTAACCTTAATTTTAGCCATGCGCTTACGTGCTCCTATAGACGTGTTATTCGTCACACATCTTATAGAAGTTTCATCTATGGATAAAGTTATTCAACAATTGAGCGGACATTATCGCCTGATAGTTGCCTTTTAAGGCTATAGGCAGATATTTTCTGGCGTAATTGGCGGGCAAAGGCGTCTATTTTCTCGCTTCGAGCGATTTCTACCAATACGCCCTTAGCCCCAGATGATGTGGCCACGAATAAGTACCTATCAGGGCCTAAACGACGCTTTTCAATGGTTACAAGTGGTGTTTTACCTGCCTCTTCACGATATGATATAAAGTATTTTCCGTTGATTTCAGAGAATGAAAAGTCACGAAACAGCCCTTCATAAACATACTGACTGTATATTTGAAATATTATGCCAAATTCTTTACGCGTATATCCAATTTTCCCTGAAGGAGGTTTTAAGCTCATAAATACCATTATACCTTATTTTTGACTGGAAACTGACATTTTTTTCACTACACTACGCCTGAGAACGTTATAAAGATTCATAAATATAAGAAAAACAAAGGTTATTTAATATGTCAGATATCTTCCGCGAAGTAGATGAAGCAATGCAAAAAGAGAAATTCGAGCGTATCTGGCACGACTATAAAGCAACCATCATTGCCTGTATTATTATCCTAATTGGTGGCACAGCCATAACAACAGCCTATAAAAGCTGGAATACAGAACGTAATGCAGAAGAAACAGCGCGCTTAATTGACGCGATGGATTCTTCAAACGCTGCTGAACAAATTAACGCAGTTATTGAAGACACCCGCAAAGGTCATAAAGCCATTGCAAATATGATGCTGGCAAATGAACATGTTGGAAAAGGCGAGTACGCAGAAGCAATTACTTATTATGATAAAATTATAGAAAGCGGTTCAGCCCCTAGCGACATCAGAAATCTAGCACGTATTTTAAGTATTCAAAATAATGCGCAATTAACAACAGAAAAACAAAAAAATGCAGATGCACAATTAGAGTTATTAAAACCTATTTTGAAAAACAAAAAAAGCCCTTGGATATGGCATGCAACAATTGAGGTTGCTGTTATTGAAGCCGATCAAAAAAATAATTATGCGGCAGCTATTCAATATTTAAAGCCTGTAACTGAGACAACTTATATCCCGCTTACTTTAAAAACACGTGCAGAGGCATTGTCTCATGTTTATAGCCTGAAAAATAAGCCCGTTAAAAATGAAACAGGGGCAGAGTAATGAATAAATATTTTATTCTCCTTAGTGTATTTTCACTTTTACTTGTCACTGCCTGCTCTGGCAGAGATGAAGATGATAGACCGCCTTTAGAAGGTGACAGACTTTCAATTTTTGATTTAGAAAAAGATAGCGCTGCTCAATCAAGCAACATCAGCGCCGCACAGCTTCCTGAGCTATGGGCAAATAATAATTGGCCACAAGCTGGTGGATACCCAAATCACTCTATGCAAAATTTATCCTTTGCGGGCAATGCTCCACAAAAAGTTTGGAAAGCAGATATCGGTGAAGGCGCTACGAAAAAAATTCCATTAACGGCGCAACCAATTATTGTATCAGGACGTGTTTTTACACTTGATGCACGTTCAAATATTAGTGCATTTGTAGAAGCCTCTGGCGAAAAAATATGGCGATTAAATATCAGACCAGAAAAAAGAAAAGAAGCCGTTATTAGTGGTGGAATTTCTTTTGCTAATAATATTTTATATGCGACATCTGGGTACAGTGAGGTTGTTGCCATCAATCCTTTAGAAGGAAAAATTATTTGGCGCACCAATATAAAAGTCCCTTCACGCGCCGCGCCAACAATTAGCGAAGGACGTGTTTTTGTAACAACATTAAACAACACAACTTACGCGCTTGATTCCCTAACTGGTAAAATTTTGTGGGAACATGAATCGGCTGGTAACACGACAAGCCTTTTAGGTGCCGCTAGTCCCGCCGTTGATGAAGATATGGTTATTGTCACGCTCTCTTCTGGTGACATTATTGCTCTACGTGTTCAAAATGGATCTGTCCTCTGGTCAGATAGCCTATCTAATCCTTTCCGCCTAGGGGGAATCTCAGGACTATCTGATATTCGCGGACTTCCAATTATTGATAGCGATATGGTGATCGCCATTAGTTATGGCGGTAAAATGATGGCGCTCGACAAAGCTACAGGCCGTCGCCTGTGGCAACGTGACGTTAGCAGCAGTGAAACACCGTGGATTGCAGGGCAGAATATTTATATTACCAGTGCCGACCACGCTCTTGTTGCCCTTAACCGCCAAAACGGTTCTATTTATTGGACAAAACCTTTACCTAAATACGAAAATGAGAAAAAGAAAAAGGGTGTCATTCATTGGGCAGGCCCCGTTATTGCGGGTAATCGCTTAATGTTAGTAGGCTCTCATGGTGAATTGCTCGAGTTTTCAGCTACAGATGGCTCTTTAATACGCGAAACAGCTCTAGCTAAAGAAGGTGTAAACATTGCCCCTATCGTGGCTAATAATACGCTTTACCTGCTTAGTAACGATGGAAGCTTGATCAGCTACCGTTAATAACGTATAGAAAGCCTCATGGCTTTTACTATTGCACTTGTTGGACGTCCAAACGTTGGAAAATCTACCCTTTTTAACCGATTAGGGAAGAAAAAACTCGCTATTGTCGATGACACTCCTGGTGTAACCCGCGATTGGCGAGAGGCTGAAGGTTACCTATTGGACAAAACGATCCGCATCATTGATACCGCAGGCTTAGAAGAAAGCTTTGACGATAGTATTCAAGGCCGTATGCGTAAACAGACAGAAGAAGGTTTGAAACAGGCTGACGCTGTATTATTTATTATTGATGGACGTGCAGGTGTTACGCCAATTGATGAGCATTTTGCCCTTTGGCTTCGTAAACAGAAAAAACCAGTCGTACTTGCCGTAAATAAATGTGAGAATGAAAATGCAGCGATGGCAGGGATGGCAGAGGCTTACTCATTAGGTTTTGGTGAGCCTATCCCAATGTCAGCCGCCCACGGCCATGGTATTGAAGATTTATACCAAGCGTTTGAACCACATTTCCCCAAAGAAGTAATTGAAGAAATTGAAGATGATAATATTGTCCCTGAATTGGGTGACATTGATGACCTTGAAGGACGGCAAGATTTTGACTTCGCTGAAATTGAATTAAAGGACGACTCGGACAAACCAATTAAAATTGCTATTGTTGGTCGCCCTAACGTTGGAAAATCAACGCTTCTTAATGCTATTTTGAATGATAATCGCGTCATGACAGGCCCAGAAGCTGGCATCACCCGTGATGCAATTGCCGTAAATTGGGTTTTTAATGACCGTAAAATGCGCTTGGTTGATACCGCGGGTATGCGCCGTAAAGCCAAGATTGATCACGCAATTGAAAAAATGGCCGTAGAAGATACTCTTCGCGCTATTCGTTTAGCTCAAGTCGTTATTTTGGTAATTGACTCAGAAAATATTCTTGAAAAACAGGATCTACAAATTGCTGATCATATTTTAAGCGAAGGGCGCGCACTTGTTCTTGCTATCAATAAATCTGATCTCATGACAGACAAAGAACAAAAACAAGATATGATTGATTTGGTTAATTATAAAATGGAAACGTCTCTAGCACAGGTACGTAATATTCCTTCTGTCAGTATTTCGGCATTACAAAATAAAAATCTTGGCTTCTTGATGCAAACTGTATTGGACACATATGCACTATGGAACAAACGTGTTTCAACATCACCGCTTAACAGATGGATTGCCGCCCGTGAAAGCCAAAACCCTGCACCCTTATATGAAGGGCGTCCAAACAGATTAAAATATATTACCCAGATTAATATTCGCCCGCCAACATTCTCTGTCTGGGTCTCCCGTCCAAAAGACTTACCAGACACCTATAAGCGCTATATTTTAAACGGCATTCGTGAAGATTTTGACCTAAAAGGTATTCCCTTGCGTCTACTCGTCAGAACAAGTAAGAACCCATTTAATTAAAAGGTTTTCATACGCTCTAAAATTTTATAAGAATAATTACAACCATCATTTATAAGAAAAAAGGATTTTATAATGGAATTACCTACTGAAATTTCACCAGAACTCATTGAAATGGGAATCACATGGGGCTTACGCATCATTTCCGCCCTAACCATCCTAATCATTGGTATCGTTATTGGGAAATGGGCTGCTAAACGTATCAGCAACATTAAAAAATTAGATAGCACATTACAGATTTTCTTAGGAAAATTGGCAAAATACGCCATCGTCTTAATGTCAGCAATTACCGTTATTGGCCTATTTGGAATTCCAATGGCCAGCCTATTAACAGTTTTAGGTGCGGCTGGTTTAGCCATTGGTTTGGCCTTACAACGCACGTTAAGTAACATCGCAGCAGGCGTTATGATTCTTATCCTTCGTCCTTTCTCTGTTGGCGATTATATTGAATTCGGCAGCACTGGTGGTAAAGTTCACTCTCTAGGTTTATTCGGTACTGAATTAAACACACCTGATAACAAGTTCGTTTTTGCCCCTAATAGCCAAGTATGGGGCACAGAGCTAATCAATTACACACGCAATAAGCAACGTCGCCAAGACATTACCGTTGGCGTGAGTTACGACACAGATCTGAACAAAGCATTCAAAACAATTGAATCTGTTTTAAAGAAAGAAAAACGCCTTATTGAGACAAAAGATAAGGAACCGATCGTTGCTGTTGAAGCAATGGCTGATTCTTCTGTGAACATTAAAGTGCGTATTTGGACAAAAACAGATGATTTCTTTGTTGTACAATGGGACCTTTTGAAAGCCTTTAAAGAAGCCTTAGACAAAGATGGTATTTCTATTCCATTCCCAACACGTACGCTTGAAATTTCAAACCCTGAAGTACTGACAGGCACTAAATCTAAAGCTGCTTAAAAACAAGCATTACCTAAATTCTAAAAACCTCTCCATGCTCTTTTAAGTCTGGAGAGGTTAATTTTATGAATATCTTTGTAATATCATCCGGAGCAGGCACACTCATAGGGTCTTCACCTGGATTAACCGATGCACGCATATCTGTACGCACTGTACCAGGGTCAATTAAATTGATCCGTAAATTAGTTTCACGTGTTTCATCCGCATAAACACGCGCCATTGTTTCCAACGCGGCTTTACTAACCGCATAAGTCCCCCAATATGCTCGACCTTTGGTTATAGCTTCACCTGTCGACACAAATATAGCGCGTCCATGTTCTGATTGGCGTAATAAAGGATCAAGCGTACGTATTAACTGAAAATTAGCGGTTAAGTTCGTTTGCAAAACTGTCTCAAACTCTCTTGGACTGATTTGCGGTAATGGTTTTAACGTGCCAGACATACCTGCATTCCCAACAAATATATCAAGTCCTTTAAATCGTTCAAACAACATTGGCCCTAATTTCTCTATCGCTTTAAAATCAGTTAGATCGCAGGGGATGAGCGTTGCTTCTCCGCCTGCTTCGCGTATTTCATCATCAACAGCTTCTAAACCAGATACATTTCTGGCGAGTAAAATGACATGTGCGCCCTCTTTAGCGTAAGCTTTTGCAACAGCAGCTCCTATTCCTTTTGAAGCGCCTGTAATTAAGGCCGTTTTACCTTTTAAAGATTGATCAATCATAGAATCCATTATTTCCCATTATTTACTTGTAAAATATACCATTTATCCATATTTTGGCTTCTTTAGTATTATATAACTATCTTATAGCTTTAAACTATAGATATGAACATTGGAAATAGACACTATGTGTGGAATTGTTGGACTTTACGCCCATTCACCCGTTAACCAATCTTTATTTGACGCTTTAACCGTCTTGCAACATCGCGGTCAAGATGCCGCAGGAATCGTTACAGAAGATAACGGTCAATTTTTCCTTCGTAAAGATAATGGCCTTGTGCGCGATATTTTTCGTACACGTCACATGCGCAAACTCACAGGAAACATAGGCATTGGACACGTACGCTACCCCACAGCAGGAAGTGCCAGTTGCGCCGAATCACAACCTTTATACGTAAACTCTCCATACGGCATTGTTTTAGCGCATAATGGGAACTTAACCAACCAAAAGCAACTTTTGGAAGATATTCTAAAAACTGATCTTCGTCATATTAACACCAGCTCTGATTCTGAAGTATTATTGAACATATTAGCGCGTGAGTTACACCGCGATCACAAAGCAAAATTAACACCTGATGACATTTTCAACGCCATTCATAATGTGTATGAGCGTTGTCACGGTGCCTATGCTGTTGTCGCCCTTATTTCAGGGTACGGCATGATTGGTTTCCGTGATCCTAACGGCATTCGTCCAATGATTTACGGCCAACGTATAGATAAGAATGGTGACACAGAATATATGATTGCCTCTGAAAGCGTTGCTCTTGATGCGCTTGGCTTTGAAACTATTCGTGATGTTTTACCTGGTGAAGCGATTTATGTTGATGAAGCGGGAAAGCTTCATAGTAAAATTTGTGCTGAGAAAACAACTGATACTTCTTGTATTTTTGAACATGTTTATTTTGCCCGTCCTGACTCTATTATTGATGGTAGCTCTGTTTACAAAGCACGTGTGCGTATGGGTGAATATTTGGCACAAAAAATTCTACGTGAACATCCAGATCATGATATTGACGTGATTATTCCAATTCCTGAATCAAGTCGCCCTAGCGCAATGGAACTAGCACATCACTTGAACATAAAATTCCGTGAAGGGTTTGTTAAAAATCGATATATTGGTCGTACATTTATCATGCCTGGTCAGGAAGAGCGTCAAAAATCCGTTAAACAAAAATTAAATCCAATTAGTTTAGAATTCCAAGACAAAAATGTTTTACTGGTTGATGATTCAATTGTTCGCGGTACAACTTGTAAACAAATTATTGATATGGCACGTGAAGCTGGCGCAAAAAAAGTTTACTTCGCCTCTGCCGCTCCACCTGTGCGTTATCCAAATGTTTACGGTATCGACATGCCTGTTAAATCAGAATTAATTGCACATGGTCGCACAGAAAAAGAAATTGAAAAAGAAATTGGTGCTGATTGGCTTGTCTATCAAGACTTAAGCGATCTACTAAAAGCTGCAACACCAAGCGAAGAAAAAGAAATTCGTGAGTTTGAATGCTCAGTTTTTGATGGAAAATATGTTACTGGCGATGTTAGCGAAGTTTATTTTGCAGAGCTAGAGAAAGCCCGTAACGACAGCACAAAAAACCAAGGCGTTCTACATGATGTTCAAGATGAATCTCAAGATGAGACAAGAGCTGTTGGTTTATTGAGTGAGATTTAGTTTATAAATCTACTCCAAAGGTTGGCGCATTAGGTCATTCATTTCTTCGCGCTGCTCTTCATCATAACCTTCTTCACCTTCATTAAGCTTATCCGCTTTTTGTTTTTTACGACCTTCGCTAAATAAAATATCTTTATCAATTAATTGTTCTTTGATTGATCCTTTAGCCGCTTCACCAGTTTTCTCTTTTACTGCTTCTGTGGCCTCATCAATTTTTTTATCAACTTCTTCTGGGTCAGGTTTTGGTAAAAACTTCGACATAACCTGTGCTGTTTTTTCAACAACAAAATGTGTTTTACTTGCTTCAAAAAACTTATCTTTACTCTCCTGCTCCATATAAATATGGAACGGATAATACGCAAGCCCAAGTAAAATCACTGCGCGTAAAATACCAAAAATAACCCCTAAAGTACGATCAATAGGACCAAGTCCTGCAGCTTTTACAGCACCCGCCATGAAATGACTAATAACAGACAGCATGATAACAACGACAATAAAAATTGAGGCATACGCGCAAACGTTTGCAATAATGTCCATTGGTATAAGGTCAAATAATTTTGCAACATCTTCTCCTTCTTCTACACCAAACCATTTTTCAAAGGTGGGGCGCAATGCAGGCCCGAAGCTAATGGCGGCTAACACACCACCAACTACGCCGATAATGGTAAGACATTCACGTATAAAACCACGAAAGAAAGAAATAATGGCAGAGATGAAAATTATAGCGCCAAAAACAATATCAATAAGCATATTTAAACCTTAGAAAATTTCATTATATTCGAGGGAGATTTTAACGCTATTCTTTGAACATTGCTACTAAATCATCCAAATGATCTATCTGATGAACATTTAGAGGGTATTTAGCGCCTCTTTTAGATTTTGGTGGGGCAGGAATAAGCGCTTTTTCAAACCCTAACTTACCCGCTTCTTTCAATCTCACATTTGGTTGTGAGACTGTACGTATTTCACCAGAGAGTCCAATTTCACCAAAAAAGACAGTGTTTCCCGGTAGAGGCTTGCCTATTTTTGAGCTAATCAAAGCAGCAGCTACCGCCATATCAGCCGCAGGTTCTGAAATACGTATTCCACCTGCAATGTTTAAAAAGATATCACTATCTGAGAGAACAACTCCGCACCTTGCCTCCAAAACAGCCAAGACCATAGCCAAACGATTCGTATCCCATCCGATAACGGCGCGACGTGGATTTCCCAGCGCCGTCGGTGCTACAAGCGCCTGTACCTCAACTAAAACCGGGCGTGTGCCCTCTAAACCTGCTAACACTGCACTACCCGCCACATTGTCCTGACGTTGTGCCAAGAATAGTTCTGATGGGTTAGCGACCTCAACCAAGCCTTCCTGTGCCATTTCAAAGACACCAATTTCATCCGTTGGACCAAAACGATTTTTTACCGTACGCAAAATTCTGAATTGATGTCCACGATCCCCTTCAAAGTAAAGAACAGCATCAACCAAATGCTCTAAAACGCGAGGTCCCGCAATTTGCCCATCTTTTGTGACATGACCAACAAATAAGACAACAACATTACGTTTTTTGGCTGCGCGAATAATTTCTTGTGCAGATGTACGTACCTGCGTGACCGTTCCTGGAGCGCTATCGACTGTATCGACATACATGGTTTGAATTGAGTCGATCACCATAAGATCAACCTTTTGGTTGGGATCTTCTATGGTTGAGACAATATCGCGCACGCTTGTCGCCGCCGCAAGCTCAACAGACGCCTGATCTAGCCCCAATCTTTGGGCACGCAAGCGCACTTGATCTGTTGCTTCCTCACCAGACACATACATACATTTTTTACCCGCAAGGGCGAGTTTACAAACGACTTGTAATAGTAAGGTTGATTTTCCTATACCCGGATCACCACCAATGAGTATAGCGGAACCATTAACTAAGCCGCCGCCAGTGACACGATCAAATTCGGCAATTCCTGTTACGTGGCGCGGTTTTTTGTTTTCATTTGATTGTGTTCTTAAGTCAACAAATTGGATAGAGCGCCCTTTGCGTTTGGCCCCTAATCCCTTGGGTACAGCAGCGGCTGATTCTTCTTCAACAATGGAGTTCCATTCCTCGCAAGATTCGCATTTTCCTGCCCATTTGGATGTCACCGCCCCGCAAGACTGACACGCGTAATTTCGTGCTGCTTTAGCCATTTTTATCACTCATAACCATTTGAAAAATAAACACAAAATCCAACTCTTTCAGTTCGTTCCTAAAGACTGGGGATTTTTGCTTAACTTGTCTCTTTTTGAATAATTTCATCATTCAAAAATGATAGCTAATAAATTAGAACATTACAAGAACAAAATAGTTTATTTTGTTTCTCTTTGGAGCGCCCATTTAAATTGTTGGGTATTGCTATCCACGTTACCACGTACAACCAATTGTTTAGTTTTACGAGGGCGTATGCCTTCACCAAGATAAACGCTGTTTTCCAACTCAAGCTCACCGCCCGTAATCGTAAAGCGCCAGCCTGTGCCGTTATTTAAACGCAATAAAGCTTCTTGACCACCTTGGACAAGGGAAACCATGACATTTGGATGCAAGTGAAAACGTACAGCAACATCATGAGGTGTTGTAATATCAATCGCGCTTGTAAGGTTATCTTCACCGCGTAAATCATGGCCATTATCCGCCAAATAAAAGCGACGACGATGTGTCATACCATTCACAGGAACATGACCGTCATGGCACGCATCAATGATACTTGATTGATTTTGATCTTCACGGTTTACAACTGCCGTTTTTGGGCGATGCCCCATTGAGCCGTCTTTATGAAGATCACACATGTTACGATCATCAATAATTAATGTGCTATGAGCAGGCGTTGAACGTAGTGCTTCCTGCCATGTAGGCGACGTTGGATGCGTACCGCAATTAACAAAAATACGTTCGCGCGCGTAAGAGAATTCAAATGATAAAGGCGCTATATGTGTGTTTTGGTCATATGGCCAAACTGGTGGTTTACCTACGTCAGCAATAAGTAATGCTTTGCCCATTGAAATACGTTCATAGCCAGAATGTGGTAGTGAATTTAATGTCTTTGCGCGTACGCTCGCCTGCATGATTACACTCTTAATATGATCAGCTCTATTTTCTTGAGTGTTATTAAAAAGCGCAAAGGCACCATCTGCGTGTCTAAAAAAACGTACGGCTGGGATAGCACGATCAAGGCCGTGTTGAATTTTTGGAATAGCTGGATAGCCACCTTGACGAATAGCGGCACGAATATCTATTAGAATTTGAATTGTCTCAAGCAGAGTTGATGGATTACGGCTGATGTGCCCACCATCGCTTAATATTTGTTTATCTATTTCTTGATCTAATAAGTTCAACGCAATTTCTAGATAGTTTTCGCGCCCCTCAATCGTTAAGCCTCCATAAGCAAGCCCCTTAATAGCGTGTAATAATTGAATGCCATGTAGACCACTTGGCAGAGAACGTACAAGGTGACGTAATTGACGTACGATAGATTCTAAAAATAATTCTTGAAATTCTTCATCAGCGCTTTCGCCAAAAAAATCATAACCAGCGATCCAGTTCGATAAACGGTGTCCCAAAATATCTGAACGCCAATAAGTACCGTGCCAATTTTGATGTTCATTAATCCAATCTTGAATCATAAGGCGTGCCGCTTTACGCCCCTGATCTCCGCCCAATGCACGTAGATCACGTAGCCAATCAAAGCCATGAATATGTTCTATCCATTTCATATCGACATCAACAGGATGCCAATTTGAATTAGATAATTCTAAATGGTCACTCTCTATGGTGAATGTGCCTGAATTAATCAACCAACGGGCATTATCGACATTACCAGCCCATAGATCACATGGGCTAAAAGTCAAACCGCGTGGAATTGTACCGCCCAAGCTCCAGTTATAAAGTGGCGAATTGTACGCAAGTTGCCCTGCTTTACATCTAATTTTTTGTTGAATGGTGTGAATTAGCGCGTGCATGAGAATTTATCTTACTATCCTCTCAATGCTTGTATGTTTTCAGCGTACTTTTCTGGGCCATCTTTGAAAACAGAAGTTCCAGCAACAAGAACATCAGCGCCAGCGGCGATAACTTGCTTAGCTGTTTCTGGGGTAACACCACCATCAACTTCTAAGTCAATTTCACGTCCTGTTGCATCGATGCGAGCGCGTACGTCCTCAATTTTATCAAGTACGTCGATAAAACTTTGACCACCAAAACCTGGGTTAACAGTCATAATTAAAACCAAATCAACCATATCCATGATGTGATTTAAACATGTTGTTGGCGTACCTGGATTTAGGGCAACACCTGCTTTTTTACCCAGCGCTTTAATCGCTTGAATAGAACGGTGAAGATGAGGGCCAGCCTCCGCATGGATTGTGATGATATCCGCGCCAGCTTGAGCAAATCCTTCTAAATAAGGATCAACCGGGGCAATCATTAAGTGTACGTCAAAAATTTTCTTTGAGCTTTTACGAATGTCTTTCACGACCGGCGCACCAAAAGTCAGGTTGGGAACAAAGTGACCATCCATGACATCAATGTGAATATAATCTGCGCCTGCTTCATCAATGGCTGAAACTTCAGCGCCCAGCTTAGAGAAGTCGGCAGACAGAATCGACGGTGCAATCCGTATATTTTGTGACATAGTAAAACTTTCGAAACAAGTATTAGGCTTAATTTGAACTATTTAGAACTGGGCGAATGCCCTATGATTCTTAGTGTACATAAGTTTTATCCACAGGGCAAATTTTTGAACAAAAAACTTATGCCTTGCGTAATCTTGCGACATAGAAGCCGTCCATACCGCCATGCGGGGCTAAGTGAAATGGGAGCACGCGCACATCTCCTTGATCAGAAATTAATGTCTCAATACCACCTACTTCATCAGCCGTAATTTGCACGCGTTCAAATTCAGGGTGCGTGCCTAAAAATTGATCAACTTGTGCTTCCCCTTCTGATTTCTGTAAGGAGCATGTGCAGTAAATTAATATACCACCAGATTTTAGCATGGCGGCGCTATTTTCTAACAAGCGTGCTTGAATATCTTGAAGTTGAGCAACATCTTTATCAGTTTTCAAATGTAGAATATCTGGATGACGACGAATTGTGCCTGTGGCAGAACAAGGTGCATCAAGTAACACAACATCAACAGGCTCAGCTGGTTGCCAGACAGAACCATCACCAACAACAACGTCAACAGAATCGCCAAATTTAAGGCGCGTTATATTTTCTTTTAAGATCTCAAGACGTTTTGCAGAACGATCAAGTGCGGTGACTGTCGCGCCTCTCGCCGCCAATTGAGCCGTTTTACCACCCGGAGCGGCACAGAGGTCAATCACTTTTTTACCCTGTAAATCTTGCCCCAATAAATGAACAGGAAGTGCCGCTGAAGCATCCTGCACCCACCATTGACCATCATCAAAGCCATTAAAGTCAGGAATAGCACCACCACCAGATTGCAACCGTAGGCTACCTGTTGGCAAAGTAGTGGCGCCCAATTCATTGGCCCAATAACCAAGCTCCTCAGCTTTTGTTACACTAATATCAAGGCTTGCTTCAGTGAGGGAAGCTTGCGCGATTTCTGCGGCGCATTTAATCCCGTAATCCTTTACCCATTCAGTCACAAGCCAGCTAGGCATGTTCATGTTAACAGGATCTTGTTTTGCAATCAGACTATTCCCCTCACGGACAATGCGTCTTAAAATTGCATTCACAAACCCTTTTTGTTTTCCTAAATTTGATTCCTCAGCTAATGTAACGGTCGTATTCACAGCAGCATGGTCAGGTACATTCATAAATAAAAGTTGAGTAATACCTACATACAAAACCAGTTTTAAATAAGGTGGGCTAATCTCTTGTGGTTTATCCTGAACACGACTTATCAAATCGTCCATCTGCCCCTTATGCCTAAGACTCGTAGCAACAATCATACGTGCTAAATTACGCTCACGCCCTTCTAGCATATTAAATTCTTTGTGACGACTTAACACTTGATCAAGTGGATTTTTGCGTAATAAAACTTCATTCAAAACGTCTAAAGCCACACCACGTGTGTGAATACCATGCTCAAGATTAATACTCAGATCGTTTTCTTGATATTCCTGTTGATCATCACTCATGCGCTTAACTCATCTGTTGTTGCTTTAATTTGTGCGGAAATTTTGTCTTCCAAATCGCAAGAAAATTTAATTAGATGCGTATAGAGCTCTTCAATAATCTCAGGGGATGCCCCTTGCTCTTCTGCTCGTTTCATACAACGTGTTTTTACTTCATCAATGCGCGATTGAATAACCGCTGGAATATCATGCTTTACCTTAATATGCGCAACTTCTTTAATAACAGCTTCACGCGCCGATAATAAATCAACGATTTGATCGTCGAGAGCGTCAATACGTTCGCGGTAAGGTTTCATAATTTCCATTAATTTATACTTTTCAATTATTGTTCATAAGGATATAACTGACTTCATGGAAACACAAAAGCCCAAAAGCACAGAAAACGACAATAAGCCTGTTTTAGACAAAACAAAAGACACGAATAAACCAATCGATAAAACGCAAGAAATTGGCGGAGTCGATGGGTTAGAGCCCACACGCTATGGTGATTGGGAAAATAATGGTCGCTGTACCGACTTTTAGCGCTTTTTATGGTGTTTTTATCTGGCTTTTTAGCCTCAATCCCTGTACATAGTCTCAAAACCTATTAAAAAGCTTTAAAAGCTACAGAAAATAAAGAGAAATAACATGACACGCAACATTCGTAATATTGCTATTATTGCCCACGTTGACCACGGTAAAACAACCTTGATCGACTCTATCCTGCAACAAAGTGGATCATTCCGCGATAATCAACAAGTTGATGAGCGTGTGATGGATTCTAACGATCTTGAAAAAGAACGTGGTATTACAATTTTAGCCAAATGTACTTCTGTTGATTGGGACGGTACGCACATTAACATTATCGACACACCAGGCCATGCTGATTTTGGTGGTGAGGTTGAACGTGTATTAAGCATGTGTGACGGAGTTATCCTTTTAACTGACTCAGCAGAAGGTCCACTGCCACAAACAAAATTTGTGCTTGGTAAAGCGCTTAAATTGGGTATGCGCCCAGTTGTAATGATTAATAAAATTGACCGTGCAGATGCGCGTCCAGATGATGTGCTGAATGAAGTTTTTGACCTATTCTCTGCTCTAGATGCGACAGACGAGCAATTAGATTTCCCAGTGCTTTACGCATCTGGTCGTGATGGATGGTGTTGTGATAGCCTTGATGGTCCACGTGATAACTTGCACCCATTACTAGATTTAGTTCTTGAGCATGTTCCAGAGCCAAAAGGCGATGATGAGGCACCATTTACAATGCTATCAACGCTTCTTGGTGCTGACCCATATCTTGGACGTACGCTTACGGGTAAGATTTACAGCGGTAAAGCCAAAGTAAATATGAATGTAAAAGCAATCAATCTTAATGGGGACACAGTGGAAACATTCCGCTTAACCAAATTGATGGCTTATAACGGCATTGATCGTGTCCCTGTTGAAGAAGCAGGCGTTGGTGACATTATCTGTATTGCAGGAATGGCAAAAACATCTGTGGCAGATACAATTTGTGATACAAGCGTGACAGTACCTGTTCCATCTGATCCTGTTGACCCACCAACAATGGCCGTAACTATTACAGTGAACGATTCTCCATATGCTGGGCAAGAAGGTAAAAAACTAACCTCCACCATGATCCGTGAGCGTCTTCAAGCAGAAGCAGAAACAAACGTGGCTATTCTTGTAACGGAATCAGCTGGTAAAGATGCTTTTGAATTAGCTGGCCGTGGTGAGCTTCAATTAGGTGTTCTTATTGAGACAATGCGTCGTGAAGGATTTGAAATGTCTGTTTCTCGTCCACGCGTTATTTTGAAAAAAGATGAAAGTGGTCAAACGACTGAGCCTTATGAAGAAATCATCGTCGATGTTGATGAAGAATTTTCAGGTTCTGTTGTTGAAAAAATGAGCCTGCGTAAATCAGAAATGACTGATATGCGCCCATCAGGTGGTAACCGTATTCGTATTACCTTTCGTGGCCCATCACGTGGCCTTATTGGATATCAATCAGAGTTCCTAACAGACACACGTGGAACAGGTATCATGAACCGTTTATTCGATTCATATGGCCCTTACAAAGGTGAAATGAAAGGTCGTCACAACGGCGCGCTAATTTCTAACGGTAAAGGTGAAGCAGTTGCTTATGCAATCTTCAACTTGCAAGACCGCGGTAAGATTTTCGTTGGCCACCAAGACAAAGTGTACGAAGGTATGATTATTGGTGAGCATAACCGTGATAACGACTTGGAAGTGAATATCCTTAAAGGTAAGCAACTAACAAACGTACGTGCCTCTGGTACAGACGAAGCGGTTAAGATAACAAAACCAAAGCCAATGAGCTTGGAACAGATGATGTCTTACATCAATGACGATGAATTGGTCGAAGTAACACCAGAGTCATTACGCCTTAGAAAAGTAGATCTTTCCGCGACAGAGCGTACAACGAAAAAACGCCAACAAGCAGCAGCGGCAAAGAACGCTTAAGCTTAAGAGTAAAATTATGTAACAATTTTGATCTCCTTACCGAATAAATCAGGTAAGGAGATTTTTTATGAGTAAAATTGCATTAATACTGGCTGTTCTCAGTATACCCCTGTCCATCGCCATATTTAGCGGAGGCAGTAAAGAGGCTGAAGCCGTCACAGATGCTGAAGCCCCTATAGTATTAGAGCTGTTTACCTCACAGAGTTGCTCATCTTGCCCCCCTGCGGATCGCTTATTAGGTGAATTAGCGCAGGAAAATGACAATATCATCGCCCTTAGTTGCAATGTGACCTATTGGAACCATTTGCACTGGAAAGATACCTTATCAAAGAAATTCTGTACGGAACGCCAACGTAGTTACGTGGACGACCTCAATTCCCGTGGTCCCTACACACCACAAGTGGTGGTTAATGGACGTCATGAAATGGTAGGATCACAAAGATCAAAGGTGACAACTGCTATAAATAAGGAAGTTCGTGCCAATAACGTACAGCCTATTCAACTCAATTTATCAAAGAATATTCTTGAGATATCCCTTCCAAATCTCAATGAATCAGAGCAGGGCGGAGATTACACCCTCCTCCTGCTCGCCCATGGGGTACCACACACCCAAAGTATTCCCAGTGGTGAGAACTCAGGACGTACAGTGAATTATACGAACCCTGTTGAGAATATCGTCTCCTTAGGTGATTGGAACGGTGAGGCACGTGAGCTACAACCAGATATTTCTGTCCTGCCCGAAGCGTCAGGATATGTCGTTTTGGCGCAAAAAAATGGTGTTACTGGCAATATTGTAGCCGCAGGCCAGGTCAAAGCCCGCTAATTACTTAAGTTCAATCATAACGGGGACATGATCAGAGGGTTTTTCTAGGTCGCGGTAATCATTTAAGATTTTGTAACCTTTCAGACGTTCTTTCAATGGGTTAGTGACCCAAATATGATCTAAACGGCGACCACGGTTTGATTTCTTCCAATCACGATTACGATAACTCCACCAGCTATAGCATTTCTCTTCATCCGGCACGAAATGACGAATGGCATCTTGCCAATCGATTGAGGCATACATTTTTGCAAGCTCTTCTAACTCAACTGGTGTGTGTGACACAACTTTTTGAAGCTGTTTAGATGACCAGACATCATGTTCACGTGGCGCTATATTAAAATCCCCTAAGACAACGACATTATCATTGGCTTTATATTTATCACTAAACCAGCTAGTCATTTCCGCTAAAAAATCTAGCTTGTGACCAAATTTTTCATTCACCTTACGGTCCGGCTCATCACCACCTGCGGGGATGTATATATTATGAAGATCTATCCCCTTTACCTTAACGGAGATATGACGGCAGTCATCTTTTTCAACACGGGCGTGAATGTCAGCCGCATCAAATTTATGTTTAGAGAGAATACAAACACCATTATAACTTTTCATTCCTTTGATATGAATGTGCTTATAGCCTTCCGCTTCAAACGTTTCTCGTGGGAAAAACTCGTCGAGTGTTTTGGTTTCTTGCAGGCAAATAATATCAGGGTTTTCTTCCTGCATTAATTTCACAACAATCGGCGCACGCAAACGAACCGAATTAATATTCCAAGTAACTATTTTCATTTTTCTACTCCATAAAAAAATACCAACTATATGCCACAATGATTGCGGGGATAGCCGTGTATAAGGTTGCTAAAAGTGCAGCGCGTGGTGCCAAAGCGATTGCAGGGAATAATGCATCACCATCATTACTGATGGCGTTTCCCATTTGCGCTGAGAGTGGCACGATGCCGTTTAAATAGAATGTTGTTACCAAAATTTGTGGACCACAACCGGGAATAAACCCTATAATAACAGCCATTAACGGGATTAAAGGAGACCATACAGAAAATAACATAGCCAAATCTACACCAGATAATAGAAGAAGTAATTCAAATATAATAAACGCAAAGATAACCCAAACAGTAACAAAATTTGTATCAATCACCACCCGTTCAAGATGGATATTAAGCCCCTTCGTTTCTGTCATTTTACCAGATAAGTTTACAATACTAGGCCCTGCATTTGGATTAATGCTCCACATAAAAAATGATAACAGCGCGCCAAAAAATCCCGCCCATAATGTTGGTTGCATAGCACTTAAAATACCAAACCACTCATCCGTATCAATTTGAAACGCGTTACCTATACCTAGAGCAAAACCAGGGATTAAAATTAACAACCATAAGTATTTTAAGTAACCAACAACATTTGGTTTTTCAACATGACTTTCAAATTCAGATTTCGTTTCATGCTCTTTGCGTAAAAAGTCACGTCCATGAATTTTTTCAACGATATAGCCGCTAATAATTCCAACAACAATTGAAATAGCATAAACAAGCATCGCTGTTTTTGGTTCTCTGGCCAGTAATAAAAACGCGGCGTCCCCCATAGTTGAGGTTAGAACAGCAACAACTGATCCAAAACCTAAACGTCCGCTGACAAATTGTGTAATGACGATGATCGCCCCGCCACACCCCGGCATAGCACCCATAAGCGCTGCCACAGGCACGTGCCAATTAGGATATTTATTAAGTAACTTGTCTGTATCAAGCTTACATACGTGCTCAAGCGTATAAAATAACCCAAGCGTAACAGCTACAAATGTTGTGACGGCAATATAAGAATCAGACAATGCCCGTCTAACAACCTCGATTATATTATCAGATGCAAAAAAGCTTAACCAGATCAATAGGCCTAGCAATAAAATACGATAATAAGATTTTATATTGAGGATTTTTTCCATTAGGAATGGATTAAAAAGGTAACTTCACACCAGCAGGTAAACCCATGTCACCCATAATGCGTTGTGTTTCATCAGCTGTTTTTTGATCTTTTTTAGCATTGGCATCGTTAAATGCCGCTTTAATCAAATCTTCAACTACTTCTTTTTCACTTGGCACTAAAATACTTTCATCAAGGTTGATAGATTTAACATCACCTTTACAACTCATCACAACTTTTACAAGCCCACCACCAGACGCACCCTCAACTTCAATATGCTCTAAGTCAGCTTGCATGGATTGCATTTTATCTTGCATGTCTTTTGCTTGCTGCATCATTTTTTGAATATTCATTTTAGTATCCTCTTTATTTCTTATAGATATTTTTTAAATTTGCGTCAGGGAATAACTCTAAAATATTTTTAACGAGCGGTTGCGCCTTGATTTCGTCTTCATATTTTGTTTGAATTAATCTATCTTCTTCTGCAATAGTTAACGCTCCTTGAGCATTGGAGAGCGTTACTACCCAACGATTCCCTGTAATTGATTTTAATACTTGAGACATTTGATTAGCGAGTCCCTCTGGGTGATTCTCTGCTAATCTAATCTCTAATGCACCTTCTGACATTTTTACCAAATGAACATGCATAGCCACATGAGTGGCCAATACCATTTTATCATTTTGTTCAAATGCACGAATGACATCTCGTAGATTTGTTAAATTTTTGGTGTCAATTTGATCATCAGACGGCGCTAACGCAACAGCTGTATTGGTGTTTATGTCTGTTGGTGGTGGCGTATTATCTGCCGACTCTTGTTGCTTATTTAATGTTGCAACTGTTTGTGTCGTAGATGCTGATTGATTAGCAGCATTACTGATAACCGCAGTGGGCGCAGGACCGTCTTTTAATTTTTTAACCAAGTCAGTCGGATCTGGTAAGTCAGATGCATAAACAAGACGAATAATAATCATCTCTGCAGCTTTTTGTGCGTTTGGCGCTAAATTAATTTCTCCCAAACCCTTTAAAAGAATTTGCCATGTACGCCCAAGTGTTGGCATGGATAATTTACCTGCTAGATTAATAGCGCGCTCACGTTCTTCCTTCGCCATCGCAATATTCGACACTTCCAATTTTGGAATTGCGCGGATTTTTGTTAGTAAGTGAGACAAATCAAGCATGTCTTGAATGATCACGATTGGGTCTGCACCTTTACGGTATAGATCACCCATAATATCAAGCGCTTCTTCAATTTTGCCTGACAATGCTTTTTCAAGTAACTCTAAAATTAAAGAGCGGTCAGCGAGGCCTAGCATTTCTTTTACTTGAAGAGCTGTGACATTGCCATCGCTCAACGCAATAGCTTGGTCTAGTAAACTCAAGCCATCACGCGCAGAACCATCAGCCGCACGGGCGATTAAATTAAGCGCCTCTTCCTCAGTTTTGACATTTTCTTTACCTGCAATTTCGCCGTAGTAATTAGAAAGCGTTTCAGCCTCAATACGGCGCAGATCAAAGCGCTGGCAACGGGAGAGTACAGTAATCGGTACTTTACGAATCTCAGTGGTCGCAAAAATAAATTTAACGTGCTCTGGTGGCTCTTCTAATGTCTTTAACAGCGCGTTAAAAGCCTGTTTTGAGAGCATATGCACCTCATCGATGATGTATACTTTATAACGTGCAGAGGTTGGCGCATAACGTACACCGTCCAATATTTCGCGTATATCGTCAATACCTGTACGTGAGGCAGCATCCATCTCCATAATGTCGGGGTGGCGATCTTCTGAGATAGCCTTACAAATTTTACAATCGTCAGTTGGACCAGTTGTGGGGCCTGCTATGCCGTCTGCACCTGTATAATTGAGCGCTTTTGCGATGATACGGGCTGTTGTCGTCTTACCAACTCCACGAATACCCGTTAGCATAAAAGCATGAGCAATACGGCCTGAGTCGATCGCATTTTTTAACGTACGTACAAGCGCATCTTGACCAATGAGATCATCAAAATTTTGAGGACGATATTTACGGGCAAGAACGCGATAAGGCTCTTCTTTTTTATCTTTTTCTACTTTTGTATTTTCTGGAGCATCTGACATGCTTTATTTGTAGAATGATTCAAGCGGGAGAGCAACAATATTGGGAAATTTATGAAGATAAAGTGGAAAGCCGAACATGACCCGAAAAATTCACTTGTGGCTGCTTCTTCTCAGACCTGACCAGATTCGGCGAGGTTTCGCCCAAGCCGACTTTCCGAGATTGTTTTAGCGGTTCTTATGGGGTTTAGCAAGTTTATTTCGAGAAATGCTCAATCATAATGTCTCGTGCGCGCCATGCATAATAGACTGTTTGCGCAACATAGGGCGATAACGGCCCACCAGCAAAGTTAAGCTTAGAAAATGGCTCAAATAGCTTATAACGCTCATCACCATTCGCAATCGCGCTAGAGACCACATCTCCACCGACAGACGTTGGCACCAAGCCATGTCCCCCGAAACAGGTATTATACCAGTAACCAGGCTTTAATTGGCCAATTTGAGGCATTTTATGGGGGGCATAGCAAAGTGAGCCACCCCAAGCATATTCTGACTCAACCGCCCCTTCTAATTGAGGGTAAACTTTCAATAGATCACGCACCATAATTTCAGCTAGATTTTTGGGGACACCTTTAATACTCACGCGTCCACCCCACATAATACGATTATCAGGAAGGCGTCTGTAATAATCCTGAGCATAGCGGTTATCAAAAATGCAATATTCTGTGTTTAAGGCCGAATCTAGTAATTGAGGATCAATTGGCTTCGTCACCATCACATATGTGTAAACTGGGAAAGCCGCATATTTTAATTTCTTATTGAGATCATCAACATAGATAGAGCAACAAAGTACAACCTGATCACATTTTATTTTTCCGTTGGCTGTATTAACGATGTAGCCACCATCAGAACGCTCATCAATTTTTTCGGCTTTTGTTGCTTCATAAATAACCCCGCCTTGATCTTCGATCGCTTTGGCTAACCCATGAACATAATTAAGCGGGTGAAATTGGTAATCTTCAGGAGAATAAAAGCCGTCATAGTAACGGTCAGTTTTGCAAAGCTCACGCACCTGCTCCGTTGACCAAAATTCCAAGGGTGCATTTAAATCATTGCGCATAAACTCAATGTAATCTTTCACGGCCTCTGGGTGGTTATTCCATGAAACGCCGAGCACACCATGGCGTACAGGACCACAATCTATGTTGTATTTATCAATACGTTTTTTGATTAAGCTACGACCATGTGTCGCAAGTTTATGAAGTTCTTTTGTGTGCGGCAGACCTACTTTTTTCACAAGCTGTTTGTACCCGCCAGCATAGCCTTTAGCGACAAAACCACCGTTGCGACCAGACGCGCCCCAACCTATACGGTTTGATTCTATTAGAGTAACCCGTTTACCTTTTTCAACTAGGCCAAGCGCCGTTGAAAGCCCTGCCAAACCACCACCGATGACACAGATTTCTGTATCAGTATCACCCTCCAATGAGGGGCGTGGATTGTTAGTATTTAGGGTATCGCGATAATAGGTTTCGATATAATTTTCAGCCATACAATAATTATGCCTGAAATTACAATATTAGCCAGCGTCTTTTGCGTCTTCTGGCGCGCTTGCCTCTTCAGCTTCTGGCTCAGCGGGTGTATTACGAAGCGCTTCTTTTTCAGCTTCTGCTTTTTCACGTGCTACACGTTCAGCCGCTGTTTTATCATACGCCAAGATCATGATCATTTGACGACCTTCCATCTTCGGCTCAAATTCAACTTTTGAAAGATCAGCCAAGTCATCACGGATACGGTCTAACAATTTTGCGGCTGTATCTTTATACGCCATTTCACGGCCACGAAAACGTAGCGTTACTTTAACTTTATCTTCTTTACCAAGGAATTTACGGGCAGCTTTAATTTTAACGCCGTAATCATGTTCTTCAATACCGGGACGAACTTTGATCTCTTTTACATCAACGGTTTTTTGTTTTTTCTTCGCTTCAGAAGCTTTCTTCTGTAGCTCGTATTTAAGCTTACCGTAATCTAGGATTTTACAAACGGGTGGTTCCGCATTTGGAGAAACTTCAACAAGATCCAAACCTGCTTCTTGTGCTTTCACGATACCTTCAGCAACCGATAAAACACCTAACATCTCTCCGTTTTCATCAACGACACGGACTTTTTCAGCGGTGATATTTTCATTCGTACGAGGGCCTTTATTCTTATTAGGCTGGTATGGTGGTTTAGCGATGGTTTGTGTCTCCTTAAATTATTAAATCAAAAATATTTTATCAGTGTTTTATGAATAAGCCATTAATACGGCGATTATGGTCATTTTGCAAGGATTTTCGGGCTATAATCAACTATTCAATAACCAGACAGAAAGGTTGAGCAGTGCTGCAAAACTTGTCCATAGAATCGGCGGAATCATCAAAATTGCCGACAATTTAACGCTCTTCCATGCTTTTATAATCAAAAACAAATTAATGATATTAATCACCATTATCCAGAAAAACCCTGTAATTAGCAAATGCGCGCCAAAAAAGATGAATGACCAGCTCCAATTAAATAGCGTATAGGTGATAAATGTTGTTTTAAGTTGTTTTGATGCTTGGGCGTCCCATAATTTCCAGCCTGCCGTAGCAATCAACACGTACAAGAAACTCCACATGATTGGAAAAATCCAGTTTGGTGGATTAAAAGAAGGTTTATTAAGATTTACATACCATTCGCTAATACCGCCCTGAGTTGCTTGGCCAATGCCAAATCCAACGCCGAGATAAACGGCAATCCAGACGAATAATTTGAGATAGTGAATCATCTAATAAGGCGCTTTTGCTTCTGCTGTAAGATCAGCTATTGATTGATCTAGCCCTACAACATTCTGTGCCTTACTGCCTAAACGACGGATGGCAACTGTGTTTTCTTCTTCTTCGCGTGCGCCAACGACAAATAAGGCCGGTACTTTAGCTTTAGAATGATCACGCACCTTGGCGTTTAAATTTTCATCACGAATATCAAGCTCGGCCCGTATTCCTTGCGCTTTAAGTTGATCATAGACCTGCTGAGCGTACGCATTTGTTTCTGGTTTAATACTCATTACAACCGCTTGCGTAGGAACAAGCCATAAAGGTAACTTACCTGCATAACTTTCAATCATAATACCGATAAAGCGTTCTAATGTGCCCAATACAGCGCGATGAAGCATAACTGGGCGATGTTTATTGCCATCTTGGCCAATATAGCTTGCGTCTAAACGCTCAGGTAATACGAAGTCTAATTGTAGGGTTCCACATTGCCAGCTACGTCCGATTGCATCACGGATGTGATATTCAACTTTAGGGCCATAGAAAGCACCTTCACCTTCTTCTTCTTCAAATTCTAATCCAGCTTTCGTGAGCGCATCGCGTAGACCGTCTTCCGCCTTATCCCAAATTTCATCTGAGCCTGCACGCTGTTCAGGGCGAAGCGCCAAAACAACACGTACATCATTGAAGCCTAAATCTTCATAGACATTTTTGACAAGCGCGCAGAAATCCATGGATTCTTGGGTAATTTGATCCTCCGTACAGAAGATATGGGCATCATCCTGAGTCATTTGACGTACGCGCATCAGGCCGTGCAAACCACCATGCGCTTCATTTCTGTGACAACATCCAAATTCAGCCATGCGCATTGGTAGATCACGGTAAGATTTTAGGCCTTGGTTAAATATCTGTACGTGTGCGGGGCAGTTCATTGGTTTCAACGCCATGAATTTAGTTGGTTCTTCCTTGAAAACCTTACCACCCTCTTCTGTGTTTGGCACAACGTCAGGAACAACAAACATGTTCTCGCGGTATTTACCCCAATGACCAGATGCTTCCCACAATTTATTATCAATCAATTGTGGTGTTTTCACTTCCTTGTAACCAACATCATTTAAACGACGACGTATGTACGCCTCAAGTTGGTTATAAATATGGAAGCCTTTTGGATGCCAGAAAACAGAGCCTTGCGCTTCTTCTTGGATGTGAAACAAATCCATTTCCTTACCAAGCTTACGATGGTCACGTGCCTCCGCTTCTTCCAACTGTGTTAGATGCACTTTTAATTCTTTTTCATCACGCCATGCCGTGCCATAAATACGAGTAAGCATTGCTTTAGATGAATCGCCACGCCAGTAAGCTCCAGCTACTTTCATTAGTTTAAATCCAGAGCCAACATGTTTGGTCGAGGGCATATGCGGGCCACGACATAAGTCAAGCCAGCCATTTTCGTCGCCTTCTGCGCCTTGGCGATAAATTTTAATATCTTCGCCTTCAGGTAAATCTTCGATCAACTCAGCCTTGTACGTCTCACCTTTGTCTTTGAAATATTTTATAGCTTCATTACGATCCCATACATCACGGGCAAAAGGTGAGTTGCGTTCGATAATTTTACGCATCTGTTTTTCAATTGCCGCAAAGTCATCCGAAGATAATGGCTCTTTGCTAGCAAAGTCATAGTAAAATCCGTTATCAATCGCAGGACCAATTGTTACTTGTACGTCTGGAAATAAAGTCTGTACCGCCTCTGCCATTACATGCGCGCAGTCATGACGGATAAGCTCAAGAGCTTCATCATTTTCACGTTTAATAAGTGCAATCGAAGCATCATCGTTAATAGCCAAAGAAAGATCACTTAGCTCGCCATCAATTTTAATCGCTATCACGGCTTTTGCGAGCGACTTTGAAATACTCTCAGCAATGTCCTTGCCCGTTATGCCCGCATCATATTGACGTACGGCACCATCAGGTAGAGTGATATTGATTATTTTATCTGCTATTTGTTGTGCTTCCATAACGATAGTTTTAACGGCGTTTTAGGGCTCTGTCTAGACCATTATTTAACGCTCGTTCAGAGACTCATTAAGCGTTTTGATAAATGGTTTCATAAGATACTCCATCACAGTTTTCTCACCCGTTAAAATATCCACACTAGCAACCATTCCTGGGATAATAGGGAGAACCTCACCTTTACGTTTAAGCGCATTCTCATCGGTTAGAATTTTAACCTGGTAGAAGCTATCACCTTCTTCATTGGTCACAGCATCAGGAGAGATAGCCACCACGTTTCCTGTCAAACCACCATAAATTGCAAAATCGTAAGCCGTGATCTTAACAATGGCTGGTTGATCAGGATATAAAAACGCAATATCTTTCGGGTTAATACGCGCCTCAACCAATAGCTGATCATCCTTTGGTACAATCTCAATAAATTCTTGCCCAGGTTGAACTACACCACCGACGGTATAGACTTTCAACTCTTTCACATACCCATTCACAGGGGATTTAATATCTGCACGAGTCTTACGATCTTTTAATCCAACCAAGCCTTCTTTAATGGCATTCATTTCTGAAAGCTTTGCTGTTAACTCTGTTTGGCTTTGTGCTTTAGCGGTGGATTTAACCTCGCCAATACGGGCGTTTGCCTCATTAATTGCTGAGCGCGCTCGCGGTATAGCAGACGTTACACCATTTAATTCAGTTTGCTTTTCTTTAACTGCACGTTCTAATTGAAGCAATTCCATTTTAGGTGCAGACCCTTTTGCTACTAAAGGTGCAATCATTTCTTGCTCCTCTTTAACCAAACGAAGTTGGCCACGTACGTCACTCGCACGCACTTGAAGCTCGTTCAATTCCTGTGAGCGTTGGCTTTTTTGTTGCTCCATAATGACTGTCATGCTGTTAATTTTATCTTTGTTCGCACGAAAAGCATTCATCTCTTCCGTCACACTTTGTGGTGCGCCCTTCATCACACTATCAGGGAACTCTGGAAGTTTTCCTTCCACTTCCGCCTGCAATCTACTCACAGCAGCCAATAAACCCAAATATCTAGCTTGGTTTGATCCTAGATCAGAAGATGCCGCGATGTCACTTAAGCGAACAAGGATTTGCCCAGCTTCAACTTCATCACCTTTTTTGATAAAAAACTCTTCAACAATCCCGCCTTCAAGAGAGGATATTTTTTGCACTTCGGTAGATGGAATTACTGTTCCATCACCCCGTGTGACTTCGTCCAATTCTGCGAAGCTTGCCCAAAAGAAAAATATAATGAAAAACAAAACAATAAAAACAAGGAGAACATGGTTGGCTAAAGGTAAATCTTCATCCGTGTCAAAGAAACGCTCACCATGTGCTTGCACACGTTCGATATGATCAGAAACCCATTTCTTTTTATCTTCCAATGCCAATTCTTCGGCAGACATTTGTTCCTTCATTTGCATTTTCATGGCAGCTGCCATCTTAGGGTCATTACCTGAGATTTCTTTAATAGGTTTTTTATCTTTTTTCTTAAACATGATTATACATCCGTTTTTTCTGCAGAAGTTCCATACTGACGTGCTTGAAGTTTACTAATCACTTCATCCTTAGGACCAAAGGCCACCAAGCGACCACGATCAAGCAAGATTAATTTATCAACTAACGTCAGCATTGATCCTTTATGCGTGATCAATAATGTTGTACGTCCTTCAATCAATTTTTCAAGACGTTTACGTAAACGATTTTCAGAAGCTGGATCCATCGCCGCTGTTGGCTCATCCAAAATTAAAACTGGTGGATCATATAAAAGTGATCGCGCAATAGCGACCGCTTGACGTTGACCACCAGAGAGAGCTTCACCTCGTTCGCCAACTTGTGTATCAAGACCAGCTTGAGAATCACGTAAAAATTCAGTTACCCCTGCTAATTCTGCCGCACGAAGCACAGCACGGTCTGGCGCCATTTCATGCCCCATCGTAATATTTTCACGAACTGAGCCATAAAATAATTGTGGACTTTGTTGAACCGCACCGACATTACGGCGTAAATCACCAGGATCAATTTGACGAACATCTGTACCATCTAACTGCACACTTCCACTATTAGGTTGGTAAAGATTAATCATCAAGCGTTCAATTGTTGTCTTACCAGACCCAACTGCACCGATAACACCGACATGCTCACCCGGCTCTAACGTAAAGCTTAAATTATTTAATGCAGGTACGCTTTGATTTGGGTAATGAAATAAAACCTCGCGAAATTCCACTTTACCCGCAATTGAAGGCATAGAGATGAAATGTGTATCAACTGGGCGTTCAACAGGTTTTTTCATTAATTCATCAAGCTGTTTCAATGATTCTGCTGATTGGTTCATACGAGTTAAAAGGCCAGCAATTTGAGCCAAAGGCCCCATCGCACGACCGCTTAAGATCACACAGGCAATCAACGCACCCATAGAAATCTCAGCTTCTTTAATTAAGAACACACCGACAATCACAACCATCACACTAACAAGTTGTTGAACAAAGACAGCGAAATTAACAGCGAAGGCATTAATACGACGTGTCTTAACGGCTGTACGCGATGCGCGATCACTTAACTCTTCCCAGTTTCTTTGAGTGTGTCCTTCAGCAGCCTGCACCTTAATTGTTTCAAGCCCGCTAATTGTTTCAAAGAGAAGTGCATTTTTCAACGCGCTTTCCATCATCGATTCTTTAATCGCTTTTCTCAGCGGTTTCTGTAGGAATAATCCCATACCAAGTACCAACGGAATAGCTGCTAGCGGCACAAACGCGATTGGTCCACCAATGACCGCAATAATAGCGATAAAGAAAAAGATAAATGGTAGATCAATAAGCGCAACCATGGTAGCCGACGTAAAGAAGTCACGTAGTGTTTCAAACTCACGCATATGACTAGCAAGAACACCTGCACTGGCTGGACGTGCTTCCATTGTCATGCCAAGCATTTGTTCAAATAATCTCGCGGATACTTTGACATCCGCTTTCCGTCCTGCATGATCCAAGAAATGAGATCGAAGATTTTTTAAGATAAAGTCAAATACATAGACCACCAAAACCCCAACGGCCAAAACCCACAAAGTTGAAATAGCGTTATTTGGCACCACGCGGTCATATACATTCATCACAAAGAGAGAACTGGCGAGCGCAAATAAGTTGATCATCACGGCAGCCATAACAACTTCGGCATAAATACCTTTATGTTCTTTTAAGGCTGACCAAAACCAGTCACGGGCATTATCAATGGCAGCGGGCCCAGCACGGTCATCAATACGCGCAATTGGACGGACATAAAACACGTAATCTGTGTAGATTTTTTCCAAATCCTGAACCGACATCTCAATACGGTCATCTTCTGTCTCTGGGAATTGAACTACAAATTTTGTCTCAGGATGCACTTGTACGTTTTTATTGGATTTACTTTGCTTCCATTTAGGTTGTTTCACTTCCCACAAAATACAGGATTGGTTGCCATCTAGGACGATAATACAAGGCAAGTTTGGCGCAATTGCTAATGAATCTAGCGGACGTTCCACCATACGCGCTGTCATATTGGCGCGTTCTGCCGCTCTAGAGAATAAAACAGGCGTAATACCAGCTTTTGGAATAGGCAAGCCTGCTGTTAAAGAAGATGTGCTCACACGGCGACCATAATGCCCTGCTAATAATTGTAAGCAGTTGACGAGCGGATCATGAATAGCAACACGGTCAGCCTCTAATGGCCAAGCATCAGGTGCTTTTTCATGTTCTTTTATACTAGTGCCTTGAGACTGTTGAGACGTATTTGATTGGTTATCAGCCGCTTGATCAGAATAAGGTTGGTTGGGATTTACATTGTAATGTGCACCAGATTTATTATTACTTGGCTGTTGTGGCGCCACTGGTTTTTTAGCCTTAGGGCTTGCAATATTAGGCTTCTGCCCTTTTTTGTCATTCTCACTAGAAACCATCTTAAATTATCCCAACTTCCACATCTGATATGAATTTTTAACTACCCAAATCATATCATGCAAAAGCCATAAGGAAAAGAAACACTTAGCCTAAAAAGAGAATGAAACGCGCAAAAAAAACGCGCTAGCCATAATTGGCAGCGCGTATAATTTTTTATATTATTGGTTAGATCAAATTAACGATCAGTTACCATTTCTCTTGCATCAATTTCAGCAATTTCGCGTGGGTAACCAACACTTAAAGTTGGAAGTAATTCACCCTTAACAGCCAATAATCTGAACACTGAGAACATTTCAAGAAATTCAGAGTTAATCGCGTTTGTACGAGAAACGAATAATTCATTTTGTGAGTCAAGCACATCAAGTAATGTACGGCGGTCTAAACCAAACTGATCTTTATACGCACGTACAACTTCTGTATTTGCTGCAGCCTGCGCGGAGAACTCACGAGCACGCTCGCCAGCTGATACCATACGCGCCCAAGTTTGGCGTACATCATCTTCAATTGCACGAGACGCATCAGCGCGACGTTCTTTTGACTCTTGATAACGGTGAGTGAACTCACGTACACGGGCAACGTCACCGCCACCACGATATAAGTTCCAGTTAGCAACAATCAATGCAGAAGCACCACGGTCAACACCTTCAACACCGCCAAGATCTTCACCTTGACGTGCCCCAAGTTGTAAATCAACTTGTGGGTACATTGTTGAACCAGTACCTTCGTACTCAGCATAGGCCACTTTAACATCTGATTCAAAGATATCTAATGTTGGGCTTTGTGTAATCGCTGTTTTTACTTCTTCTTCAACATTTGCTTGCAAGTTTGTTACAGGAACAGCAGGCAAAACAAGATCACGCGGATCATCACCAACTTCACGACGGAAGTTCGATTCAGCAATACGTAATTGTTGACGAATAGTTGATTCTTGTGCTCTAGCAGAAGCCAAACGCGCTTTAATTTGTTCCAAGTCAGCTTGTGTTGAACGACCAGCTTCTACACCACCGTTAACCAAGTCCATAATAGCTAAATGCTCATTAACGTTTTCACGTGTAATACCAAGCAATTCACGTTGGCGGATAACTTCAAGGAATGATTCAACAATTGAAAGACCAACCAATTCAGCTGTTTCACGTACGCGGTGCGCAGATGATTCAACACGGTTTTCTTGGCGGATATTTTCGTATTTTGTTTCCCAACCATCAAATAACATTTGAGTAAGGGTTAGACCAGTGTCGTAACGAAATAATGTTTCATCATCATCGTCACCAGCACGGTTTCTTGTTACTTGGTCATCAGAGTATTCCCAACCAACATCACCACGGAAATCAATTGAAGGTTTATAAAGCGCTTTAGCTTGATTTAACTCTTCATCAGTTGCACGACGTGACGCCGCTACTGTTCCATATTCTGGGTTTGTCATGACACCCACGGAAACCGCTTCACTTAAGCTCATTTGAGCCGGGTTTTCTTGTGCGGTAACAGCCGCAGTGAAAGTCATAAGAGCCACAGCAGAAACTGTTAACGTGGCTTGTTTTATCCATTTATGCATCATCAGATGATCCTCGCTTTTAACAAATTAAGTCTAATTTCTAATAATCTAATTGTATTATGAAGTAGTTATCTACTTTTTTGGCCTCAAGTGCAAGCAATTTGTTCTATTTCAATGAGTTATTTTTAAAACTTTATCCTGCAAATTCGTTGTAATTCCCATGAATCCTAGTATTTTCATATAAAAAGGCGCCTAAAGAAATAAGCGCCTTTTTTTGAATTGTTATGTAATTTTCTTATTAAACGTTCAAATTACCGTTATCTAGAAGGTCATCAGCACTAATGCCTGTGACATTATCTAAAACAGCGACTTGCTGAGCTTGTGCACCGCCAGCGCCATCAACATCAACTGAGATAACTGTGTCATCACCAACTTGCGTTGTGAAGACAAACTCATCAATTGCATTGCTAACGTCATCTTGACCTTGCAATAGAGCTGACAGATCCAAACAATCACCTTCAACCATGTTGAAGTTATTAATTGTCACTGCACTATCATTGATTGCTTGGAATAAGAAGATATCTGACTCATTCGTTCCAAAATACTCATCGGTATTACCAATAATGACAACATTTGCATCACCATTGATAGTCAATGTTGCTGTATCAGTATCACCATCAGCATCTGTTACTGTGTACATGAACTGATCATCACCAGCACCGCCAATAACTGTTGTTGTTGCATCAGTTGGAACATTTGATGCATCCCAGTAACTTTGGCTATGAATATCCCAATCAACTAAGTTTCCATGGCTGTCATATTCGGTTTCCAATCCTGATACTGGGTGGAACCAGATACCAAGATCTTCAGCAAATGAAGCGCCTGTCCATTCTGCACCAGCTTCAGTGTAGGCAGGATTATGTTCAACAATATCCGTTGCATCTACAGTGAAACTAAATACCTTATTTCCGTTTGCATCAGTTGTAACACTGATGTTTGAAAATGGGTTATTAGCGTCATTTGATCCAAGAATACGATCTGGTGATTGTGTACCATCTGCTGAAGAACCATCCATGAAACTGCTAAAGCTGTTTGCACCATTATAGCCGTAAACGCTAATAATAGGTTCCCCTGTACCACTTGCATCAAAATAGAACATAGCCATTTCACCAGGGTGGTTCTTAGGATTAGGACCGTCATTCAATACTAGCGTAAATCCGTTAGCATTTTGCCCTCCAATCACAAACGAGAAGTTTAGCTCATTCGTTGTATCGTTATAACTACCCGATACATTTTTGATATCACCTGCGCTATCACTACCGCCTGGATGATCCTTGCTGAAATTATAAACTGTTTGAACTTCGCCTGGGTTTGCTTCGTAAGTATAAGAACCATCAGATGCAATTGTTAGAACACCATTATCACCTTGGATAGTAGTCTCTCCATTCTCAGGAACTTCACGTACTGTATTACCAAATTTAACAGATGTTACTGATCCAGGATCATCCGCACCAACTTCATCATTAGTAAGAACATTTCCTTGAGCATCAATTGAATCAATTTCAATATTGGTTGTCTTCACATTACTTAACAAGAATGATGGACCACCGATCAAATCAACTTGAGTGATATCAGCATTATATCCTTCAACTTCAAATTCAAATTCACCGTCTTGAACTCTGTTTGCTGAAATAATAACTGTTTCAGTAATTGGTGAAGTACTACCTTCTAAGTAAACTTTATAAGTAAAGCTACTACCAATATTGTTTGAACCCATGTCAGCAAGTGTAATCGCTACCATTGTTGCAGGGGCAAACTCAACTTTCAAGAATTCAGTGTTGCGGAACACTTTGTCAGTTCCATCACCTGCAATACCAACACCAGAACCAATATCAGTTGTTGATACCCATACTAGATCTTGACCATTATTTGAGGTCACCTTGATACCGTCATTCGTGAAGGTATTACTATGTCCATCAACATCATGAGCATCTGGGTCTAAACAATGCATATCTGTTTCAACATCAGGTTTAACTGCAGATGTATCATCTTTAGCCACTGGCGCATCATCACGAATATCAATATTCACATATGAGTTTTTAACATCACCATCTGCGTCAACAATTTTGACACCAAGCTGTAGCCAGATAACATCATCTGTTCCTGTTAAGCCAACACCCGGGTGATCGATAGCTTCATGTTGAGTGTATGTATACTCACCTGTTGCTGCATCAATAGTCAACGTAAAGACAGTTTCGCCACCAGCTTTACCAATATAGCCATTAGCAGTTTGTTCAATCTGAACTTCTTCACCACCTGATTTTAATGTTTCAGCAGGGCCGCCAACTTTAAACTTAGTTGTAACAATACCATTTGGCATGATCATACCTTGACCATCTTCACCAAAGCTATGAGGAATAACGCTATTAACAACTATTACACCGTCATCTCTAAGGTCAATTTCATTCACACCCTTAACACTTCTATCAATTGAAGGGCCGTCATCACGTACTGTAATAGTTACATTACCTGTTCCAGTGTCACCTTGTTGATCTGTCGCTTTCACTTCAAAGTTAAGGAAGATAGCTTCGTTATCAGAGTTAATGTTGCTGTGATCAAGTGCTTCAAGTTGTGTGAATTTGAACGTACCATTCGCATTAACACGCATTTCAAACACTTCAACATTACCAGCTTTACCAGTGTAAACATTACCGTTCAATGTCACGACAATCGGAACACCGTTATGAGATAATGTACCGCCTGTCAAATTACCAGACGCTTGGAAGTTATTCACGTTACCAGCAGATGTCGTTCCAGGGCCATCGCCTTGGTAATTAACATTAATTACGCCAGTCACCATATCCATGCCATCATCAGCAAGGTCTGTATCATCTGTTGCGCCAACACCACTAATATCAATTGGGTTCGCTGTATCAATAACATCAATAGTTAATGTTGCTGTATCAGTATCACCATCAAAATCTTTCATAGTGTAAGTAAACACATCTGTACCACCTGGTGTTGCTGTATTAGCTGCATAGCTATACACACCGTTCGCAGAGATAGTTAGGACACCAAATTCACCTTGGATAGTTTCTGTACCCGTTGCCGGAACAGTAACAGTAATGTTTCCAAATTTAACTTCACAAACCATACCTGGTTGATCCGGACCAATATCATCATTATCAAGAACGTTGTCAGTGATTGTACCGCCTTCATCAACGCTACCTGAGTCATTGTTGGCTTCTGGATTATCGTCGGCAACATCAATTGTAATCCATGATGTGCTAACTGTGTCGCCATCTTTATCAGTAACATCAACAAAGAATTTTAACCACATAACGTCGTCACCTTCACCTGAAGGAGCATGATCAATAGGTTGGAATTGTCTATATTGGTACTCACCATTGCTCTTCACTTCTAAAGTGAAAATAGTGGTTCCGTTACCGTCTTTACCAACATAAGTATTACCATTCAAGCCGACTGTAATCGGTGAGCCGCCAGATGTAATATCTTGTGGAATACCACCAGCTTCAAACTTAGCTTCAAATTTACCGTTTGCGCTTACACCATTGTCACCACCGTCACGACCGTAATCAAATGGTAGTGAATCATCAGCAACCATTATACCACCGTTGTTCAGATCTGTTTCTGTAACAACAGTTGAGCCGATTCCAACAGTTGGAATATCGTCAAGCACAGTAATTGTTACGTTTGTTTCACCAACAGAACCGTCACCATCAACTGCTTTAACACCAAATTTTAAATCAATCGCATCATTCGGGTTTGAACCATCTGCATGGTCCAACGCACCCAATAAAGTGAACTCATATGAACCACTAGCATCAATCGTCATCGTAAAGATAACATCTCCATGCGCAGTACCAACATATGTACCAGTTTGAGCATTGTACTCAACTTTAACTTCTTCACCACATGATGTTAATGTTGCACCTGTTGAACCACTGAATGAGAACTTATCTGAACCCATTAATGTACCCGGCTCATCAGAACCGTAATCAACAGTGATTGTACCACCAACAGTTGTTGTGCCATCAGTTTCATCAACAGTATCTGTTTCAGCTGTAATAACTGGTTTATCATTTACTGAAGATACATTAATTCTGAATCTAGCTGTATCTGGATCACCATCGCCATCAACAATTGTATAGTTGAAGTCATCCGTCCCTTGAGGATTTCCATCCTTAGGTGTGTATTTGTAATCACCGTTCGGTTGAACAACCAACGTACCGTACTCACCGACTACAGTAACTGCATCAGTTCCTGTAAAGTTATATACGGTGCCACCAAACTCAATTTGAGTTAGCGTTGTCGGACTATCTTCACCAAAGATATCGTTCGCCAAGATATTACCTGTAGCTTCACCACCTTCAGATACAGAAGTTGTATCATTAATCGCATTTGACCAATCATCAAGAACACGAATTTGAACAAGACCTTCACCTTCGTCACCATCGCCATCAGTGGCTGTTACGCCGAACTGTAGGAAGATAGTTTCGTTACGTGAGGCTGTATTTGCATGATCAACTGATTCAAGTTGCGTAAACTTGTAAGTCGCATCTGCATTAATCACCATTGTGAAGACAGTTATGTTACCAGCAACACCAGTATACGTATTTGTATTCTCATCAAACTCAACTACAATTGGTGTGCCTTCATGTGAAAGTTGACCATTTGGAAGGTTATAATCTTTAGCAACAAACTCACCGTTACCAGTTGTTGTACCAGCAGTATCACCATTGTAATTAACACTGATAACACCTTCAGCAACATCTGTGCCGTTTGTACGAACATCCGTATCATCAGAGAAGTTTTCGCCATAGATACCTGTTGGAACAACATGCGCATCAACACAAACTTCTAAGTTTGCTGTGCTTGTATCACCATCAGCATCTGTAATTTCATAAGTGAAGTTATCTTTATCAAATACGTTTACTTCGTTTGTTGGAACACCTGAGCTATCCCAACCACCACGATTATCATAATCGAACTGGGTTAGGTAACCATCAGCATTATATTCAGTTTCTAAACCTGTTACAGGGTGGAACCATGCACCAACTTCATCACCAAACTGAACACCATTCCACTCAGCACCAGCAACATCATATAATGGGCTGTGATCGTTTAGATCAGTCGCATCCATTGTGAAGCTGAATGTTTGATTACCGTTTGCATCTGTTGTCACAGTGATATTTGAGAATGGGCTATCAGCACCAAGAGACGTTGCAATAGTGTCAGGTGCTTGAATACCATCAGCTTCTGAGCCATCAAACGCTGAAGCTGTTGTTCCAGGAATACCGCCTAAGCCATTATAGCCATAAACTGTAATAACTGGCTCTGCACCACTATTATCAAAGTAGAATTGCGCTAATTCACCAGCATGCCCTTTTGGGTTTCCGCCATCATTAAGAACAAGTGTGTAACCGTTTGCATCTGAACCTTCAACCGTGAAGGAGAAGTTTAGCTCTTCTGTTGTTTCATTATAGCTACCGCTAACGCTTTCGATATTACCAGCGCCTGCGCCACCAACTGGGTCAGTTACTTCAAAAACATGTATTGTTTCAGAAGGCGTACCGTTAGCCTCATAAGTGTAATCACCATTTGACTGAAGCGTCAATGTACCACTATTACCTTCAATAACCGCTGGGTTACCAGCAGAAACATTGACCGTATTGCCTTCGAAAGTAACAGACGTAACAGTTGCATCTGTATCTTCACCTTGATCATCATTCGTAAGAACGTTGTCAGATGCTATACCGCCTTCATCAACAGAAATAGTATCGTCTTCTGCTTCAGGTGCGTCATCATATACAGTAATTGTCACTGTACCTTCACCAGTATCTTCGTCTGAATCAATCGCTAGAACACCAAAGTCAAGTTGGATAGCATCATTTGGATCTGTACCATCTGCATGGTCTAACTGTGCCAATAACTCAAAGTCATAAGTGGCATTGTCATTGATCGTCATGTTGAAAACAGGCTCGCCATTTGCAGTACCAACATAGGTATTACCAACAAGCGTTACCAGTACAGGAATACCATTAGAGGTTAACTGAGCCCCCGCAACTGATCCACGAGCGCCAAAACTATCAGCACTAGAAGCATTTGTGATACCTGTATCACCTTGGAAGTTAACAAAGATGTCACCGCTTTCTTGCGTTTGACCCGCAACAAAGTCTGTTTCATCAACAGATCCCATACCAATGATACCGACTGGGTTTGGGTTACCTTTTAGAGATAATGTCGCAACAGATGTGTCACCATCACCATCTTGAAGTGTGTAATCAAATTCATCACATACTGGCTCACCAGCGTAAGTAACTTCAACATCAGCAAGTAGGTATGAAACGCCACCCACTAAATCAACACCGATAATTTCTGCATCAGGACCGAAGTCAGAAGCCAAAATAGTAAATGTTTCTGTACCGTCAGCATTATTACCAATTGTGTATGTAACACGAATAGGTGTTGTTGGATCACTTGCAAGGAACACATCCATTGCAAAACTATCGCCAACGTTATTTGACCCTAAATCAGCCAATGTAATAGCAACTGTGCTTGCGCCATCTGCTAAATCAATATTCAACTGTTCACCGGCACCAAAAACTTTCTCAGAACCATTACCATCAATACCAATACCGCTACCAACGCTTGGTGTATCTAACCAAACTAAATCCTGGCCGCCATCAGAGCTGATCGTAATACCATCTTTCATGATGGAAGTTTGAAAGCCCGCAACATCCGCTTCAACAGGGTCAAGAGAACCTGTTCCACCTGGGCCACCAACTGCATTAGGATCTAATACATATGTATAAGATCCATCGGATTCAATTGTTAAAACACCGAATTCACCTTGAACATCTACGCTCGAACCATCTGTTGGAACAGTGTAAATTGTGCCGTCTGGTGCTTCAACTTGTGTCACAGTATTTGTTTCGTCATTGGACAGATCATCCGCAGCGCCTGCGCCACCATTTTGGCCAGTAATAACATTACCATCAGTACTACCTGTACCAACATCAAAGTCATTCACATCATCATTTGCTGTTGGACCATCATCAGCAACGTTAATTGTGATTGAAGCATCTGTTGTATCACCATCACCATCGGTTACAGTAACACCGAAATCTAAACTGATAACATCATTTGCATCTGTACCATCTGCATGATCCAAAGGACCATTTTGAATAAATGTATATTCACCTGTTAGCGTATTAATAGCTAAAGTGAAAATTGTTTCTCCACCTGCAACACCAACATAACCAGTCGCAGTAGCTGTAACAACCACAGGAACACCATTTGATGTTAATTGACCGCCAGCAAGCGAACCACCCGGCGTAAAGCTGTTAGATTGACCAACAGAAGCAATACCATCGCTTCCACCATCAATAACCAACGCACCGCTCACTGAATGACCAGTAGCAGTTATATTTGTTTCATCAAGTGAGCTTGTCGCATTCGTAACAATAGGCGCATCATCCAAAACAGTAATTTGGATATTCGCAGGAACTGTATCACCTTCAAAGTCAGAAACATTCACACCAAAGTTTAGTGTAATTGCATCATTTGCATCTGTACCGTCTGCATGGTCCAAAGGAGCAAATTGAGTAAACTCATAAGCACCGGTTGCTGCATTAATTTGAATTTCAAAAACAGGATTACCATTCGCAGTACCAACATAACCAGTTGGTGTTTGTACTACATCTACTGTAATACCGCCTGATGTTAATGAACCACCAGCCAAAGAACCGCCCGGCGTAAATGAATCAGCTGGCGTCACCGAGCCAGCACCATCTTCACCAAAATCAACAACTAGAGAACCAGTAACAGTATCTAAGCCACCTGTTTCATCAACAGTACCCGCTGCATCAGCAACAGTTGGTGCATCATCGCGTACAATAACAGAAATTTGACCGCTTGCTGTGTCACCATCATAATCAGTAACATCAACACCAAAGTTCAATATAATCTCATCATTAGCATCAGAATCATCTGCATGATCTAGAGGTGCGAATTGATTGTACTCATAAGCCCCAGTATCTGGATTTAATTCTAATGTAAATACAGTATTATTATTCGCGTCTGTACCAATATAAGTATTAGTTCCAGCATCAAAGTTTACCGTTACAGGTGAACCGTTTGATGTTAACGCGCCATTGTCTACAGAACCTGTTGCAGAGAAATTATTATTAACAGTGTAACCACCAGTTGTTACATCTTGACCTAAACTAGCTTCGAACTGACCAGTTGCAACTAAGTTACCACCGATTGCATCTGTCTCATCAACAATTGCTGGAACTTGAGATAAAATATTTGGTGCATCATCACGCACTTCAACACGAATGTTTGTTGATGCTGTATCACCACTACCATCAATCGCAACAACACCAAAGTTTAGACAAATAATATCGTCTGGATCCGTTGTGTCAGCATGATCAATAGGACCATATTGGTTGTAAGTGAAGTTACCATTATTTTCGATTGAGAAATCAAAAATAAGGACGCCATTTGCGTAGCCTTCATAACCGCCACCTGAGACTGGATTAATTTCAATTGGAACACCGCCTGATGCAAGCACACCATTATCAACAGAACAAGTTGCTGACGCAACACCTGTTGTTGTGATAGTCGCACCCGCAGCATCATTACCAAAATCAACAGGGAAATTACCCGTTGTTGTAACAGTACCAGTTGCTGATAAAGATGTCTCATCTATACCAACTCTTGCAGGCGCAATTTCAGGGCGATCATTTTCTAACACTGATTCATTAGGTGCAAAAATTGGCGATGTATATGCCAATTGCGTAGCTCCCAAAGGACCCACTGCATTTGGAGAGTTTAAAGCAATATCAATAGCAGTAGAGCTAAAGCCATAACCACTATTACCTGACGCGCCACCTTCACCAGCGGCTGTTTCAATTTGGTTTAACTGAGCAGCAATATCTTCACCGCCAGCAGCTGTTTCAATGTTATTAAATTGTTCACCACTAGGCTCTGCTAGTGCTTCAGCAACTTCAAGCACATCTTCGATAGGTGCTTGGATATCAGTTACAGTTGTTAGCAATGCTTCTGTGTCAATGACATTACCATCTGCTAATGTAAGTTCCGCCGGTGTCTCACCAGCGACTTCTGTGTAATTATTAATGATGATCTGACTACCGTCAGCAAAAGTCATCACCATTTGACCATTTTCGTTTGTCTCAACAGTTGCCTGTGAAGGATCAAAATTACAAACATATTTTTGACCAGACTCAACACTAACTTCCTGAGAAGTATTTGCACCTGGCTCATTAATAACGTTTACACCACCAGCAGAGTCAGTTGAGGAGGTTGTGTCCCCTGCCGCAGTTTGAATATTATTTAGAGCACCTGTTGGATCAATTAATGTTCCATCAGCAAGATAGAGGAGATTACCATCTTCAACGAACTCTTCAAAATTAGTAATATGAATTTGACCAGCATCCTCGAAAGAAATGATTAGCTCACCGTTATCACCAACAGTATAGCTTTCAATTTCGCTAGGCTCGAAATTGATACGGGCTGAATCACCTTCAGAGATTGTATATTTCTCTACAACACCTGCATCTGGTTTTTCTAAAATTATATTACTCTGTGTCATTGGATGTTCTCCTCTTTTCCAATCGAACGAGATTAAACCGTAAAGGTCTAATCTCTAAAAATTACTTATTAAACTACGCGTACTTCACGTGATGAGCGTATTTCTACGCTAAAAATTTTGTTATGTCAACTATTATGTTAACTGGTCGATTATAAAACGGTATTATGTCTTAACAAATATAACCACCTACCGCAACTGATTTCACACACCTTACATCTTTCTTACATTGTCTTGGTGATCATAAACATTGACCATGATTGGTTGATATTTAACAACTGGCTGTTTTATATAAACAAATTCATATAAAAGACTATAATTAAAGAAATTTTCAAAGATAAATTTTATGACAGAAATGTCATATTTATTAGCAACGATCTGCATTAATCGTGACATGTGTATTTCTCCGTTAAACCCCAATTTAGT
>JABAZY010000048.1:0-7278 GCA_018608245.1 Alphaproteobacteria bacterium | reverse complement strand
TATTAGCTTATTAAAAAGAATACCAAATTTACCCCTAATAATGCCACTATTACGGAAAAACTGTTGTTTTCCGTGACTTTGCGCGGATTTGTTATTTTGACATAATAATAAGTGATTCGCCAAATTTTGCTCTTTTTTACTAAAAAGAGGTTGTTTTACCTGTAAAATCTTCATTTTTGCCCTTATTTAAAAGATAGCATTGCGCCACCTATACATTCCTTAACCCCTAACTTAGATAAGAAAGGTTAATTTTGGCTTTTATGGTCACAAATAAAGTAATCATGTTATATGTTTCAGTGAAATAATTGTTAAAGGCAAATAATGAGCTTTAATTTCGATAAATTAAGTGTGCTGGTCGTAGAAGATATAGCCCCTTTAAGAGAGCTAATTGGAAGCGTTCTAAAGGGATTTGGTATCAAAAACGTTACTTTAGCCGCCAATGGTAAAGAAGCATTCAAATTCTTCTGTAGGCACAACCATGATATTATCTTAACTGACTGGGCTATGGAGCCTATGGATGGCATAGATTTAACCAAAGCTGTTCGAAACCAATCCGAATCGCCAAATCGGACAGTACCGATTGTTATTGTAACGGGTTATAATGCTTGGCCACGTGTAGAAATTGCTAGAGACGCAGGAGCAAATGAATTCCTCATAAAACCTTTTAGCGCCAGTGATATTGCCAAACGCATATCACATGTTATTACCCATCCACGAGACTTCGTAGAAATACCTGATTTTTTTGGCCCTGATAGGCGCCGAAAACAAGACCCCAATTACGCAGGTCGTTTAAAACGCGAATCAGATCAAAAAGACTACTCCTCTAAAGGTGATTAAAAGAGAAACATATGAGCAATAAACAAACAAAGCCCAAAATCTATCAAGCCAATACTGGCTTAAAACAAAAAATTGGCTCTGGTCCTATGAACCCAGAGCTAATTAAACGTGGGCAACAAGCGATTGATGAAAATAAAATTGATTTCACACCACTTGGCATGGAATTGTTAGAAAAATTAGATAACGCCTTAACGTCAATCGAAACAAATGAGACAACAATATCTCTAGATGATCAAAAACAATCATTAACCCGCCCCGTTATGGAACTCAAGGCCAATGCCGCATTTTTTAATTATGCGTTAATAGGTAATCTTGCGAATATTATGTTGAGTTTTTTGGAAACAATCAAAGAGCTTGATAAGGACGCTATCTCAATTGTACGTGCGCATCATGGAACACTTAATTCCATCATCCAGAAAAAAATGGTTGGTGATGGCGGTGAACATGGCGCTGTTTTCATGGAAGAATTACAAGGTGCCTGTAACCGATATTACAAAAAGCGAAAAAAATAGCGCTAAATTTCTTCAGCGCTATTTAAATTTATTTTAGAATTTTAGTCGTTTGGCACTTGTTACTTGATCAAGACCTTTGATCTTATTCATAACCTCATCTGGTAGCGCAGAATCTATAGACACCAAGCAAATAGCACTGTCACCTTTAGGTGTACGCCCTAAATGAAAGTTTGCGATGTTATGCCCTGCATCTGCTAAAAACGTACCAACCTGCCCCACAAGACCTGGCTTATCATCATTACGGATGAACAACATGTTCTCAGAAAGCGCGGCTTCAATTTGAACACCTTCAATTTCAACAATACGCGGCTCTTTACCTGTAAACAACGTACCCGCCACTGTGCGTGAACGCTCTTCCGTTTCAACATGGACAATAATCACACTGCGCCAGTCTTTTGATGAACCAGTTTGAGTTTCTGAATATTGGATACCACGGCTATCCGCAATGCTCATGGCATTAACCATGTTCACCGTATCAAGCTGCGTGCCCAATAATGTCGCAAGCAACATAGATGAGAGTGGTTTTGTATTCACTTCTGAGACTGTTCCTTGATATTCGATATTCACAGACTTGATTGCATGTTCTGTGATTTGACCAGCGAAGCTGCCCAATTGTTCAGCCAACTTCATGTATGGCTTCAAGCGTGGTGCATCTTCAGCAGAGATTGATGGCATGTTCAGCGCATTTGTTACCGCACCATTGACCAAGAAGTCAGCCATTTGCTCGGCAACCTGAATAGCAACATTCACTTGTGCTTCTGTTGTCGCGGCGCCCAAGTGAGGCGTACAAACAACATTTTCATGACCGAACAGAGCATTTTCTTTAGCAGGCTCTTCCGCAAATACATCCAAGGCTGCGCCTGCAACTTTACCACTATCCAATGCTTCTTTAAGGTCAGCTTCATTGATGATACCGCCACGAGCACAGTTAATGATACGCACGCCATCTTTCATGGTTGCAATTGAATCCTTATTAATCAGGTTCACTGTTTTTTCATTCTTAGGAACGTGAATAGTGATGAAATCAGCACGTTTGAATAATTCTTCAAGCTCAACTTTTTCAACGCCAAGTTCAACGGCACGCTCTTCGCTTAAGAATGGGTCAAAGGCGATAACATTCATTTTAAGGCCAACGGCGCGGTCAGCAACAATACCACCAATATTACCACAGCCAATAACACCAAGGGTTTTCGAGAATAACTCAGCGCCCATAAATTTTTTCTTTTCCCACTTACCAGCATGAGTTGATTCATTTGCCTGTGGGATTTGACGCGCCATAGAGAACATCATCGCTATTGCGTGCTCAGCCGTCGTAATCGAATTACCAAACGGTGTGTTCATGACGATCACACCAGCGTTCGTAGCTTCTTTTACATCAATATTATCAACACCAATACCAGCGCGACCAATAACTTTTAGGTTTTTAGCGGCCTTTAAAATTTCAGGGGTAACGGTTGTTGAAGAACGGATGGCTAGGCCATGATAGTTACCAATTTCAGCGGCTAATTCTTCAGGGGTCATGCCACTTTTCTCAATGACTTCACAGCCTTTTTTAGCGAAAATTTCTGCGGCGAGGGGGTGCATCTTATCTGAGATAAGAACTTTAGGTTTTTCTGTATTCGACATTATATAACTCCTATTTTTGTCTTGTTTAGGAAAACAGGCCTTCTTCTTAACATGATGGCAGGACAAAGCAAGGAACTAATGATAGTATTTAACCGTTTTTTATAAGGAATGAACCAAGGATAGTTACATGGAAGAAGATAATCAAAGTTTTGCCGATGGATTTACCCTAGCGCTTGAAACAGTGAATGAATGGGTTGAAAGCTTTTATAGCCTATTACCCAATATCATTGCAGGCGCTTTTATTATCACCATATTCCTTGTGATTGCATTCGTTGCTAGATTAGTGACGCGCAATTATTTTGCCCGCCGTGCGCGAATCGATTTGGGGCGTATCCTATCCAACATCAGTTTTTGGACGTTTGTTATATTCGGCATCATTATTGGGCTAACTATTATTATGCCCTCACTGAAACCTGGGAATCTGTTTGCCAGTATGGGGGTAGGATCTTTGGCGATTGGGTTTGTCTTTAAAGATATTTTACAAAACTGGCTATCAGGACTTTTAATCTTATTACGCATGCCGTTTAGACGTGGTGACCAAATTATTGTTGGAGAAGCAGAAGGAACAGTTATTCGTATCGATCCACGGGCGACAATTTTACGTACCTATGATGGGCGCGATATTGTTGTACCAAACAGTACAGTTTACTCAACAAATGTTACTATCCATACCAGTCAACCACAGCGTCGTGTCGAGATGAATTTAACAGTCGGGTATAATTACGACATCCGCGTAATTACAAAAATTATTGAAAATTCTTTGGAACAAGTAGAAGAGATTCTGAAAGATCCCGTGCCACAAGTTTTATGTTGGGAGCTTGGTTCAACGTCACTCGGCATTAAAGTTAGATGGTGGATTGATTCTGAACGATCAGAGGAAGTCATCTCCCGCGCCCGTGCCGTGCAAGCCATTAAGGAAGCATTTGACGCCAATGATATTGACCCAACCGACCCTCAATTAGTTTATTATCACGAAGCCAAAGATGGTGATGAAATATTGGGTGAAGATGGAAAATCTGTTCCCAAAAAACCTGATATTACCGAACATACTGTAGAACAAGGCCCACCGCCGCCAGAATTTAAAACCAGCGCCAATGATCCAGAAGCAGAGCAACCAAAATTAGATGATAAATCTAAAACCATGTTAAGCGATTAATGTCATGAAAAATGAAGATAGCTTTATTACGCTTCCATGGAAATTAGAACGCAATGCCCCAGATTTTGAAGGGAATGATATCAAATCACCTGAATCTTTAGCGCGTTATTTCATAAAAAAATACACCAAGAAAGGCGACAAAGTTTTTGACCCCTTTACAGGACTAGGCACAACTCTTTTTGTGACAGAAGAATTAGAGCGCGTTCCATACGGCATAGAAGCTGAACGCGCCAAATATGAATGGGTGGCAGGGCAGCTGGAAAACTGGATGTATTTAATCAACGGCGATGCGGCAAAGACGCTGACCTATCCTTTCCCAAAAATGGATTTCTCTTTTACTTCCCCGCCTTACATGAAAATCACGGATAAATGGAATCCACTTTATGACGGCGACCCTAAATATGCAGGCTATGATATTTATCTAAAGCGCATGAGGTTTATCTATAAGAAAATCGCGGAGCAGTTAAAACGAAATGCCATTGCCATCGTTCAAGTTGATAACATTGACGGAAAGAAATTTACTCCCCTCGCCCGCGACATCAGCAATGCCGTATCAAAAAGTTTAACGCCTATCGGTGAAGTAACAATACAATGGGATAGTGGCAAAAAAAATTACCCACACACCCATTGTTTGATATTTAAGAAGACATAATTAAGCAGCAGCTTTATCTTCTTGCGCTTTACAAGCAGCAAACGCCCAATCTAGCCATGGTAGAAGCTTGGCTGTATCTTCTGGGTCAATTGTAGCGCCGCCCCAAATACGAATACCTGCAGGCGCTGCGCGATAGCTGGCAACATCATAGCCTGCATCTTCTGCTTCTAACATTTTGGTCATTGATTTCACGAAAGCCAAACGATCATCTTCAGTTTTTTCATTGAACCAAGCATCCGTTATTTTCAGGCAAATTGATGTGCTTGAAATTGTTTCTTCTTTTTCCGCCAAAAACTCAACCCAATCTGTTTTAGCAACCCAATCAGCAACTGCTTTTAGGTTATCATCACTACGTTTAATTGTGGCCTTCAATCCACCGATTGATTTAACCCACGCAAGCGCATCAAGGCAGTCTTCTGTCGCAATCATAGATGGTGTGTTCAATGTTTCACCCTTGAATGCACCCTCAATTAACTTACTGCCTTTTGTTAAACGGAAGATTTTTGGTAATGGACGATCAGGTGTAAAACTTTCTAAACGTTCAACCGCGCGTGGTGACAACACCAACATACCGTGTGCTGCTTCTGAGCCTAAAACTTTCTGCCATGACCAAGTCACCACATCTAATTTCTTCCACGGAAGATCATAGGCGAAGACAGCCGATGTCGCATCACAAATGGTTAAACCCTTGCGGTCATCTTTGATCCAGTCTGCATTGGGTACTTTTACGCCAGATGTTGTACCGTTCCATGTGAAAACTACGTCACGGTTTGTGTCAACTTTGTTCAAATCAGGTAAGTGACCATAATCTGCTTTATGAATTTTAACATCTTCAAGTTGTAATTGCTCGGTCGCGTCCTTGCACCAATAAAGACCGAAGCTTTCCCAGCCCAGCATATCAACACCACGCTCACCCAGTAAATTCCACATCGCCATTTCAACAGCACCAGTGTCAGAAGCTGGCACAATCGCGCAACGATAACCCTCTGGGAGGCCTAAAATTTCAACATGTTCATCAATCAGAGCTTTTAATTTTGCTTTACCACCAGCAGCACGGTGAGAGCGCCCCAACCATGCATCATCGAGTACAGACGTGCTCCATCCTGGACGCTTGGCACAGGGGCCTGAAGAGAATTTAGGGTTATTTGGTTTAACGTCTGGCTTTTGCATGGTTTTCGTTTCCTCATTTAATCTTTAAAAGATATTCTATATATTGAAAAGAAGTAAGAAATTCTGCTATGACTGTCCAGTCTTTTATGAGGTTTTAATGACGAAATTATCGGTAAATCTAAACAAAGTGGCCTTATTACGTAATCAACGCGATGTTGGCTACCCCAATGTCGTGGAACATGGACGCTTAATCTTGGAAGCTGGGGGACAAGGTCTGACCATCCATCCGCGACCAGATGAGCGCCATATTAGACGTTCTGACGTTGGAGAGCTTGAAGCATTTTTGGCCGAATGGCCTGATAAAGAAATAGAATTTAATATTGAAGGCTACCCAAGCGAAGACTTTATCGCGCTTGTGACCAAGCATCATTGCCACCAAGTGACTTTAGTGCCTGACGCCCCTGATCAACGTACATCTGATCATGGGTGGGATATTCCTAAACATAAAGACATGCTAACGGATGTTATCGGTCAAATTCATAAGGCAGGTCGCCGTGTGTCACTATTTGTTGACCCTGATCCCCGAATCGCCGAATCGGCCAAAGAAATCGGTACAGACCGCATTGAGCTTTATACTGGTCCATACGCAGAAAAAACGATTGATATCGCTGAGTATGTCACCACAGCCAAAACAGCGTTAGATTTAGGTATTGAGATCAATGCAGGGCATGATTTAAGCTTAGATAACCTTACCACTTTTATTAAAGCTATTCCTAAGTGCGCCGAAGTATCTATCGGACATGCTATCATTGCGGATGCGTTAAAATTTGGCTGGACGGAAACGATTAAGCGTTATTTAGACGCTATTGAAAAAGGACACACTGTGTAATGGATTTTGTATTAACTCTTGTCGGCTCTAGCCGTCCTATCTCTGCTGGACATATTGCATTATTAGAAAAATTCTTCGAAGATGAAGGGTTACTGATGACAGGACAGCCAACATGGCTGAATCCGCACAAGGCCGTTGATCTTCATTTAGCTGAATGTCCTAATTTAGAACAAATGACCAAGCTTCGTGAAACTTTAGCCGAAGACCGTATTGATGCCTTCTGTAGCAATACACAGGGGCGTAAAAAATCTTTATTACTTGCTGATATGGATAGCACGATCGTCACATCTGAGACATTGGATGAGCTAGCAGAAGAAGCCGACCTAAAGGATAAAATCTCCAAAATAACTGAACGTGCAATGCGCGGCGAATTAGATTTTCATGCAGCTCTCAAAGAACGAGTTGGGTTGCTGAAAGGTTTATCAACTGATGCGCTTGACCGCACATTAGAAAAAACAAAAATTGTGCGTCAGATTGTGCGTTTATATTTTTAAGT
>JABAZY010000063.1:320-15648 GCA_018608245.1 Alphaproteobacteria bacterium | reverse complement strand
CAATATAAACCAAATACTAACTTATTAAATGGACCGACTTTTGGGGGCTGGGTCAGTTTTTCGCGTTTTTCTTGCTTGGCAGCCTTTGCAATATCGCGATCAAGGCCTTCCATCATAACATCCCACTTAGTTCTTTTTCTTTTTATTCCATCTTCTACCACATGACCCTTTTTTGTATGTTTATTTTGTAGCTGAGTGACCTTCCAAGAACGCGTTAACTTACCTTTAGGGTCTTGCGCATCTGGCCCATTAAAGCCCTGCGGATGAAACATATTCATATCCGCTCTGTTTTTCTTTTGTCTGTCGTTTATAGACAGTGACAAAGAATCAAGATTAGCTTTAGTTTGTGTCATGTTAATTGTCCAAAGTGTTGAATTTCATCATCTTATAATCATATTATAAAGTTATGTCAATATTTATTTGGTAAAAAAATACGACGAACATTAACTATTCGTCGTATTTACTAACTCGTTACTTATTTTACAAGAATTATTCGCAATTATTTACTGGCAGTGTAAACCCAACACCAGGGATATCAGCACCATTCATCGATGCCGGTCTATCTGCTGTAGCTGTACTTCTAGAACCTGTTGCACCACTAAATGTAGTTGCTGTTGCTGTTGCTGTTTGCGCTACTGTATCGGCATGAGTATCGTTAGTAGTCGGATTAAAATCAGTCATATTATTACCCTCTTGTGCTTGTTTTAAAACAAAATGTTAATTGAATAACTAAAACATACTGATTCTTACGTTGCTTGTCAATATTTTTATGTAAAATATTATGATAAAATCATCCTTCACAGTGATTTTGAAAGAATATTACCCATAAAATAGAGCGAACCCGTCATTATAACCCGCGCATTAGGGGAATTATGGTTGTTAACTATTGTCTCTAACGCCTTTTCCATTGTATCTGCTTTGTATATATTCTCAAACCCCAATGGTTCTACTAAATCATAAAGCTGATCTGGCGTAAATGATGTCGCCTCACCCATAATTTGAGTCACGGTGATACTATCAACATAAGGCAATAATGGTTCCAACACAGCCTTAGGGTCTTTACGGTTGACCATAGCCACAATCAGATGAAGCGGTGCAGGTTCTTTCATACCACTCTCTATATCCTCATGACGCCACGCTTGCATCTGTTGCGCCAAGAAGGCACCCGCACTGTCATTATGCGCTCCGTCTATAATAAGTGTCCATTCATCAGGGAGTAAATCTTTTAACGTCCCAGTTTCCAGAGTCTGGAGGCGGGCAGGCCAGCTTATTGAGCTTAAAGTTGGGGATAAAGTCTTTGGGTCTATCGGGGCATTTGTGATGACACGATATGCGCTTAATGCTGCACCAAGGTTATAAATTTGGTGGAACCCCTGCAAATTAGTCTTTGGCAGATGGTAAACCTCTTCCCCAAAGGTAAAACGAATCTGGTCATGATCTGGCGTAATTTGCCATTCTGCACCGTGCTGAAACAGCATGGGACTTGGGTGCAAGTCAGAGGATTTTCCGTGGAAAACTTGTGGAACGCTTGCGTCAATCGCCTGCTTTGTTTGATAACCAATAATACATGGCACCCCCGCTTTCATAATACCCGCTTTCTCATAGGCAATCTTTGAGAGTGTATTACCTAGAAATCTCTCATGGTCTTTTGAGATAGTTGTGATGATAGTGCAAACTGGATCGGGCACAACGTTGGTTGCATCATGGCGTCCGCCCATCCCTGTTTCAAGTAAGCAATAATCTGCGTCACTTCGTGAAAAAGCAAGATACGTTGCGGCAGTCAAAATTTCAAAGAAAGTCACAGGCTCATCGTTATTGACCGCCAAGCACTCTTCCAATAATTGAACCAATGCGTCTGAAGAAATGGGATTTCCCGCTATTACGATACGCTCAGTAACATGAATTAAATGGGGTGAAGTCATCATATGCACTGATGCATTTGACGCTTCAAGCATAGATTTAAGCATTGAAATCGTTGAACCTTTTCCATTTGTGCCTGCAACATGCACCACAGGAGGGAGGTTCAGGTGTGGATTACCTAATTTTTCAAGAAAACGGCTGACCCGTTGCAATGACATGTCGATTTCTTGATGATAGAACCCATAGAGAATTTGAAGCAATTCTTCTAACCTTGCCTCAACAGCTGGGTCATTGCTCTTATTATGCAACTTATCGATTGAATTAATCAGGGCTGGATGCTCCGCTAATTATGACGCTTTTGCGACTTTCTTTTTATTTTCAGTGGCTTTTGAACTGTCAGAAGATTTTTGATTTTTACTTCCTGCGTCATTGGCACTTTTTTGAGCTTTCTTTGACCCATTCGATTTTTTCTTATCTGCATTCGAAATGGTCTTATTCATCAAAAGGTCCAAAAGTTGACCAATGCGTCCATTAAGATCAGCGCGCGATACAACCATATCAACCATGCCATGCTCCAAAAGATACTCAGCCGTTTGGAAGTCATCAGGGAGCGTTTCACGCACTGTTTCTTCAATGACACGACGACCAGCAAAACCGATAGTAGCACCTGGCTCAGCAATATGAACATCGCCTACCATTGCAAATGATGCGCTCACACCACCTGTCGTCGGATTTGCAAGCAACACTATGTAAGGCAAGCCCTGTTCCTTCACCATATCAACGGCAATAATTGTACGGGGCATTTGCATCAAGGATAACATTCCCTCTTGCATACGCGCACCGCCAGATGATGGCACGATAATTAGTGCTTATTTAGTTTTAATAGCTTCTTCGGAAGCGCGAACGATGCCCTCACCCACGGCTGTTCCCATAGAACCACCCATAAACGCAAAGTTAAACGCAGCAATGACAGCGTTTTGACCGCCTATGCCACCACGTGCAATAATAATTGCATCTTTCTCGCCCGTCTTAGCCTGACTTTCTTTCAAGCGATCAGCGTATTTCTTACGATCTTTGAATTTCAAGGGGTCATGTGGCACTTTTGGAAGTGCAACAGTTTCGTATACGCCATCATCAAACATCAATGCCAAGCGGTCATAAACCTTAATCGGCATGTGGAAATCACAGTGATAGCAAACATTATGATTGGCTTTAAATTCTTTATGAAACAGCATACCTTCGCAAGAAGGGCATTTTTGCCAAAGATTATCAGGAACATCCTTTTGATCCTTAACAATCGAGCTAATACGCGGACGAATAAAATTAGTCAGCCAGTTCATGATATACGCTTTCTTTTATTAAAATAAGACGCCTAAAATCGCCTATTAAAGGGTGTATGTCAAGTATAGCCTTATAAAGCTTGCGCTAATGCTTTAACTTGATTTTCTATTAACGCTTTCATTTCAGTATCATTTTTATGCTCAGCCATGTTTTGAACAATTGCAGAGCCAACGATAACAGCATCAGCAATTTTGCTCATTGCGCTTACATCTTCAGGGGTTTTAATTCCAAAACCAACAGCCACTGGAAGATCAGTTTTACTCTTAATTACATCAATATGTTTTGAAATTTCATCGATATTTGCAGATTTAGTGCCTGTAACGCCCGTAATAGAAACGTAATAAAGGAAACCACTTGCACCATCCAGAACTGTGTCTAAGCGTGTTCCAACCGTTGTAGGTGTCATCAAACGGATAATATCAATACCCGCTTCCACCGCCATCGGTCTAATTTCATAATCTTCCTCTGGAGGTAGATCAACGATAATTAATCCATCAACACCGCATTCAGAAACGCTTTCGATGAATTTTTCACAGCCATATCGGTAAATTGGATTGTAATAACCCATCAAAATAATTGGCGTTTTATCATGAGCCGCACGTAACTCTCTGACCAACTCTAAAGTCTTGGTCAAATTCATACCCCCTTCAAGTGCACGTAATGAACTTGCCTGAATAGCAGGGCCATCCGCCATCGGGTCAGAAAAAGGCATACCTACTTCAATAAAATCTGCACCTGAGTTTGGCAACGCCATTAAGACATCACGTGATTGCTGCAAACTTGGGTCACCGGCGGTTACAAAAGTAACAAGGCCCTTGCGACCCTCTTTATTTAGTTGTTCAAATTTTATCTTTATACGGCTCATAACGTCTTTATCCATTCATTAACTTGCGTCCTGCTACTAAATATAACAATTTCACAATTCGTTTTATTGTTGCCCAAAATTTCTAATATTTCAGGTCTTATTTTTCTTCTAAACTTTAATACATAGATCAAAAAATCCCAATCAAAACTCTCTTTGCACCCTTCGGCCATTTCTTTATTAGTCTGGCCATAATTTAAAATTAATCTTTTAAAAATACTGTAAATACATTGCCAAGCGGGTATATCAACAAAAATAGTCATATCTGAGCGTTTTAATCTAACATCAAGACAATTCACCATCGTACCATCGATAATCCAACGCTCTTGATCAATCCACTCCTGATGATTTTTTTGAAAAACAGACTCCTCAGTTTCTTGCCAATTAGAACCGTAAGAAATAACATCCAAATGATAAACAGGCAGATCTTTTTGTTTCGCTAGAATATTTGATAGTGTAGATTTTCCAGCGCCTCCACAACCAATCACAGAGATCCTATTCAATCTCCATCCCCAATTTCTCAGCAACAGTGAAAATATCCTTATCACCGCGCCCGCATAGATTCATTACCAAAATATGTTCTTTGGGGAGTGTTGGTGCTAGTCTCATCACATGTGCAAACGCATGAGACGGTTCAAGTGCAGGAATGATGCCCTCTAATTTGGTTAGCATTTGAAAAGCCTCTAACGCTTCATCATCAGTCACTGACACGTAATTAATACGCTCAATATCATGTAAATAAGCATGTTCAGGACCAATACCTGGATAATCCAAACCCGCCGAGATTGAATGCGCCTCAGTTATTTGACCATCATCATTTTGAAGAAAATAACTGCGCATGCCGTGAAGGATACCAACATCGCCACCATTTAAGCTGGCCGCATGTTTATCTGTATCAACACCAAAGCCACCTGCCTCTACGCCAAACATTTGAACATCTGTATCATCAAGGAACGGATGAAATAACCCCATTGAGTTTGATCCACCACCAATACAAGCGACTAGGCTATCGGGTAAGCGCCCTTCTTTTTCCATCATTTGTTCACGAACTTCCTTACCCATGACAGATTGAAAATCACGCACCATTTCAGGAAATGGATGCGGCCCAGCCACAGTACCAATTAAATAATACGTATCATCAACATTTGCGACCCAATGGCGCAACGCTTCATTCATCGCATCTTTAAGCGTACCAGAGCCAGAGGTCACAGGTATCACTTCCGCACCCAAAAGCTTCATACGGAACACGTTTGGCTTTTGACGCTCTACATCCTCGGCTCCCATAAAGACGGTACAAGGCATATCAAAAAGCGCACAAACGGTTGCCGTTGCCACACCATGCTGACCCGCGCCAGTCTCCGCAATAATACGTGGTTTACCCATACGCTTAGCGACCAAAATTTGACCCAAACAATGGTTAATTTTATGTGCGCCAGTATGGTTTAATTCATCACGTTTAAAGTAAACTTTTGCGCCGCCCAAATGCTTCGTTGTCGCTTCGGCATAATAAAGTGGTGATGGGCGTCCAATATAATCACGCGCCAGCGCATGGAACTCATCCCAGAATTTTTGGTCATCGCGGGCTTCATGCCAAGCCTTTTCAACTTCTAAAATAAGGGGCATTAAAGTTTCCGCCACGTAACGTCCACCATAAAGACCAAAATGACCTTGATCGTCGGGCATGCTACGAAGTGAATTCACTAAGTTATCTTGTTTAATTTTTGTGTTCATAGGCAATGTTATGCACTTTTTACGCGCTTAAGAAAAGAGGCAATTTTACCAATATTTTTCACGCCCATCTCTTGCTCCACACCGCTTGAGACGTCAACCGCATCAGGTGATAGTACAGAGAGTGCTTCCGCAATATTCTCAGAGGTTAAGCCACCGGCAAGCATCCACGGCTTTGACGACTTAAAATCTTTTAAAATTGTCCAGTCAAAAGCAATCCCATTCCCCCCTGGCAAAGTCTCACCTTTTGCGTCAAACAACAACCATTCACAGTGGTTAACGTATTTTTTAACTTTTTCTAAATCACCCTTGTTTGCAATAGAAATAGCCTTCATTACGGGTAAACCAAACTTTGCTTTTATTTCCTCTACACGTACAGCAGACTCGTCACCATGAAGCTGAATCATATTCAGCGGCACATGCTCTAAAAAATCTTGTAAATCCTTGTCAGTAGGGTTTACAAACAGCCCAACAATCTGAACATGCTCAGGAATAAAGCCAGCTAGATATTGAGCAACTTCTAATTGAACATGGCGTGGAGACGCTAGGTATGACACGAAGCCAATAAAATCCGCGCCATGTTGAATTGAGGCTGTAACAGCCTCGGGTGTTGATAAACCACAAATCTTAACTTTTGTCATGATTGTTTCTGCATCGCATGGAGATAATAATTGGATAATACCACGACCCAAATGATTGTCATTTTGGGGATTAAATATAGTACAATAGGCAAAACCAATGAAAACAATACTAAATTAGCCAAATAAACATTTATAGCTATAGCAGAAAAAATTATGATCAATATTCCCATAATTAATAGCAAGCATATAATTAAGAAAACATATTTGACACTAAGCAGGATCGTTACGATAGAAAGTTTTCCAATATACCCTTTTGTTAAACAGAAAGCTTGTTTAAAGCTAATGGAATTATCGATGGCTTTTGCAGGCAAATAAAACGAGACTTTTAAAAACCCATAAATCGCGATAGCCGATAATATAAACGCAGTTGTATTAAAGATTAAATCAGAATGCTGTGAAAGGTGACTGGGTAGATTTTGGCTAAATGATAAAGAAACAAACATTATCAATACATTTATTACACCAAGCACAAAAGGAACTAACATAAAAATAATTTCGTGTTTTTGTGGCTTAAATGACTTCATCATTTGGGCTTGCTCACCACCTAAAATAACAACCCTATGCCAAGAGATCGACAATACGGATAGTAAGTATAACATCGCAAAATAACCAACCAAGAATCCGTAATCACTCCCTAAGAAAATTGAAATACTGGCACTTATAACAATATTTAATAATGTAACACTGAATATCCAAAACAAAAGGGGTCTTAAAATATCTCCAAAATTTATCTTATTTTGAAATATAAAATCTTCGACACTTTCTTTAGTTTCACGAACAGCAAATGTAGGTTGAATAGGGTGTTTCATTATTTAATCCTAATTTCTTTTATCATAGAGTATTTAATATATTAATCACCGCTTGCTTAGGATTATCACTTTGTGTAATAGGGCGGCCAATGACCAAATGAGTTGCACCTTTATCCATTGCTTGACGTGGTGTCATTACGCGTTTTTGATCCCCTACAGCACTGCCCTCTGGGCGAATACCAGGCACCATAAGAATAAACTCTTCACCACAAACTTCACGAATTGCTTCAATTTCATGAGACGAGCAAACAACACCATCTAACCCTGCTTGCTTAGTAAGTTTAGCCATTTGCAACACACGCTCAGATAAATTTTTCTGATAGCCAACATCCTGTAATGACTGCTCATCAAGGCTTGTAAGGATAGTCACCGCCAATAATTTTGTGTCTACGGGACAAGCTTCTTTGGCTGCACGCATCATCTCTAACCCGCCAGCAGCGTGAACATTTAAATAAGCTGGACTGACGACTGATGTCACAGAACGGATAGCCCCTGCGACCGTATTGGGAATATCATGATACTTAAGGTCTAAAAATAAAGGCAGTTCAGGAAATTTATCTTGAACTTGTTTTACCCCTTGTGGGCCATACGTATTAAAAAATTCTAACCCCAGTTTAATACAACAACCAGCAGATGTAATGTCCCCAGCTAACGATAAAGCACGACCCATGTCCGTTGTATCAATCGCGCAGAATATGGGATTTAAATTATTCATGAGGATTTTCGTGTATCTTCTATTGGCGTTAAATCTTTTACATCATCCTTAAATGATTTCTTATTAGAAATCTTAACGTTCGTCTTAGTCAAATCAGATTCTAGCTTTTCAATATCTTTTTCTAATTTTTTGATTTCTTTTTTCTGAGCACGTTTTTCTTTACGTACCTTATGCATGCTAATCCACGCAACGATAGAGCCAAGTATAAAACCAACAGCCAAAAAACCCAGCGCGACAACATATAAAGGAAGTTCAATAGAAGATTCAAACGGATTAAGCGTCACAGGCACTTTCGTCGTGTGCGTAATAGCAAAAGCCACAGTCCCTATGATAAGAGGAAGAGCGAGCAAGCCACGTAGAAAAGCCATTATTTTCTCCAGTTTTTATAGAATTGGATAAGCGAAATAATTAAGCCATAACTGGCCTATTCGTCATATCCTTCGTTTAATTTTTCGCGCAGTGCTTTACCCGTTTTAAAGAACGGCAGGCGCTTCGCTTCAACTTCGACTGTTTCACCAGTACGCGGATTACGTCCTGTACGTGCTTCGCGATGTTTTACAGAAAATGCGCCAAAACCTCTCAGCTCAACACGATTTCCCTTTGCTAGCGCATCGGTTACTTCATCGAAAAATGTATCTACGATTTTTTCAATATCACGCAAAAACAGATGAGGGTTTCTATCTGCTAAACGTTGTATGAGTTCTGACTTGGTCATTGTCCCATTTCTCCAAAGGTTTTTTATATGAAACCATTTACTCTTTAATATATGAATTAGGATGCCTTAGATTCCTTATAGTCGTCAAGAAAATACGTACCAAAACATTGAATAAAAAGAGTTTTTTCCCAAAGTCATATAAGAATCATCAAAAAATATGGTGCGACTCATAAAAAAACGGAGCTTTTTAACCAAGCTCCGTTTTAAAATTATTCGTTAATAAAGGTAATTTATATTACTTTTTATCGCCTTTATCATCGCTACTTTTCAGCGCTGCACCAAGAATATCACCCAATGAAGCACCTGATTCTGTAGAACCAAATTCTTCCAAGGCTTGTTTATCTTCGTCAATTTCGCGGGCTTTAATAGACAATGTAAGCTTACGTGCTTTTTGGTCTACAGCTGTTACTTTCGCATCAACCTTTTCACCAACAGCAAAACGATCTGTACGTTGCTCTGAACGCTCACGAGAAAGGTCGACTTTCTTAATAACGCCTGTTACACCGTCATTAACATCAACTTTAACCATTGTTGCTAGTACTTCTGAAACTGTACAAGTAACAACAGCGCCTTTCGCCATGCCCTTCATCGCACCTTCAAATGGGTCATCTGTCAATTGTTTGATTCCAAGCGCTACACGCTCTTTATCAACATCAATATCTAGAATCTTCACTTCAACAGTGTCGCCTTTATTGAATGGCTTGATAACATCCTCTGTCTGATCTTCCCAAGAAATATCAGATAGGTGAACCATGCCGTCAATATCATCGTCAACGCCAACAAATAAGCCAAATTCTGTAATATTACGAACTTCGCCTTTAATAACGTTTCCAACTTTATGCTTGTCAGCAAAGCCATCCCAAGGATTACTTTGACATTGTTTGATCCCTAGAGAAATACGACGCTTTTCAGTGTCAATCTCAAGTACCATCACTTCTACTTCTTCCGAAGTTGAAACAATTTTACCTGGATGTGTATTTTTCTTCGTCCATGACATTTCTGACACGTGGACAAGACCTTCAATACCATCTTCAAGTTCAACAAATGCACCATAATCAGTGATGTTCGTTACACGACCTTTATGCATTGATTTTAATGCATACTTGCCTGAAACTTCTTCCCACGGATCTGATTCAAGTTGTTTCATTCCAAGAGAAATACGTTGTGTTTCCTCGTTAAAACGAACGATTTGAACGTCGATAGTTTGACCAATTTGAAGTACTTCAGATGGGTGGTTAACGCGTTTCCAAGAAATATCAGTAACGTGTAACAATCCATCAACACCACCAAGATCAACGAATGCGCCATAGTCAGTGATGTTTTTAACAACACCCTGTACAACTGAACCTTCTTTGATATTCTCCATAAGATCTGATCTTGCTTCATCACGGCTTTCTTCAAGTACCGCACGACGAGAAACAACAATGTTTCCACGGGCACGATCCATTTTCAGAATGTGAAATGGTTGCGGTGTTCCCATCAATGGTGAAATGTCACGAATTGGACGGATATCAACTTGTGAACCCGGTAAAAACGCAACTGCGCCACCAAGATCAACAGTGAAACCACCTTTAACACGGCCGAAGATAATTCCGGTAACGCGTTCGTTTTTCTCCAATGATTGTTCCATCTCAACCCATGCTTCTTCACGACGGGCTTTTTCACGGCTAAGAACCGTTTCCCCATTGCGATCTTCCATGCGATCAACGAATACTTCAACTTCGTCACCCACTTTAATTTCTAGTGGCTGACCAGGGCGTATAAATTCACGAATGGATACACGACCTTCAGATTTAAGACCGACATCAACGATGACGGCGTCATTTTGTAGTTCAATAATTCTGCCTTTAACAACCGAGCCTTCAAAAGCTTGGCTTTTCATAGAATCCTCTAAAAGAGCGGCAAACTCTGTAGATTCAACTCTATCTTGTATATTTTTAGCTGCTTGAGCCATAATAATAGTCCTTTTCTTTAGTCTGAATAGACAACCAACCACATCTCTTTCTGGGCGTACCCGAGCGCAGATGGTGTCTTTCGTGTCTTATAAGAAATATTAGATACGAGAATGAATGATTTTTAAGGCCTCATCCATGACCTCATTTGGGGTCATATCGGAGGTATCAATCACATCCACTTTGTGGTCAGGAGCTAAATGTGGATCTAGTCGCACAGCATCCCGCTCATCCCGTTCCTGCATCTCTGCTAAAACGTTGCCATATGTAGCGTTAATTCCGCGAGATTGCAACTCTTTATGGCGTCTTTCAGCCCTTTTTTCGACTGATGCGGTCACAAATAGCTTAATTTGGGCATTTGGACAGATAACGGTGCCGATATCACGCCCGTCTAACACAGCGCCAGTCTCACATTTTTGAGCAAAACTACGCTGAAAATCTATGAGTGCCTGACGCACTCCTGGGACTTGAGCCACTTTAGATGCAGCAGACCCCACTTCATCGTTACGTAAACGTACGTCTTCTAGGTCTTTTACGTCTAAATTCTCGTTAAAATCCAGCGCGGCTTTAGTTGAAGTCTCTTGATTTTCGACATTCCCACCAGCATCTAAAATATTTAAAGCAACACGGCGGTAAAGCGCGCCTGTATCCAAAAAATCATATCCAAGCTTTGTTGCCAGTTTTTTGGCAAGCGATCCCTTCCCGCTTGCCGCAGGGCCGTCAATTGCAATAACGATTTTGGTCTGTTCTTCACTCATCTGATGTATCTTTATCGCTTAATTCATATAAAATAAAGTGATGAGGTTCAAATTTCTCTTTTTATCATTTATTTTTACACCTATTTTCCTAAGTGCCTGCGGGAATGTAGGAGGTATAAATCTATCACATTACCAAGACGAACACGCCACACCTCATGAATTTATTGTGTGTCACGGTTATGGTTGTAAAGAAAAGTCATTCATCGGGTTCAACAACCACGAATGGAAAACCATCCAAGAATTATTTAAAAAACCTGCCAAAGATGCCAAAGAAGAACGCACCCAAATTTCTCAAGCCATTGCCTTAATGGAAGGGTACGCCCAACCTTTGATCGGCGAACATGAAGATCAAGCAAAAGCACCCATCGTCAGAAACGCACTTGAAGAAATGGATTGCATTGATGAAACCATCAATACCACGCAGTATATTGAATTCTTACAAGAAGCTGATTTATTAAAATTTCATACTCTAAATTACCCTGTATTTAAAGGCTTCATATTCAACGGTGTATATCCCCATAACAGTGCCTCTATCATTGAAATAGCAACAGGTGATATCTACGCCGTTGATAGCTATATTCATAAAGGTGGAGAAGAACCCAATATCAGACTTTTGGATAATTGGTTGAAATATTCTGCGGATGAAATTCAAAAATCTGAAAATTTAAATCAAGTGATATTAGAAAAAGCACCCTAAATCTTAAGCACCAATCTTCGTACCAAGGCCGTTCATTAGATCAATAAAATTTGGAAAACTTGTTCTAATCGGTGCGCCATCATCAATTGTAATTGGCTCAAGACTGACGCTTCCCAAGACCATGAAACTCATGGCTATACGGTGATCCAGCGCCGTTTCAACTTCAACACCACCTTTTGGTGGTTGACCATTACCGTGAATGGTCATGCTGTCTTCACCCATTTCTAAATCAACACCACAGGCTTTTAAACCTTGGTACATCATTAACAAACGATCACTTTCTTTCACGCGTAATTCAGCTAATCCCGTCATAGTGGTTGTCCCTTCAGCCAGCGAAGCCGCCACCGCCAACACAGGAAACTCATCAATCATAGATGGAACACGATCCGCAGGGACATCAATTCCTTTAAGCATATTTGTACCACGCACGATCAAATCAGCCACTTGCTCACCTGCTTCAATACGCTCATTTACAAACTCAATATCTGCACCCATTTCTTGGAGGGTAATGTAGATTCCATTGCGGCGATCATTCATTAAAATATTGTCCATTTTAACTTCAGAGTCACTATGTAGAAGCGCTGTTACAGTTGGAAAGGCCGCCGAACTTGGGTCGCTTGGCACGTGTATTTCAGTGGCGATTAAATCTTTTTGGCCTTCCACAGAAATTGCCTGAGCGCCATCTTCTAAAGTTTCAACATCAACAGTCAAACCAAAAGCGCGCAACATATTTTCTGTATGATCACGAGTTGGTGTTTCTTCAATGACTGTTGTTTTACCCATCGCGCTTAATCCAGCGAGTAATACAGCAGACTTCACTTGGGCAGACGCCACAGGTAGACGATATTCGATTGGTAGCGCGCTTGCTGGACCTGTTACGCTTAAAGGTAAGCGACCACCTTCACGCGACGTAAATTTTGCGCCCATCATTTCAAGCGGTTTAATCACACGATTCATAGGGCGTTTATTCAATGAGGCATCACCAGAGAATTGAGTCGTAATATTATGAGCACCCACAAGCCCGATTAAAAGCCGTGTCGATGTACCACTATTGCCCATTTCTAAAATTGTTGAAGGCTCGCGCAATCCTCCAATACCAACGCCGTGACAACGCCAAACGTTCTGATCATCACACGTAATCTCTGCGCCCATTTCTCGCATCGCCTGTGCTGTATGAAGGACATCTTCGCCTTCTAACAGTCCATGAATAACCGTCTCACCAATGGCCAGACCGCCGAACATTAAGCTTCTATGTGAAATGGATTTATCACCTGGAACTTTTATATGACCAGATAAAGCATTTGATTTTGATGATGTTAATTTTTCTGTACTCATAGACAAATGTTATAAGCGGAGAGGATTAACCACGCAAGTAAGATTATTTATCAAAGCCTTGTAGCTTACCTTTATAGTCTTCAACAAACTTCCAAAAATCTTGTTTTGGAACTGGTTTGGAATAGCGGAATCCTTGAACTTCATCACAACCTTCATCAATTAAGAACTTCTCATGTTCTTTGGTTTCCACACCTTCCGCGATAACACTTAGGTTCAGTGAATGACCCAAATTAATAATGGTGCGAGCAATCGCCGCATCATCATCGTTTGTAAGGGCATTACGGATAAAGGATTGGTCAATTTTTAAGCGATCAATACTAAACTGACGTAAATAAGATAGAGATGAGTAACCAGTACCAAAATCGTCAATCGCAAGTTCAACACCTAGCTCATGGAGACTTTTCAAGGTATCTACAGCAATGCTAATATCGTCCATAAACACGCTCTCTGTAACTTCGAGCTCTAATAATTCTGGTTTAACGCCTGTGTCTTCCAAAACCGTACTCACATAGCCAACCAGATCACTTTGAAAAAATTGCGCGCCTGATACATTCACGGCAATACGAATAGGTTGCCCTTGGGCATGCCAAGTTTTTGCTGTACGGCAAGCTTCTCTTAATACCCATGCACCAATAGGCACAATTAATCCAGACTGCTCTGCAATTGGAATAAAATCGACAGGCGATATATATGCTCCACCTTCTTTACTATTATCTTTTTTCCACCAGCGAATAAGCGCCTCAGCACCAATAATATTTCCTGTTTTCAAATCAAATTGTGGTTGATAGAAAACATCTAATTCTTCATTTTCAAGCGCGTCACGTAGATCACGTAATAATTGAAAACGCTGTTGAACAACTCTATCGAAGTCTTCTGAATACTCACGAATGCGGTCACGCCCCTCTTCTTTCGCTCTGTTCAATGCAATATCCGCATTCTTAAGAACAATATTAGGGTCAGCACCATCATCTGGGAAAGTTGAACACCCGATAGAGGTACGAATTTGGAAACTTTCATTAAACACTTTAAAAGGCTCTGCTTTAATTACGCCTGATACAACTTTCGCAAGATCACGCGCTGTATTAATATCTTTTGTTAAAGGCATTGTAATCGCAAATTCATCCTCACCTGCACGCGCAACAACAGCACTATCAGGAAGGGAAGAACGTAACCGTTTTCCGACACCACGAAGAATGGCATCACCAACATTATGCCCCATTGAGTCATTAATATCTTTAAAGTGATCCAGATCAAGCGTGATAATAGCAAAGCGTTGTGCTTTATTTTTACCACCTGCATAAGCTTGTTCAGTAAGCTTCTGAATAAATAATGTTCTATTTGGTAAGCCTGTCAACGTATCATAATAAGCAAGCTTATGAATTTTATCTTCAGCCGCAGAGCGCACCTGTTGCATACTCGTCGCATTTTGACGAATTAACTCTTGTGCAATAACAATAGCGCCTCCAATTTCATCTTTAGGGCTAAATGGTGAGTCTGGAATTTTTGGATTTTCTGGATTTTGTGAAGCGGCCATTAAATTAGAACGCATAAACAAAATAGGTTCTAACAACCATTGTCCAAGAGCAATCATTAAAACAGTTGTTACAAAAGCAGATAAGAAAAACATCACCAAAAATGCTTGCATCACAAAATCATAAATAGCGTCACGCACATTATCAGCATTAAGGCGTGCTACTATAATATACGGGCTTTGTAAATCATCTGGGCGATACACAACTTCGTAAGAGCTGCCATCAGCTGAACGATATGTCCGCGCCAAGCTATCTTGATTAAGCATCACCATAGACACAGGTTCGCCATGCGAACTTAAAAATAATAAATCAGCGGAATAAACCGTCAGGCCGTTAACAATCGTGGAAGAAATTAATCGGTTTGCTTGCTCTTTATCTAAAGG
>JABAZY010000063.1:0-310 GCA_018608245.1 Alphaproteobacteria bacterium | reverse complement strand
CGTCCACTTCCCTCTAAAATAGGAGCGATGGCTGAACGACCACTTTCTTGAATTTCATTTAATAGTTTTTTTTCTTCTTGTGGTAATGTCAGTATAAGCGTGATCATTTGAACAATCAGAATGGTTAAAAAAACAGCCGTAGCTATACGCCAGCTAAGACGACTTTTCCAAATTTGTGAAGAAGATGAGGTAGTAGCAATACTGTATTTTCTTACTGTATTAACTTCAGAAGTACCCCTTATCCTGTCACGCGCTTTTGACATTAAGCGGGATGGTATAAAACTATCCAAAAACATATCCTTTATTTTCC
>JABAZY010000032.1 GCA_018608245.1 Alphaproteobacteria bacterium | reverse complement strand
ATTCGAACTCCCGACATCCTGCTCCCAAAGCAGGCGCGCTACCAGGCTGCGCTACACTCCGACGTGTTCTCTATTCGAGAAATGTGTTTTAACCTAAGTAAATCTATGGCGCAACCCTAATTTAAGGCTTAAAGAAGGAATGTTGTACCTTATCCCCTTTTTCAAGCCCTAATTCATCAGATAACCCACCATTAATCTCCAAAACACTGATAACTTTGCCATTTGAAAATATAGGTGATAAATCTCCAGGTACGGCTTGCTTGGCAATGTGATGGATAGTGCCGTTGGATTTGATAAATAATAAATCAAGGGGGATCAAAGTGTTCTTCATCCAAAAACGTTGTTCGCGTGGCTCATTGAAAAAGAATAACATGCCGGCACCTTTGGCAAGTTCTTTACGGTGCATAAGCCCCTTCATTTGCTCTTCTTGTGTTAACGCTAATTCAACATCAAACTTATGAACAATACCTTTTGACGTCACGATTGATAAGTCATGCACGCCAACGACATTACGGTCTACTTTTGCATCTGTAGACGCCTCCTCTTTACAAGCGTAAAGCGGAAGAATGAGGCAGATTATCAGTAAATATTTTTTTACCATCCGCCGAAATACACATATTGAACGTAGACATGAGCGATAGCAATTGTGCCCAACATCATCGGGAAAGCCAATACTAGGAACTTCATGAAGGCAATACGGTGTCCTGCTTTTTCAGCAAAACTTGCAACCATAACGTTCGCACTCGCAGCAATGATAGAACCATTACCACCTAAACACGCTCCAATGGCTAGACACCACCATAATGGGATAATAGCTTCTGGACCACCAAAACCATCGGCAGTTGATTCAATCAACGGGATCATTGTGGCCACAAACGGAATATTATCGACAACCGCGGAAAACACAGCCGACGCCCATAAAACCACAATCCCAGTATAAGCTAAATCACCACCAGTAAAGTCTAATAATTTTTGCCCCAACAGTGTTAGTAGGCCCGCATGTTCAACACCATACACAAGCATAAACAAACCCATGAAGAAGAAGATAGTTTCCCATTCCACTTCACCCAAAGCATTGTGAACTTTATGTGTTTGTGTTTCTGCATCAAATTTATAGATGTTCAATAACATCAATAATGCCGCACCTGTTAAGGCTGTTGTTCCAGGCTCAATACCGTGACCATGACCAACAACAAAACCAAAGATAACAAGCCCCATGACAAATAAAGACTTATAGAGCAATACTTTATCGGTAAGCGCTTCCGCTGGTTTATAGCGTAACAAATGTGCTTTAGCACGTAACGTCGTTGTCATCTTACGACCCCAAACAAGGTCAAAGAATACAATCATAACAACCATCAAAATCGCTGAAATTGGCGCTGTGTTATAGATGAAGTCCATAAAGCTAAAACCAACCGCAGAACCAATAAGAATGTTTGGAGGGTCACCGATCAAGGTCGCCATACCACCAATATTAGAAGCAAAAATTTGTGCTACTAAGAAGATATATGGTTTTAATTTAAGCTGTTCTGTCAAAAGCAAAGTAATAGGAACAATCAACATAACCGTTGTCACGTTATCCAATAATGCTGAGAAGATAGCGGTGATAATAGATAAAACCGCGAGAAGCGCCCTAGGGTTACCTTTCACCGACTTAGCGGCCAAAATCGCCACAAATTGGAATACACCTGAGCCCTTCATGATACCAACAATAATCATCATACCAATCAGCAGGAAGATCGTATTAAAATCGATACCTTCAACCGCTAAATCTTGGTTCAAAACACCAAGAATGATCATCAAACCGGCACCTAATATAGCAATAACAGCACGGTTAATACGCTCAGATATAATGAATACGTAAGCTAAACATAAAATAGCTGTGGCAACAAACATCGTTCCATCAAAACCAAAAATTGTTTCTGGAATAATATCCATTCCATGATGTGCGCTTGCGCCGTGTACTGCGCCTTCTGTACCTGTCTCTTTTGGACTCATTTTACAACCCTCTACTTATAAATAATTACTATGCGGCGTCTATTTCGCCCTCAGCTTCCATTTTTTCAATTAAACCTTCTAATCCAGCCAATAAACTTTGACGTGACACTAATCCTATAAATTTAGATGTCTCAGGATTTACGACACTCACAGGGCTCCCATTTAGCGCCATAACACGTAAAACTTCCCATGTGGGTGTTTCTTCATCAACAACAACTTTTTCGTCTTTCTCCATTAACTCAGAAACAGGTGTTTGCATGTGCTTATGATAACGTTTTGCGATACCAGGTGCGGCACCTGACAGAAAATCCAAGGTCTGAAGGCCGTCTTCCATACGTACAGAAACAGGAAGCAGATTTAATAAAAGATGGCGCAAGCCAAAGACCCCTAAAAAATTTCCGCTTTTATCGACGACAGGCAAACTTCTAATATTCGCTTTTTTGAATATCTCTAAGGCTGCGGTAACAGTGTTTTCTGGGCTGATTGTGATAACATTTTCAATCATTGAATCGTGAGTTGGGCTCATGGCTATTAACTCCTATTATTAAGCAAAATTTTTGGCACTATACGCCCATAAATATAGATTGCAAGAAAGTTGTGAATATTTTTATTGAAAGGTTATTCGTGGAAACCAGCCTGATACATACGGGCATAAGCACCATTCGCCGACAGCAATTCTTCGTGAAAACCAGCCTCGACAACCTGCCCTTGCTCAAGCACAAATATTTGATCTGCGGCTTGAATAGTCGATAATCTATGCGCAATAACAAGGGTGGTACGCCCCTTCTGCACTTCCGCCAAAGTTTCCTGAATGGCGCGCTCAGACTCATTATCAAGCGCAGATGTTGCTTCATCAAGAAGCAATATAGGCGCATCACGTAAAATAGCGCGCGCAATGGAAAGGCGTTGGCGTTGACCACCAGATAACATCACACCATCCTCACCTAGTTTTGTGTCATAGCCTTTTGGGAGGTCGCGGATAAAGTCATCGGCTTCTGCGGCAATGGCCGCCTTGATAATTTCATCCCGATAAGCATCTTGCTTGCCGTAACCAATATTTGCCCAAACATCATCGTCAAAAATTGTAATGTCTTGCGACACAAGCGCGATATTAGAGCGCAGGCTCTGCATGGTTAAATCACGGACATCAATACCGTCAATTTCAATCCCCCCTGCCGTCACGTCAAAGAAGCGTGGAATTAAGTTCATGATTGTGGTTTTACCGCTACCTGAGCTTCCAACAAGCGCCGTTACTTTACCAGAGGGGATAGTGATCGAGACATCATTAAGTGCTTTTTTCTCATCTTCATCATAATTAAACTCAACGTTTTTAAAGATGATTTCTGGTTTTTCAAAAGTAGCGTCTTGTGCCCCTTCTCTGTCTTTTACCTTCGCTTCCGTGTCCAACATATCAAAGACACGCTCTGCGGCACCCAAACCAACTTGAAGTGTATTATTAAGGCGTGCTAGCTTCTTCATCGGCTCGTAAGCCAGTGTGAAAGCTGTGATAAAAGACATCAACTCACCAGCTGTTGTCACGCCTTCTGCGACCTTATATCCACCGTAAACAATAATACCCAATACCACAAAACCAACGAGGGTTTCATTAACGGGCGTTGAGAGATTGCCTATATTGGTAGATTTAATCATCAACTCGCGCACATGGCTGATTTCTTTACCTGAACGTTCTGCCTCATCCTTCTCCATACCATAGGCCTTTACCAGACGTACGCCTTGAAATAGCTGTGCTAGACGATCTGATAACGATGCCTGCCCCGCCTGAATATCACCCGACATTTTGCGTAAACGACGACCAATCCACGCCACAAAGAATGCCGCGAATGGAAAAATTGTAAATGCTGCTAGCGCCAAGACCCAATCTTGATAAAACATGACCCCAATAAGAAGGACGAGCGTAATAACACTTTTGCCCATGCCAGTTAAACAACTTGTAACACCATGACGCAACACATCAACATCGTTGATAATGCGTGAAATAAGTTGACCACTTGGATGTGCGTGGAAGAATTTAAGATCAAGCGCCATGAAATGCGAAAACATTTGGCTTTGGATAGAGGCCACAATTGATTGACCTATTTTATTCATCAAAATAGCATCAAAGTACCCGGCAATACCGCGGATGAAGAAAATCGTGAAAATTCCAAGCCCAAGCGCCCAGACTTTGCTGACATTACCCGCGACCAAAACTTGATCCATCACAGGCTCAATAATCGCCGCAAAAGCCGCTGTCATAGACGCAGCAATCAACATGAACATCACAGCCAAAGCCAGTAACCCCAAATGTGGTTTCAGATATTCACGCGCCAGTCGTTTGACCAGCTTCATCGTGTTATTACGTTTTGTATCGTTTGATGGTTTTGAGATGGAATGCACTCTCTGGTTGTTTTAACTGATTATAAGTTCAATGGGATTCTAAAACCAGCATAATCGCAGGTTGATTGTTTCTAGGTTTATCTTGAGTTACGGCTAAAATACTCATAAGAAGCCTTCTCTTTTTGACCACATTGAACCCTGATGCTTTTGTTTCCATTTTGATTGTAGGTTTTATGTAGACAACTTGTTCGGCGTAATCCTCATATTGTTTTTTTGCATTTTCGGACATGCCAATTATCAAGCTATGCATATCTACTTTAGGAACTTGAGGCGAGGCCATGTAGCAATTATTATTTTGAAAATCTATGACGATAGAATAGGTGACCGTTGGAAATACTGCGCCCCATGCTTGCCCCTCTTCAACATCAAAAACCTTTAAAAATGACTCTCTGTTTTCGCCTTCATATGTGACAAATTTAGCGTCTAAAATATCTTTTCTTTTCTCTGGTGTGGCGTAATTTTTGAAACATATTTCTTCAAATAATTTAAGACCAATAATCCCAGAATCTTGAGCATTTGCTTGATTCCCGAAAAGCATCAGCATAGATATTGTGAGTATAAAAAATCTCATAAATTTTCCTAAATTAGGCTGACTTTGCTTAAGCACTTTTAGCCAGCTTTTCTGCACGGGCTGTACGGAGCTTCTCAAAATCCTCACCAGCATGATAGCTAGAGCGGGTTAGCGGAGTTGCTGAAACCATCAGAAATCCTTTTGAGCGGGCAAGCTTTTCAAGCCCTTCAAATTCTTCCGGAGTCCAAAAATGCTCAACGGCTGCGTGTTTTGGTGTTGGCTGTAGATATTGACCAATCGTGATGAAATCGATATCCGCCGCGCGCATATCATCCATGACTTGTGAAATTTCTTCACGCGTCTCGCCCAAACCAACCATAAGGCCAGATTTGGTGAAGATGGTAGGGTCAATTTCTTTGACGCGTTGTAGCAAACGTAACGAACGGAAGTAACGCGCGCCTGGTCTGATTGTTGGATACAGACGTGGCACAGTTTCTAGATTATGGTTGAAGACATCAGGCTTGGCTTTCGCCACGGCGTCAATATCCCCCTCTTTACCACGGAAATCACCCGGTAGAATTTCAATTGTTGTGTCTGGTGCTTTGAAGCGGATAGCTTCAATGGTTTTTACGAAATGGTCTGCGCCACTATCTTTCAAGTCATCGCGGTCAACTGACGTTACCACGACATGTTTCAGATCCATTTTCTCAACAGCTACACCAACACGCAATGGCTCGTATTTGTCCAACTCATTTGGTTTACCCGTTGCAACATTACAGAATGAACAAGCGCGGGTACAAACCTCACCCATGATCATGAAGGTCGCATGCTTTTTATCCCAACATTCACCGATATTTGGACAGCCTGCTTCTTCGCACACTGTTGTCAGTTTTAGCTGTTTAACGGTATCAAGTGTTTCCTTGTAAGTCTTACCTTGCCCAGCTTTCACACGAATCCATGATGGTTTTTTACCCATCGGGCGATCAGGGCGCTTCTGCTTTTCAGGGTGACGCTTCGCACGGTCCAGTAATTCAGTGTTATAAGTCATATTTTACACGCTAACTCTATGTTCTTTAAATCCATTAGTTCGTTCTTCGTTTGAAAGTCCAGCCCAAGGTCTCTGGTTATTTTTCAACAGCTTATCCATTAGTTCGTTTTTAGCAATGCTACGCCCTAATTTCTGAACAATACCCCTTATAACGCTTAATAACACATAAATCATCAAAAGATTATAGGATTATTTTCCTTTAAAATCAATACTTATTTTCATATTGACATAGGTGCTTATGTCTATAAAAAGACTTATACACTTAAGGAGTTTATAATGAGTACTTATACAGATTACAGCATTCGTGAATTATTCGGTAACGCTTGAAGGCAACAAAAACCAACAGGTCACACCGCAGAGATTGACCAACTATTGGAAATCATACTAATTAACGTGCAGTCTGACGGCACTCTGCCTGACAAATTTCAAGGCCTATTAAACGGTAAAAAACTTACGGCAGAAAAATCCGTTGAAAAAATTCTCGAGTTTATGCCCTCTATTAGGAGAGATGCTATTGAGATGTTTGACGCTTATTTTAGAAAAAACTCTTCTTTTGACGAACTAATCAAAGACTACGAATCTGGTAATGGAGAAGCTACAAAAATCATGAGATTTATAGGCATATTTCCAGTAGAAGCCGCGAATATTAGAAGCGAAATTGTTCACCCGCAGTATTTAAAACAGAATGCACAATTTTCTAATGGAAACAGAAGAATAACAACTCTATTGGTTAGCGTTATGGGGGATCTATATCAAGAATTTAAAGGGCCTAACCTACCACCTGCGCCAGCTAAAGACGTTGTAAGTTTTTTGAAAACACATGTACCTCAATTGGATCAAAATATTCGTAACCAAATCATTAATCCATCAGCCGGCACTCCAAATGATGGTTACGGGGATCACTCCCTCCACTAAAAATGTATAGCCTTGCCATAAGCATCCAGCACGCTTTCGTGCATCATCTCGCTCAATGTTGGATGTGGGAAGATGGTGTGCATGTATTCGGATTCTGTCAGTTCGGCCGTTTTACCGATGACGTAGCCTTGGATCATTTCGGTGACTTCTGCGCCGACCATGTGCGCGCCTAGAAGCTCGCCCGTTTTTTCATCGAAGATTGTTTTGACCAAGCCTTCTGAATCCCCCAAAGCAATTGCTTTACCGTTGGCCATGAAGGGGAAGCGTCCGACTTTGAGTTTATACCCTGCATCAAGAGCAGCGGCTTCAGTTAGACCTACACTGGCAACCTGTGGCATACAATATGTACAGCCGGGGATATTAGTTTTGATGATTGGGTGTACGTCTTTTTTACCTGCAATTTTTTCGATGCAGATAACGCCTTCGTGGGAAGCTTTATGGGCAAGCCAAGGGGCGCCACAAACATCACCGATGGCGTAAACACCCGCCTCGCCTGTTTTCATGTAACCATCTGTAACGATATGACCGCGATCTAGTTTGACGCCTTTTACATTTTCAAGGCCAATGTCTTCGGTGTTGGCGACAATACCAACCGCCATAATAACGCGATCAACGGTGATTTTTTCTGTCTTGCCTTTGGTTTCAACATGGACGGTGACGTTGTCTTTGCCCTTTTCGAATTTCGTTGTTTTCGCATTGGTCATGATTTTCATGCCTTGCTTTTCGAATTGCTTCTGCGCGATTTTCGAGATTTCTGCATCTTCGACAGGCATGACACGATCCATGACTTCTACAACAGTCACTTCTGCGCCCATGTTTTTATAGAAGGAGGCAAATTCAATGCCGATAGCGCCAGACCCTACGACAAGCAGGCTTTTTGGCATTTCAGTTGGCACCATGGCTTCACGGTATGTCCAGACAAGCTTGCCATCAGGCTCCATGCCCGGAAGTATACGCGCACGCGCACCTGTGGCAATGATGATGTGTTTACCTGTTAGGTCAGCGATTTTCTTTTTGTCTTTGGTGACGGAGATTTTGCCTTTGCCCTCAAGCTTGCCGAAGCCGTCGAAGACTTGAACTTTGTTCTTCTTGAGTAGGTGACCAATACCGCCAGAAAGTTGCTTGGCGACACCGCGAGAACGTTCAACCACTTTCTTAAGATCAAACGAGAAGTCCTTGATAGTAAATCCAAAATCAGAAGCGTGATTTAGCAAATGATGAATTTCGCTTGAACGTAAAAGTGCTTTTGTGGGGATACAGCCCCAGTTTAGGCAAATACCGCCCAAATGGTTAGCTTCAACCACACAAGCCTTCATGCCCAGTTGGCTAGCACGGATAGCAGCCACATAGCCCCCTGGCCCACCACCAATTACAATGACGTCAAAGTTCGTGTTATTCATTCGCTGCTCCGCTGAAGAAATAGTGGATGGATAGAACCATGGCGACTGAAATCGCTAGCCCCAACATCATTTTGATAAAGTCTTTTCCGATTAAAGGGAATACGTAGCCAAGTTTATATTCTTTGCGGTGTGCTGTGGCAATCGCCAGCTCACGACCTGTTAGAAGCCCAACAAACACCCATGTTGTGGACATTGGAATATTGTTAAGTTCCTTGAAGAAGATAAGCAGGCAGGCGTAGATAAGATCGATAATGGTGGCTGAGCGCATGAAGCGTGAGCCTGTTTTCTCTAGGACGATCTTCTGAATTTTACCACCATTGGTCTTGAAGATAACCCCTAACCAAAAGACTAGAACGGCTATCGCGCCAATCAATAATTCGAAAGGCAATTGACGCGGTAAATAAACGGCGATATTTGCCATGTCATGACTTAACCATGAGAACCATAGGAAACCAGTGGCGCACCATTGACCAACACGCCAATATTTACGTGTGCCTTTTTTAACGGTGTTAAATTTTTCGTTGATGAATTTGGACATGATCACCCAAAGCGCATAGGCCGTGATTGCCGCTACGCCATAGCCAACAACACTTTTGACCAGCATCTTCTCTAGCACCACTGTTGAGGCGAATACAGATAAGACCAAGAATGTTGTCGAAACGGGTATCCCAAAGCGTGTTAAGAACACGAGCACAGCAGGTGCTGCGGCGTGATACCATTGAATTTCAACCGGTGGGATTTTATCCAAACGACCATAAGAAATATCGCCATCATTGACCGTCCAGCCATAAACCATGGTGAAAATCAAAACGGCACTTGCCGCCAGCCATAGCCAATACCATTTAAAGACGCGGTTATTAGACGCAATAAATGTTCCAAGCGTCTGCACAGAGTCATTACCGATAACAGCATAGGAAGCCAGAAAAAACCCAATGAGGGCATAGATAAAGGAAGGATCAATCGACATGTTTTAAATTCTCTCTATTACTAATTACTAATTATTTTTTGTATTCCATCATGTGGTGCGGAATCCCCGCATCCATGAAACCATCACCATATTTTACAAACCCAAGCTTGCCGTAGAAATCAATTGCTTGATCCTGCGTACCCAATTGTATTGTCTTTATAGCCTTATTTTCCTTTAAAACATCCAAGACATTAAGAACAATCTCTTTTCCTAAGCCTTTACCTCTATGTTCATCCAAAACGGCGACACGTTCAATTTTTGCGGTGTTTTTATCAACCATACGATAACGCGCAGTGGCAGCAGGTCTATCACCAACCAAATAACCGATGAAATTCACCGCACTTTCTTCATCTTCATAACTTTCGATATCATAATGAAGTGGGCAATCCTGACCTATGACGAAGACCATCGTGCGCAAGTGAATACACATGGCATAGTCATACTTCTTGGTCGCTTCGATGATGGTCATTTCTGACATGCTATGTACTAACACCAGCCTTTTTTGGCGTGGCCTGGAGGGCAATGACGGTAGCCATCATCATGACCACTACGATAGTAACCATCACCGTGACTAACGCTGACTGAGGTATCTTTATCACGTGCGGATACTTGACATGCAGACAGGCTGGCGGTTGTAATAAAAGCCAATGTAATAATTGATAAAATTTTCATTTTTATTTTTCCCTTCAAAAAAATTAAACTAACATACTGGTTGGATTTTCGATATAGCCCTTTAAGACTTTTAGATATTCAGCGCCGACGGCACCGTCTACGGCGCGGTGATCGACGGACAATGTACAAGACATAAAAGTCCCGATTTTGACTTCCCCATTAGCCACATATGGTTTTTGCTCGCCAGCACCCACCGCCAAAATACAAGCTTGTGGTGGATTGATGATTGCGCCGAATTCTTTGATACCGAACATACCTAGGTTAGAGACACTGAACGTTCCACCCATAAATTCTTCTGGCTTTAATTTACCTTCGCGGGCGCGACCAGCCAAATCTTTAACTTCCTCAGAGATAGCACGAAGCCCTTTTGTCTCCGCCGCTTTTACGATTGGGGTAATAAGACCGTTCGGTGTCGAAACCGCAACAGAAATGTCAGAATGTACGTATTGACGCACAGCATCATCTGTCCAACTGACATTAGCATCGGGATAAGCCTGAAGCGCATTGGCGCAAGCCTTCACGATGAAGTCGTTGACGGAAAGCTTATACTCACCGTTTGCTTGCTCATTAATAACCTTACGGGCGCGCATTAGCTCATCAATCTGACATTCAACGGTTAGATAGAAATGGGGCACAGTTTGCTTAGACTCTTGCAAACGTGAGGCTGTAATTTTCTTAATATTATTATTTGGAATTTCAGTATAGAGCATACCATATTCGTTGAGTTTCTGATCGCCTGTTGGCTGGGCTTGAGCTTGTTGAGCTGGGGCAGGCGCGCTTTGAGTCACACCATTTTCAACATCAGCCTTCACGATACGACCATTGGGGCCAGAGCCTTTGACATTGGATAGATCAATATTCTTTTGCCCCGCAATACGACGTGCAAGCGGTGTGGCAAAAACACGGTTGCCGTCTTTTACAGGAGCGGCAGGTGTTGGTGCAGATGGTTTAGCTTCTGCTTTCGGAGCCGCTGTTTTAGTTGGTGCAGAAGGTGCAGATGATGCACCATTTAGGAACGGTTCTATATCGTTGTCATTTTCACCTTCTTCAAGCAAAACGGCAATCATTTCGTTGACGGCAACACTTTCCGTACCCGCAGGGATAATGATTTTACCTATAATACCTTCATCCACAGCCTCAACTTCCATGGTGGCTTTGTCCGTTTCAATCTCGGCGATCACGTCCCCCGCTTCAACGCTATCCCCTTCAGATTTATGCCATTTGGCTAAATTCCCTTCGGTCATCGTCGGTGATAAGGCAGGCATTAGAATTTTAATAGGCATAAGTGACCCTCTTGCATAAATGAGATAATAGTTGTATCTTTTTAATATTACATAACGATTTAGGAGGCGTATTACTATGAATAGTCCAGAAGTTTGGGAAATTGAATCCGAAATCAGAGCGCATTTTGGCAAAGAAGCCGAACCTATATTGCAAGATTTCAGGACAACTTACCAACTTGCCACTAATGCTCCTATTCCACAAAAGTTGGCCAGTAATCTTAATACGGTAAAAATTAATGCCCTTAATGATTGCGTTTGCTGGAAATGCCTTAACGCCGATTCTTAAACTTACAACGCCCATCTGTAACACCCTTTCAAGAAAATAGAGCTATCTCTATTGACAGAATACTTTTTGTTATGTATTTTCCGAAAATTATTATTTTTATTAAGTAAATTAGAAAGAGGACGAGTTATGGCTAAAAAAGTTAAGGCGCCTAAATTAGAGATCGCACAAGATGTTTTAAACTTTATACACGATTTTAGGGTAGCTGATAAGCCAACAAACTTTGATAGCATCGTCAGTACCGCTTTAACGGGACGCCTAGCTGCCAAAGAAGCAACAGGCTTAAGTGATGAAATGAATTCAAATGTTTTACGCGGTTTACCAACAAATACGCACCCAACTAAACAACAAATCGTACTTACGAATCTTGAAAATCTTGCAATTGAACATTTATTTGACGGTAAATTCGAGGCACCAGCAGGACCGGGCACACCTTTAACGCCAGCAAATCCTGACTCAGCTGTTGCATAATGAATCAACATAACAGACCTCCTTTGCCGCATGGATAATTTGATCTGTTTGCGGCACAGCGAGCTGTTATAGAACTCATTCTATTGACAGAATAACCATGATTATATATTTTTTTCAAAATATTTTGAAAGTTGTAAAGTATGAAACATAATCCAAGACGTAAAGCGGGGCGAAGAGAAACAGCCTTAAGAAAAAAACATGCCGCGGTATCAGCCCGAGTTGATAGAAAAGGTCCTGATGCCCTTAGTAGCCCAAACACGCTCACTAAAAGTGAGCGTAAAGCCGCCAGAAGATTTGAACTTCTATAACTTAAGCTATCAGTCAACATAACAAACCTCTTTTGCTGCGTGGATAATTTGATCCGTTTGCGGCACGGCGAGCTGCTCTAGGCCTGCGGCGTATGGTAATGGCACATCGGCGGCGCAGACGCGCTTTAATGGTGCGTCCAGATAATCAAAGGCATGTTCGCCGATAAGCGCAGCAATTTCTGAGCCTATACCTGCAAAGCCCCAACCTTCTTCGCATGACACGATGCGGTTGGTCTTTTTGACGCTTTCAAGAATTGTGTAGCGATCCAGTGGGCGGATTGTGCGGAGGTTGATGACTTCCGCGTCAATGCCCTGCTCTGCTAATTTCTCAGCCGCTTCTAAAGCACGTCCTACCATGATAGAGAAAGCAACGATTGTAACATCTGAGCCTTCGCGTTCGATTTTCGCGCGCCCTAAGGGAATGGTGTAATCATCATCGGTTGGGACTTCGAAACTTTGGCCATACATAAGTTCGTTTTCCAAGAATACGATTGGGTTAGGATCACGGATAGCTGATTTCATTAAGCCTTTGGCATCAGCGGCGCTCCATGGGGAGACGACTTTTAGACCAGGCACATGCGCATACCATGAGGCATAGCACTGTGAATGTTGCGCACCCACACGAGAAGCTGAGCCATTTGGTCCACGGAAGACGATAGGACAGCCAAGCTGTCCGCCTGCCATGTATAGCGTTTTAGCGGCTGAGTTGATGATGTGGTCAATCGCTTGCATGGCAAAGTTGAAGGTCATGAACTCAACAATAGGCTTGAGGCCGTTCATCGCGGCACCAACGCCCATACCCGCAAAACCATGCTCGGTGATGGGCGTATCGATGATACGTTTATCGCCAAATTCATCCAGCATACCTTGGGTAACTTTATACGCGCCGTTATACTCGGCGATTTCCTCACCCATCATGAAGATGTCGTTGTCGGCGCGCATTTCCTCACTCATGCCTTCACGCAATGCTTCACGGACGGTCATTATTTTTGTGGAGGCCATGAAGGGCGCCTCGTCATAAACGGGTGGCTCAATCACGTGGCCTTGGGCGTATAAGATATCGCGGTTTTCAATATTTGCGCCTGATGGTTGTGAAGCCACCTCTGTAGACATTGTTACAGACACAGATTCTGCTGGTGCAGATTGTGCTGGGGCTGGCGCGCTTGAGGCCGCACCAATATCATCCGCACTTTCGCCTTCTTCTAACAGGATAGCTATAGGTGTATTGACGGCGACGTTTTCTGTGCCTTCTTCAATTAGGATTTTACCGATTGTGCCTTCATCAACAGCTTCGACTTCCATGGTAGCTTTGTCGGTTTCGATTTCGGCAATGACGTCACCCGCTTCCACGGTGTCGCCCTCTTTCTTGACCCATTTCGCCAAATTACCTTCAGTCATCGTCGGCGATAAGGCCGGCATTAAAATTTCTATTGTCATTACTTACCCACTAAAATTTTTATTAGTTAAAATTAAATCTTTCCCAGAAAAACTATCTTTAGGTTCTGAAAATTGATGCTTTTCATACAGTTCAATAAAAATTTCTTTCAAATCATTTAAAGTATTGTCATTAGGAATCGGCAATTGATCATCATTGTAATTATCACCCACAGCTTCTCCAGAAACAATACACCTAATGTTACCACCATTATCTTTTGCATGAATTATTAAGCTCATTAACGTGTCAGAATAAACCACAGCCTTTCCTGATAAAACTTCATCATCTTTTAAAAATGTTAGAGTCATATCACTCAACCTCCACCAATACGTCTGTCCAGAGTTCTTCTGGGGGGAGTTCGGGGGATTCTTGGGAGAATTCGGCGGAGTCTTTGACGATCGCTTTGATTTCTTTGTCGATTGATTTGATGTCGTCTTCGCTGACGTCTTGATCTGCCATCATGCTTTTAAGCTTGGCTATAGGATCGTTGCCTTTGCGTTCTTCGACTTCGTCCTTGGTACGGTAATTCGCAGGGTCGGACATTGAGTGGCCACGGTAACGATAGGTCATCACCTCAAGGATATATGGCCCGTTACCAGAGCGCACATAATCAAGCGCCTGACGTGCCGCTGCTTGAACCGCAAAGACATCCATGCCGTCCACTTGTTCACCAGGAATACCGTAACCAGCACCACGAGCATATAGTTGTCCAGCCGCGTGGCGGGCGGTGGACGTACCCATACCATATTTGTTATTTTCAATCACATAGAGCACTGGCAGTTTCCAAAGGGCGGCCATGTTGTAACACTCAGCCACCTGCCCTTGGTTCGCAGAGCCATCGCCCATATAGGCGATACAAACGCCGTTATCTTCTCGGTACTTATGAGAGAAACCCAAACCTGTTCCTATAGAGGTAGACGCACCAACAATACCGTGACCACCAAAGAATAGTTTCTCTTTGGAGAACATATGCATTGAGCCACCTTTACCACGAGAGTAGCCGCCTTCACGACCCGTTAGCTCCGCCATTATACCGCGTGCTTCCATACCACAGGCCAGCATATGGGCGTGGTCACGATAGGTTGTGATGACTGAATCTTGTGTTTCTTGGACGGAGTTAATACCCGTCACAACCGCTTCTTGCCCAATATAGAGGTGACAAAAGCCACCAATCAAACCCATACCATAGAGCTGCCCCGCTTTTTCTTCAAAGCGACGGATCAATAGCATTTCGCGGTATAATTTTTTCATTTCTTCTAACGTAGGATTAGAAGCACTGTTTGAAACAGCCTTTAGATTTGGCTTCTTTTTTGAAGCGCTTTTATTCTTGGATGTTGAAGCCAAAAATTTACCCTCTTTGTTATTTACACACATATGAACAGACAACCGTTAAGTCTGCACAAGCCTTCTAATTACACTTTTGCGCCTACACAGGGAAGGAAAAAAGGGTGTTTTAATCACAGGTAAATGCAATTATTTGATAAGCCATTGATATTAATGGAGAATAAAATGTATCTATTGGCTACTTTGTAGTAAAAATACTTCACCAGCTTGACGGTAACCTAATACATAACGCACACGCTCTTCGAGTAAATCACGGTTCACTGAGCCTGGGCGCATCATCGTTACTTTGGTTTCAACCGATTCACGCTCAGCTGTAACGCCAGACAACACAGTGCTTTGTTGAGTAATTTGATTATCGAGCGATAGAAGACGCAAATACCCACGCGGGCCAGACACAAGATGGTAGCAAAAATAGAAGCACAGGATGAATCCCATGACGGCCATCATGTTTTGGCGGAGAATGTGACGTTTTTCAATTAAGCTCTTCATATCTCTATAGAATCATAAAGTTATCCACAGGTCAATGGATAAACGTAAAAAAACTTAATTGAATCAATCGGTTAAAAAGAGACAAAAGAGGAACAAGAGTGTTTAAGTGATTCTAATGATTCAGCTTTTTAAAAATATTGCATTTAGAGACAATATCTTCTCTCTTCAGTTTTACACCCCTGTTTTTAAAGTTATTAGATATTAATTATCGAGACTTAAAAACCATGCCCATCTACACACAAAAACAAGGACTGCATTTTATGCATGGCTAGATAAACAAAAAACGCTTGACCATATTGTTGCCATATTGTAAAAAGTTACCACAATAGCGATTATAGAAGTTCAGGGTGTTATAAAACTCTATTGGGAGAACATAATAACATGCTTTTTATTTTAAACTTTATTTACATACCGGATCACTACCGAGGGCGGTAGCCGTTTATAGTATGTAACTTTATAAAAGTTTCGTACCTTAGCACAAATCTTATAGGCAACATTTCCATGTCAGCATTTTCTTTTGGCATAGGCTTTGTCGCGCCTATAGCGATGTGATGTAAACGGCAATAATAAAATCCAAACACCTACTAAAACATTGAGAATGCGTATTATTCGCAGAAATTCTCATGACCTCAACGCAAAAAAAATTGTGAAAGCCACGCTTTTACAAAGCCTTTTTGCAACCTAAATCAAAGAAGGAAATAAACGATGATTAACACAATAAAAAACACTTTTAATACTGACACAAATTGGAAAAAAGCAGCCATGCCCTTAGTTCTAGCCGCTAGTGTAATGGGCTTAACAGGATGTAATGACGATGCCACAGTGGCCTCTCATAACCTATCCAAGGCGGCTGATAACTTTGAAATCGATCGACGTGTTATCTTTTATAATGGCATAACCGACACTTATATGCTGACAATAGAAGGTCGCTGTAGCATAGAAGATCAAAGCTCACAACTTGAGGTAACTTGTAAAACTGGCGCTAATGATTTTAAGAAACACTTTCTTGGCCTATCCGACAATGTTACTTACTTCGCTGAGCAATTAGAAGGTGTCAATGTAAACACTTACCACCATCGCGTAACATTTAAACCTCAATCTATTCTGCCTGACATCGACTTCCGTGGAGATGCAGGACAGATGAGAGATGCTGTAACACCAGGCGCAAATGAAGGGCCACAATTACAATAATACTGTATTATTTATCATTAAGTTTCAGGCTTTTTTACGAAGCCTGAAACTAACTCAAGCAGCTTTTTTCTTTTGGGCTTTTGCTTGGATTGGGGCACGTAGGAAGTCTGCACCGCAATACTTGGCTGATAGGCCTAATTGTTCTTCAATTCTTAGAAGTTGGTTATATTTAGCAACCCTGTCTGAACGGGAGAGCGAGCCTGTTTTGATTTGACCACAGTTTGTTGCCACAGCTAAATCAGCGATTGTTGCGTCTTCTGTTTCACCAGAGCGGTGAGACATGACAATACCAAAGCCTGCACGTTTAGCCATTTCGATGGTCTCAAGCGTTTCTGAGAGTGTTCCAATTTGGTTTACTTTGATGAGGATAGCGTTTGCCGCCTTCATCTCAATACCTTGTGCAAGACGTTTTGGATTTGTGACGAATAAATCATCGCCAACCAATTGAACCTTGTCACCAATTTTCGCGTTCAGTTTCACCCAGCCATCCCAATCATCTTCGTCTAGACCATCTTCGATAGACACGATTGGGTATTTGTCGCAAAGCTCTGCGTAGTAATCAACCATTTCATCTGAGGTTAGGACACGCCCCTCACCGTCTAAATGGTATTTACCGTCCTTACAGAATTCTGAGGCGGCACTATCTAGCGCTATAACGACATCAACGCCAGCTTTATAGCCAGCATCGCCGATTGCTTTGATGATGAAATCTAGGGCTTCTGTGGCTGATTTAACAGCCGGGGCAAAACCACCTTCGTCACCGACATTTGTGTTCATACCTGCATCATGTAGTTGTTTTTTCAAGGCATGGAAAATTTCTGCGCCACAACGAAGGCCTTCTGAGAAGCTTTCAGCGCCAATCGGCATAATCATGAATTCTTGGAAATCAACTGGGTTATCCGCATGTGCACCACCGTTGATGATGTTCATCATGGGTGTAGGCAGTAAATGCGCGTAAGGACCACCAACATAGCGGTAAAGCGGTACATCAAGCTCATCCGCCACAGCATGCGCCGCCGCCATAGACACGCCTAGAATAGCATTTGCGCCTAGCTTTGATTTATTCTCTGTACCATCCAAGCCGATCATGGATTGGTCAAGATGAAGCTGATCTTCTGGATCCAAGCCACAGAGCGCCTCAAAGAGATCTATGTTCACGGCATTCACAGCTTTTTCCACAGACTTACCCAGATAGCGTTTTTTGTTCCCATCACGAAGTTCAACCGCTTCATAAGCGCCTGTAGAAGCGCCAGACGGTACAGCCGCACGACCGCGTGCGCCACTTTCTAGCGTAACATCAACCTCAACAGTTGGGTTTCCACGGCTATCTAAGATTTGTCTTCCTATAATATCAATTATTGCGCTCATGCTTCTATGCTTCCTCTAAATATAAAATTTTTCAGAATATTTTTAACATGAAGCGCGTTTAAACGGAATAGCTGAAATTACTCTTCTTTCAACATTTCGAGGATGACATTAGAAACAGGAACGGCGGCGTTTGAACATTCATCAGCTTCACGAAGCCCCATGTCAAAGACGGCTATAACGACATTCTTACGCATTTCTGAGTTTTCCCAGTTTTTGTCAAAAGTCTTAAGTGCCGTAGATGGGGTGTCTTTTGTGACTTGCTCGTACACTTGTTTTTCAAAGTCAGCATAAGCAGGATCGGTTTTATAAGCTTCATATTTTGCACGAGACTTAATAACATAAAGATCGGGGGCACAAGCAGTTCTAAGCGCCTCTTCTTCGGCCTTCTCCATAGCCTCAACTTCTTTTAGCTTATCTTTCATATTGTATGAAACTGCGCAATCATGCTCTTTACGAATAGTCATTTCCAGTTCTTTTTTCAGAAGTATTTTAGCTCCATCTTTGTTAATATCGCCTGTATCTATGCGCTTATTGACCTTATGAAGCATTTCAATGCCTTCAGTAGATTTGAACAAATCGGTATATCTTACCTCAACCTCAGCATTAATGCTGTCTGGAACACACGGGTCGTCATTAGCCTGCGCAGTGATAGGCATAAGTAACATCAATATAACCAAATATTTTTTCATATTAATAGCATTCCCCTCAGAATTTCTATTGTGGTATGGCGCGCTGTGTTAGAGCCTGCGATACGCTACATGCTCTTTCTTTACGAATATTTAGCTCAAAATTTGCCCTAATTGTTTCGTCTCTTTTAGAAGCAGGAATTTTATCTAATCTAATATATTCACTGACGTGTCTCAGAATAACGCGCCCTTCTCTCAATACGTCTGCTTTCGCAAGTCTTTTCTCAACTTGAGCGTTAATTTTATCCGCTTCGCAAGATTTACCCATCACGTCAAATTTTTTAAAACCGTAGAATCCTGCTGCGACGACCATAAAAATAATAATTATATTTTTCATTAGCTTATCTTTCCTTCAATCCTTAGTTTATCATATCTTGTAAAAATAGAAAAATGCACCCCCACATAACAATAAAATACTAATAAGTCTTTTCATTAACTTACCTTTACTAGGTCCATAGATTTGACCAAATCATCAATGGCTTTTGCCTGCACCAGAAACTCTTCTAGTTTATCAAACGGAAGCGCAGAAGGCCCGTCACATTTTGCTTTGTCTGGATCTTCGTAAGCTTCGATGAACAAGCCAGCAATACCGATTGCCATGACGGCGCGGGTAAGATCAGGCACAAGCGCACGACGACCGCCAGAGGCTTCACTGCCTGCCAATCTCATTTGTGAGGCATGCACCGTGTCACAGATAATAGGCGTGTCATTTGAAATTTCTTTCATCACCCCAAAGGCCATAGGGTCAACAACCAGATTATCATAGCCAAGCGCGTGACCACGCTCGCAGATGATCGTATTTTCATTACCACATTCAGCGAATTTATCGACGATATTACCTATTTGATAAGGTGACATATATTGAGGTTTTTTGATATTAATAGCCGCGCCTGTTTTATTTGCCACATCCGCCATAGCCTTTACCAAGTCAGTTTGGCGGGCAAGGAAGGCAGGGATTTGGATGACGTCCACAACATCTGCGACTGGCTGACATTGTTCGATTTCATGCACATCTGTGATAATAGGCACATTATCGAACTCAGCCTTGACCTTTTCGAATATACGAAGCCCCTCTTCCATGCCCACGCCACGATAGCTGTGAATGCTGGAACGATTGGCTTTGTCGTAGCTGGCCTTAAAGATAAAGGGAATACCAAGCTTATCCGTAATGGTTTTATAAACCTCGACTGCCTTTAGCGTGATCTCTTCATTTTCCAAGACATTTAAACCGCCAAACAACGTAAAAGGCTTGTCATTGGCGCACTGGATATTTTGTATAGATACTGTTTTCATAGGTACGGTTTTAACGTAGTTAACTGTAAAGATAAACTGATTTTTAAAAACTTATAAGGCTAGAGCTCTGGGGCTTAAGCCAAATTTTTGTTCAACTTCAATAAGTTCATCCTCGCTTAATTTGAATGAAACAGCTGCAAAAACGCGTGTAAACCTTACTGAGATAACTGGTTGCCGATGTAAACATCTCATCGAAAACATATTAATATCATAATCAAAAACTGATTCTATTTCACTTGGGCCTGGATTATCGTTTAATGCATATTCCGTCCCTAAACGATTAGCCACAGAATAAAGATTTTCTATACGCCCATCAGGTTTCTCAAGGTAAGGGTCAAAATGCATTGGTTGTTCGGGTTGCTCACGATAGCCATCAAAGGCTCTTACCACTAACACTGCTCTTTTAAAGGGAAATAACGGACTATGTTGCGCATCGTAATCAGTTGCCTTTTGAACAAATTCTCTAAATTGGGATAACCCCTTAGGCAATCGACAAAATGTTTCACTTGGGCGTTTGATCGCTATCTTATGAAATCCTTTTTTTGCAAAAGCACGGTCATCAAAGGCATCTTTTAGATCAATATCACCAATTTTATGAGGGCTATCAAAACGATAATTGTCAGCCATAGACGGTTCATCAAAGCCATCTGGCAAAATTAATCCTGCATAAGATACATTTGAATTGAATCGCTTAGCTTTAATGATGATATCTTGCATAATTCACTATACATAATATTATTATGGCAATATGTCAAATTTATCTTTTACTAATAAATTAAACCAAACGCCCTTGAGCAATTGCGGCTTCGATGAAGCTGACGAATAGTGGGTGGGGGTCGAAGGGTTTGGATTTTAGCTCTGGGTGGTATTGGACGCCGATGAACCATGGGTGGTCGTTGCGTTCGCAAATTTCGGGTAGGTTTCCGTCTGGTGATAGACCAGAGAAGATAAGCCCCTGCTCTTCTAGTCTATCTTTGTAGTTGATATTGACTTCAAAGCGGTGACGGTGGCGTTCTTCAATATCCGTGGTGCCATAAATTTCAGCAACTTTTGAACCTTCTTTAAGCTTTGCTGGATAAGCACCGAGGCGCATTGTGCCACCTAAATCTGTATCGCTTCCACGCTCCTCTTTCTTATTGTCTTTTGTCCATTCGGTCATAAGGCCGATAACGTGTTCGCCATCCTCATCAAATTCGCTGGAGGTTGCTTTATCAATACCAAGCTGATTACGCACCGCTTCGAGGACAGCCATTTGTAGGCCAAAACAGATACCAAAATACGGGATTTTCTTTTCACGGGCATATTGTGCGGCCTTGATCTTGCCTTCCGCGCCACGCTCGCCAAAGCCACCGGGCACTAGGATACCGTTTACGCCTTGAAGTTCGTGGGCAATTCCCGCTTCGTCTTGATCGAATAAAGTTGCTTCGATAAATTTAATTTTCACTTTGGCTTTGTTGGCAATACCGCCATGCACAAGCGCTTCATTGAGTGATTTATAACTATCTGCAAGGTTCGTATATTTGCCGACAACCGCAATTGTAACTTCGGTTTCTGGGTTTTTGATACGGCGCATAATGCGCTCCCATGCCCCTAAATCAGGTTCTTTCTTCGCTTCGTCTTTAAGACCAAAGGCATCTAGTACTTGCGTGTCTAGACCAACCTTGTGATAGGTCAAAGGCACTTCGTAGATAGAAGATGCATCAAGGGCTGGGATAACTTTTTCTTCGTCGATGTTACAGAAAAGCGCAATCTTATTAAGATCAGACTGGTCAATCTCACGATCAGCACGACATAGAAGAATACGCGGACGAATACCGACAGCCATTAATTCTTTGACACTGTGCTGGGTAGGCTTGGTTTTAAGCTCACCAGCCGCTGGGATGTAAGGAAGTAAAGTCACATGTAGGAACAGAGCGCGTTCACGCCCCATTTCGTTACCGAACTGACGAATAGCCTCAAGGAAAGGTAGGCTTTCGATATCACCAACGGTTCCACCAATTTCGCAAAGGACGAAGTCTGCGGTCCCGTCTTTTTCAGCGATGAAGTCTTTAATTTCGTTTGTGACGTGCGGGATGACCTGCACAGTCGCGCCTAAATACTCACCACGGCGTTCTTTTTGAAGTACGTTTGTGTAGATACGCCCTGTGGTCACATTGTCATTTTGACAGGCTGGATTGCCTGTAAAACGCTCATAATGCCCTAAATCAAGGTCAGTTTCTGCGCCGTCATCCGTCACAAAGACTTCTCCATGCTGAAATGGGCTCATGGTGCCTGGGTCAACGTTTAGGTAAGGATCCAATTTACACAGGCGCACTTTGTACCCTCTGGCTTGCAATAATGCACCAAGGGCTGCGGAGCCGAGGCCTTTCCCTAAAGAAGAAACCACGCCACCCGTAATAAATATAAATCTTGTCATTAAATAATACTGCTTCCCAAAAGCTATAATGCTCTGCTTATCTTAAAGCAAAGCTTTAAGAAACAGGGCTAAGTTACTCTGATATTGGAGCTAAAGGTGTTTTTGAAGTGTCCGTAGACGTTTCAGAATTACCTTGCGCTTTCGGGAGTTTGTTATCGCCTGTTTCGTCCATTGTGTCAACTATTGCTGGAGGATTATCTAAAGTTTCTAACAAACTTTTCTGATTTGAATGACCGCCAGCTAAAACAGCCAAAGTTAAACTAGTACAAAAGAAACCTGCAGCACAAAATGCTGTGGCACGTGTAAGCGCGTTTGCTGTTGAACCAGCCGTCGCAAAACTACCCATACCACCAGAACCGCCACCGATCCCCAGACCACCACCTTCAGAGCGTTGCAACAACACAAGCCCAATAATACCTAAAGCCAAAAGTAAGTGAATAACAAGTACGACAAGTTCCATAGTGTTTCCTTAAAAATAATTTACCCGTGTTTTAACGCTGTTAAACGCTAAAGTCACGCAATTTTTTATAGTTTTCCGCTTCTAGCTCGCCTCAGCGATACCGATAAAGTCTTCGGCTTTGAGGGAGGCGCCGCCTATAAGGGCGCCATTGACGTTTTCTACGGCGAAGATTTCTGCGGCGTTGGCTGGTTTGACTGAACCGCCGTAAAGAATACGCATACCGCGACTATCAGAAAATCTGGTGGCTAATGTTCTGCGGATATGTTCGTGCATTGACGTAATATCTTCGATTGTTGCGACTTTTCCTGTGCCGATGGCCCAAACGGGCTCATAGGCGATGACTGTATTTTCGGCGTTAGCGGAATCAGGGATAGATTCGGATAGTTGCTTTGATACAACGTCGTTTTGAACGCCTTGTTCACGCTCTTCTTCGGTTTCACCAACACAAATGATCGTAATCAGACTATTTTCATTCGCCATTACAGCTTTTTGTTTAATCATCATGTTGCTTTCAGCGTAATATTGGCGACGCTCTGAATGTCCCAAGATAACGTGAGAACAGCCCATATCATTTAACATTTGGGCTGATACATCACCTGTGAAGGCGCCTACTTCAAAAGGTGAACAATCTTGTGCGCCCAAGGAGATATTCTTCAAAAGCGGTGATACGGTTGAGATATGCAGGTCTGTCGGGCATACAAGAAAGTCATTTTTCTCTAGTAAAGCACCATGATCTCTCACTCCACCTGAGATAGCAGAAGCTAGCGATTTCGCCATTTCCACAGACCCGTTCATTTTCCAATTACCCGCTATTAAATTTTTCATGTTGGTTAAACCTTTATCAGATGTTGCTCTAAAACTCTGTACTCCTTATAGTGCCTTAGATTATTTTTTAAAAGAGGAATATAATATGCTGCGTCAAATGCGCGATGGAGCCAAATCTGGTTCATTGAAATTTATACTTATGGGTGCCATGGTTTTGGCCGTTGCTGGATTAGTCCTAACCGATGTCGGTGGGTTTTTCAGCGGAGGTGGCGTATCCAATAATTATGTCGCCAAAGGTAAAAATATCAAAGTCAGCAGTGTCCAGTTTGATCAAACATTACGCCGTGTATTAGCCGCTCAGCAAATCACCCCACAAGATGCGTATCGTTTTGGGATGGTGAACCAAGTGCTGAACAGTGAAATTCAAATGCGTATTTTAAACCAAGAAGCACAACGTTTAGGGTTGGTCATTGGTGATAACACTTTAGCGAAGCAAATCTCTACCTTGTCTGAGCCACTGGTTCAAGAAGGTCAAAGTAAGAAGGAAGCGTTACATCAAGTTCTTCGTGCGCAAGGGATTTCAGAAACACAATTCATTAACGCAATCCGTCAGGAAATGCGTAGCACATTATTTCAAAATGCGCTTGTGGGTGGTGTTAGTCAGATATCAAGAAAACAGGCGAAAGATTTATATCTATATAAAAATGAAAGCCGTGATTTTGTGGCTATCACTCTAGATGATACAGGCGTCAAAGATTTGCCCGCGCCAACGGAAGAGAACTTAACTGACTTCTATGAAACATTGAAAAATAACTTTATGATTCCTGAGCGTCGTAGTGTGACGGTTGCTACACTTAAGAGAGAAATGGTTCAGGGCAATCTGAAAATTTCTGATGAAGAGCTAAAAGAAATTTACGAAGATGATATTGAATTATACCGTAAACCAGAGAAAAGAAATGTTGAGCAAGCAGTTCTAAGCACCGAAGCTGAAGCAGTGAAAACTATTGAGAAAATCAATGCTGGGCAAACGATTGAACAAGCCGTGACAGATGTTACAGGTAAAAACACAGCATACCTTGGGGCAAATAACTTTGCTGAAAGTGATTTGTTGGATGAATTAGCCGATGCTATTTTTGATGCTCAAGCAGGCGATGTTATTGAGCCTGTCGAGTCCCCTCTTGGCTGGCACGTTATGAAGCTGAAAAGCATCAAAGAAGCAGGTATTGAGCCGTTTGACGATGTTAAGAAAACCCTTAAAGAAGACTTGATGCAAACAAGGTTAATGGAAGAGTTGGAAAATTCTGCGAACATGTTAGATGACCGTTTAGCCTCTGGAGAAGAATTGGAAGCTATTGTTGCTGATATGGGTTTAACCACCGAAGAACTTAAAGATTTCACCATGGCGGGTATTGGCCTTAATGCTAAAAACTTATTTACCAATTACGGCAATGATCAGTCGCAAATTTTGGAAGCAGCGTTTGATTTAAACACAGGTGAAAGTGCCCCTATCATGGAATTAGATGATGGGCGCTTCGTGACTGTTCGTGTCGATAATGTGACTGAAGTTAGTTATAAACCCTATGAAAGTGTAAAGGCTGACCTTAAAAAACGCTGGATTGGAGATCAACAACGCGCCGCCAATAAATTACGTGCGGAAGAAGCTTTTGCGAAGTTAAAAGGTGACACTGACTTATCCAGTTTATCAAAAGAAATTAGCATCGCGAAAAAATCTTACAATAAAATTATTCGTGAAGCAGAAGCCAAAGCGCCAATAGATGAAACGGTGAAGCGTCAGATCTTTACGGCTCAATCAAATGAACCAATAATGATTAAAGTCAAAGATGGCTATATGATTGGCGAAGTAACAAATGTGAGTTTACCTGACGAAACCAAAGTTACAGATGCACAAATTGATAGCATTATTGAACAAGAGTCTGTTGGACTTCAGCAAGAGATTATGGCGCAATATATTAATGCAATGAGTGAGCGTTATAATGTGAAAGTAAATGATCGTCTGTTGAAATCTCTATACGGCGCACCTGTTGCGAACTAAATCACTATGAGCGTTCAACCTTCATATGATGATTTTAAAGCGCATTTTGATGCAGGCAAAAGCCAGCTATTGTGGCAATGGATTCCAGCAGATCTTGAAACGCCCGTTTCTGCCTTTTTAAAATTATCGAAAGAAAAACCTTATAGCCTTTTGTTGGAGTCTGTAGAGGGTGGTGCTGTGCTTGGGCGTTATTCGGCGATTGGGTTAAACCCTGATTTGTTATGGCGCTATGATTCTGAGGGCGTTCACGTTGGTGCGCCAGAAGATGATCAGCTGAAAACACAAAAAGATGTTGAGCCATTAACGTCACTGCGTAACCATATTAAAGACTGCAATATTGATGTGGTTGATGAGACGGTCCCACCTTTGGGGTCATCAGGAATGTTTGGCTATATAGGGTATGATGCTATTAGGTTAGTGGAAGATATTCCTGACACAAACCCAAATGATTTAGGGCTTCCTGAGAGCATTTTAATGCGTCCAACCATTATGGTTATTTTTGACAATGTTAAGAGCATGATGTGCATTACAACCCCTGTTCGGGCGCACGCCAAGAACAGTGACACAGACCCTAAAAAGACTTATGAGCAGGGCTTAGAGCGCATTAAAGTTATCTATGACGAATTATTCAAGCCGATTGACTTATCGCTACTGGATCATAAGACAGGGTTAAGCGTGCCGTTAAATGTTCAATGTAATATGAAGCGCGAAGATTTTCACGGCATGGTAGAGCGAGCGGTTAAGTATATTAATGCGGGTGACATTTTTCAGGTGGTACCGTCACAACGCTTTAGCATGGATTATGATTTACCTCCTTTTGATTTATATAGATCTCTACGTAGGTTGAACCCCTCACCGTTTTTGTTCTATATCAACTTTAAAGGTTTCTCCCTTGTTGGTTCTAGCCCAGAAATATTGGTGCGCTTGCGGGATAATGTTGTGACTATTCGTCCCATTGCCGGCACGCGTAAACGCGGTAAGGATGCAACAGAAGACAAAGCATTGATGGAAGAATTACTGGCTGACCCGAAAGAACGCGCAGAGCATTTAATGTTATTGGATTTAGGTCGTAATGACATTGGTCGCGTGGTTGAAACAGGCACGGTTGAGGTCACAGATCAATTCACGGTCGAATATTATTCACACGTCATGCATATTGTTTCTAATGTCATTGGCACGTTAAAAGAAAGCATGGATGCGCTAGACGCTCTATTCTCTGGCTTCCCTGCTGGAACAGTCAGTGGTGCACCAAAGATACGCGCCATGGAAATCATTGATGAGTTAGAACCAACACGTCGAGGCACTTATGGTGGTTGTGTAGGGTATTTTAACGGTAATGGCGAAATTGATACCTGTATTGCTTTACGCACAGCCCTTGTTAAAGACGGTAAAGTTTACGTTCAAGCAGGCGGTGGTGTTGTCGCCGATAGTGATCCAGAATTTGAATATCAAGAAAGCTGTAATAAAGCCAAGGCTGTTATTCAAGCGGCCGAAGATTCGATTCAACACGCTCTATCGAGAAAGAACTAGGAGAAGGTCCAGCCGCAGGGTTAGTACCGTTTAAGGTCACTTGTTCAACTGCCCCTCCACCAATAACAATAGGCGCTGGCGCAACAATTACATCTGAGGTTGTCACCGTTGGACGCTCAAACTTTTTAACGTCACCTGCATTCGTTAGACGACTAACTGGTACAAGATCAATGCCTTTTTTCTCAAGCGTAGGAATCCATTGTTTCAGCTCTTTCATCGTAATAGCTTTTGGATGACCAATCGCAACAGCTTGTCCATTCTCAAGAGCTTGCTTCTCTAGCTTCTTAAGCGATGCTCTTACGCCAGCAGTGCTTTCGTCATGATCAATAAAGACATCACGTTGGACGTGTGGCACACCGTATGCCCCCGCTACATCATCGGCCACTGACGTATGAATTGTTCTTGAATCAAGGAAATATAGATTACGTTTTTTAAGCTCTGCCATGAAAATCCCCATTGCCTGACGGTCTTGGGTTAGGCGGCTTCCCATGTGGTTATTCATGCCCACATAACCTTCAAAGCTACCTGCGATTTTATCAAATTCACGGTCAAATTCTTCCTTGCTCATACCAGAGCGAAGTGCCATAGCGCCTAAATTTATGCCCGAATCCATCGCCTCCATTGGGATATGAACAATTGTTTCATGCCCCTCACCTTGCGCCTTTGCAGATAATTCACGCGCGCTATCGGCATAAGGTAGGAACGCAAAAGTCACTTCGGAAGGTAGTTGAAGCGCGGATTTGCTTTGCCTTACATTCATCCCCATATCATCAATAACAATCGCAATCTTAGGACGTTGACCGTTATTTCTAGGCTTTGTCGATGTCATTTTCTTTTCAGCGTTTGGCGCAAAGAAATCATTGCCACGCGGTGCATTCGCCGGTACAGATGGCTTAAGCTGCGGTTTTATAACAGACGCAATAGCTTCTTTTTCGTCGGTAATGTCCTGTTTAACTTCTTCTATTTTTATTATTTTTTTTGTCACTGGTTTACCTGCCAATGCGTCAGGTTCTGGAATTTTAAAGCCTGCTGATTCTGAGAACTCTTCCATCAATAGAGATTGTTCCATCACCGTACCAATATTATCATTTGTGTTAACCAAGGCAGGCTGTAGTTCCGCTGGTTTTTCTTCGACAATTTCAATGCCTGCAAGCTCTGCACCCGCTAGTTTCTCCTGCGCTGTTGGATCATTTGGTAGAATTTCATCTACAGTCATTTCAACAACTGTCGTCAAATCACCTTCTGAAGGGGCTTCAAAATACTCACCTTCTTCAGGAAAAACAACTTGTGGCGGTAATTGGGCTTGTATAAGGCGCTCTTCCTCCGCTTTTTCAGCGTAGTAATCGTTCTTAATTTTATCAATATAAGAGCGTTTTCCGCCAAAAACAAATTGATCGAAGACAACCATCAATACCAATGCGATAACGATGAATTTTAAATAGGGTGCTGTCGGTAGCATTTTAAAGAATCTCATATGCAAATGCTATCAACCCTCTTGCCTTTCGTCTAGGCGCGAGGCATAACATATACCCATGATTTTGTTCATTGATAATTATGACAGTTTTACATATAACCTCGTTCAGTATTTGGGCGACCTTGAGGTTGATACGCAAGTATACCGTAATGACAAAATTACCGTTGATGAAGTTTTTGACCTTAAGCCTAAGGGCATATTAATTTCACCAGGACCAGGTACGCCCGACCAATCAGGTATTTGCTTAGAATTAATCAAAGAAGCGATTGTGCGTGATATGCCTTTATTTGGTGTTTGTTTGGGATTGCAATCCATTGGACAAGCTTGTGGAGGCAAAATCATCCGCGCGCCAAAACCAGTGCATGGCAAAACCTCCCCTATTATCCATGAAGAAAAAAGCGTCTTTAAAGGATTGCCATCACCATTTGAAGCAACGCGCTATCACTCATTAATAGTCGAGAAAGAAACTTTGCCTGATACATTAGAAATCACTGCGGAAACAGAAGATGGTTTGATTATGGGCTTACAACATAAAGCAAAGCCACTTCACAGTGTTCAATTTCACCCCGAAAGCATCGCCACCGATCACGGTCATAAGATGCTTGAGAATTTTATAAATTTAATTTGATTGAGCCATGAACGACTTCAACCAAAATTTAGATAAAGTTTTGCAAGGATCAACCTTACTTGAGGCAGACATGTACGCGACCATTCAATTTATTATGAGTGGCGACGCAAGCGAAGATCAAATCACAAAACTACTCACTGAAATGTCAAAACGTGATGTTACCGTAGATGAAATCACGGGGGCTGCGCGCGTTCTTCGTGACATGTCATCCGGCATAAAAGCGCCCGCAAATTCGCTTGATTGTTGTGGCACAGGGGGTGATGGTGTTGGGACATATAATATATCAACAGCCGTGGCTCTTGTATGTGCGGCATGCGATGTGCCTATTGCAAAACATGGCAACCGCGCCGCTAGCTCCAAATCTGGTGCGGCTGATGTATTAGAGGCGTTAGGCGTTAATTTAGAAGCCTCACATGATATTTTAGAGCGCGCCTTAGCTGGCATTAATTTCTGTTTCTTAATGGCACCACAGCATCATCAAGCGATGAGACATGTTGGCCCTATCCGTAAGAAACTAGGATTTAGAACGATCTTCAATCTATTAGGCCCGCTTGCAAACCCTGCTGAGGCGCAATATCAGCTCATTGGCGTTTATGACCCGAAATTGCTTCAACCAATGGCGCAAGTATTAAAAAACCTTGGCACAAAAAGCGCTTGGATTGTTTACGGTAATGACGGGTTAGATGAAATAACAACCACCACAGACACCCAAATAGCCATACTTTCAGAAGATGGTACAATCACAGAAAAAACAATTAGCCCAAGTGATTTTGGCTTACCTATTGCCGCCATTGATGACTTAAAAGGTGGTGAAGCAGAAGAAAATGCGAAAGCTTTAACAGGCCTATTAAATAGCAAACACAGCGCTTACCGCGATATTGTTTTGGCTAATGCATCTGCTGTTCTTAACATACATGGTAAAGCATCCGGCTTATTAGAAGGTGTTGAAATAGCATCAGATGTAATCGATAGCGGTAAAGCCAAACAAATCTTACAACAATATATTGAGATGACGAATGAGTAGCGTTCTTGAAAAAATTTGTGATGATAAGAAAGATCATGTGGCAAAGCAAAAAGCTTTAAAGTCTTTGGCGGATATTGAAGCGCTAGCCAAAACACAAGAAGCCCCGCGTGGTTTTATCAGTGCGTTAAATAAAAAGAATCCTGCACTCATTGCAGAAGTAAAAAAAGCCTCACCAAGCAAAGGTATCATTCGTGAAGATTTTGACCCCGTTGCCATTGCCAAATCCTACGAAAGCGCTGGTGCTGCTTGTTTATCAGTTTTAACAGATAAGCCTTATTTTCAAGGAACAGATGATTATTTCACCGCCGTTAAAGAATCTGTGGTGCTTCCAATGTTACGAAAAGACTTTATGGTTGATCCTTATCAAATTATTGAATCACGGGCGTTAGGCGCAGATTGTATTTTACTAATTATGGCGCATTTATCAGATTTGCAGGCTCAAGAATTTTATGCTTTAGCTAATGACTTTGGCATGGACGCACTCTTTGAAGTGCATGACGCAGACGAGCTAGAGCGTGCCTTGGCGCTCAATCCAAAAATGGTTGGTGTGAATAACCGCAACCTGAAAACACTCGACGTAAATTTACAAACAGGCTTAGATATTGCTCAAGAAATGCCTGCTAATATTTTAAAAGTTGCGGAAAGCGGTTTGCACAATAATGACGATATCAAAACCTTTCAAAGCGCTGGCTTTGCTGCTTTTCTAGTGGGTGAAAGCTTGATGCGTCAGGGCGATATTGAAGAAGCAACACGCGCCCTTCTCGGAAATATTTAAAAAAATAATTGACACATAAGAAGAACTTAAGTAGAACTATAGATGAACAAAGCGCATAACATGCGCCAATTAATGGGAATTTATTATTATGCTAACACGCAAACAACGTGACTTATTATTGCTGATTCATGAACGTATGCAGGAGGGCGAAGTTGCCCCCTCTTTTGATGAAATGCGTGTGGCCTTGGGTCTAAAATCTAAATCAGGTATTCACCGTTTGATTACAGCGCTTGTAGAACGTGGTTATTTAGAGCGTTTACCGCACCGAGCCCGTGCATTAGAAGTGAAACGTCTTCCTGAAGGTTATTCACCAAATTCAAGTGATAAATCAGATGTGGCCTCTGCGTCAAAAGCAACGCAACAATTGATTGCCGCCGCTCAAACACAATCAATCCCCTTATATGGGCGCATTGCGGCTGGGTCACCGATTGAAGCAATTAGAGATGAAAATGGTGCGGTCGATTTGCCTCTTGGCTTTATAGGCGGTGGTGAACATTACGCATTGGAAGTTGATGGTGAATCAATGATCAACGCAGGTATTCATGATGGTGACACAGTCATCATTAAAAAATGTGAACACGCCAATGACGGTGAAATTATTGTAGCCCTTGTCGATGATGAAGAAGTAACCTTAAAACGTCTTCGTCGTGAAAATGGTAAAGTTATTTTAGTACCCGAAAATGACGAATTCACAGAGCAAGTTTATAGAGCTGACCAAGTTCAAATTCAGGGCAAGCTCGTAAACTTAATGCGTACCTATCACTAATCCTCTTTCTTCTTATTAGCTTTCTTACTGTTGGCTGATGTTTGGGCCCAAAGGCGTTGTCCTCGAACGGCTTCTACTGTTTAAATTTTGGGCGGTGTTTTTTTATCAGACAACCAAAGCGCATGTCCGCCTTCGCGCCAGAGATCGAAGAAGTCGATGACGGTTGAGGCTTTGCATTTTTTGTAGGGCACTGGGTTTTTGGCTATAACGATATCTGCCCAGTTACAATCTTCACGCCAGCTTTGATTATCGTAACTAATGGCCACTTTCATGTCTTTAATAACACCGCGACAGCCGTAAGTATCACAACTTAGAGGCGTATTATTTTTTGCGCCCTGTTTGGGAAAACTTTTTTTATCTGATTTAGTTTGGCCGTTCCGGCGTAACATATTCTCGGCGGCGTAGCGTTCTTTACGTCCATTTGAAAATAACAAGTCGCCTTGAACATCTCTGATCACAACCAAATCACTACTGCCTGTGACTTGAATATCTGGCTGACGTGAGAATAAAGCTAACCCAAAGAAAATCACAAAAATACCAAGCCCTGCAAACCGCCAACGCCCCTGCCATAGAATAAAAAATAGCGATGACACTGTCATCCCAATGAATATCCAATGAGGCCACGTTGGCACGAGCAATAAAGCACCATCAAGATTAGCAGTCCAATGCGCGGATGCCAAAACCCATGTGACGCCCCACTCGGTGATTGGTAAAATTAAACCTTCCAACCCAAACGGCATAAGTAGATAAGATAACACCGCCGTAGGCATGATGATGAAGGCCATGATCGGCACGGCCACCATATTGGATAAGATGCCCCACACTGCATAATTCTGAAAATGATAGAGTGAAAATAATCCTGTCGCGCCACCAGCAATGATAGTCGTCAATAACACCCCCGCCATATATAAAAGCCCGCGCCGTAGCATGTTAGATTTTCGGTGTAGCGCCACCCAAAAAGGACGGATGTAGTCATAGAAACAAATTAGCGCGACCACGGCGGCATAGGACATCTGAAAACTCACAGACACAAGGCTTTCGGGTGATATTATTAAAATCACAAAAGCTGATAGTGCGACTAAACGCAGAGAGAAAGCCGTTCTATCGACCATGATGGCAATTAACACTAGGCCTGTCATCATCAAGGCACGTTGTGTGGGAATAGTTGCGCCAACAATGAGCGTATAAAAAATTGCGCCCATCAGCGCAAACAGGGCTGCGTATTTTTTGATGGGATAATTTAGAGCTAATCTTGGTGAAAACGCCAACAATAAACGGCTAAAGAAAAATAATATCCCTGCAACCATCCCAACATGCATCCCCGAGATCGCCAGCAAATGCGCCAAGCCTGACGCACGCATAGCATCACGGTCTTCGTCAGAAATAGCGCTTCGTTCTCCTGTCATGAGCGCCGTTACAACACTTTGTGAAGGCACCTCTGTATGAGTGGCAATTTTATCAATGATCTTCTTACGTAAGTTTTTCAAAGCGAGCTGAAAACCCTTCTCAGTAGGCATTTCTAATATTTCAGGTTGAGTGCAAGAAAAACCAACAGCGCCTATCCCTTTGAAATACGACATACGCTGAAAATCAAATGCACCAGGGGTTATGGGGCCAGACGCAGGGTTTAGTCCCGCCAGTAATTTTATGCGTGTACCAACAATAAGCCCTTCATCTTTGCGTACTTTCAGCCTAATTTTCTTTGGGGTTTTTTCTGGTGTTATACGCTCTATCTCCAAATTTTTAAAAGTAATGCGACTGCCATTATTGCCCTCCAACTTTTCAATACGATCAATGGTGCCTGTTAAGCCAACAGTTTTAATTTTCTTAGTGAGCATGGGTGTGTAGGCATTATGTGCGCGCACCTGCGCCGTTAAGAAACCTGCAATAATAAGTGCCACGGCTAAACTTGCAAAAAAGCCAATTTTGAAAAAATCTGATCGTTCTTGGGCTTTCCAGAGCATAATTGCTGGAATAATACTCGCTATGAATGCGCCAATAGATAGGGTCATAGGTGGTTCAAATTTTAAGCCAAAATAAATACCTATCCCTACCCCAAAGAAAACAGGCATCCACAGAAATAAGCTATTTTTCTGTCGCGCAAATTCCTCTATGATGCCTTCTGCAATAACTTTCAAAATCTGTTCCTTTAATTTGGTCTTTCAAGATGAATTAAAACAGAGTGAAATACAATAGAATGTAATAGAGATATCAATGACCAAGAATGATGTAGTAACACGCTTCCCCCCTTCCCCAACAGGTATGATGCATATTGGTAATGCCCGCACGGCCCTGTTTAACTGGCTTTACGCACGCCATTGCGAAGGGAAATTCTTGATCCGTATCGAGGATACAGACCGCGAGCGTCACAATGATGAAGCGGTTGAGGTTATCAAGGAAAGTTTGAAATGGCTGTCTTTAGATTACGATAACGAACCAGAGTCACAATATGAAAACCGTCAAAGACATATCGATGTTGCCAATGAAATGGTTAAAAACGGACAAGCTTATTATTGTTACTGCACGCCTGAAGAATTACAAGGAATGCGTGATAGCGCAAAAGCCGAAGGACGTAGCGCGAGTTATGACCGACGTTGGCGCGACCGCCCCGCAGAAGATGCGCCAGCAGGCGTAAAGCCTGTTATCCGTGTGAAAGCACCGCTTGAGGGTAAAAGCGTTATTAATGATGAGGTGCAAGGCGAGGTCATTGTTGATAATTCAACGCTTGATGATTTAATTATTCTACGTAGTGATGGCACGCCGACTTATATGCTGGCGGTTATTGTTGATGATCATGATATGGGTATAACGCATGTTATTCGTGGTGATGATCACCTTAACAATACTTTCCGTCAGAATGTTATTTACGATGCGCTAGGCTGGGATCAGCCAACTTACGCGCATTTACCGCTTATACATGGTGCAGATGGTGCGAAGCTATCTAAGCGTCATGGTGCGGTTAGTGTTCAGGAATTTCAGCAATTAGGGTATTTGCCTGAATCTGTCATGAACTACCTGCTTCGCCTTGGTTGGGGACATGGCGATCAGGAATTCTTCTCTACGGAGGAAGCTGTGAAATTATTTGATTTAAAAGGCGTCAATAAATCTGCTGCGAAGTTTGATTATGTGAAGCTAGAATCTATCAATGCGCATTACATGAAAGAAGCAGATAATGACCGTTTAATTGATTTGGTTGCGCCCTTCTTGCAAACGGGTCATGACATGATCATCAGTGAAATTGGTTTAGCACGATTACAAGCAGGCATGGATGGTTTAAAAGATCGCTCGAAAACACTTGTGGAATTAGCTTCCGAGAGTATTTTCTATTTGGTTGATGCGGATAAGATTGCTTATACCGAAAAAGGTGAGAAGCATTTGAATGCTGACGCTAAGCCTGTTTTAGAAGGTTTGCTTAGTGCCATGAAAAATATATCACCCTTCACCCACGATGCCATTGAAGAAGGTTGCCGTGAGTTCGCCAACGCCCATGCAGATGGAAAATTGGGCAAGGTTATGATGCCTTTACGTGCAGCCTTAACGGGCACTGATAAATCACCTTCTCTATTTGAAGCGGTTGAGATTTTGGGTAAAGATGAGGTATGCGCGCGCATCCAGAAAGCTATTCAACATATTGGTTAGTATCTCCATTTGATCTAAAGCCTAAAAAAGACTATATTAATTGCACTCTTAAGGCGTCGTTTTCAGACGCCCCCACATACACATCATAAGGCAATCTCATGAGCAAAAAATCAAACGACAATAGTTCACAAAAAACTTTTACGCTGACCAATAATGAAACAGGCGAAAGCTGTGAGTTACCAATTGTTGAAGGTACTTATGGCCCACATTGTATTGATATACGTAAGCTTCATGCACAGACTGGTTACTTTACATTAGACCCAAGCTTCACGGCGACGGGTAGCTGTAAATCTCGTCTGACTTACATTGATGGTGAAGAAGGTATTTTGATGCATCGTGGATATGACATCAAAGAACTTGCCGTTAAGAGTAGTTACTTAGAAGTGTGTTATTTATTGATTAATGGTGAATTACCAACGCAAGCTGAGCTTGATGAGTTTACTTACCACATCACCAACCACACGATGGTACATGAGCAAATTAAAAGTATTTATCAGGGCTTCCGTCGTGATGCACATCCGATGGCTATTATGTGTGGTGTTGTTGGCGCGATGTCTGCATTTTATCATGACTCGCTTGATATTAATGACCCAGAACAACGTATGATTTCGGCGCATCGTTTGGTCGCAAAGATCCCTACCTTGGCTGCGATGGCGATGAAATATAGTAAGGGGCAACCTTTTGTCTATCCACGTAATGACTTAAGCTATGCTGAGAATTTCTTGCATATGTGTTTCTCTGTGCCTGCTGAGGAATATAAATTACGCCCGCCAGTTGTACGCGCAATGGAACGTATTTTAATTCTTCATGCTGACCATGAACAAAACGCGTCAACGTCAACCGTGCGTATTGCCGGCTCATCTGGTGCAAATCCATTTGCGTGTATTGCGTCTGGTATCACATCCCTTTGGGGACCATCACATGGTGGTGCCAATCAGATGGTTTTAGAAATGCTTAATGAAATTGGGCATAAGGATAATATCCCTGAATTCATTAAACGTGCGAAAGATAAAGAAGACCCATTCCGTTTGATGGGCTTTGGTCACCGTGTTTACAAAAATTATGACCCACGCGCCGAGATCATGCGTGAGTCTTGCCATGAGGTGTTAGAAGAATTAGGTATCAAAGATGATCCGCAATTAGAGTTAGCGATGGAATTAGAAAAAATCGCATTGAATGACCCTTACTTTAAAGATCGTAAATTATTCCCGAATGTCGATTTCTATTCTGGCATCATCCTAAAAGCCATGGGCTTCCCAACAGAAATGTTTACTGTTTTATTCGCCGTATCAAGAACTGTTGGGTGGATTTCGCAATGGAAAGAAATGATGGAAGAGCCATCTTTACGTATTGGTCGTCCGCGTCAATTATATACTGGCGCACCATCAAGAGCCTATGTGCCCGTTAAAAAGCGTAAAGTGGTTAAGAAGAGTGCTTAACTAGATTAACGTTCTTCCGAGGAGCTGCGTAAATACGTCATTTGCTAGTCAAAACAAAATTGGCAGCTAACTCAGACGGTGCTGTTTCTTGACCTATGCGGTTACGCACTTCCTGAAAGCGCTCTAATTGTTGATTTCTAACCTCTTCCTCGTTCAAAAGAGCTAAGGTCTGATCCGCAATTAATTTTGGTTTGCATTTTTGTTGCAAAAATTCAGGAACAACTTCCTGATCCAGCATGATATTGGTCAAATGCGCAAAACGTACACGTATCAGCCTTTTCAGCATCATATGCGTTAAGTTAGAAACTTTAAACGCAATAACATGCGGTATATTTGCCGCCACAAGCTCTAGCCCTACTGTGCCAGAAACGGCAATCGCCGTATCACATGCTTTGAATATTTCCCATTTATCTTGGATCTTTTGTTTCGCAATAATATGTTTTCTAACTTTTATACCCGCCAGTAATTCTTGCACTTGCGCTTCCAAATGTGGGAGTGTCAGGATAATCAATTCAATATCAGGCTGTTCCTTAATAATACGTTTAAGCGCCGCTACAATTGTTGGCGCAACTCGTTTTATCTCCCCATTACGTGAGCCAAAAAATACACCAAGAATTTTTGTATTATTATCAATGCCCGTCCATTTTCTGTAGTCTGCGCCAGAAGCCTCAAGTACTCCGCTTTCCATCATCGGGTGTCCAACAGCCACAGCTTTTAGCCCTTCGCGTTCAAAATATGGTGGTTCAAAATCAAATAAGCAAATGAGCGCGTCTAAAAACTGAGCAATTTTCTTTGCGCGTTTTGAACGCCATGCCCAGACAGTTGGTGCGACGTAATGGATAAATTTTGGTAAATTTTGACCTTTGCGCGTTTTTTTACGCACGCCCTTAACCACACGAAAAGAAAAATCGGGCGCATCAATTGTGATGACCTTATCAGGCTGTAACTCTATGATATTATGAATGGTTTGTTTAATACGTTTTAGGATAAGACCTAAGGTAGGCAGGACTTCTGCGATACCCATCACAGATAATTCCTCCATCGGGAAAAGGCTTTCTAGTCCTTCCGACGTCATCAGAGAACCGCCTATACCAGAAAAGCGTATATCAGGATTTTGGGCTTTGAGAGATTTCATCAATTGCGCACCTAAAAAATCGCCAGAAGCTTCGCCTGCAATTAGATAGATGTGCTGCCCATCTTGTATTTGATCTTCTTCACTCATGTCCCGTTACGCCCATAATGAATAACCCGTTATCATTTGCGGTTGTAATTATCTTATCACCTTCAATAAATAAAGTATTCTTTGCATGACCAACAATCCCTGCCATTTTTTTATGCGCACAGCTTTTGACCGTCTCTGGCCCGATTGTCGGTAGGTCTAAATCTTTGTCCTGTTGAGGTTTACAGCTTTTGACAAGGATAGCGCCAGCCTGTCCATGTTTCTCTATCAATGCACTTGTGCCATTTGCATCTTCACGTCCAATGACTTCGCCATTTAAAATAATAACAGATTGCCCGATGTCACTCGCGCCGAGTTCTTGTGATGCTTCAAATCCAGTTTTAATATCCGTTAAAGACTGCTCATCAGGACTTACGAGCCCTAAAACGCCTTCTGGCATTAAAATATCACTAATGAATTCATGCACGCCATGAAGTTTAAAGCCCTGCTTTTCTAATAGCTCACGGGCGATATTTAAAAGATCACTGTCGCCAACAGGGCTTTTAATTAACCGAATACCCACTTGAATGAAAAACTTTAACGTTGCCCAGTCGGGTACGCTATCAAATAAGCGCGGACGTTTAATCGCGCCGATTAGAACCAAATCCTTTACACCATTTTCATGAAGCCATTTGACCGTCTTACTTGACGCGCCAATACGGGTCATGAGGTAGTCTTGTCCGATAATTGTTTGTGGATCGGTTTGCCCTGTAAACCCTACGACATAGGGCTTTATACCGTTTTCGTGACAGTAATTTAAAAGCAATCTAGGAAGCACACCGCTACCGGCGATAATACCTAAGGATGTTAAGCTGATTTCTTTTGTGGCTGACATAACCCAAATCTCTCACGCGTACGTGCAAATTCAACGATTGGGGACACGAGCGTATCTTGTGAAAACTCTTTTTCTAAGTCATCAAGGCGCTTATCAAGATTACCTTCACCAGCAAACATTGATTTGTAAGCTTTTTGAATTTGGCGAATTTCATCCTTACCAAAACCACCGCGTTCTAGACCAACAAGATTTAATCCTGCCAAGCTTGCGCGCTCACCTTTTACACGACCATAAGGAATAACATCACTTTCAACGCCACTCATCCCGCCAATAACGGCGAAGTTACCAATACGTACAAATTGATGAACAGCGGCCAAGCCGCCAACTAACACATTATTACCAACGGTCACATGACCGCCCAAAGTTGCGTTATTCGCCATGATCACACGATCACCAATGACACAGTCATGCGCCACATGCGTCGCCATCATGAATAAGCAATTATCACCAACGACTGTTTTCATCGCCCCCGCTGCCGTGCCTGGGTTCATGGTTACGTGCTCACGGATCGTGTTATTCTTACCGATGAGCAATTCTGATTTTTCACCTTTGAACTTAAGATCTTGAGGTGCCATGCCGATTGAAGCGAATGGATAAATTTGAGTACCTTCACCAACCGTTGTGTAGCCATCAACAACCACATGCGCCTTAAGGACAACCTTGTCACCAAGCGCCACGTTTGGCCCTACGATACAGTAAGGGCCAATGGAACAGTCAGCACCAATTTTGGCACCTTCTTCAATAATTGCAGTCGGATGTATATTAGAATTTGTCATGATCACAATGTAGCGCCCACGGAGCAAACATTCAAATCACTTTGTTTTGCAGTATGTTACAGAGAAATAAAGGCTTAGCCGACTTCTTGATCAGTCAACATGGCCGCAAAAGTAGCCTCAGCACAAACAACATCACCAACCTTGGCGACGCCCTTGAACTTCCAAACTTGACCGCGTTGTTGGATCTTCTCTACATGAATATGCAGGCTATCCCCTGGTACAACGGGCTTACGGAAGCGTGCGCTATCGATAGACATGAAGTACACAACCTTACTTTCGGCTTCTTTACCCAAAGTTTGCACCACAAGAATAGCGGAGGTTTGCGCCATAGCTTCAACAATTAAAACCCCTGGCATCACTGGCATACCCGGAAAATGCCCCATAAAGTGAGGTTCATTCATAGTCACGTTTTTCAAGCCAACGGCACTTTCACCTGGCACATAATCGATTAGTCTATCAACCAATAAAATAGGATAACGGTGTGGTATCATTTCCATGATACGGACGACGTCTAATGGTTCAATTTTACTTTTTGTATTTTCTTCGCTCATGATCTTATTTTTATTCCATTTATTAACGTTTAGTCAAACGCTTTAGCGCAACGATCTGTCTTAAAAACTCTTTTGAGGGTATTGCTGGTGACCCTATCACTTCGGAGCCAGCAGGAATATCCTTAATGACGCCTGATTGCGCGCCTATCCTAGTACCTTGACCAATTTTTAAATGTCCTGCAATACCCACTTGACCTGCGCACACAACAAAATCTTCAAGCTCTGCACTACCTGCAATACCCACTTGTGCAACAATCACTGAGCCACGTCCAATTTTGACGTTATGACCGATTTGAACCAAATTATCGATCCAAACACCATCACCGATAATGCTATCAGGCCCTGCTCCACGGTCGATACAAGTATTCGCTCCAATTTCAACATGATCACCAATAATCACCCGTCCTAATTGTGGTACTTTGACATGGCCAGCTAGATCAATGGCAAAACCAAAACCATCTTGCCCTACACGCGCGCCAGTATAAATACGTGAGCCAGCACCAATAATGGCATGAGAAACGGTTACGTTCGCACCTATACGTGTCTTGGCACCAATTTCTACATTCGCGCCTATGACGGTATTTGCTTCAACCCAGACACCTTCAGCTAGCTTTGCGCCCTCACCAATAACAACCCCAACCTCAATCACACAACCATCAGCAATTTCAGCGCTTTCATGGACATGAGCACGCTCCGAGATATTGGCTGCAGGGTAATTGTCAGGGTAGAAATTTTGCGCCGTAAGCGCGTAGAATTTGTAAGGGTTTTTCGTGATGAGTAAACGCAAGCCCTCTGGCGCGTGATCAACCATTTGAGGCGCAATGATGCAGGCTCCTGCTTTGGTAACTTTCAAATCATCTTTATATTTTAGGTTATCCAAAAAGGTGATGTCATTAGCACCAGCATCTTTTAACGGCGCAACATCTTTAATTTCATAGGCACCATCAGAGTCATTTTGCAGATCTAACCCTAAATCATTCGCGATAGTTTTAAGGGTTTTGGGTGGCGTTACTGTATGGAATTTTGGATCAGCCATTCTTTTCTATTTCGCTATATCTAAATTGATAGATTGAATATTTTTATCCAGACGCGCCAACACTTGATCCGTGATATCCATTTCTTTCTCAATAATGACAACGCTATCACGGGTTAAAACCACTTGGAAGTTTTGCTCTTCAGCAATTTCCGCTGTTGTTTTAATGATATGCTTACGCAACTCCCCTAAAGCATTACCCAAGCCTTTATCCAATGAATTACGGCGTTTTTGGAACAATGAACGTGTCTCAAAAAGTTGTTTTTCAAAGGCTTTACGCTCATTGGCAAATTCTTCAACAGACATAGTTTGTTTTTTCTTCACCATGTCTTTTTCAGAATTCATCAAGTCGTTTTCGCGGGTTGTAAATTCTTGTTGGAAGGATTCACGGCGGTTGGTTAGTTGCGTTTGGATGCTTTTACCAGCCTTGGATTCACTCAACATTTTTTCAACATCGACAACCGCAAGTTTAACATTTTGGGCGCTCGCCATTTGAGGTTGCACAAAAACCATGATTAAACATAGCCAAACAAATAAAGCTGAAATACGCATAAACTATCCTTTAAATAATAACCTTAGAATCTTGTACCGAAGCTAAAGCGGAACGATTCTGTTTCATCAAATTCTTCATCCGCATATGGTTGAGCATAGTCGAAACGAATTGGTCCAAGCGGAGAACGCCATGATAGACCAATACCAGCCGCTGCACGGATACTATTTTCATCCAAAATATTTGTTCCAGTTTCATCAACTTCCCAAAGAGACCCAAAGTCAGTAAAGGTGTGACCAAGCACGCCTAGCTCTTCTGGCAGACCAATTGGGAATGAGAACTCGGCAGTTCCACGGTAGAAGAAATTACCACCAAGTGAGTCTGTTGTTAGACCATCACGTGGACCAACCCCTGCGCGTTCAAATCCACGCAATGTTGTGCCACCGAGGTAAAAACGCTCGTTAATTTCGACGTCTTCATCGCCCCAGCCGCCAATACCACCTACTTCACCAAGGATATTCAGGATAACTGCTTTTTTATAAACTGGAATGTAGTAGTTACTACCCAATTTACCAGAAACATAACGGGCATCACCGCCAACACCAGCACCTTCAACATCTAGCCATGAGTGTAAGCCTTCTGTTGGGAACAATTTACTATCGCGGTCATCGAATGTTAGACGTTGAGAAATAGCAGATGTTGAACGTTTACCTTCTTGATCAAGAATGAAACGAGATGCGTCAGAAGCCACATCTTGAATATCTGTTTGCTCAAAGCGGTAACGCCAAGATTGACGCCATTTTTCTGACAATGGGTAGCCCATACGCAACGCACCACCTGTTTGAGTTCTATCAAACGAGCTTTCATCTTGTAGATCTTGCGTGCTGTGGAAAGCATCAATACCTGCAGATAAATCGCGGTTTAAGAAGTAAGGTTCTGTGAAAGATGCATTAAACTGAGTTCTTTCGCCCGCAACCGTTGTTGAGAACAACAAGTCTTGCCCTTTTCCAAGGAAGTTTTTCTCACGAATACTTAAATCCCCTAATGGACCATCATTTGTAGAGAAACCAGCCCCAACAGATAATTCACCTGTGGATTGTTCAACAACATCTACGTTTACAACCACCTTATCAGGCGCACTTCCTGCAGCCGTTTTCACAGATACAACCTCAAAGAAACCAAGATCACGTAGGCGTTGCTCAGAACGGGCTAATTTAGAACGGTTGAATGGGTCTCCCTCAACAAGCAAAAATTCACGACGTATAACCTTATCAATTGTACGTACGTTTCCTGTCACGTTAATACGTTCAACAAACACACGTGGCGATTCACCAATTTCGTAAGTTAAGTTAATCGTCTTAGAGTCAGGGTTACGGTCAAGTTTAGGACGCACATTCACGAACGCATATTGCGCGTCGCCGAGTGTGTCAGTCATTCTATCAATTGTATTTTGAATTTCGGTGTTATCGTACCAAGTACCTTTTTTCATCTCGATATCTTTACGCAAGACTTCGCTATCGAAACCACGTAGCTCAGAATTAATGGCGATATCACCAATTTTGTAACGAGGTCCTTCATTAACAGTGAAAGTTAAAAAGAAGTTATCTTGGTTTTTAGCTAGTTCTGTATTTGCAGCAATTACCTCAAAGTCCGCATAACCTTCTTTTAGGTAAAAACGGCGAAGTAATTCTTTATCATACTCAAGTCTATCTGGGTCATAACGGTCATCAGAGGCATAGAAACGATACCAACGATCTTCCTTAGTTGCCAATTCTGAACGTAACTGATCACCAGAAAACGTGCTATTACCCACAAATTTAATACCTTTGATCTTTGTCACGCCACCTTCATTTACTTCGAAAACTAAGTTCACGCGGTTTTGATCTAGACGAATAATTTTAGGGTCAACGGTAGCCGCAAAACGACCAGAGCGACGATATACTTCATAAATACGGGATAGGTCATTTTGGACTTTGGTTTTTGTAAAAACCTGACGCGAGCGCGAGGAAATTTCTGCGGCTAATTCAGCATCTTTAATTTTTGTATTACCTTCAAAGGCAATTTCGTTAATCACAGGGTTTTCAGCAACATCAACAAATAAGACACCACGGTCTTGTTTCAACCCAATATCAGCAAATAGACCTGTGTTATATAATTTCTTAAGCGCTTCATTCAAGCTTGCCTGATCAACTGAATCACCGACTTGAACACCTAAATAATTAAGCACCGTTGAAGGCTCAACACGTTGCGCGCCATTAACACGAATTTCTTGAACAACTTGTTGTGCTTGCCCATATACTTGCCCCGATAAAACAACGACTGACAGCATAATTGAGAGCGCAAAAGAAATGCTTTTGAAAAAACTGTTATTTAAGTGCATCACGTGACCTTTATTTATTTAACATATTTAAGGGCCATTTCGAGCCCCTACACGTGAATATAACAGATTTTATTTGAGAAACAATTGGTATAAATCATTTAAGTTCGCAAAAAGCATCAAAGCAATTAATATCCCAAAACCGAAGCGAAATGCGTATTCTTGCGTTCTCTCTGACAATGGCTTGCCCTTAAGCGCCTCAATGGCATAAAAGGTCAAATGTCCGCCATCCAACATAGGGATTGGAAATAGATTAATAAGGCCAAGGTTTATGGAAAGAAGTGCCGTAAACGTTATAATGGCAATCATACCAGCCTGTGCCATATCCCCAGCAATTGCACCAATACGGATAATTCCACCAAGCTCAGTAGCACTACGCGTACCTGTCACCATTTGCCCAAGCGCTTTTAATGTCGAAACGGTAATACTGTAAGTTTCACCAACGGCCGCCCCCATAGAAGGGAAAACACCTTCACGTAGGAATGTCTTATTTTTAACATCTGAGATAATAAGCGCCGCTTTGTCCATTTCCTGAACGTCACGAAGATTATCATTAAAATCAACATTTGGCTTCACGATCAGTTCATCAAATTCTTCAACGCCCGCTTCATTAATACCGCGTGTGATCTTAACTTGCGCTGTTTTCCCCATGATAGCGAATAACGCATCACGTTTTTGATCCAATGTTGCAACTGGCTTACCATCAACTTCAACAATGTTTTTAACCGCCAAGCCATTATTAGGCCCTAGAACACCAAGCAACCCTTGTGAATGGGTAAACCCAAAACGGTCTGTGAGTTCTTCTTTTTTAGGCGTTGCCATGAAGCTAACTTCTTTACCATCACGGAGAACTGTAATCTCCAGAGGTGTATCGAGCGCAATAGAGACAACACGACGAATTTCTTCAAAACGTTTGATCTTTTCGCCATCAATAGCTATCACGCGGTCATTTGGTTGAAAACCGCCTTTTTCTGCGGCACTGCCGACCATAATAGCAGACGCCATAGGCGGTGTGATTGGCTGTCCTTGTGTGACATACAACCCAAACAATAGAATAATCGCGAAGATGAAATTAATAGCAGGCCCCGCAACAACAACGGCGGCACGTTGCCCAACAGATTTTGCAAAGAACGCTTTTTGCTTTTCTTCTTCAGTGAAAGGACGAACAGTTTTACTATCTGCATCTTCAACGCCTTCTGTATGCCCAGCACTTGCAGGATCAACATCACCATACATTTTCACGTAACCACCAAGTGGGATCATTGAGAATTTCCATCTGGTGCCGTGCTTATCGTTCCAGCCAAAAAGCTCTTTACCAAAACCAATAGAGAAAGTTTCAACACCAACGCCACACATTTTAGCGACGATGAAATGTCCCCATTCATGAACAAAAACCAAAATACTTAGAACAAGCACAAAAATCACACCAAAGAACCAAGCATTACTGGCGATTGGAGCGAGTGTTTCAGTTAAAAAATCCATGAGATGTATACCTTTTATATATTAATTTAGCTCGAGAGCAGAGATTCTGTAATTTCACGCGTTACTCTATCGTATTCCATTATATCATTCAAATTTTCTAAGGCTTTTTGATGATCTTTTTCCATTATCTTTGTGACGATTTTATGAATGTCCGTAAAAGCAATTTTGTCAGCTAAAAAAGCACCAACGGCTATTTCATTCGCAGCATTCATTGCAAGACAGTAAGCCCCACCCTTATTAACCGCTTCATAGGCCATAGCGACAAACGGAAAACGCTTATCATCAACGCTTTCGAACTCTAATTGACTGAGAGTTTTGATATCTAACTTTTGCCCAGGGGTTGCAATGCGGTTTGGCCAGCCTAATACATTCGTAATCGGCGTACACATATCAGACGCCCCCATCTGCGCCAATATCGACCCATCCGCATATTCCACCATTGAGTGGATAACTGACTGCGGGTGAATGATAGCGTCAATTTTGTCCACGGGCATATCGAACAATATATGCGCTTCGATAATCTCTAACGCTTTGTTCATCATGGTTGCGCTGTCGATAGAGATTTTTGCGCCCATCGTCCAGTTAGGGTGCGCCAAGGCTTGCTCTTTTGTGACTGTCGCCATATCAGCCAAAGGCATCTCACGGAAAGGACCGCCAGAGGCTGTTAGGATAATACGCTCAATGGCATCCCTATTCTTCTGCTCAAATATTTGGAAGATTGCGTTATGTTCGCTATCGACTGGTAGAATGGTTGTACCGTATTTTGACGCTTGCGCCATGACGAGCGTGCCCGCTGAGACAAGCGGTTCTTTGTTTGCAATCGCAACGTTATTACTGTGTTTAATCGCATTTAATAAAGGCGGTAAGCCCGCCATACCAACGATTGCCGCCATCGTTAAATCAACAGGGATTTTAGTAATTTCTTGTAATGCTTCTTGGCCAGCATGAATTTCTATATCTGTGTCAGAAAGTGCGCGCTTGAGATCATCATAATATTTTGCATCGGCTATCACTACGTGTGCGGCGTTTAACGCCTTCGCTTGTTCCGCTAGTAATTTATAATTTTCATTGGCGGTAAGAACTTGAACATCATAGAGATCAGGGTGTTTTTCAATGACCTTGATCGTGTTGGCCCCAACAGACCCAGTGGAGCCTAAAATACTAATGGTACGCTTGCTGTTCATACTACCCAAGGAAGTACATTAACAAGATTAGGAAAAATGGCGAAGCGAGTAATAGTGAATCGATACGGTCTAAAATACCGCCATGCCCAGGGATAATAGTACCTGTATCCTTTACACCTACTTGACGTTTATACCAAGAGACAAGCAAGTCACCAAGTTGCCCAATAATCGCTAATAAGCCCCCCATCGTAAAGACGTTCGCCATTGGTGCGAAATTCTTAGAAACGCTGAAATTCTCTGCGCCATATAGATAGATCATAAGCCCTACGAAAAGAGTGGTTAACAATACACCAGACGCAATCGCGCCCCCAATCATACCTGCCCATGTTTTATTAGGGCTAACCAAAGGTGCCAATCGTGCGCCACCAATTAATTTGCCAGAGAAATAAGCGCCGACATCACACGCCCATATTGTTAGGATTAAGCCTATCACAAGAAATACACCTAAATCACTACCCAAGCGCATCGCTATAAAAGCTGTGAAACAGATGCTGAGATATAGTCCACCAACTAAAAAATCACGCAGAGGGTTTAGGCTTAATTTAGTCATCTCACGAAATTCATGAATAGCGAGCGCGAAGACGGCAATCATAAGTGCCAGAAATGGCAGAGCGCCGATCCACATTATCGCGAGTGTTAATGGCCCAAGCGTAAATCCAGATATCAGGCGTAATTTAAGTGAAGCTGACATATTTGCTTTCTACTCTTTTGAAGAAGACGCCTTGATCGCTCCATAACGACGATCACGGCCTTCAAATTCTGTTATCGCTTCTTCCAGGTCGATCTTCTTAAAATCAGGCCAAAGCGTTTCAGTAAAAATAAACTCAGAATAGGCACATTGCCACAATAAAAAATTACTTATACGTTGTTCACCACTAGTGCGGATCAAAATATCAGGGTCTGGCATATCTTTGGTCATTAAATGCGATCCAAAATGCTCTTCCATCAAATCAATGTCAGGATTAAGCCCCTTCTCTTTCATGTACTCAGCCGTCTTTGTCGCCGCTAGCATTATGTCACGACGTCCGCCGTAGTTAAGGGCGATTGTAAGATTTAACCCTGTATTATCAGCCGTTAGCTTCTCCGCATTATCAATCAACTCAACGATATCCTTAGAGAGTGGTTCACGCTCACCGATCATGCGCATACGCACATTGTTACGGTGAAGTTCAGCGGTTTCGGAGCGTAAATACATACGGAGCAAACGCATAAGCTCATTCACTTCATCCGCAGGACGGCTCCAATTCTCGGTCGAAAAGCCAAAGAGCGTGATATATTCAATACCCAGCTCACCAGCCGCGCGGACAGTGCGTTTACACGCCTCAATCCCTTGCTGATGTCCAGCCGTACGGGGCAGTGAGCGTTGCTTCGCCCAACGGCCATTTCCGTCCATGATGATTGCTATATGTTTAGGCTGCTGATTCATTTAATTCTTTACGTTCGTTACAATATTTGGGGTTTTTAAAGGTCCATTTATTCGACACCCAATTTTTCACTTCATTCAAAAAGGGGGCATACTTATTTTCATCACAAGCTGATTTAACCAACCATGTATATATATCAACATCATACCCGTCGGATAAAGATGGGTAGAAATACAAACAGCCTAAATACGCACTGTTATTAGGATTTCTAACAACATAAGCAAAGGATGATTTATTTTGAAATTCTTTATGATGCCACCCCAAATCAATCAGGTTCTGTTCCATCGTTAAATCAGACGATGGCCAATTTGAATATTCACCGAATGTGCCCTGCAAATGGTCAATATTACTCATCACATTGGCATAATCTTCGACCACATCATGGATCGTCAATGGATCAAACAAAAAATCTTTTGTTTGATGACTGATTGGTACAGTGAAATCTTTATTTACTAAGCCCATTACAAATCCTTAGACGGATTAAACCGTCATGATGTCTTTTTCTTTGTCAGACAACATATCATCGACTTGTTTGATGTAATCATCCGTCAGCTTTTGAACTTCATCGGACAGACGTTTTTTGTCATCTTCTGAGTTATCGCTGTCTTTTTTCACATCATCCATACCGTCACGGCGGATGTTACGGATTGAAACACGTGTGCTTTCAGCATATTGCCCTGCCACTTTTGTTAAGTCTTTACGACGTTCTTCATTCAACTCAGGAATTGGCACACGGATCATCGCACCTTCCATTTGTGGGTTAAGCCCCAAACCAGACTCGCGAATAGCTTTATCAACCGCTTGTGCGTTACCAGCATCCCAAACAGAAACTGTCAGTAGCCTTGGTTCTGGCACAGATACGGTCGCCACTTGGTTCAATGGCATTTTTGAGCCGTAAACATCAACCTGAACAGGCTCTAGCATGCTTGTGGACGCACGACCTGTACGTAGTCCTGAGAATTCTGTTTTTAGATTATTAACCGCACCATCCATGCGTTTTGTTAAATCTGCCTTATCCATTTTAATCTCCTGTTACCTTTTTTAAATTAATCCGACACAATCGTGTGTGGGCCTTCGCCTTTCAGCGCTTTATCAAAATTACCTTTTTCCAAGATTGAAAACACCAAAATCGGAATTGAATTCTCGCGTGCTAATGAAATAGCCGTCGCATCCATCACTTTTAAATCTTTGGTTAGGACGTCCATGTAGCTTAGACGGTCATACCGTGTCGCTGTTTTATCTTTTTTAGGATCTGCATTATATACGCCGTCAACCTTTGTACCTTTTAGCATCGCATCACAGTTCATCTCAGACGCACGAAGAGCGGCGGCTGTATCCGTTGTGAAATATGGGTTACCAGTCCCTGCCGCAAAGATAACAACACGCCCCTTTTGCATATGGCGCATTGCTTTACGACGAATATAAGGCTCACAGATTGCTGACATTGGGATAGCAGACATCACACGGGTTTGGATTTCAATACTTTCAAGCGCATTTTGAAGCGCTAGCGCGTTAATCACAATCCCCAACATGCCCATATAATCGGCTGTGGTTCTGTCCATGCCTTGTGCCGCGCCTGATACACCGCGGAAGATGTTACCAGCTCCGACAACAACACAAACCTCAACACCACTCTCAACCGCTTCCTTAATGTCTTCCGCTACGCGGTTAACCGTTGCAGGGTCAAGACCAAATTGTTGCTCCCCCATTAACACTTCACCAGACATTTTTAGAAGAACGCGTTTGAATTTGTGGTTTTCAGCCATAGAGAGGAACCCTTTTTAATGTTTCGTTATCTAATATAGTTACAGCCACGCTGATATGCAACGTGGCTGTTAAAATAATTACTGGTTATTAACGTCCGTAACGCGTTTACGCGTCTGAGGAAATTAAAAAGGCCTAGCCGTTGGCGACTTTATTTACTTCAGCAGCGAAGTCTTCCACTTCTTTTTCGATACCTTCGCCAAGCTGTACGCGGGCGTAAGAAGTAAGGGCAACAGGTGCGCCTGCGTCTTTTTCAGCGTTTTTAACAAGGTCAGCAATGCTGGTTTCGCCATCAATCACGAAAATTTGATCCATCAAGCAGATGTCTTTCAAATATTTCTTCATGCGTCCATCAAGCATTTTCTCAACGATGTCAGCAGGCTTTCCTTCAGCTAAAGCTGTCTCACGGATAATGTTACGCTCACGCTCTAACGCCGCTTGGTCTGCACTTGCAGCATCAAGACATTGTGGAAAAGCAGCAGCCACATGCATTGCAATTTGCTTACCTAAAGCTTCCAAAGCACCCTTATCACCAGTTGATTCCAAACCAACCAACACACCGATTTTACCAAGATTTGGCGCAACCGCATTATGAACATAACCAGAAACAACACCATCACTCACAGAAACTTTTTCTGCACGACGGATGCCCATGTGCTCACCAATAGTCGCAATTTTTGAAGTCAGTACGTCTTTTACAGGTTTTCCTTCATAATCTACATCTAAAAGTTCTTGTATGTTATTTATATCTAATGATTTTTTAGCAACGTTAGTAACGAATTCTTGGAATTCTGCGTTACGGGCAACAAAGTCAGTTTCTGAGTTAACTTCAACAACAGAGCCTGTTGTACCATTCGTTACGATAGCCACAAGACCTTCGGCTGCTGTACGGCTAGATTTTTTCTCTGCCTTTGCAACACCTTTTGTACGCAAGTAATCGATCGCTTTTTCCATGTCGCCATCAACTTCTTGTAATGCTTTTTTCGCGTCCATCATGCCTGCGCCTGATTGCTCACGAAGTTCTTTCACCATAGAGGCTGTAATTTGTGTCATTTTATTTTCCTTTACTTCTGTCTTTCCTGCGAAAGCAGGAATCTTTTCATTATTGGCACGAGATCCTGCGATCAAGTCGCAGGATGACGCCATTCAAGTGATTAACCAGCTGAAGCCGCTTTTTTAGGCGCTTCTTCTTTAGCTTCAGTTTTAGCATCCGCTTTTGGCTCTTCAGCTTTAGCATCTACTTGCTTCTCAGCTTTAGGGGCTTTCACTTTTACTTTAACATCAACGGCTGCACCGGCATCTTTACCTTTTGCACCCAATTCAGCTTGAAGACCATCAAGGATAGCGTCACTGAATAGATCACAGTAAAGAGAGATCGCACGTAGCGCATCATCATTCCCTGGAATTGGGAAATCAACACCTTCTGGATTTGCATTTGAATCCAAGATACCGAAAACAGGAATACCTAGGTTATTAGCTTCTGTTACAGCAATATCTTCTTTGTTTACATCAATAATGAACATCGCATCAGGCTGTCCGCCCATGTCTTTGATACCACCAAGTGCTAGGTCAAGCTTTGTACGCTCACGCTCTAACATCAATAATTCTTTTTTCTTCAGACCAGATTCATCACCTTTAGCCAAAATATCATCAATGTCGCGCAGACGATTGATTGATTTAGACATAGTCTTCCAGTTAGTCATCATTCCACCCAACCAACGGTGATTAACATAGTACTGACCACAACGCTTCGCGCTTTCGGCTACTTTATCTTGTGCTTGGCGTTTTGTACCCACGAAAAGAACACGACCACCTTTTGCAACGATATCACGCATCGCTTGCAATGATGAACTCAGCATTGGAGTAGTTTGTTGTAGATCAAGAATGTGAACGCCATTACGCACACCAAAGATATATTGTTGCATTTTTGGGTTCCAACGGCGTGTGTGGTGACCAAAGTGAACGCCGGCCTCAAGTAGGTCGCGCATAGTAAATGTTGGCATAGTCATGATGGTTTCTCCTTATATTTCAACCAGTTATGTCCTCGATGCGCCTTGCTAGTAAACTAGACTGGGTAAGGAACGCATCTGTGAATTTTCTTCATTATTGAAGAATTACAGGTGTTTTATGGGTTTTAGGAGAGAATTGCAAGGAAATAAAGTTTTTTTCATAAGGTTAATCTTCACTATCCTTAAAATAACCAGGGGTAAATTATGGTGCTTTTCTTATAATTTACGTAAAAACCTACCGTGAGCTATTTTCCCGTTCTCCCCTGTAATTTCTATGGTCATTGCATCGTCATCAAATGAAAATGTTGGGTAACCTGATAGTATTTGTAACAGGTTAGCTTCCTGTCTACCTATCTCTTTTCCACAACCGCGTTGGTTTGCTATTACATATCTATCCATTTCTGGCTGACCGGCTTCGATTATACGACCAAAACCATTACAGCCAGAATAACCGTTTATTTTAATTATATCCGTACCATTTTGTTCCAAAGAAACATGGACAACTTCTGGCCTTTCTAACCATAATTCTCCATTTAGAGCAGGCTTACCAGCTATTTCAGTTAATTGCCAAACACCCTCTAAAACCAAAGGGACTTTTACTTCCTTGTTTTCTTGGCACGCAGTCAAGAAAAGTAAAAAAATTAAACATAAACTGCTATTCATATTATTAGCCCTCATTGGCCTTTAAAAACCCTGCAGTTTTTTCGAGGTTGCGGAGAAGGTCTGAAGGCACGTTCCATTTGCCTTTTAGGGCTATTTCGGCGACGTCGCCTGCCGGTAGATGTGCGTGGAGGGTGATTTGGACTAAGCCCTGCCCTGTGCCCTTAATAGCATCATGGATTTTTTGGACTGGTTCTGTGGCATCAATGTGAATGATTAGATTTCTCAGCTTACCCGCTAACGCTTCATCAAGGGGTTGGATACGTTGCCCGCTATAACGGATTTCTTCATCACGCATTTCCGCATCAACATCAATCATCAACGCTGTTCCCGGGACTAACATATCCCGACAGCGCGCGAGCGTATCAGAGAAGATCATCACTTCATAAACACCTGTAGAGTCTGATAGTTGAAGGAAGGCGAACTTATTGCCTGATTTGGCGGACACACGTTCTTGCTTACGAATTAAAATCCCCGCCATGCTGAGGCGGTTGGAGGGTTTACGTGCTAATGTTTTCGCCACATCAACCACACTGGTCATACCGAGAGTCTTTAGCTGATCCGCACGAGAATCTAGCGGATGCGCCGATAGGTAAAACCCGACAGCGTCAAATTCATGACGCAATGTTTCCAAATTATCCCACGGCTCAACGGGCGCGAGTGGTGGAATATCAGAAATACTAGAGTCTCCTCCTCCACTGAACAAACTTTCTTGTCCACTCTCCCGCTCCGCTGCGTTACTCTGTGCGGTGCGCAGTAGCATTTCAATATTGCCATGAATGTCAGATCGGCTTGGGTGCAAGCATTCAAATGCACCTGCACTAATAAGCCCATCAAACTGACGTTTGTTCATCGCTTTGGGGTCAAGGCGACTAATGAAATCATTTATGTCTTTATAGTCGCCGTTTTCGCTACGCTCAGAGACAATCTTTTCCATCGCCGCTTCACCCACACCTTTTAGCGCAGCCAAGGCATAACGGACAGATTTTATGCCATCATGCGTTTCCACCCGAAACATCACCCCTGACTTATTAATGTCAGGTTGCAGAAGTGGAATTTTCATACGATCAAGTTCTTGCTTGAACACGCTCAATTTATCTGTGTTCCCCGCATCAAGAGTCATAGACGCCGCCATAAATTCATGCGGATGATTGGCCTTTAGCCATGCCGTTTGATAAGCGATGAAGGCATAACAGGCCGAATGAGCCTTGTTAAAGCCATAGCCCGCAAATTTCGCGATTTGGTCAAAAATATGATTGCCTGTGTCTTCAGAAATTTGATTATGCTCGACGGCACCAGAGACAAATTTTTCCCGCTCCGCATCCATCACGGCTTGAATTTTCTTACCCATCGCTTTACGAAGTAAATCCGCGGAGCCAAGAGAATATCCCGCCAGAATTTGCGCCGCTTGCAAAACCTGCTCCTGATAGATCATCACGCCGTAAGTTTCTTCCAGAATGGGTTGTAATTTAGGGTGCATAAAGTCACGTTCTTCAACACCATTCAAACAAGCTAGGTACTTAGGAATATTCTCCATCGGCCCCGGACGATATAACGCAACCATCGCAATAATTTGTTCAAACGCGGAGAGCTTCATTTGTCGCCCAAGATCGCGCATACCTGCACTCTCTAATTGGAAGACACCAACACAATCACCCTTTGCCACCATTTCAAATGTTTGTGGGTCATCAAACGGAATTTTTAAAACATCGATATCTTCGCCCTTGGTTTCCTTGATAAATTCAACGGACTTTTGCACCACAGTCAACGTTTTCAAGCCCAAGAAGTCGAACTTCACTAGCCCCGCTTGTTCAACATATTTCATGTTAAACTGCGTCACGGGCATATCAGAACGTGGATCACGATAGAGCGGCACAAGCTCATGCAACGGTCTATCACCAATAACCAAACCCGCCGCATGGGTTGAGGCATGACGGAATAAACCTTCTAGCTTAAGCGCAATATCAATTAATTTTCGTGAGGTATCATCCTTATCAACTTCAAGGCGGAAATCTGCATCTGCATCCAAGGCTTCTTGGAGTGTGGTTGGCTGAGCAGGATTATTCGGAATCATCTTCGAAATGCGATCCACGGCAAAGTATGGCATTTGAAGCACACGCCCAACATCACGCACCACCGCCCGCGCTTGCAATTTACCAAAAGTAATAATTTGCGCCACACGGTCACGTCCATATTTTTCCTGCACATAGTCAATCACTTCACCACGGCGATCTTGGCAGAAATCAACATCAAAGTCGGGCATGGATATACGCTCTGGGTTCAAGAACCGTTCGAACAGTAAATTAAACTGCAGCGGGTCAAGGTCGGTAATTTTCAGCGCCCACGCCACCACTGACCCCGCACCAGAACCACGTCCAGGACCAACAGGAATATCATGGTCTTTCGCCCATTGAATGAAATCCGCACAAATGAGGAAGTACCCAGGGAACCCCATGCCCTTAATGACATCTAATTCAAACGCCATTCGGTCAAAATAATCTTTACGCTCTGCATGGTTTTCAAAACTATCTAAGCGCCACTCCAGACCCTCTTTGACCTGCGCTTCTAATTCTTCATATTCGTCACGACCACTCTCCGTTTCGAACGGTGGCAGGAGTGGCGCGATTTCTTTGAGTAAGTAAGAACATCTTTGCGCGATCACGAGGGTATTGTTAATCGCCTCTGGAATATCAGAAAATAATTCCTGCATTTCTTTTGGGGATTTGAAGCTGTGCTCTTTGGTGACACGGCGACGATCTTCCTCCGTGATGTAGCGCCCTTCTGCGATACATAAAAGCGCATCATGGGCTTCATGCATTGTTTCATCGGCAAAATAACAATCATTTGTCGCGACTAGAGGGATGTCATGGTCATAGGCGATTTTGATCAAAGCTTCTTCATGCATTTCTTCTTCACGCAAACCATGACGTTGAAGCTCAATGTAAAAACGATCACCGTAAATTTCTTTTAGTTTCAGCAGGTCTTTTTCATCGCGAAAACCGCTTAATGTTCCGCCTGATAGACAGATTAGTCCGCCGCTACAATCAGCGAGGGATTCAAATGGCGCCGACACAGCCGACACACCATCACCGCCCATATAGGCATCACTGACTAATTTAGAGAGGTTTTTATAGCCCTCATCATTTTGGACGAGTAGAACTAATTGCTTACGGTCTTCACCGATGGCGACCTGACAGCCAAGGATTGATTGCACGCCCTTATCGCTCGCCGCCATCGCAAATTCTAATGCGCCGAATAAGTTATTAGTGTCCGTAATAGCGACTGCTGGCATTTTATCGGCGGAACAAAGCTCAACGATCTCTTTCGTACGCAACGCCCCTTCCGCCAAAGAATAGGCAGAGTGCACGTGCAAATGAACAAATTCAGCATGATTAGGCATAGATAATAATTAGACCATTAACGCCCCAATAGGAACTTTTTTTATGTCCTTTTCGTTAGTAAGGCACAACAAATAAGGAGATTTAACGTATGAGCTACAATGAAGCTGACAAAGTAAAATGGAAATGGGGCGAGGGCTACGGTCACGGCAAAGTCCAAAGCAAGTTCGAAGAAAAAACCGCCCGCACCATCAACGGCAGCGAAGTTACCAGAAACGGCACATCAGACGAACCCGCCCTCTACATAGACAGCGACGACGGCAACAACGTCCTAAAACTAGCGTCAGAAGTCGAGAAGGATTAATAATCTACTATTTTTCATTTATAGAATTTAGATAATCTTCAAAGATATCATCTTTATGTTGCGGAATGCATTGTTCGGTCACAGGTTCAAATTCTCTAATAGGATATTGCATTTTATTAGAGCATTTTGTATCAGATGAAAATTCAATCACACTACAAGCCGTGTATTCCATCATCCTTGCGTGTGAACTTGTTAACCTAACAACTGGGTTTTTAATAAATTTTGGCAATGCCCCAATCTGAACACCAGAATTATTTCCATCATTATACCCCCTCACTTCAACCCAAACGGCCAGCTGTTCAGTTCCTAGATTAATAGAAAAACTCGTGCCTTCGACATACGAATAAACTATTTTTATGTGCAACGCATTTTTGAATTTATCTATGATTTCTTCCGCAGATTTTTCTGTGTATTCAAATGGAATATTCCCTTTCGAATAAATTCTTCCGTATTTTTTCTGAATTTTATTTGTGACTTGATCCCAATCAACTGTATTTGGAATTTTTTCTTCATACGTAAAGAATACCCTATCTACGTTCATGTAGAGCGGCTCACACATATATTTATCATCTTTAACGGATTTAGCATTCGAAGAATGAGAAAATCCTGCTAAAATCAAAAAGATAAATATTGAAAATAAATGATTTTTTTTCATTTTAATAGCTCAAAATGCGGCCGTTTTTTAGTTCTAGGATGCGGTCCATGCGTTCGGCTATGTTCATGTTGTGGGTGGCGATGATGGCGCCGACGCCTGTGTCGCGGACTAGGTTCATTAGCAGTTCGAAGACTGTTTCTGATGTTTCTGGGTCTAGGTTTCCTGTTGGCTCATCGGCTAGTAATAATTTGGGGTTATTGGCAAGCGCACGGGCAATTGCTACGCGTTGCTGCTCCCCGCCCGATAATGCCGCAGGACGATGTTCTAAACGGTGATCCATTTTAAGGGAGGTTAATAATTCTACTGCGCGCTCACGAGAATCCGCACGAGATTTACCTGCAATCATTTGCGGAATGATAACGTTTTCAACAGCTGAGAATTCAGGGAGAAGATAATGGAATTGATAGATAAAGCCGATAAACTCACGGCGCTTTAGGGTGCGTTGATGACCATTCAGGCTCTCTACGTTTTCACCATTAATTGCGATTTGCCCCTTTGATGGCTTATCAAGTAGGCCAACCATTTGTAGGAACGTCGATTTACCTGAACCACTTGGCCCGACAAGAGCTACAATCTCACCAGCCTTCACCGCTACATCAACATTATGAAGAACAGTTAATTTTTCACTACCTTGGGTATACGTCTTTGACAATTCATGGGTGGACAGAATAACTTTATCACTCATAACGCAACGCCTCCACTGGATCTAAACGTGAAGCACGCCAAGCGGGATAAATAGTTGCGCCGATAGAGAGCACCAACGCCATTAGAACGACGGTTAGCACTTCATCCCAGCTGACCACGGCGGGTAGTTGGGAGAGGAAGTAAATTTCAGCGGCGAATAATTCGGTATTACTGATACCTTCCAAAAACTGGCGGATGGTTTCAATATTTAGGGCAAATAAGGTGCCGAGCAATGCCCCTGCAAATGTTCCGACTAAGCCAATACTAGCGCCTGTTAGGACAAAAATTTTCATCACATTTTTCTGCGTCGCGCCCATTGTACGCATAATCGCAATATCTTTGCCTTTATCCTTCACCAGCATAATCATGGAAGAGATAATATTGAAGGCCGCAACAATAATGATCAACGTTAGGATTAGGAACATAACGTTACGCTCGACCGCCAAAGCGTTTAGGAACGAGCTATTGGCATCGCGCCAATCATAGACACCCGCATAGCCATCCATTGCGATGATGATTTCGCCTTTAATTTCATCAGCCACCGTTATATTCTTGGTCATGACCTCGACAGAATTGACGGCATTACGAAGTTGAAAGAATTTTTGAGCGGAGGTTAAATCCATGAAGATGAAACCGCTGTTATATTCGTACATGCCCACATCAAAGATAACGCCAACTTTATAGCTAGCCGAGCGTGGCACAGTGCCGAACGGAGTCGCTTTTCCTTTAGGGGCCAATAGCGTGAGGTCAGAGCCTACGGATAAATTCATTCGCTCCGCTAGTTTAATGCCAATCGCTACATTCTGACCACCAAAGTTGGATAATTGTCCTGCGGTAATGGACTCAGATAATAGAGGTTTGGTGGCAAAATCTTCACGGCTTAGACCACGTACCAATGCACCATTTGCGGCACCGTTGACGGAGATAAGCACCTGCCCTTCAATCATGGGACGGACAGATTCTACGCCCTTAATCTTTTCCAGACGATCAACCACTGACATATAATTATTCAGCGTGCCTGTTTCAGAATAAACGTTTAAGTGTCCGTTTAACCCTAAGATACGATCTACGAGTTCTGCACGGAAACCGTTCATGACAGACATGACAATAATTAATGTCGCTACGCCAAGCATAATCCCTAGAAACGAGAACGCCGCAATAACAGAGACAAAGCCCTCTTTCTTACGGGCACGTAAATAGCGCCATGACATCATTCTTTCAAAGGGTGAGAACATTGCTTTAGTAGGCCTTCGCGATTAAAACTTTTTCGCCTTTATCAGCGTTCGGCATGTTACGGGTAGAAAGTGAGTATTCTTTCATCACCGCTTCCAATTTGTCATCTTCGAGGATGGCAACTGGTGCGCGCAAGAAACCAATTTTCTCGGCCTTAAAGAAAGCTTCAATTTCATCAATCGAGGTCACATCATGCGTGTTTTCATCACGGAATTTACGCGTACGCGCCAACATAGTATCGTGGATATCATCTAAAATACCCTCAGCTTTATCCACAAACTCTTCCACAGCCAAAGTCGTTTTTGACTCACGTCCAATATCACGGCGTACATAGGTTAGCTGACCTTCTTCCATTTCTCTTGCACCGATTTCCACACGGATAGGCACACCTTTTTTCACAGCGTCCCACATCTTATCTGGTGTACGCATATCACGGTTATCAAACTTCACACGGAAACCTTTCGCTTTCAGGTCTTTGGTTAGCTTCGCGCAGAACGCTTGAACCGCTTCGGCTGTATCTTCCTTAACAATCGGTAGGATAATGATTTGTTGTGGTGCAATACGTGGCGGCATAATCATACCATCATCATCCGCATGCATCATAATCAACCCACCAATGGTACGGGTGCTAAACGCCCATGAGGTTGTATGACAAAGATGTTCTTTTTCGTCACGCCCTTGATATGTGATGTTAAATGTTTTGGCGAACGTTGTGCCTAGATCATGCGTAGTAGCGGCCTGTAGAGCCTTACCATCTTGCATCATTGCTTCGAATGCATAAGTACGGTTCGCGCCAGGGAATGTTTCCTCTGGTGTTTTCACACCAACGAAACCATCAAAAGCCAAATGCTCTGTGAAGAATTTCTCGTATAGCCCCATCACATGTAAGCAGTCATCATCCGCGCCCTTGTGATCTTCAAAGGCGTTATGCCCTTCATGCCAAAAGAATTCAGCCGTACGTAAAAATAGACGCGTTCGCATCTCCCAACGAAGCACTTGCGCCCATTGGTTTAATTGCATCGGCAGGTCACGATAGGATTGAATCCAACGTGACATCGCATCACCAATAATTGTCTCAGACGTTGGGCGCACAACATAAGGCTCTTCCAACTTCGCATCTTCAGCAGGTTGCAAGCCACCCTTCCCGTCAGATTCTAAACGGTGATGGGTTACAACTGCACATTCTTTGGCAAAACCTTCAACATGCTCAGCTTCGCGTGAGAAAAAGCTCATTGGGATTAGCAATGGGAATGACGCGTTCTCAACGCCATAATCTTTTAGCCATTTATCAAAAATTTCTTGGCATTTTTCCCAGATTGCCCAGCCATACGGCTTGATAATCATACACCCACGCGTCGGCGAGTTTTCGGCGAAGTCAGCCGATTTCACCACCTGCTGATACCACTCCGCAAAATCCTCTTCGCGAGTTGGCGTGATAGCGGTTCTTGGCTTCTTCTTGTTATTCTGGCCTTGCTGCTGTTTAGCTGGTTTGTTCATTAGTTCGAGCCGCCTTGTAATAATTCTGGTTTATCTGTGATGACCTTCGTAGAAATCGTACCTGGTATTCTTGCTTGTATGGATGGTGCGGTTGTTTCCAATGGAACTGATGGCGAAACTGTTGCTGGCGCAGAAGGTTCAACCATGACAGGCTCTACAATGTTTTGCATAGTAGCTTCTACAGGTGCCGTCGGCGCTGTTGGGGCAACAATAGGTGCTTGAACGTTTTCAACAACTTGCGGTGTTGTTACCACACGTTGAGGACGACCGCACAAGCTGTTAATTGGTGACGTCCAGTCTTGATCGTTATAAGTCACACGACCATCTTTATAAACTTCCAACATACCTAAAGGTGCTTGAAGTGTAATCCCTTGTGCTTGTGGCATCGTCAATAAACGCTGTGCTAAATCCATTTCAAGGGGCACGCGTACTTTATCATTTTGACCTATCACATCGCGCGTATAAGCTTGATCAACATTGGCTGGTACAACGGGTCTGCCATAGGCATCCACACCCGCTTGATAAGTTGGTCCAACATTTGAGCCTTGCGTAGACAAAATACCACCTTGAATGACATCGCCTTCAACAATTTGACCTGTCGCTGTTTTCACGGTTACTCGTTGCCCCGTAGATGCATAAGTTGAATCTGGCACAACTGTATTTACAACATCATTAGCACCTGTCATCGCGCTAATATTTGGTAAGACAGCACAAACTGCTGGTTTATTGGACTCCACTGAGTGTTCTTGTGCAGAAACTTTTACATTCAAAGACACTGCAACAAGGGCTATTCCTGTAGCTAATAATAATTTTTTCATTCTACGCCATCCTCTTTCATCATTTCACGAGACATTTCGTAAAAATCTAATAGGTTCAGATGAATAAGCAAGTAAATAATGGCAGAAATCAGGCCTGAGATAACAAAAGTAATCAAAAACTTCTCTTTTATACGTGGCTTAGCTGGCGCGCTTCCCGCCATCCCCTTTTCTAGCGTCTCTGGCTTACGATTTTCCCATGGCAAAACCATAAACAAAATCGTCCAAAAGACTAAAAAATAGACCAAAATCGCAGTAACTATATTCATTGACAACATTCTTTCTTATGTTTAATAAAGTTTATTATGGAAGACCCTAAAGCAACTAGAAACAGAGTACAACATGCCGTTTTAGGTTCATTAGTTGCTCTATTCATCAGGTTTGAATATCCCGATGTAGACTTAGCACAAATTTTCTTAGATTCAGTAAAAGATTCATCTTATGAGAATACCTCTATTGAAGTTACGGATATTTTAAAATTTTCCAAATTCTCCCCACATTTATATTAGAGGCATAAAATGAACAGGACCCCTTCTATTACAAACAGATTTCTTGAAGCCGCTATCGGTATTGCAATGCATTTTATTGGTCCTATTGAGAAAGAAACCCTACAAGAAATTGCCGTAGCAATTTTTGAAGCAAATGAAGCCGTTATGACTCACGGTGATGGAAGATACCCAACAGAGCCTCAAGAAGCTCCTTCGGAACCCATTATACTTTCATTAGATGCACGTTAACTTTTGGTTTGATGCGGAGGATGTCAAAGACATAGCGCATTGCCATGATACGTACCTGCTCTTCTAAATACTCAACATCTTTTTTACCACTGCGTTTTAGACTATGAAGCAAGTCTTCTATCTCAGTTGATAAGTCATCTTCAAAATCTGGGATATCATCAACATCATCATCAAATAGCCCAACGGTCGTGATTTGCGGATCAGCGATAAGTTCGTACTTACGATCAATCACAACTGAAATATGCATCGTACCTGAATATTGAAGCTTACGGCGTTCAGAAATTGCTTTGTGACCTGAGGCGATAATCCGCCCTGGCTCAACCGCTAATAATCCTGTTTCCACGTGGTCGATAATTTCTGGCTTGTTCGGCGCTAATCTAATCATTGTACCATTACTGGGAACAACCACTTGGCTGATTTGGCTATTACGTGCCAATTCCGCTTGATCTTGTAACATGATTTTCTCACCATGAACGGGCACCACAATTTGTGGGCGCACCCAATCATACATCAGTTTAATTTCATCACGCGCAGGATGACCAGACACATGAATGCAATGCTCTGTATCTCTAGGATTAATTACATCGATACCTGAACCTGCCAAACGGTTTTGAACAAAGTTGATTTCTTTTTCATTACCCGGAATAGCACGAGAAGAAAAGATAACGGTGTCGCCACGGTCTAATTTGAGATTTTTATGATCGCCACGGGCAATTTTACCCACTTGCGCACGTGCCTCACCTTGGGAACCTGTCGCGATAATCACTACTTTATCATTTGGAAGATGACCAATATCTTCTTCCTCGATAAAATTTTCAATATCATCCAAATAACCACAATCTGTTGCCGCACCAATCATACGATGGAGCGAACGACCAAGCACGGCCACATGACGATCATTCTCCGCCGCTGCCTTACAGATAGAGCGTACACGCCCAATATTAGAGGAGAAAATTGTAATAACAATGCGCCCTTTGCGGTCTTTAAAGACTTGGCTAAGCCCCTCTTCCACATCGCTTTCAGAGCCAGAAAAACCATTGACCCCTGCGTTTGTTGAATCGCCTACATAGGCCAACACACCGTCATCACCAATTTTTCTGAATATGGCTTCATCTGTTTTATCACCCAAAACAGGACGAGGATCTAAGTTCCAATCACCACTGTGAAGCACATTGCCCAAATCAGTTTCGATTAGAATAGATGATGTGTTCGGCACAGAATGAGTTACGGGCAAAAACGTACACGTAAATGGTGCAATTTTTACAGGTGTTTGTTGATCAATAATATGAATTTTCGCGCCACGGCATTCTGGATTTTCTGCCATCTTTTTCTTCAAGATGATAGCTGTGAATTCTGTACAGTAAATCGGGCATTTTAAGCGTGGCCATAAATGTGCCACACCACCAATATGATCTTCGTGAGCATGCGTAATAATCAGGCCACAGATATCTTCTTTATGCGCTTCTAAGAATTTTGGGTTAGGTAGTAGAATATCAACGCCCGGATAATATTCATCCGCAAAGCCGATACCCATATCAACCGCAAGCCATTTGCCCTTATATCCATAAACATTCAGGTTCGCGCCGAATTGCTCAGCGCCCCCTAAAGGAACGAACAGTAATTCATCTGGGTTATATTTTTTAGTCATTAATTATCCTTTTAAACCTTTAATGACCTTATGCATATGGAGTAATCCCTTCATAATCAAGTCTTGATCCATAATATCAAACATATCTGTTCCTTGTTCGAATAACGGCGCTAATCCGCCAGTTGCCACAACAGATATATTTTCTTCATTCATCTCAGTTTTAATTTTAACAATAAGCCCTTCAACCATGGCAATATAGCCCCAATAGATACCTGATTGCATCGCATCCAATGTATTCGTGCCTATGATATTTTGAGGTTTGGCAATTTCAATATTAGGCAATTGCGCCGCAGCCTGTTCCAATGCAGATAGAGATAATTTAGCGCCCGTTGCCAAGACACCACCGCAATGAGCGCCTTTTGCATCAATCACATCAAAATTTGTCGATGTACCAAAATCCACCACAATAATTGGCGTTTTGCACAATTGAACAGCGGCAGACGCGCCAACCATTCTATCCGTTCCCAATTGCTGAGGCTTATCAATTTTAATTTCAATATCGATGTTTTCGTGCGTCACAAAATCAGCTTGAACATTAAAAAATTCCTGACAATTTTCCACCAAGGCATCATTTATTTTAGGCACAACAGAGCAAATAATAACGTCATCAATATCAGAAAAATCACTTTGGATTTCTGAAAATATGTCGCTAGATAACTTATGGGTTTCAACGCGCCATTGATTAAGTTTTTCCTCACCGTTATACACGGCAAAAACTATATTGGTATTTCCTGCATCAATGGCTAATAACATTATTTTTTCTTTTGCTCTTTTGGGCCAAAATGAACATCAGCGGCGTGAATGATTTTATCACTGCCATCTGGCATTTCTAATATTAACGCCCCTTGTTCATCAATAGATTTAAACACACCTTTAATTTTGTCATTCGGCAGACGTGCCGTAATTTCATCGCCGATTCCATAGGCTTGTTTTAACCAAGCATCTCGAATTGGGGCAAAGCCTTTTTCTGTCCAACGCTTATACCAACGGTTGATGGAAGCCAAAACTTCATCACGAAATACATTTATATAGATTGGTTTTTCACTAATTTTACTGATGCTCACAGCAAGATCGGGAGCGATAAAAATGTTAATACCCATCCCAACGACAAGTGCATTTACACCGCCCTTATCATTGCTATCAGCCTCAATCAAAATGCCTGATATTTTTAAACCATCGACCAAGATATCATTCGGCCATTTCAGCTGTTTGTTGTGCTTATTTGGATCAATGTATGGGTTCATTGCTTCTGATAGTGCAACGCCAATCACAAAAGCCATCTCCCCCGCCTGCATCATCGTGCAGTCTGGACGTAGCAACATCGACATATATAAATTACCAATAGGTGATGTCCATTGATTACCGTGGCGACCCTTACCCCCTACTTGCTGAAGCCCCTGAACGACAAAGCCTTCAGGCTCATCTTCAGCCACTTTTTCAAAGACATGTGTTTGCGTGCTTTCAACGGTTTCATAAACCGAAACACGCCAATCAATATTGGGAGTTGCGTCTTCTTTTGAGGGCTTAGTCATTTAAGCCATCCTACCGTTAAAAATCAAACAAGCTGCCAACAGCAACTTCAGCAGTTTCAATTAATAGTGATGGGTACAATACGAAACCTAATGTGAGAAGTACTGACAGCAAAATGACCAAACGACGAGAAAATTCAATATTGGTATCAAATTTCTCAGCTGGCGTATCAAAGAACATGGTTTTGATAATACGTAAGTAATAATAGGCCGCGACAACGGAACTTAAGACCCCGAGCACCGCCAACGTGTAGAGACCAGACTCAATCGCTGCTTGGAAAATCATGAATTTACCGAAGAACCCAGCCATTGGTGGAATACCACTCATAGAGAACATCAAAATCGCCATGGAATACGCCAAGAACGGTCGATGTTGCGACAGCCCCGCGAGATCAGAAATTGAATTAACAGAAACACCCTCTAGGCGCATACATAAGATAATACCAAACACACCCGCCGTCATGACCATATAAATAGTTAAGTAAATTAGCATGGAGCTAATCCCTGCGTCACCGCCAGCCACGATACCGATTAAGACATAGCCCATATTACCGATCGAGCTATAGGCCATAAGGCGTTTAATATTTTCCTGACGAAGTGCCGCGAATGCACCAACCATCATGGAGGCAAAAGATAAGAACCAAATCATCTGGAACCATTGCTCATGTAACGCCACGAAAGGTACGAATAGCACACGGACGATTAACGCTAGTGCCGCAATTTTGGGCACAATCGCGAAAAAGGCCGTGACTGATGTGGGCGCTCCTTCATAAACATCGGGCGTCCACATGTGGAATGGGACAGCAGATATTTTGAATGACAGACCAGCCAATACAAAGACAAAACCAAGCACTGCGCCAATAGATACGTCCTTAGCTAAGCTACTCGCGATCAGCTCAAAATTTGTGCTTCCTGTGTAGCCGTAAATAAGGGAGATACCAAAGAGCAGAATTCCTGATGAGATAGCCCCCAGTACAAAATATTTCATGCCCGCTTCTGCTGACCTCACATGATTACGTCTGATCGCAGCCAAAATATAAAGGCTCAATGATTGAAGCTCTAGCCCCATATATAATGACAACATGTCATTGGCAGAGATCATCAACATCATCCCAATACCCGCAAATAGAACGATGAGCGGATATTCAAATTTCGCCATTTTCTCTTGGTCGAGATATTGAATGGAGAGCATAAGCGAGATCACAAGACCTGTAATCACCAGATATTTCATATAATATGCAAAGCTATCAAGGACGAACATGCCGTTTAGAACAGGCTTACCCGTTGGTAATTCACCTGCCAGTACGAAAGCAGCCATAACAACAACCGCAATTGTGGCCCACGTAATAAAACGTGTGCCTTCATTGCCACGGAATACACCTGCCACTAGTAAAACCATACCAGCCACAGCCATGAATAATTCTGGCAAGATAGGTGCTAAGGATATTGGATTAAATTCGCTCATTACTCTTGTCCTTTATCCTCACTTTTGGCAGCCTTAATCTTGGTTGCTTCTTTAGGGCCGTCGGCCTCATCTAAGATACCTGCTTCATATTGACCTATTAATTTTGCGGCGGATGGAGCAACACGATCCATTACATATGATGGTGCAATTCCAAGCCATAAAATTAGTCCAATCAATGGCACTAAGTAAATATATTCGCGGGTCACAAGGTCGCCCATTTTTGCGGCATCTTCATTTTTCTGCGCACCGAATATCACGCGACGATATAGAACCAACATGTAAGCTGCACCTAAAACAACCCCTGTTGTCGCAAGCACACCGATTACTTTATCAACTTGGTAAGCACCCATAAGTGTTAGGAATTCTCCAACAAAGCCAGATGTTCCTGGCAAGCCTACAGAGGCTAACATTAAGATCATAAAGACAGTCGCATATTTCGGCATATTTTTGACCAAGCCGCCATAACGTGAAATCTCACGCGTATGCAGGCGGTCATAAACAACCCCAACACATAGGAACAACGCCGCAGAAATCACACCGTGAGATAGCATTTGGAAGATACCACCCTCAACGCCTTGAGTTGTTGCGGTAAAGATACCCAACGTCACGAAGCCCATATGAGCCACGGAAGAATAAGCAATCAGCTTTTTCATGTCTTCCTGAACTAGCGCCACAAGTGACGTGTAGATAATAGCAATGATTGATAACCAATAAACCATTGGTGCGAAAAACTCTGTCGCCTCTGGGAACATTGGAATTGAGAACCTTAGAAAGCCATAGCCCCCCATTTTCAACAGTACACCCGCCAAAATTACGGAGCCAGCCGTTGGTGCCTCCACGTGGGCGTCGGGTAGCCATGTATGGACAGGCCACATCGGCATTTTAACCGCAAAGCTGGCAAAGAACGCAAGCCATAACCACATTTGCATCTGAAGCGCGACGGGATTAGCCATCAAAGTCGGAATATCACTTGTGCCCGCTTCCATGTATAGCGCCAATAACGCAATCAACATCAAAACAGAGCCTAGCAATGTATAGAGGAAAAATTTATAGGCCGAATAAACACGGCGTGGACCACCCCAAACACCAATGATAATGAACATTGGAATAAGCACACCTTCGAAGAAGATATAGAACAGAACCGCATCAAGCGCACAAAATGTTCCGATCATGAAAGTTTCTAAAATCAGAAACGCAATCATATATTCCTTAACGCGTGTCTTAATTGAATTCCAGCTAGCGAGGATGCAGATTGGCGTTAGAAATGCTGCCAGTACAACCAAGAACAGTGAGATACCATCAATACCCATGTGGTATGAGATCCCTAACGCACCAAACCATTCCCGCTTTTCAACGAATTGAAAGTCAGCAGTGTCTGGATTGAAATTCACCATCATGTAGACAGCCAAAAGGAAGTTTACAACTGTGATATATAACGCCGCACGTTTTGAATTACGCGCAACGGTCGCTTCATTTCCACGAATAATAAAAATAAAGAACGCACCTAATAACGGCAAGAACGTCAATAATGATAATAGGGGTAAATCAACCATCAAGACTATCCTTCACCAAAAGTCATTTTAACAAAAAACCACGTCACAAAGCCGATAAGACCGATCATCATAATCAGCGCGTATTGGAACACATATCCAGATTGGAACTTGCTCAATAGTCCCGCGATACCGCGAGAGGTTTTAGCAACACCATCAGGTCCAAGACCATCAACTACGTTTCGGTCCGTCGCCCAGAATAAACGCCCAAATATATGCGCAAGTTTCACAAATAAGAAATCATAAACTTCATCGAAGAACCATTTTCTGAAGAACAACACATGGAACGGCTTGAAAATCTTAGCAAAGAAAGCAGGAACACTAGGGAAGCGGTTATATAGTAACCAACCTAATAACAATCCAATAACGCCCATCGCGATTGGTAATTTTTTAACCCAGTAAGGAACACTATGCGCGGCTTCTACTGTGTCATTTTCAGGTAGTACAAATAATGATTTCTGCCAGAAAGATTCTTTTGTCCATTCATCGCTTTCATGATGTTCGTCTTCTTCAACCTTCGCATGTTTATCATCGCCCGCATGAGGCGTTACAAGATTAGGATCAAGACTTGCATGTTGAGCCAGATATCTACCGCCATCTGCGTGCGCAGATTCATGATGTGCGCCACCAACAAATGATTGATAGAAAATACCACCAGAGAATATAGCACCCACCGCCAAAATAATTAGTGGCGTAAGCATAACAGGTGGAGATTCATGGATATTATCCATCACTTCTTTGCTTGCACGAGGCTTACCGTGGAATGTCATAAAGATTAATCTGGCTGAATAGAACGCTGTCATAATCGCCGCAGCTATCCCCATCCAGAAAGCATAATCACCAAACCATGAATGATCAGCAAAAGCAGATTCCAAAATCATGTCCTTAGAATAGTAACCAGCAAACCAAGGAATACCAGCAAGCGCGAGCGAGCCTATCCACATGAGCGCATAGGTCATGGGGATTTTCTTCCAAATTCCACCCATCTTGCGCATATCTTGTTCATCCGACATAGCGTGAATAACTGACCCCGCCCCTAAGAACAACAAAGCCTTAAAGAATGCATGTGTCATTAGATGGAATATCGCCGCGCCATAAGCCGACACACCAAGGGCGAAGAACATATAACCGAGCTGTGACATCGTTGAATAAGCAATCACACGCTTAATATCAAATTGGGTCATACCAATCGTCGCCGCCACAAACGCCGTTGTACCACCAACAACCGTTACAACCATTAAGGCAATTGGTGCAAATTCAAACACAGGTGACATACGTGCCACCAAGAAAACACCCGCCGTTACCATCGTCGCCGCATGAATAAGAGCAGACACAGGGGTTGGCCCTTCCATCGCATCAGGTAGCCAAGTATGAAGCCCCAGTTGAGCTGATTTACCCATCGCGCCCATAAATAGAAGCAAACAAGTAATTGTCAGCATTTCAGGGTTCTCGATCGAGATACGCTCCGCATCTTCAAAAATTGTATCAAATTCTACAGAGCCGAATAGCATGAAGGCTGAGAAAATTCCTAAAGCCAGACCAAAGTCACCAACACGGTTAACGAGGAAGGCTTTGATAGAGGCTGCATTCGCGCTTTCTTTATGGTTCCAGAAACCAATCAAAAGATAAGACGCAACACCAACCCCTTCCCAACCGAAGAAAAGCTGAACCAAGTTATCGGAAGTGACCAGCATCAACATGGCGAAGGTAAACAAGCTTAAGTAAGACATAAAGCGTGCCTTACAGGCATCGTGGCTCATATAGCCCACTGAATAAACATGTACACAAGACGATACGATCGTCACAACGCACATCATCACGACGGTCAGTTGATCAACGCGTAGCGCCCAATCTACAGCCAAGTCTCCTGAGTTAAACCAAGTCATCAGCTTAATCGTACGAGCCGCGCCATGACCGTCACCGCCAAAAATCACTTCAACAAATAAGAAACAAGAAGCAACAGCTGAGGCAATTAAGAGCAAACACGTTACGGCTTGCGCGCCTTTGTCGCCCATTTGCTTTCCAAATAGAAACGCAAATAAGAAACCAACCAACGGTGCGAATACTGCAAAAATTTCCATGATACTTAGTCCTACCCCTTCATCGTTGAAATATCTTCAACGGCAATTGATCCACGGGTTCTGAATAGGACAACCAAAATAGCCAACCCAATAGCGGCTTCAGCGGCGGCTACAGTTAAAACAAAGAGCGCAAATACCTGCCCGACCATGTCACCCATATGTGCAGAAAATGCGACAAAATTAATGTTAACCGCGAGTAACATAAGCTCGATACACATCAAAATAATAATGACGTTTTTACGGTTTAAGAAAATACCAAAAATACCTAGCGTGAATAAAATCGCCGCTAAGGTTAGGTAATGGCCAAGGCCTATTTCTAATAACATCATATCCATGAACTTAAATACCTGTCTTTGGAGTCACTTTTTCAATGCTCATTGATTCTGCACGTGTTCTAGCCTGTTGAACTGATACGCTTTGTTTACGTACACCAGCACGACGGCGGTGGGTTAGAACAATCGCGCCAATCATTGCGACAAGCAAGATCAAGCCAGATGTCTGAAACGCAAAGATATAATCTGTGTAAAGAATACGCCCTAAAGCTTCTGTATTCGTCAGTTCAGCATCTGGAACAGCTGGTACTGCGATATTGTCTTTATAGTCGCTAGAGAATGTCCAAGCAGTGAAGACAAATATTAGCTCAGCAAGCAACACGCCCCCTGCAAATATACCCACGGGTAAATATTGCATCGCCCCTTTGCGTAAATCGGCAAAACTGATGTCTAGCATCATTACGACAAATAAGAAGAGCACGGCCACCGCGCCTACATACACAATGACCAAAATCATCGCGATGAACTCTGCGCCCAAAAGCACAAAAAGCCCAGACGCATTAAAGAACGCCAAGATAAGGAAAAGCACGGAATGCACAGGATTACGCGCAGATATAACCATAACGGCACTTATAACTGTAATAAAGGCAAATAAATAAAAGGCAATCGCTGCAATCATGATGGAATACTACATTATTGTTTTAACATGCTCTTTTAATCCTTCACGTGCCTAAACGCAAGACTAGACAAGTAAAAAAATTATAATATCCAAGCTTGATTTTTCTTAATTTTGCTTCAAAATAATTATTGAAATTTCTATTTCTCGCTTCGGAGTCCTTCGGAGCTAAATACTCAAAATGATTTACTAACCACTAACCTTTATTATCAAAGGAAATAAAATGAAAAAATTACTATCCCTATTGGCGTTACCTTTAATTGCGTTTAGCGCGCCAGCCCTAGCTCAAGACACAGGCTCAGTGCAAACTGACCAATCATATTTAAGTCTTGGTGTCGGTGTTTATGATGTATTTGAAGACAATGAAGCCACTGACTTCCGTATCGAATACCGCGATGGCTCACCATTACTATGGATCATCAAGCCTTTCATCGGTGCTGAAGCAACTCACGAAGGTACATTATGGGGTGGTGGCGGTTTTTATGCTGATTTAAAAGCCACAGATAACATTATCATCACACCGAGTTGGGGTGTTGGTTTATACACTGACGGTAGCAGTGATTTAGACCTTGATTACCCAATTGAGTTCAGATCACAAATTGAAGCGGCTTACCAATTCTACTCAGGTAACCGCGTTTCGTTATCCTACAGCCACATGTCAAATGCTGACCTAGGCGATGATAACCCAGGTGCAGATACAGTCGGTGTTTACTACCACATGCCGATTAATAGCCTGTTCTAATTTAAAGAATATCCCTCTACGCATTCATAAAAACCGGGCAATCAAGCTCGGTTTTTTATTGACATAACGAAAAATAACCGCTAACTAATTCTTATGTCAAAAGTTAAAAGATTTAATGATGTAACTAGTACACTCCCCTCTTTCGAGCGAGATAAAACCACTGTTGTACAACAAGATATTATGTCTCATTTATTAGCCACCACATATTTGGCTCATAATTTTGCAGTTTACGATGCAAATAGCCCCATAGTCCTACCCTCAGGCTTATCAGCAAAATCTCGTATGTCTTTAACGCCCGTTCAGCGATCAAAAACTCACCCATCTTTAATCAGCGAGAGAGAACGTTTCAAATCAGCATTAAAACACCTACCGTCTGATAAAGAAGCTAATATTTACATTAATTCTATCGGCGGACTTTTAAGCCTTGCTTATCAAATTGTTAATATAGCTAAAGATAAACCTATCGTTAGGACAATAAATACTGGCCTTGCGGCATCCTCCTCAGCATATATGTTAACCGCAGCAGGTTCATTGGGACATCGCTATGCATTGCGCTCAAGCAAAATGCAATTACATTCCATTAACAAAATAGCTTTTGGGCAATCAGTAATACATTTTCAAGATCCAATATCTCAAGCTTATGACTTATTATGTGATAATGAGTTTATAAGAAAACATAAAGAAAGCAGCCCATTAGATTTATCCTCTGAATTTGTGTCCGCCTTACTACGAAAAGATTTAATAGAGTTATCCGCAATGAATGCATTAGAGCTAGGATTCATTGATGCTGTCATGAATAGAGATAACACGTGTACCATTCGTGCTGGTGACGACGTAACTTTGGCTGCTATTAATGCGCTCGCTGAAAAAGCATGTAGCTTGGCTTAACGATAAGGCGCATCTGCCGCTAAGTTCGACGCAATTTGAGCTTCCCAACGGTCGCCGTTTTCTAGGAGTTTTTCTTTATTGTAATAAAGCTCTTCGCGGGTTTCGGTAGCGAATTCGAAGTTTGGCCCTTCGACAATGGCATCTACCGGGCAGGCTTCTTCGCATAGACCGCAATAGATACACTTAACCATATCAATATCGTAGCGTGTTGTACGGCGCGCGCCGTCTTCGCGAGGCTCAGCCTCAATGGTAATGGCTTGCGCAGGGCAAATCGCTTCGCATAATTTACAGGCAATACAACGCTCTTCGCCGTTTGGATAGCGACGCAACGCATGTTCACCACGGAAACGTGGAGAAATTGGCCCCTTCTCGTTCGGGTAGTTAATCGTCACACGCGGCATAAAGAACATGTACTTAAGCGTCAGCGCCATGCCCTTCACAATTTCAGTCAACAAAAATGCATTAATAAAATTTTTCATTTAAATTCCTAAAGATAACGCCACAAAATATAAAACAAAATAATGACTAACACAAAGAACAACGGCGCCATAAATTTAAACATTAGACTAGCACGATCTTGAATTTTCTCTGCTTTATCATTTATTTTCTCAACACGATCATATTGTGACTTCATATAGTCAAATTGCTCACGTTGAAGCGCCAAAGACTCTTTTTGACGATCTCTCATTTCGCGCAATATTTCTAGTTTCTCATTTTCGCTCATGGTAACGCATTAAAATAAACGAGGATGCCTGAGGTTAATACAACCCAGAACAAGGTAAATGGCAAGAATATCTTCCACCCCAATCTCATCAATTGATCATATCTATATCTTGGGAAGGTCGCACGAGACCATAGGAAGAAGAACATCACCAAGAATGTCTTTAATACAAACCAGATAACACCCGGGACAACAGCCAATGCATCAATACCAAATGGCGGTAACCATCCACCAAGGAATAAAACAACTGTCATTGCGCTCATCAGGATCATATTGGCGTATTCACCAAGGAAGAATAACGCAAATGTCATGGAAGAATATTCAACCATAAATCCGCCTGTAATTTCTGACTCACCTTCTGGCAAGTCAAATGGCGCACGGTTTGTTTCAGCCAATATTGAGATCAAAAACACGATAAGCATCGGAAATAGCAGAATTTGCATCCATGCAGGACGGTCGGCCAAGATAATCTCGCTTAGGTTCAATGAGCCAGCACACAGCAACACACAAACAATAACCAAGCCCATAGAGACTTCATAGGACACCATTTGCGAGGCAGAGCGTAGACCGCCCAAAAATGCGTATTTAGAGTTGGATGCCCAACCAGCCATCACAACACCATAAACCCCCATAGAGGATACAGCGAATAAGTATAAAATTCCGACATTAATGTCAGCCAATACCCATTTGGCGTTTACTGGGATGACCGCCCAAGCGATAATCGCCAGAACGAACAAAATAATCGGTGCTAAGATGAAAACAGGCTTATTGGCTTTAGCAGGGATAATCATCTCTTTTGAGAGTAGTTTTATCCCATCGGCAATTGGTTGTAATAAGCCAAAAGGCCCCACAGTCATAGGCCCCTGACGACGTTGCATAGCGCCCAAAACCTTACGTTCCGCATAGGTATAATATGCCACTCCTGTCAGAATAGCACCCACCAGAATACCAATATGCATCAGCATAAAGGCAAGCGGTAATCCATATATGTTCCAAAGCTCAATCATCATTACGCGTCTCTTATAATATGACTCTGTGGAATTTCAAATAGTTAAGATGGGTAATATGCATTTTTTTATTGATAAAATATGGAAAATCGGGTAATTTACGTCATGTCTCATAAGTACAATTCTTCAAAACCTATTTTCACCTCACTTGCTATCGGCTTTACACTGGCCGCCAGTGCATTAGGCGGTGATTATTTATTAACTCAAGCAGAGACAACATCGGACGAATATAAAAATGCTCGGAACGTGGTCGCTAGCGGTGTTATACAACGTTTCCCTAGCATTAGGCATGCTTGCCCACAACTAGATATAGTTCAATTAAAAACTGTACCACTAGCCTTACCTTACGACTTCCAAGACAG